>NZ_JBQEQC010000009.1:0-276013 GCF_052044195.1 Variovorax sp. 22077
AGACAGCAGGGTCGCCTTTTCTTTGCCTACTTTCTTTTGGCGAAGCAAAAGAAAGAAGGTCGCCCGCCGGGGCGAGACCCGGCTCCGAAACCCAAAACAAGAAGAGGCGTACATCTCACCCCTCCTCGGCAAAGCCCAGAAACAGAGCTTCAAACTGCTCATCCCGAGGCAACCCGGTACTGAGCATCCGTATCCCACTCTCAACAGAAGGATCACTCAACCACAACGAAGCCCCCGCCACCGGCAACTCCAGAGACTCCACAACCCCTTCCCGACCAACCGAAGAAAAAGCAACAACATCCGCCAAAAACAACCTCTGCAACACAGCATCAAACCGCACCGCATCCAGATCCCCATCAAGCCCCTCCAACGCAGCCTGCGTCGCATGAGCCCACCACTCCAGCGCAGCAGCCAGCGCTTCCCCCCGCAGGGTCCCGGGCGAGTTCGCGCTCAACTCCACCGCAATGGCAAACGGAAAGTACCGCCCCACCCCATCCACGGAAGGCATGAGCACCCCGATCCACGCCTGCTCGCCAGCCACCTGCCGCCCCAGCGCAAAGCACCAGATGGGCGCTTCGAGATACCGCTCGGTCCAATCCGCCCGATCCCGCAGCCGCGACATGCCCCGCTGCAGCCACTGGTCCCACACGGCGCGGAACGCCTCAGGCAGCCGCCGATGCGCGAAATCCCCCATGCCAGGCAATTTCCCGAACCACCCGGGCAGCGCAGCGGCGGGAGCAAGCAGCGACGACGAAGAGGACTCGACGCTCACAGCCCCTCCGGACATGAGAACTCGCGCAGCTCGCGCAGTCGGATCGGGTGCTGTACGCTGTTGGTCGTCACCTCGAAGCGTGTCTTGCGCGCGCCGACCTGGAAGGTGATGAAGAACTTCTCGGGCGCGTCGCCCGCTTCGAGCTGGCCGTCGTCGAGCGTGCGGAATAGAGCCCACGGGCCGTCCACCGCGGAGCCGGAGCTGCCGGTGGTCGAGGGCGGGCTGACCTGGATGCGCACCTGGTTGCTGCCCTTGGGGCCGGGCCACTGCACGGCCATGGGCACGACGGGGCCGTGCGCGTATTTCACGAGCTGGCCGTCGACGTCGAGGATGAACTGGGTGATGCCCGCATCCATCTCCACCGGCTTGAAGTCCAGCCGCATCGACGGGCCCCGGCCGCCGCCGCGGAAGAAGATCTCCTTGATGCGCGCGGCGCGCTCGAACTGCGCGATCGCCTGGGTGGTGATGGCGCCGCGCTCGGCCACGGGCTTGTAGCGCCACGGGCGCGTGCTGGTGTCGACGATGGCGGCCAGGCGCTTCTGGAAGAAATCGTCCATCAGGCCGCCGGGGCCGAACATCTGGCCGAAGTCCTCGGGCAGCACGTCGCGCTTGCTGCTCTGCACGAAGGGATAGCGGCCGGCGATCGCACGCGCGCAGAACTCGGTGACGGGGCGCAGGTCCTGGCTGAGGTTGCCGCGCTCGGCCACCTGCGCCTGCGCGGCGCCGGCCTGGCTCAGGTTCTCGACCATGGAGCGCACGGGCTCCGGCAGGCGGCCGGCGTCGGACTTGAGCTTGCCGGCCACGTCGCCCGGCGGCGGCGAGGTGCGGCCCTTCACGGCCGTGTCGACGGCGTTGAGGTACACGTAGACCTCGTTGAAGAGCTTCAGCGCATCGTCGATGGGCGCCGGCTGGTTGGGGCCGCCCGCGGTGACGAGCCGGCGCAGCGCCTCGAATCGGTCGTCCACGATGCTCTCGATGCGCTTGCCCGGGGCCACCTGCCGGCCGGGGTCGGCGCCGAACAGGTCTTCCAGGCCCTTGCGGGTGTTGCGCACGGTCTCGGTGGCCTTGCTGACCACGTCCTTGTTGGCGTCGGCGGCGGGGATCAGCGTGGTCTGCTTGACCACGGCGCGCAGGAAGTTCGCGAGCGGCGAATCGACGCCCGAGAGGATGCGCGCGGTCTCGATGTTCTTCTCCAGCCCGTTCACGCGGATCAAACGCACGTCGGCCAGCAGCGCCTCCCATTGCTTGACGTACTCCTCCAGGTAGAGGCGGCGCACGCGGTCGGTTAGCGCGCCGAGCGCGGCGGCGTCGCGCAGGCGGTCGGCGGCGTTGCGGTCCTGGCCGAGCACCCACGGGTCTTCGTTCGCGAGCAGGCCGGTGAGCACCACCACTTCGTTCTGGAAGCGCTTGTGGTAGCCGTCGTAGGTGAACATGCCCGGCACGCCCTCGGACAGCGGCTTGCCGCTGATGCGCTCGAACACCAGCGGACCCGACGGGCCGGTGGCTGCCGCCACGCTGAAGGCCGGGATGTCCTTGCTGGCGCGCTGGCGCTTGAGGCGGCTGAACACGCGCTGCTCCAGCGGGTAGCTCGCGAGCACGGCGCGCACGCTGCGCACCAGGTTCTCGTCCATCTTCAGCGGCGAGCGCGGCGGGCCCTGTGCGATGAGCACGTCGAGCTGGTCTTCCAGCTGCTTGCGCTGGTCCTCGGGAATGCCGCGGTCGAGGTTGCGCGCCCAGTCGAGCGTGATCCAGGCCTTCAGCGCCTCGGCGTCGAAGTGCTCGGGCTGGTAGAGCATCAGGTAGGTCTTGAGCGCCTCGTAGGTGAACTCGAGGTTGTCCTTCTGCGCGGTGCGCAGCTGGTCCTCGATGCGCTTGGCGATCTGCGGCAGGAAGGCGTCGTTGAGCGCACGCTGGTGCGTGAGCATGGCGGCGGCGTCGAGCTTGTCGCCCTGGTAGAGGCCCAGCGTCATCGACAGCGGCTCGTCGCCCTGGCGGTTCTCGGGCGTCTTCCAGATGTCGCGCAGGCTCTGCAGCACGGGCGCGACTTCCACCAGGTTCTGCACGCGCGCGGGCAGCGCAGCGAGGTTCTGCCGGGCGGGCTCGACGCGGGCCTCGACCGACTTCAGGTAGTTCATGTTCTGCAGCGTGCTGTAGCCCCAGGCCGCGAGCAGGCCGACGGTGACCAGCGTCATCGCCGTCACGCCGATCACGCGCAGCGTGTGGCGGCGACGCTCCAGCTTCACGTCGGCGCCGGCCAGGCGCTGCTCGGGAAACACCACGTCGCGCAGCAGCGAGGTGAGGAAATAGCTGCGCCCGCTGGACTTCTGCGGCGCGAGCATCGCGCGCTCGATGCCGAAGCTGCGCGCCAGGCTGCCCATCACGCGGTCGATGGGACTGCCTTCCTGCGTGCCGCTGGTGAAGTACACGCCGCGCACCCATGGCGGCTGCGCGAAGCGCGAGCCGGTGAACACCTGCTCCAGCAGGTCCGACAGCAGCGGCCCGATGGAGCCGAACTGCGCGGGAAAGCCGAAGATCGCCGCGCGGCGGTTGCCGTCGGTCTCGCGCTGCATGCGCGCGATGAGGCCGTCGTTCACGCGGTTGTGCAGCAGCGCGAACTCGCGGTTGAAGGCGGCGGAGAGTCCCTTCTCCTCCACCTGCAGATTCTCGTCGGCCGGCAGCGTGAAGCCGAAGACCTGCGCGCGCTGCTCCTTGCCGAGGTCGTCGAAGTAGTCGGTGAAGCCGTAGAGCAGGTCGCTCTTGGTGACGAGCACATACACCGGCAGCCGCGTGGTGAGCTTGCCGTCGAGCTCCAGCAGGCGCGCGCGGATCGATGCCGCGAGCTGCGTGCGCGCCTCGGGGCCCTGGCTCAGCAGGTCGGCCACGCTGACGGTGAGGAACACGCCGTTCAGCGGCCGGCGCGGGCGCACCTTCTTCAGCAGCCCCAGGAAGCCTTCCCACGCGCTCTTGTCTTCCGACTGGTGGCTGTCCTGCGTGGTGTAGCGGCCCGCGGTGTCGATGAGCACCGCCTCGTCGGTGAACCACCAGTCGCAGTTGCGCGTGCCGCCCACGCCGCGGATCGCGCCGGGACCGAACTTCTCGGCCAGCGGGAAGCTCAGGCCCGAGTTGACCAGCGCGGTGGTCTTGCCCGCGCCGGGCGCGCCGATGAACACGTACCAGGGCAGGTCGTAGAGATAGCTGCCGCCCGAGATGGAAAGCCAGTCGCGCCAGCCCGGCTTCCTGCCGGCGGCGTGCAGCCGCATCTGCTTGAGCGTGGCGACGGCCTCGCTGAAGCGCGTGTCGAGGATCTTCTGCTCGCCGTTGACCGGCGCATCGGCCTTGGCGGCCGGCGCCTTCATGAGGCCGTCGGTGAGATGCCGGCTCGCGCGGCGGGCGCGCCAGCGGCGGTACAGCGCGCGCAGCACCACGACGAGCACGATGACGCCGATGACGATGGCGCGCGTGGTCTCGCTCTCCAGCGGCGCGAGCGAGCCGATCTTCACCAGCGGACCGATCCACCAGATCAGCAGCGCGACGACGATCAGCGCCAGCAGCGTGAGCAGCAGCGGGCTGAAGAGGAAGCCGAAGATTTTCTTGATCATTTCGTCGCTCCCGTGGCCGGAGCAGGAACGGCGGCCGGCGCGACAGCAGTCGGCGCGGGTGTGACGCCCTCGGGGCCCGTCAGCAGCACGATCTCGACGCGGCGGTTGCGCGCGCGGTTGGCCGGCGTGTCGTTGGGCGCCACCGGCTCGGCGTCGGCCTTGCCGTCGGAACGCATGCGGGCCGGGTCGACCAGCGTGGAGAGCGCGCCCTTCACCGCATCGGCGCGCGCGGCCGACAGGTGCCAGTTGGACGGATAGCGCAGCGAGCGGATCGGCTGGTTGTCGGAGTGGCCGGTGATCAGCACCTCGCCCTTCACCTCGGACAGCGCCTGGCCGATGCGGCGCAGCACCGGCAGCGACTGCGGCATCGGGTCGGCGCTGCCGGAGCCGAAGAAGGAGTCGCCGCGCAGGCGCACCACGCTGCGGTCGGCCTCGTCGGTCACCGTCACCAGGCCCTGCTTCACCTCGGGCTCGAGGAAGCGCGCGAGGCGCGGCGTCTTCGCCGGCAGCGCGGGCGGCGCGATCTGGATGTTGGGCGCGCGCAGGCTGGACACCGCGGCGTAGGTGGTGTCGGAACGATGGTTGAGCGTGAGCCGCAGCCCGAACCATGCGAGCGCCAGCAGCAGCGCGAAGCCCGCTGCGAACACCCAAAGCGGCAGCGACTCGCGCAGCCGCACCGTGCCGGCGCCCTGCCCGCGCCAGTGCGGCGAGAGCTCGGCTTCCACGGGCGGACGGTCCTTCGCGATGAGGTCGGCCAGGCGCTGGCGCACCGAGTCGAGCTGCGCGCGGCCGTTGTCGATCACGCGGTAGCGGCCCTCGAAGCCGAGGGCGAGCACGCTGTAGATCAGCTCCAGCAACTGGCGGTGCGTGGGCACGTCCTGCGCGAGCTTGGCCAGCAGCTGGAAGACCTTCTCGCCGCCCCAGGTCTCGTTGTGGAACTGCACCAGCAGGCTCTGCTTGTTCCAGCCGGCCTGCACGCCCCAGGGCGTGTTGGCCACGGCCTCGTCGAGCGCGGTGCACAGCACGTAGCGCGCGGCCAGCACCGATTCGTTGCCCACGCCCGCACGGCGCGCGCTGGCGTCGAACTGGTTGACCGCATCGGCGGTCGATGCACGCAGCGCCGGCACGTTGGGCGGCTGCGCGAGGTTGCGCAGCTTGCCGATCAGCACCAGCAGCTTGCCGGCGGCCGACACCAGTGGATTGAGCAGGCCAAGTTCACCAACGTCGGCGGCGGGTGTCGGATCGGCCCCTCCGAAGAAAGGCGCGGGCGCGGGCGCACTCGGCGTGCCCGCCGGCGTGCGCGGCTTGGGCTTGATGACCGTGCGCTCCGACTCGAACGCTGCGAAGGGATCGGGAGGTGTGCTCATGATGGCTCCACGCTGACGGCGCCAATTCGTGAAATGCCGCGGAACCGGCTTTGCCGGGCAACAGGCGTTGCCCCCTCGAAGGGGGTTGGCGTAGCGGCACGAAGTGCGCGAAGACTGGGGGTCATGCTCGTATTGCCCAGAACTGGAGATCGAGCCCGGGGAAATCGCCTGCGATGTGCATCGCGATGCCCCCCGACTGCTCTAGCTGCCGCCACAGGTCGCTGTTGCGCGTCTCCAGCTCGAAATAACTGGCGCCCGTGTGGAAGGGAATCTGCCTCGGCGCCACCGGCATCGGCGTGAGCGTGACGCCCGGCAGCGCGAGGTTGACGAGGTCACGGATGCGCTCGACCGGCCCGATCTTGACCTGCGTGGGAAAGCGCGCGCGCAGCGCCTCGCTGGGCATGCTCGCGCTCACCGCGAGCACGAAGGTGGCCTTGCGCTGCAGCTCCACATCGGTGACCACCGCCACGCGCACACCGTGCTTGCGGTCGTGCAGGTCGATGCGGATGGCCGACTGCTCGAACACCATCGACAGGCTGCGGCGCAGGTCGTCCATGAGCGGACGGAAGCTCATCGCGAGGTCGTCGTGGATGTAGGGACCGAAGCGCGACACGCGGCGCGAGTCGCGAAAGCTCGCGAGGTCGCCCGCCAGGCCCAGCGCATGCTCGAAGAAGTGCTGCGGATGCAGCATCGCGCTCTTCGCGAGATGCGCGAAAACGGCCTCGTTGCGGTTGACGGCCTGCAGCAGCATGAAGTCGGCGATCTCTGCCACGCCGCCGGTGCCGCCCTGCGTGAGCCGGCCGGCCAGCGCCTCGCCACGCTGGCGCAGCAGGCCCAGCAGTTCGTCGAGCCAGGCGCGGATGACGGCATGGCCGGCCACGTCGAGCAGCGGCGGCAGCATCGCGCGATCGAGCTGCACCTGGTTGTCGACGCGGCGCTCGACCACGCGGGCCACGCCGAGGGTCGTCCACGCATCGGTGGCCTCGCTCGCGCGCATCAGGCGCGTGTGGAGCTGGCCCAGCTGCAGCATCGCGGTGCGCTCGCCGGCGGTGTTGGAGTCGGGCACCTCCGACTCGAGCACGCGGTGGCGCACCAGCTCCTCATACTCTTCCGCGTCGGCCTCGCGCGCGCCCGCGCGGCGCAGCGGCAGCGCGAGCACCACGGCCTCGTCGCGCATGGTGGATGGAATGTCGATGGGCTCGGGCAGCGGGTCGACCGCAGGCATGTCGAAGACGGTGCCGTCGCCGAACACGCCCACCGCGCGCACCAGCGCCAGCTTGCCCAGCGTGAGCGCGGCCGGGTCGATCTCCAGCTCGGCGAAGCCCCAGGCGTAGGGCGTGGTGGAACGCAGCAGCACGTGCCGCGCGTGATCGGCATGACGCTCGCTCTGCTGCAGGTGCTGAGGCTGCAACAGCATCCCCTCGCTCCAGACCACTTTTGTTCGCCAACTCATCCGCACTCCGTCAACGGCAAGGGTTGCCTGAAAGAAACACGAAGTTTCCGGCTCGGGGGGCTGGTGGCAAATCCGCCTTAAGGCCTAGCTAACGGCCTAGGCAGGGGCTCTGGAGCTACGGCGAAGGGAGTAGAGATTCGCCCTGCGCAGGCGGGTGGCCCGGCGGACGGGCAGCGGAGGACGGACGCTTCAGCGGGAGGCGGGCCGCAGCATCTCGACCTGCTCGGCGTAGGTCTTCTCGATGCGCTGCAGCCGCTGCTCGCGCGCGGCCTCGTTGACCCACGCGGCGGCCATGGCGTGTTGCCTGCCGAGCTGGCGCTCCAGCTGCGCCTGCGGCAGCAGCGCGCTGTCGTCGGCGGCGATGTAGCCGTAGGCCGCGCGCAGGCTCTTGAGCACCTCGCGCTCGGCGTCGCCGCGCGTGCCCTTGGCCTTGCCGTAGCCGGTCAGGAAGTTCTGCAGCCGCGCCTGGAACTCGGGCGGGAAGTCGCGCCGCACCACCATCTGCGCGCCTGGCGGCGGCTGCGACTCCCAGATCACCTTCAGCCGCTCGGCCTCGATGGGGAACTGCTGGCGGAAGCGCTCCAGGTCGGTGGTGTTGTTGGTCGCCACGTCGGCGTCGCCGTTGGCCACGGCCAGCGCGGTGGCCTGGTGGGTGCCGACGAACTCGCTGCGAAAGCGCGTCTCCATCTCGATGTTGTTCGGCAGGAAGAGCTGGCTCTGCGGCACGATGAAGCCGGTGACCGAGCGGCTGTCGCCGCGCGCCAGGCGCCACTTCTCGGGCTGCGCGAGCAGGCCCTCGAGCGTGTTGAGCGGGCCTGCCTTGCGCACCAGCAGCACCGCGCGGTGCTCGGGCATGCCGGGGTGCCGCGCGATCTGCGCCACCACCTTCATGCGACGCTGCATCACGGCGTCCAGCGCCATCTTTCCGGACAGGAAGGCCATGTCGATCTCGTCGCGGCCGATGGCGCGGTCGAGCTCTTCGTAGGTCGGCACCGAATACATGCTGACCGGCATGCCGAGCGCGCGGCCCAGGTCGTTCATGAGCGGCGTCCACAGCGCGCGCGACTCGACGGTGCCGCCCAGCGGCAGCACGCCGAAGCGGAGCATCCGGATGGCGGGCGACGGCGCGCCCTTCTCGGCCGGCGCCACCGCGGCTCCTGTCGCCGTGCCCTGCTGCGCCACGGCCGGCATCGCGATGAGGAAGGCCAGCAGCACGGCCACCGCGCGCCACAGCCCGGTGCGCAGCGTCATGGCGACACGTCCTTCAGCACGCTGACCTGCTCGGCGTAGCCGCTCTCGATGCGCTGCAGCCGGGCTTCGCGCGCGGCGTCGTTCACCCACTGCGCGGTCATGGCGTTCTGCTTCGCGAGCTGGTAGGCCAGCTTGGCGGCCGGCTGCAGCGAGCTGTTGTCGGCCGCCACGAAGCCGGCCAGATCGTGCAGCGACTTCAGCACCACGCGCTCGGCGTCGCCGCGCGGGCCCTTGCCGCGCCCGTAGGCCACCAGGAAGGCCTGCACGCGCTTGCGCAGCTCGGGCGTGTATTCGCGCCGCACCACGATCTGCGCATGCGGGATCAGGTCGGACTCCCACAGCACCTGCAGCCGCTCGGTCTCGGCCGGAAAGCGCGTCTTGAAGCGCTCGAAGTCGGCGGTGTTGTTGGTGGCCACATCGGCCTCGTTGTTGGCCACGGCCAGCGCTGTGGCCTGGTGGGTACCCACGATCTCGCTGCGGAAGCGCGTCTCCATCGCGATGTGGTTCGGCAGGAAGAGCTGCAGCTGCGGCACGATGAAGCCCGACACCGACTGCTTCTCGCCGCGCGCGAGCCGCCAGCGATCGGGCTGCTCCAGCAGGTTCTTCAGCGAATTGAAGGGCGGCGCCTTGCGCGACAGCAGCAGCGCGCGGTAGCCCGGCAGGCCGTCATGGCGCACCACCTGCGCCACCACCTTCATGCGCCGCTGGGTGACGGCGTCGAGCGCCATCTTCCCGGAGAGGAAGGCCATGTCGACCTCGTCGCGCTGGATGGCCTGCTCCAGCGCCTCGTACGAGTTGACCGACAGCACGCTCACCGGCCGGTTGATCGCGCGGCTGAGCTCGGCCAGGAGCGGGTCCCAGTCGCTGCGCGATTCGAACGCACCGCCCAGCGGCAGGATGCCGAAGCGCACCGGGCCGTCCAGCGGATTGACCTGGGCGGGCGCCGCGAGGGGCAGCGCCGTGAGCAGCGCCAGGGTGCCCGCGCGGAGCACGGCGGCTGAGAACTCGGCGAATCGGCGCAGGGAAGCCAGCATTTCTGAAGCGAAAGACATAGGGCCGGCGCGCATCGGCGGGTCTAACATGGCAGCGCGGACGCCATTAAATATCAATTGCAAACATTTGTTGTGATGTTTTTCCCAGCTTTCCTGCCCCGGAACGCCCTCCTAAGCTCGGCGCCCATGCCCGCGATGCCCTCATGAACTGGAACTTCCGCGTCATCAGGAGCCTGGGGCGCCTGACCTTCGCCCAGCAGCTGATCCTGCTGGCGATGGTGCCGGCGGCCCTGGCCACGCTGGCAGCCATCGCCGTGCTGACGCGCCAGCACCTGGGCAACCTCACCGAGTTGATGCGCGCCAACGCGCAGACCGTGGCGCTGCAGGTGGCCACGGTGGCGCAGGCGCCGCTGGCGCGCATGGACCGCCGCGCGCTTGCGCGCACCGCCCAGTCGGGCACCTACCAGCCGAACGTGCAGCAGGTGCAGATCTGGACGGAGGACGGCGAGATCGTCGCCAACTCCGAGACCATGGACCGCGCCCGCGCCGAGGGCCTGCAGGTGGTGGTGCCCATCGTGAGCGACGACGGCCGCCACAACGGCAAGGTGATGGTCGAGATGAGCCTGGCGGCCGTGCAGAGCGCGCGGCGCTCGGTGTGGCTCAACGTGGGCCTGGTGCTCGCGGTCAGCCTGGTGGGCGTGGGCCTGGCCGGCTGGTGGGCCGCCAGGCGCATCAGCGAGCCGATCCGCGCGCTGGGCAAGGCGGTCGACAGGCTGGGCGCGGGCGAGGACGCAAGCGTGGCCATCGAGGGCACGGCCGAGGTGCGCCACCTGCAGCAGGGCTTCAACGAGGCCGCGCGCGCGCTCGCCGAAAGCCACCGGCTGCTGCAGAGCCGCATCAACGAGGCCACCGCCGAGCTGGCGCGCAAGAACCAGCTGCTCGAAGTGGCCAGCCAGGCCAAGACCCGGCTGCTGGCCGCCGCCAGCCACGACCTGCGCCAGCCGCTGCACGCGCTCACGCTCTTCTCCGACGGGCTGGCCAACGGCGAGAGCGATCCGGTGAAGCTGCAGCGCATCGGCCACATCCGCGAGTGCGTGGATTCGCTGGACCGCCTCTTCTCCGAGCTGCTGAACCTGTCGCAGCTGGACGCGGGCGTGCTGCAGCCGCAGTGGATCGACTTCCCGCTCGACCGGCTCTTCGAGGAGATCAGCCGCAACTTCCGCCCGGTGGCCGAGCAGCAGGGCCTGCGGCTGGTGGTGCGCAAGACCGACGTGTGGGTGCGCTGCGACTACGTGATGCTCTCGCGCATCCTGAACAACCTGGTGTCGAACTCGCTGCGCCACACCATCGAGGGCGGCGTGCTGATCGGCGCGCGGCGGCGCGGCCGGGGCGTGCGCATCGACGTGGTCGACACCGGCGTGGGCATCGCCGCGCACCACCAGGCGCGGGTGTTCGAGGAGTTCTACCAGGTCGAGCCCGCGGGCCGGCAGGCGGCATCGCGCGGCGCGCGCGGCATGGGGCTGGGCCTGGCCACGGTGCAGCGGCTGGCCGAGCTGCTCAACACGCGCGTGGATCTGACATCGAAGCTGAACAAGGGCACCTGCGTGCGGGTGCTGGTGCGCTCGGCCGCCGCCGCGCTGCCGGTGCCCGCGGCGGCGCCCTCCCTCGCCGCCATCGAGGAAGAAGAGAGCCTGGCCGGCGTGCGCATCCTCGTGATCGACGACGAGCGCACCATCCTCGAGGGCCTGACGGTGGTGCTCTCCAACTGGGGCGCCGAGGTGCTGCCCGCGCAAACCCGCGCCGAGGCGCTGACCATGGCCGACGGCTGGGCGCAGCCGCCCGACGTGGTCATCAGCGACCTGCTGCTGCAAGGCGGCGACAACGGCCTGGACGTGATCGCCGCGCTGGAGCGCCATCCGCGCGGCATCGGCCCGGGTACCGCCCGCCTGCTTGTGACCGGCGAGACCAAGCCCGACCGCCTGCGCGAGGTAGCGAGCGCCGGCATCACGGTGCTCTACAAGCCGGTGTCGCCGCGCGTGCTACGCCAGGCGATCCAGGCGCAGCGAGCCGCGGCAGCGCAGGCAGCCAGCGCTTAAAAGCGCTCTCCTAGCGCGAAACACCGCGGAACCGGCTTCGCCGGGCCGCAGGTGTTGCCCCCGGAAGGGGGGTGGCGAAGCGACACGAAGTGCGCGAAGCCTGGGGGTGAGGCAAGTGCTACCGCGGAACCGGCTTCGCCGGGCCGCTGGTGTTGCCCCCGGAAGGGGGAAGGCGCGCGCGACACGAAGTGCGCGAAGCCTGGGGGAGAACCAGGTACTCCGTCAGGCATAGGCCTTGCGGCCACCGCCGCGAGGAATTCGTCACACCGGCAGGGCGCCGCGGACGCTGACATAAGCCCTCCGCCTTATCGCGCGAAGAAGGGGGCGTCCTTACATTGGGTCATTCGCCTCTCGCTGCGGAAGCAGTCCATGTTTGTTGCCGTGATTCCCGTCCTCCCGCCCTCCTCGAGAAGGCCGTGGCGCGCCGTCCGCATCGCGCTGGCGGCGATGCTCGCCTGGGCCGCGGCGGCCGGCGGCGCGGCGGCCGCGAGCCTCACGGTGCTGATGGGCGACGACATGGCGGCCTCTTCCGAGTTCGTGCAGCAGCTGCGCGCCGACCAGGAGCCCGGCGGCAGGTTCGAGCTGGTGCGCATCCCGCCAGGCGGTGCGGCCGCCGCGCAGCCCGAAGCGGCGGCCCTCGCTCCCGCCCCCGATCAAGAGCGCGCCGCCAACGCGGGCGTGCGCACGCGCAGCCTGCGCAGCGCGGCCGCCGATGCGCCGCTCACCATGGCCGTCGGCCCTGCCGCCGCGCGCGCCGCCATCGAGCGGCCGGGCCAGGAGCCGCTGGTGCTGGCGATGCTCAGCCGGCTCGAATACGAGACGCTCAAGGCCTCCAGTCCGGCATTGCGGCGCGGCGACCGCCGCGTGGGCGTGCTGCTGCGCGACCCGGCCATGGCCGACCAGCTCGCGCTGGTCAATGCGGTGCTGCCGCAGAAGCACCGCGTGGGCGTGGTCGCCACGCCGGAGTCGGAGCCGCTGGTGCGCGAACTGCAGCGCGCCGCCCAGGGCGCGAACCCGGCATGGGACCTGCGCGTGGAATACGTGCCCGACGCGCGGTCGATCGCCTCGGCGCTGCGGCTGGTGGTGCCGCAGAGCGACGCGCTGATGGTGCTGCCCGACCTGATCGGCGACAACCAGGCGGCCACGCTGTCGGTGCTGCGCGCCGGCGCGAGCGCGGGCCTGCCGGTGTTCGGCGCCAGCGAGGGGCTGGTGCGATCGGGCGGGCTGGCAGCGGCGGTCTCCACGCCCTCGCAACTCGCACAGCAGGCGCGTCAGCTCGGGCAGAAGGTCGCGAGCGCCGCCGCGGCCGGGGCGGGCAGCAGCAGCAACGCACCGCTGGTGGAAGCCGCTACGCCGGCCGCCGTGCGCGTCAACGCCACCGTGGCACGCGGACTCGGCCTGCGCCTGCCGGAGGAACGGGAACTGACCGACCGGCTCGCGGCCCCGCGATGAGCAGCGCTCCACCTTCCCTCGACCCGGCCGAGCCCACGGGGGCGGAGGGTGCGGATGCGCCGGCCGCTTCGGCTTCGCCGCCGCCCGCGTCCTTCCGCTCGCCGCACACGCTGGTCCTGCGCGGCAACCTCCAGCGCGACCTGTTCCGCCTCGGCGTGGTGCCGTGCGCGGCGGTGGCGCTGGCGCTCACCGGCTGGTTCACGCACAACCGGCTGCAGACGCTCGAAGCCGCCTTCGACGCCGAAGGCCAGTCCGTCGCGAAGCAGGTGGCGGCCATGTCCGACCTGAGCCTCTACGCAGGTGACGTGCCGGCCCTGCAGAACGTGGCCAATGCCGCGCTGCGCGGCGGGCAGGTCACGCGCGTGGAGATCAGCAACAGCGCCGGCATCTACGTGACCGCCGGGCCCAAGACGCCGTCGCTGGGGCAGCTGCGCATGTTCACCTCGCCGGTCACGCTGCGCGAGGCCTCGCGTGCCAGCGCCTTCGCGCCCGCCGGCTCCACCGCGGCGGGCGATGCGCCCATCGGGCTGGTGCAGACCTTCCGCGACACCACGGCCTACACGCGCGAGCGCAGCCGCTCGCTGATCGCGGGCGTCGGCATCGCGCTGGTCGCGCTGATCGCGGCGTGGGCCTCGGTGCGGCACATGGCGCGCACGGTGGCGCGGCCGCTGCGGCGCGTGTCCCGCACGGTCGCGGCGCTGGAGGCGGGGCATTTCGAGGTGCGCTGCGACGTGGCGGAAGGCGGCGCGCGCGGCACGCACGAGCTCGCGGTGCTCGCGCACGACATCGACCGGCTGGCCGAGCGCCTGCAGCGCAACCGCCAGGTCAGCGAGGAGCAGGTGCGCGAGGCCACCGCCGTCGCGCTGCAGCGCATGGCCGAGGCCGAGCAGGCGGCCCTCTCGCGCGCACGCTTCCTCGCGGCCGCGAGCCACGACCTGCGCCAGCCGCTGCATGCCATGGGCCTGTTCATCGACGGCCTGCTGCCCGGCGCCTCGCCCGCGCAGCGCCCGGCCGTGCTGCGGCTGCAGGAGAGCACCGAGTTCATGGGCGTGCTGCTGGACGACCTGCTCGAGATCTCGCGGCTCGACGCGCAGGTGCTCACGCCGGCCATCGCCAAGGTGCCGCTCGCGGAGCTGTTCGACCAGCTCGACGCACAGCACGCCGCAGCCGCCGTCGAGGCCCGCGTGCGGCTGCGCTGGAGCGACCGCGGGCTGGCCGTGCGATCCGATGCGTCGATGCTGCGGCGCATCGTCGGCAACCTCGTCACCAACGCGCTGCGCCACGCGCCCGAGGGCGGCACGGTGCTGGTGGCGGCGCGGCGCAGCGCGGGCGGCGTGCGCATCGAGGTGCGCGACAACGGCGTGGGCATCGCGCCCATCCACCAGGGACGCATCTTCGAGGAGTTCTACCAGGTGGCCAACACCGAGCGCGACCGGCGCCGCGGCTTCGGGCTGGGCCTGGCGATCTGCGCGCGCATCGCGGCGCTGCTGGGCACGCGCATCACCGTGCGCTCGGCGCTGCAGGCCGGCAGCACCTTCGCCTTCACGCTGCCGGCCGCGCGGCTGGCCGACGTGACGCCGCCCCAGCCGCCGCAGATCGCACCCGCGCCGCTGGCCGGACTGCGATGCCTGGTGGTGGACGACGACCCCGCCATCCTCGACGGCAGCCGCGCGCTGCTGGAGCAGTGGGGCTGCCAGGTCGAATGCGTGAGCACCGGCGCCGAGGCCATCGCGCGGCTGGGCACCGGCGACATCCACTACGACGCGGTGCTGTGCGACCTGCAACTCGCGGGCGACGGCGATGGCGTCGACGTGATCGACGCCGCCCGGCGGCTGCAGCCCGATGCGCTGGCGGTGCTGGTGTCGGGCGCCACCGGGCCCGAGGTGCTTCAGCGGCTGCGCCACGGCGGCGTGATGCTGCTGACCAAGCCGGTCGCGCCGGCCAAGCTGCGCGCGCTGCTGACGACGCGGCGGCAAATCATGGTCTGACCCCCAACTTCGTGTCGCTTCGCCAACCCCCTTCCAGGGGGCGATACCTGTGGCCCGGCAAAGCCGGTTCCGCGAGAGCTTGAGCTCACCCCCAGGCTTCGCGCACTTCGTGTCGCTTCGCCAACCCCCTTCCAGGGGGCGATACCTGCGGCCCGGCAAAGCCGGTTCCGCGGTATCCCTGGCACTCAGGGTTTCCTGATGCGAAGCACGCCCTCTTTCTCGTTCATGCGCGCGAGAACTGCTGGCGGTAGGCGGTGGGTGACAGCTTGAAGGCCGAGACGAAGTGCTTGCGCAGCGACACCGCCGAGCCGAAGCCGGCGCCGGTGGCGATGCGTTCCACCGGATGGTCGGTGGTCTCGAGCAGCCGCTGCGCGAGCGCGAGGCGCTGGTTCTGCATCCACTGGCCGACGGTGGTGCCGGTGGATTCGCGGAAGCGCCGCGTGAAGTTGCGCCGGCTCATGAGCGCGCGCCGCGCGAGGTCGTCGAGATCGTGCGGCCTGTCGAGGTGCCGGCCCAGCCATTCGAGCAGCGGCGCGAGCCGGTCGCGCTCGGCGGCGGCGGGCACGGGCTGCTCGATGTACTGCGCCTGGCCACCCTGCCGGTGCGGCGCCACCACCATGCGGCGCGCGGCGCGGTTGGCCGTCTCGGCGCCGTAGCGCACGCGCAGCAGGTGCAGGCAGCAGTCGATGCCCGCCGCGGTGCCGGCAGAGGTGAGCACGTTGCCGTCTTCCACGTAGAGCACCTCGGGCTGCAGCCTCACCTTCGGGTACTGCTTCGCGAAGGCGGGCGCCAGCTTCCAGTGCGTGGTGGCCGGGCGGCCGTCGAGCAGGCCGGCCTCGGCCAGCACGAAGGCGCCGAGGCACAGGCCAATCACGGTCGCGCCGCGCCGGTGCGCCGCCTGCAGCGCCCGGATGAGCGCCGGCGGCGCCGCGCTGCAGTCGTCGCGCCATGAAGGCACCACCACGATGCGCGCCCGGCGTATCGCCTCCAGCCCGTGCGGCACCACGAGCGAGAAGCCCGCGTTGGTGCGCAGTTCGCCGGGCTCCGACGCGCACACCTGCACGCGGAAGCGCGATGCGCCCGCGTCCGTGCGGTCTTCGCCGAAGACCATGCAGGGCACGGAAAGGTGGAAGGGGCTGATGCCATCGAAGGCGACGACGGCGACGGTTTCCGCAGCAGGCGAGCTCATGGCCCGATCTTATCGATGAATGGCTTTCGGGCCACTTTCGGGCGGCGGTGCCGGCAGGAAGAATCAAGCCATCCGAACCGACAGCAGAAGGAGCCACTCATGAGCAGCAACACGCCCGCGCCACGCCGCGCCCTCGTCGTCATCGACGTGCAGAACGAATACTTCGAAGGCGGTGGCCTGCCCATCGAATACCCGCCCATCCTGCAGACATTGCCCAACGTGACCCGGGCCATGGACGCCGCCCACGCCGCCGGCACGCCCGTGGTGGTGGTGCGCCACCATGCGCCCAAGGGCGCGCCCGTGTTCCAGGCCGATGCGCACAACGGCCAGCTGCATCCAGAGATCGCGAAGCGGCCGCACGACCACCTCGTCACCAAGAGCTTTCCGAGCGTGTTCACCGGCACCGACTTCGCCGACTGGATCGCGCGCCACGGCATCGACACGCTGAGCGTGGCCGGCTACATGACGCACAACTGCGACGCCTCCACCGTGTACGAGGCCATGCACCGCGGCCTGGCCGTCGAGTTCATCTCGGACGCCAGCGGCGCCCTCCCCTACGAGAACGCCGCGGGCAAGGTCACGGCGGAGGAGATCCACCGCGTCTTCAGCGTGGTGTTCCACAGCAACTTCGCGGCCGTGACCACGACGGACGCCTGGATCTCGGCGATGCGCGAGGGCCAGGCCATTCCGAAGGACAACGTGCTGATGTCGAACCGGCGCGCACGAGGCATCGCATAACCGGCACGAGCTTCGCGGGGCCGCGCGCCCCGCGCAAGGCGCTCACCTCGAGAAGCCGACCTCCAAAAGATCATTGGAAGGCCTCTCGAAATGCCGGCGAACCCGGTGTTGACGGTCTGGTTGCTCTCGACGCCGAAGACCATGTGCATGAGGCGGCCTTGCCTCCTTGCACAACGGTTCGCCACCGCCGCTCCGCAAGAGCGTTGACTCGCCTCAGAAATCGGCGCAGCCGTTGCGCTTCTCGGTGTCGACGCAGCTCGAGAGGTTGGGCCGCGAGCGCACGCGCGACCATTCGCGCGCCAGCACGTCGCCGCCCTGCGATGCGCGGTCGCCGTCGAGCGGGCCGGTGGCGAAGCAGATCGGCGGCGGACCGATGTTGCGGTCGTACACCCAGGTGGCGGGCAGGTCGCGCAGCGCATCGGGGCGCGGCAGGTCGGGCATCTGGTTGACGAACAGGTTGCCCGGCACCACGTTGACCGCATAACCCTCGGCCGAAGTGAAGCTGCCGTTGATCGGGTACACGCCCGGCGGACTGGTCTGCAGCGCGGGCGAGAACATGAATCCCGCGAAGCCGGCGCCCGTGTCGCCCAGGATCAGCCCGCCGATGCCATAGCTGAACAGCGGATTCGGAAAGCCGAAGGGCCTGCTCGCGTTGCCGATGACCACCGTGGCCACCGGCTGCTGCGCGTAGATGAAATGGTTGGCGCCCGCCGGAATGCTCACCGCGCACAGGCCAGAGTAGGCGCAGTGGTAGAGGTTCGGATACAGCCCCGATCCCGCGAGCCCGCCGCGCGTCTCGCCCACCCAGGTGTTGGCCCACACGCGCCAGGGCGCACCGGTGATGCCGTAGCTGCCGGTGTTCTGGAAACGCGAGCCCGCCACGAGGTCGACCCCGCCGGTGCTGCTCACGTCGGTGCCCAGCAGCAGGTCGCCGGTGAGCGTGCGCACCGCCACGGTATTGGCGGCCATCGACGTGGCCGACACGACCTGCGGCGCATTGCCCGCGGCGTCGTAGCCGGTGACGCTCACCGGGCCAAGCTTGACCGTGTCGACGTCCACGTAGCGGAAGGCACCGGCCGCGCCGCCGCCCAGGGTGTCGGCGCTGACGTTGTTCGCGGCCTGGTCCAGCAGCACGCTGCCGCCGGTGGAGCGCGCCAGCAGCGTGCCGGCGGTGATCGGTGCCGCGGCCGTCTGCGTGATGTCGCCGGCGGAGACCAGCCCCACGGTCGATGCGGTGATCGCACCGCCGAGCTGGATGCCGCCGCCACCGCCGTTCTGCAATGTCAGTGCGCCTGGCAGGGTGAGCGGACCCACCACGGCGATGTTGCCGGCGTGCGCGTTGCTGCCGGCCACGATGGTGGGCGCATCGAGGCGCGTGAACTCGTCGGCCGATACGGCGAAACCGTTGGCTGCGGTACCGCCCAGCGTGATGGGGTTGGCGGTGCGATCGACCGCGTTGCCCGCGGCGTCGACGCCGCCGGGGCGCAGGTTCAGTACGTTGCCGGCGCGGACGTTTCCGGCCAGCACCAGCGCGTCGGAGCTGCCGTTGTTGCTGGCGCGCAGCACCACGTTGTTGTTTCCGCTCACCCGCGCGCCGGCAGCGACCGTCAGGCCCGTGCCGTTGGCCTGGGATTCACCCGCGATATCGATGCTGCCGAGGCCCAGCGTGGTGACGAGCGTCGTACCGCCCACCAGAACGCCGCCGGATGGCGCATCGAGCGGGCCCGGCGTCACGAGGCCGCGGATGCCGATGTTGCCGTCGACGCTGCGGATCACCGTCGCGCCGGTGATGTCCACGCTCTGCACGGAGAGCGGCGAGAGGCTGTAGGTGTAGCTGGCGCCGACGCCGGCGATGGAGATGTCGCCGCTGGTGGTGAGTATCTGGCTGGGTGCCGTGCCGTTCTGTATGCGCACGCCGTCGCCGTGCTGGCCGATACCCGAGATCGTCACGTCGCCGGTGCTGCTGGTGATGGTGACGCCGGTGAGGTCCACCGTGGGCACCGTGTTGACGATCGTGGTCGGCAGGCTGCGCGTGCCGGTGATCGACACGGAGCCGCCCGGTCCGGCGTCGCCTGCCGTGGTGCGCGTGTCGATGGTGGTGCTGTTGAGCGAGATCGCAGAACCGGAGCTCGCACCGGCGGCGGCGTTCATCGTCACGTCGCCGCCGTTGGTGGCGATGCTGCCGTTGTAGCTGATCGCCCCGCCCTGCCCGCCCACGCCGGCGTTGAACACGACGTTGAGCGCGCCGCCGGTCGACTGGATCGAGTTGGTGGCGCCGGAGCCGCTGATGTTGTGTGCCGCGTCGAGCTGGAAGGTCACCGGCGCGCCGCCGGTGGTGCGCTGGATGGCCGCGAGCGTGTCGAAGCTGATGTTGCCGTCGGTCGCCAGCCCGCCCGTGCCGGTGGTGATCGTCACGCTGGTGCCCTTGTCGAGCGCCGCGTTGATGTCGCCGTCCTGCACGGTGGAGTTCGCGATCGGCACGAAGGGGTCCCCGGTGAGGCTGCCGCTGGCGGTGCCGTGGGCGATGGTGACGTTGTAGGGATCGATGGTCCACGTACCCGCCTGGCCCGCCGAGCCCGCCTGCGCCGACGCGTCCACACGCAGCCCCGCCAGCGCGAAGTGCGGGGCCGACGTCTCGATCTTGCCGCCGTTGCCTGCGCCCGCGCCGCGTGCGGAGATGCTGCCGTAGGCGCGCAGCGTGTCGCCCGAGATCACGTTGATGGTGCCGCCGTTGCCGCCCGCCGAGCCGGCGCTGGCATCCAGGCTGCTGTTGCTGCCGAGGGCGATGACATTGCTTGCGGTGATGTCGATGCTGCCGCCTCCGGTGGCACCGCCGGCATCGAGAGTGGCGGGCAGGACCGTACCGTCGAAGTTCTGCGAGCCTTCCACCAGCACGTTGCGCCCGGTCAGCGAGATATGCCCTCCCTGGCCGGTGCTGCTGGCCACCGACAGCATGGCGCCGTCGGGCGCGGCGCCGAGGCCGGAGCCGAAGGTGTTCATGCGCAGCGAGATGTCGGTGCCCTGGGCGTCGAGCGCGATGGTGCCGCCCGCGGTGCGCAGCGGATTCGGCTGCGACGAATCGGCACTCACCGCCACGCCATAGACCGGTATGCCGGTCGGCGTGGTCACCACCGCGCCGCCGCCGTCCAGCGCGGCGGTGAAGCCTGCGCTGCCGGCCTTGCCCACGATGTCGATGCGCCGGCCGTCGCCCGCGCTCACGCTGCCGGACAGCGCCACCCCGTTGCCGCCGCCGGCCGTGCGACCATTGGCCGCGAACTGGAGGTACTTGGTCAGCGCCTGCAGGTTCGCGCCCGTGCCTTCGATACGCACGTCGCCGCCGGCTTCGATCGACGAACTGTCGATGTTCACGGCCGTGGTGGTGTCGATGGAGCCGGCCGGCAACGTGTTGTCGGTCCAGTCCACGCCTCGTCCGGTGACCGTGACGTTGCCCGGTGTCGAGACCTTGGTGCCGTTGCTCAGGCGCACGCCGTCGCCGCCGAGCGAGGCCAGTCCGTCGATGCTGACGCCGCCGCTGCCACCCTGCACGGCGCTGTCCTGCAGCGACACGCCGCCGGTGCCCACGTAGACGAAATTGGTGTCGCTGTCCTGCGAGTCGACCCGCGTGCGTCCCTGGCCGCGCAGCGAGACCTGCCCGGCGCCGCTGGTCGCGAGCGTACTGTTGCTCAGGAAGATGCCGTCGCTCCACGTCAGCTCGCTGTGCGACAGAGAACCGCCGACCGCGCGCCCGTTGTTCGCGTCGCCCTGACCGAAGAAACGGATGTTGCCGCCGTTGGCGTCGATGGTCGCGCCGCTCATGATGATCGACGCACCGTAGTCGAGTTCGAAGCTCGGGTTGCCGCCGCCGACGTTCACCTGCGCGGCATTCTTCGCCACCAGCCCGGTCGAGTCGGCGTTGAAGTCGACGTTCAGCGCACCCACGCGCGCGTCGATGGCCGAGCCGCTGTTCATCGCGATGCCGCCGGCCGAGTCGACGCGCAGCGTGGCGCTGCCGCCCTCGTTCTTGACCACCTGCGCATCATTGCCGAAAGTCACGCCCGCGCTGTCGCCGGTACGTGTGCTCGACAGCGTCACGTCGGTGCCGCGCCCGAGCGTGGCGCCCACGGCGCGCGCGCTCACGTCGCTGAAGGACAGGGAGGGATAGGCGCCGTCGTAGGCCGGCATGTCGGCATCCGCGTCCACGGTGAGGTTGTTGCCCGTCGACACCGTCCATCGCCCGTTGGCCCCGCCCTGCGCGCCGCCTGCGGCGTCGACACGCGCCGGGTCGATGCGCACGAAGTCGCCGCTCGTGGTGATGCTGCCCCCGGCAGCGCTGCTGGCGCCCCGCGCGGTGAGTTCGCCGAAGACCTGCACATGCGACTCGCGCTCCGGCAGCGGGTTGGCGGCATCGCCTGCGAAGGCAGCGCCGGTGGCGGTGCCCACGCTGATCGTGCCGCCAGCGCCTGCGCCCGTGCCGTCGGCGCGCAGCACTGCGTTCGGCGAAAGTGCCACGTCGTAGCCCTGCACCGTGACCGAGCCGCCACCGGCCTGGCCGCTGGCATCGGCCACGCCCTTGGTGCCGTCGGCCAGCCCCTGCACGGTCACCTTGCCGCCCAGCACGCGGATGTCGCCGCCGCGTTCGCCTGCGGCGGCGCCGGTGGCGTCCAGCGTGCCGCCGGTGAGCTGCACTTCGTTGTCCTCGCCACCGCCCAGGAAGATCTCGCCGTTGCGCGTACCCACGCTGCGCGCGCGCACCGTGCCTCGCTGGTTCACCACCAGTTCGCCGACCGTGGCCGAGCGGCCGACGAGCGCCACGCGCCCGCCATCGGCCTGGAGGGTGCCGCTGTTGCTCACGCTGGCGTGCGTGGCCATCGCATCGGTCGCGATGACGATGTTGGTCAGGCCGTCTCCAGCAAGGTCGAGCGTGATCTTGCGGCCCGAGGCCAGCGCGACGGTGCCGCCGTCGGCCGTGATGCGGCCGCTGTCGTCATCGCTGCCGATGCGGGCATTGGCCACCGTGGCGCCCATCAACACCACGGGGCCGCCGCCCGTCGCAGTGATGCGGCCGTTGTTGATGACCGATGCCGTGCTGGCATCCGCACGCTCGAAACTGAACTTCGTCGTCGCCGGGTTGAGGAAATCGGCTTCGCTGGTCGTCATGGCCAGCGTGGACGCGATGATGCCTCCCACGTTGACCGTGGAGCCCTGGCTGAACAGCACCCCGGCGGGGTTGACCAGCACGATGCGCCCGTTGGCGTTGAGCTGGCCCGCGATGGTGGAAAGCTCGTTGCCCGTCACACGGTTGAGCAGCACGCTGGAAGCGCCCGGCTGCACGATGTTCACCACACCGCCCACGCCGATGGAGAAGCTCGTCCAGTTGACGATGCCGCGCGCCAGGCCCTGGTTGATGGTCATCACGTTCGCCGCCTGCGACATGGTGACGTTGCCGGCCAGCGGCGTGAAACCCGTGGGCAGCACCTGCGCCATGGCGGGCGCCGCACCCGCGCAGATCAGCGACAGCGCGATGGGCCGCAGCTGCAGGCGCCGCGCGGGAGCTCGCGAAGATGGATTGCGTTGTTTCATTTCAGTGTTCCACGACGTTCTCGCTTGAGCGCAATGCATGAAACCGGCGTGCGCAATTCGCGGGACACCGCGGAACCGGCTCTGCCGGGCCGCTGGTGTCGCCCCGGCGAGGGGGTTGGCGAAGCGACACGAAGTGCGCGAAGCCTGGGGGAGAACCTGGTCTCCGCGGAACCGGCCCTGCCGGCCGCTGGTGTCGCCCCTGGAGGGGGGTGGCGAAGCGACACGAAGTGCGCGAAGCCTGGGGGAGTGCCATGTCAGAACGCCTTGATGAGCTGCACGAACAGCCGCGGGTTGCGGCCCCCGCCATCGGTCTGCGCGGGCGGCGTGCCGGCGCGCCAGGCCAGCGTCGCGTTGATCGAGAAATTGCCCGGGCGCGACCAGCTCAGGCCCACGCCGTAACCGCGCAGGCTGTGGCTGTTGACGCCGTCGTAGGGCGTGGGGTTGCGCACGATCTTTCCGTGCGCGGCGTCGTAGAACAGGAAGGGCGTGAGCTCCTCGTTGAACGACCAGCGCCATTCGACGGTGCCGATCACGCCCTGGTCCACCAGCAGTTCGCCCGAGGGGTAGGCGCGCACCGCGCGCGCGCCGCCGAGCGAGAGCTTCTCCGACGCGTCGAGGTTCTTGCTGGCCCACTGCCCGCCCACCGACAGGTACAGCGAATGGCGCGGCACGATGGCCTGCAGGCGCGAGAACTGGAAGCTCAGCTTGGTGAAGCCGCCCGCGGTGTTGTGGCCCGTGGTGCTGCGGTCGAAGTCGCGGCTCTCGGGGTCGCGGATGGAGAGGTTGCCGTGGTACAGCGTGCCGGAGCTGGCCCAGTAGCCGCCGCCGAGCAGTTCGTCGCGCCGCTCCCACGTCCAGCCCAGGCTCAGGCCGTTGACGCGCTTCTTCGAATTGAAGTCGGCCGCGCGCAGCTCGTCGGTGAGGTCCTTCACGTCCACGCCCAGGCGCAGGAAGAGGTTCTGCTGGCGCTGGCGGATCAGCGGATAGCTCAGCGAGAAGTCGAGCACGTTGGCGCGCCCGCGCGCGTCGAGGTCGGCGAACTGCCCGCCCAGCTCGTAGCTCACGCGCGAGAGGCCGACGCCCGCGCGCAGCCCGCTGGTGCCGATGGGCGCCTCGTAGGCGATGCGGCCGAACTGCAGCGCATTGCTGTTGGACACCATCAGCCGCATGTCGAGGTTGTCGCCGATGCCGAAGGGGCTGAGCCAGCGCGCGGTGCCGCCTACGCGGTAGCGGCCCGATTCCTTGGTGCCGTGGTTGTCGCCCTCGGCGGTGAAGGCCCAGCGCGGCGCGGCGGCCACCTCGACCGAGAGATCGGTGGTGCCGGGCTGCGTGCCTTCCTGCAGGCCCGACGACACCTTGATGCCCGGCTGGTCCGACAGCAGCAGCATCGCGCGCTCGTAGTCGGGTGCGCTCACGGCGGCACCCGGCTGCAGCGGCGCGAGGAAGCCGCGCACGCGCGACTCGGCGATGGGCGCATCGGGCGCGACCGTCACGTCGACCTTGCCCAGGCGGCCCTCGATCACGCTGATCTCGACGATGCCGTCGCGCACCGTCTGCACCGGCACCACGGCCTGCGCGAGGAAGTAGCCGCGCTCCTTGTAGCGCGCGGTGATGGCCTTGGCGAGTTCCTCCAGGTCGGCGAGCGTCACGTCGCGGCCGATGAAGGGGCCGGTGATGGCCTGCAGCTCCTCGTTGCTCAGCGCCTTCACGCCGTTCAGGCGCAGGTCGTTGAGCCTGAAGCTCGCGCCGGCGGCACCGCCCCTGTCGCGCGGCGGCGCGGGCAGGCTCTGCGGCGCAACGGTGCCAGTGGGCGCCTGGGCGACCGGCCGGTCGCAGGTGCCGCAAGGGTCCGTGGTCGGCAGCAGTTCGGTGGCGTTGCCGTCCGCTTCGGCTGCGTGCGTGCGCTGGGCCGCAACGAGCAGCGTGGCGCCGACCAGGGCCGTGACTGCAAAGGCGATCGGCGTGATCGACATGGGGCGTTGGCAGGTTTTCATGTCAGCTACCCACCGTGAGACGCCAGTTGCCGATCAGGTTGAACGGCGCCCAGAAGAAGGGGTGGGACATCTTGGGATCCTTCAGCACCGCGAGCTGGCCGGCCTGCATGGCCTTCTGGATGTCGCGGCCCTTCGAGAGCTCGCCGTAGAGCGTGCTCATGAGCACGGCGGTGGCGTCGTCCGACACCGGCCACAGCGAAGCGATCAGGCTGGAGCTGCCGGCCGAGAGGAACGAGCGCGTGAAGCCCAGCACCTCGTCGCCCTGCGCGATGCGCCCCAGGCCCGATTCGCAGGCCGAGAGCGTGACCAGCGCGGTGCCGTCCATCGGCAGTCCGAGGATCTCGTGCGCCTCCAGGAAATTCTGCTTGCCGCCTTCGTTGGCCAGCAGGATGCGCGAGTACAGCGGATCGACCGCGTCGGCCTCGGCATGGGCCGCCACGTGCATCAGCGGGGAGCGCGCGGCCACGTCGCGGAACTGCGTCTTGGTGGCGGCCGCGCCCATGTAGACGGCGTTGCGCGGGAAGAGCTGCGCGAGCTGCTTCACCTCGGTCTCCGCGCCGGGCAGGTCGTACTTGTCCTCGATGCGCGGATTGCCGAACGCGGTGAGCGAGGCGTTCACGCGCGGCGTGCGCTGCGCGAGCTGCACCGCGATGCTCATGGAAGGCGCCACGGCCACCGGATGCGTCTCGATGATGTAGCGGCCGTCCAGCCGCAGCGCCTGGAACGGCAGGTAGTGCAGCGGCCCGTGCGGCACCACCACCAGCCGCTGGCCCGGTGCGATGCCCAGCGGGCCGAGCAGTGCGGCACCCAGCTTGTCGGCGTTGGTGATGGCGGTGCGCCGCCCGCGCACGATGGAGTTGCGGAAGGTCTCGACCAACTCGTTGAGCTCGTCGCGCTTCACCGCCACGGACTTCTCCACGATGCTGTCCGGGCCCACCACCCACACCACGAGGCGGTCGGGCAGCGAATGGAACTGCACCACGCGCTCGTCGGCCGCCAGCGTGCGCTGCAGTGCGGGGAGATCGACGGTGGCGGCAGCCTGCTCGCTGATCTTCGCGCGGCCGCGCACCGCGTCGAGCAGGGCGCGCGCACGGCTGCGTTCGCTCACCTCGAAGGCCTGGCGTGCATCGCCCGCGTCGCTGTAGACGGCCACGCCGCGCTCGAACACCGTCTGCAGGTCCGAGAACAGGCCCATCTTGAATTCCTCGCTGCGGAACCTCGCGCGCACCTTGTCGACGTCGCCCAGCGCGCGGCCCACGGCCTCGGCGGCGGCCTGCTTCTGGCCCAGCGCGAGTTCGCTGCGCGCCACGCCGTCCCAGGCCCAGAGGCGGTAGTACTCGGTGTCTGCGCCCACCTGCCGGGCGGTGAGCGCGCGGTAGGCATCGCGCGCCTCGGCGGGCTTGTTCTCGGCCAGCAGCAGCCGGGCGCGGGTGCGGTCGAGCTGCGCGGCGAGCGGCGCGTCCTTGGGCGGCCCCATGGTGCCGAGCACCTCGCGCGCCCGCGCCGCATCGCCCGATTCGATCAGCGCGTTGACCAGCGATGCCTGCACCAGCGGCGCATAGCGCTGCGAGCTGTTCGCCAGCGCCTCGTCATAGCTGAGCACCGCGCCCGAATAGTCGCCGCGGCGCGAACGCACGTCGCCGATCACCTTCTGCACCGGGCCGACCACCAGCTTGGGGTCGCGCGCCTGGTGCCTGAGCGCCTCGCGCGCGAACTCCTCGGCCTTCTCGAGCTGGCCCGAGTAGCTGTAGACGATGGCCAGGTCGCGGTTGGCCATGGCCATGAGGTTGGGATCGTTGGTGGCGTTGGCCAGGTGCAGCGCCTTGCTCGCGGCGCGCACGCTCTGGCGGAACTCGCCCGCCTCGGCCAGCGCGACGGCCTGGCTGCAGTACTGATAGCCGGAGAGCTTGACCGAGTCCTGCCCGTAGAGCACCGCGCCTTCGCTGGTCAGCGCCAGCAGCGTGTCGGTGTCCGCGAGGCGGGCCTGCTCTGCCTTGCTGGCGGCGGCTTCGGCGCTCGTCGGCTGCTGTGCCCACGCCACGGAGCCATGACCCATCAGAAGAATGCCTGCAAGACCGAGCGCACCTGCGATGCCGGCACGACGACGTGCAGGGCGCTCCCTTCCCCATCTCGAAAACCACGCCATTGGACCCCCGCGTATGGCCCTGTGGGTCCGCCTCGGCGGACCATCGACATCGCGGGAGTGCGCGCCGTTCAGGCCTCGGGGGGAAAGTCTAGGAGCGCCCCTGGGGCGCGCCTATTCGCATTACGGTCTAGCCCTAAAGGACTAGGAACGCGGGGCCTGCGGCCTATGCAGGAACGGCGTCGATGTTCGCGCGGTCCCAGTGGCGATGCTTGGCGATGGCGGCAATGAAGCGCTGCGCGATCTCGGTCGCGGCCGTGTTGTCGCCCAGGTTGGTGACCGGCGTCGCCGCGGCCACCACGCCGGCGGGCGTTTCCTCTGGCGGCGTGTTCTCGTCGATGCCCAGAGAGGACAGCAGCCGCGCGCCCTCGCCCACCGTGCAGATCGGCTTGCAGTGCTTGTACGCCTCCAGCACGAAGTGCACCGCGTCGCCCATGCCTGCGAGCGCCGCGGCGCCCTCGGCACCGGCGGGCACGAGCACCGCGTCGAACATCACCGAGGGCGTGTTGACGAAGGTCGTATCCACCTCGATCTGGCGCCTGGATGCGCTGGCGACGGTGCCCAGGCGCGGGCCCACCACCTTGCATTGCGCGCCCGCATGCTCGAGCGCGTCGCGGATCGGCTTGAGCGAGGCCGAGTCGACGCCGTCGGCCACGAGGATCGCGATCTTCCGCGTGCGGATGGAGCCGTCGCCGGTGTCGGCCATGCTCAGCGCGGGCGACTCGTCGATGGGCAGCGACATGCGGTGGTCGCGGAAGCCCGCGCGTCCCGCCGCCGCCCTCGCATCGGGCTCGCCGATGCCCAGCGGCTCGGCCACGCGGCGCGCCAGCTTCTCGTCCACGTGCGCGAGGTTGTCGACCATGCGCTGGCGGATGGCCGGCACCTCCAGCTTCGACAGCTCGAAGCGGAAGGCCGCGATGATGTGCTCCTTCTCGGCCGCGCTCTGGCTGTCGAAGAACAGGCGCGCCTGCGTGAAGTGGTCGTCGAAGGAGGCGCTGCGCCGCCGCACCTTGGGCGGATCGATCTCCTCGGGGAACGACTGGAAGCCGTGGCTGCCGCCGTCCACGCGGAACTCGGTGCCGCTGCCCAGCGTGTTGGGCTCGTAGGCCACCTGGCCGCGCGCGATGGTCTGGCGGTGCATGCCGTCGCGCTGGAAGTTGTGGAAGGGGCACACGCCCTTGTTGATCGGCAGCTCGTGGAAGTTCGCGCCGCCCAGCCGCGAGATCTGCGTATCGGTGTACGAGAACAGGCGCCCCTGCAGCAGCGGGTCGTTGGTGAAGTCGATGCCGGGCACGAGGTGGCCGGGATGGAAGGCCACCTGCTCGGTCTCGGCGAAGAAGTTGTCGGGGTTGCGGTTGAGCACCAGCCGGCCGATCTTCTGCACCGGCACCATCTCCTCGGGGATGAGCTTGGTGGGGTCGAGCAGGTCGAAGCCCAGCGAGTGTTCCTTGTCCTGCGGTATCAGCTGGACGCCGAGCTCCCACTCGGGGAAGTCGCCGTTCTCGATGGCTTCCCACAGGTCGCGGCGATGGAAGTCGGGGTCCTTGCCCGCGATCTTCTGCGCCTCGTCCCACGCGAGGCCGTGCACGCCGAGCTTGGGCTTCCAGTGGAACTTCACGAAGTGGCTTTCGCCGCGGCTGTTGATGAAGCGGAAGGTGTGCACGCCGAAGCCTTCCATCATGCGCAGGCTGCGCGGGATGGCGCGGTCGCTCATGGCCCACATCAGCATGTGGGTGCTCTCGGGCATCAGCGATACGAAGTCCCAGAAGGTGTCGTGCGCGCTCGCGGCCTGCGGCATCTCGTGGTGCGGCTCGGGCTTGACGGCGTGGATCAGGTCGGGGAACTTGATCGCGTCCTGGATGAAGAACACCGGGACGTTGTTGCCCACGAGGTCGTAGTTGCCCTCGCGGGTGTAGAACTTGACGGCGAAGCCGCGCACGTCGCGCACCGTGTCGGCAGATCCGCGCGAGCCGGCCACGGTGGAGAAGCGCACGAACACGGGCGTCTTCGCCTCCGGGTCCTGCAGGAAGTCGGCGCAGGTGAACTGCGACATCGACTTGTAGACCTGGAAGTAGCCGTGCGCCGCCGAACCGCGCGCATGCACCGCACGCTCCGGGATGCGCTCATGGTCGAAGTGCGTGATCTTCTCGCGCAGGATGAAGTCTTCGAGCAGCGTCGGGCCGCGCACGCCCGCTCTCAGCGAGTTGTGGTTGTCGGGAAACTGCAGGCCCTGGTTGGTGGTGAGCGTGGTGGGGTGCTCGACGGTGAAGCCTTCGAGCTGCTGCTGCTTGGGGTTCGCAGCATCGCCCGAGCCGGTCTTCGAGGCACTGGCGCGACGGCCTGCGGCGGCCTTGTTCTGAGGTGACATCGGGGACTTGCCAGGATCTTTCTTCATTGGTGGAGATTCGTGACGGAACAAGAAGGAACTGCTTCGTCAGCCTGCCTCGCCGTTGTCCAGGAACATGTCCAGCACGTTCACCAGGGCGATGAGGCAGATGCAGCCCGCCACCGCGGCGACACCCCAGACGAGGATTTCATCTCCCCAGGTGCTGGTGAACGAATCGAAAAGCGTCGAAAACTCCATGATTTCCCCTCCGGATTTCGCCCCTCTGGTGGCGGATGACTTGCAAGAGAGCAAAGGTTATGTTTTGCAACGCCTGCACACCGTAGTGGCGCCCCCTTCGCGTCTGTGGGAGAAAACGCGGGTGCGCGGTAGGAGCCCGCCGACAGCGCAGCGCACCCGCCTACGAAGCTTCGCGAGTCCGGCCCGTGGGCGCAACGCGCGGCGCTGAATAGGATCGGGCGACCATGTTGATCAGAATCGGCTTCGACATCGAACTGCAGGTGACGGCACCCACGGCGCTGATCCACATGCTGCAGGTGCACCCCTCGCGCGCAGGTGACCTGCAAGGCGGGGAGAACCTCGAACTCAGCCCCGCGCTGCACACGGACCACTACATCGACGGCTTCGGCAATCGCTGCGCCCGCGTACGCATACCGCAGGGTGTGGACAGCGTGCGCCTGCGCAACCACGCGCTGGTGTACGACACCGGCCAGCCCGACCCGGTGCATCTCGAAGCCCGCCAGCTCGCCGCGGCCGAACTGCCGGTGGAGACGCTGCCCTTCGTGCTGCCCAGCCGCTATTGCGAGGTCGACAGCGAACTGCTGGCCTTCGCCTGGGACCACTTCGGGCAGGTGGCACCCCGCTGGCCGCGCGTGCAGGCGATCTGCGACTTCGTGCACCGGCACCTTCGCTTCGACTACGGCAGCGCCCGCGCAACGCGCACCGCGCTGGAGGGCTTCCGCGAAGGCACGGGCGTGTGCCGCGACTTCGCGCACCTGGCGATCACGCTGTGCCGCGCCATGAACATCCCGGCGCGCTACGCGACCGGCTACCTGGGTGACATCGGCGTTCCGATCGCACCCTACCCGATGGACTTCAGCGCATGGTTCGAGGCCTACCTGGGCGACCGCTGGTACACCTTCGACGCGCGGCACAACACGCCTCGCATCGGCCGCATCGTGATCGCGCGCGGACGCGACGCGGCGGACGTGCCCATCACCATGGTGTTCGGCGCGAACACGCTCAAGCGCTTCGAGGTGACGACGGAGGAAGCGATCGGCTGAAGCGCTCCCCCGCGACGGCCTTCAGCCCGGCGGGTAGCCCAGCAGCTTCATCGCTGCGGTGAGGCTCTTGCGGCGGCGCTCCATACCGGCCCAGGGCTTGTTGCCGATGTCGAAGCGCTCCGCCACGTTGGCGACCGTCCATTGCGCGGGGCCGGCGAGCGAGGGCAGCTCTTCCCACTCGAGCGGCACCGACACGCCCAGCCCAGGGCGCGAGCGCGCCGACCATGCGCTCACGGTGGTCGCGCCGAAGCCGTTGCGCAGGTAGTCGACGAAGACCTTGCCCACGCGGTTGCGCGGCCCGCTCTTGGCGACGAAGCGCGCCGGGATCGTCTTCGCGAGATGCGCCACCACGGCCTGCGAGAAGCCCTTGACGGTGTCCCAGTCGTACTGCCGGCGCACCGGCACCACCACGTGCAGCCCCTTGCCGCCGCTGGTCTTCAGGAAGGCCGGCAGGCCCAGCTCGTCGAGCAGCGTGCGCACGAGCATCGCGGCCTCCTGCACCTGCGGCCACTCGACGCCTTCACCGGGGTCGAGGTCGAAGGTCATGCGGTCGGGCCTGCCGATGTCGTTCGAGGTGGCGTTCCAGGTGTGCAGCTCGATCACGTTCATCTGCGCGGCGCCGAGCAGCCCCTCCTTCCTGTCGATCTGCAGCAGCGGCTCGTGGCCGGGGTCGAGCGCGGGATCGAGCTGGTTCACGCCGGGAATCTCGCGCGCCTGCAGGTGCTTCTGGAAGAACAGTTCCCCGCCCACGCCCTCGGGCGCGCGCACCAGCGACACGGGCCGCCCGCGCAGGTGCGGCAGCATGAGCTTCGACACGCTGTCGTAGTAGGCGGCGAGCTCCCCCTTGGTGATGCCGCTGTGCTTGTCGATCACGCGGTCGGCGTGGGTGATCCTCTGGGCCATGGACTTGTTTCCTGCTCCTTCGTTGCGGGTGGTGCCGGGGCTCTTGCTCCTCATGAGGGGCTTGGTCGCCTTCGCCTCGATCGCGCGCACGCGCTGCGGCTGCTCGCGCCGGATCTCGCGCGCCGGCTTGTCGCTGCGCAGGCCCTGGAAGACGGCCTGGCGCACGCGATGCTCGCGCGTCCATTCGCCGAAGGAAACCTCGGCCACCAGCGACGGCTCGACCCACTGCGCCTTCACGCCGCGCGGCACGGGCTCGAAGGGGCAGCCGTCCACGGCCATCCTGTCGAGCTTCGCCTTGACGTCGGCCAGGCGGCTCGCATCGAAGCCGGTGCCCACGTTGCCGCAGTAGCGCAGCCGGCCGCCGTCTTCGTCGTCGTACACGCCCAGCAGCAGCGCGCCGAAGCCCTCGCGCGAGCCCTTGGGCGCGGTGTAGCCGCCGATGACGAACTCCTGGCGCTGCTGGTTCTTGAGCTTGATCCAGTCGGGCGAGCGCCGCGACACGTAGGGCGAGCCCTTGCGCTTGCCGACGATGCCCTCGAAGCCGATGCGCGCGGAAGACGCGAGCAGGTCGCGCGGCGAGACCTCGAAGGCATCGCTCAGGCGCAGCGGCGCGGGCGGCCTGCCGCCGAGCAGCGCGGCCAGCCTGCGGCGGCGCTCCTCCACCGGCAGCTCGCGCAGGTCCTCGCCGTCGATGAAGGGCGCGTCGAAGAGCCAGTAGACGATCGACGAGGTGGCGCCGCTGTCGAAGGCGTTCTGCAGCGCCTGGAAGTCGGGCGCGCCATTGGGCCCCTCGACGGTGATCTCGCCGTCGAGCCACGCCGAGCGGGTGTCGAGCCGCGAGAGCGCCTCGACGAGCCCCGGCAGCTTCGCGCTCCAGTCGTGGCCGTTGCGGGTGAAGCACCGGACCTTGCCCTTGCCGTCGATGCGCGACAGCAGGCGGTAGCCGTCGAACTTGAGCTCGTAGAGCCAGTCGTCCGGCGTGGAAGGTGGGGATGAGGCCAGCGTCGCAAGCTCGGGTTCGAGCGTGGCGGGCAGCGCGGTCTTCCCGCCTTTGCGCTGCGCCTGCACCTTCTTCGCCTTGGCGGGCGCGGTGGCGGGCTTCGCGGCCTTCGCCGTCTTCTTCGGCGCCTGCCCCACCTCGTCGACGCCCAGGCCGGTGATCACGCTCGCGGGCTCCTGCGCCACCACGTCGTACTCGTCGAGCGGGCGCGCCTCGTCGTCGCGCTCCTTGATAAGCAGCCAGGGCTCGTGCGATTCGTCGCCCTTGCCGCGCATGCGCACCAGCGTCCAGTGGCCGTGCAGCTTCTCGCCGCGCAGCTCGAACTTGAGCTTGCCGGCCGCCAGCGCCTTGCGCGCGTCGCCCTCGGGCAGCCAGTCGCCGCGGTCCCAGACGATGACGGTGCCGGCGCCGTACTGCTTCGGCGGAATGGTGCCTTCGAAGTCGGCGTACGAGATCGGATGGTCTTCCACGTGCACCGCCATGCGCTTCACGCCGGGGTCGAGGCAGGGGCCCTTGGGCACAGCCCAGCTCTTGAGCGTGCCGTCGAGCTCGAGCCTGAAGTCGTAGTGCAGATGGCTCGCATGATGCTTCTGGATGACGAAGCCCAGCGCGCCCTTGCCGCGCCGTCCGCCGGACTTCGGCTCGGGCGTGCTGGAGAAATCGCGCTTGCCGTGGTAGCGCGCAAGCGCCTTGCGGGCGGTGGAGGAGGAAGAGGACGCGTTGCGTGCCATGGCGTGCGGCGCTCCCCGGGATCAGGCGGCGCGCCGCTGGCGGGCCGATGCACTTCGCGCGGTGCTGCCGCTGCTGCTCCTTGCGGCGGTCTTTCGCTTCTTCGCCGCCGGGCGCCGGGTCCGCGGCGCTTCGGGTTCTTCCTCCTCTTCTTCATCCTCCTCTTCGGCGTCGGCGTTCCTCGCCCTGCCACCGCCACCACCGCCCTTGCGCAGGCTGCGCTTGAGCAGCTCGGTCAGGTCGATGACCTTGGCGCCGCGGCCGGTGTCCTGCGCCTCGCCTTCTTCCGGGTCGGGCCGGATCACGGTCTCGGTCTGGCCGGCCTTCACCTTCTTGTCGACCAGTCGAAGGATCTCGTCCTTGAACTCGTCGCGGAAGGCTTCGGGGTCCCAGTCGGCGCTCATGTCCTCGACCAGCTCCTTCGCCATCTCGAGCTCGCGCTCGCGCAGGCCGGCCTTCTTCACGTCTTCCGAGGGCAGCGGCAGGTCGCTCCAGGGGCGGATGTCGGCGCCCCAGCGCAGCAGGTTCAGCACGAGGCCGGGGCCGACGGGCACCAGCGCCGCGAGGTGCTGTTTGGTCTGGATGACGACGCGGGCCACGCCCACGCGGCCGGTGCGCTGCAGGGTCTCGCGCAGCAGCGCATACACCTTGGCGCCGCGATTGATCGGCGCCACGTAGTAGGGGCGCTCCAGGTACACGAAGGGAATGCCGTTGGCCGGCACGAAGCTCTCGATCTCGATGGTCTGCGTGGTCTTGGGGTAGGCGGCGGCGATCTCCTTGTCGCTGAGCACCACGTACTCGCCGCTCTCGTACTCGATGCCCTTGACGATCTGCTCGCGCGCGATCTCCTTTCCGGTCTTCTTGTTGACGCGCTTGTAGCCGACCGGGTCCATGGTCCGCTTGTCGAGCCAGTCGAAGTCGATGCCGTGGTCGACGGTGGCCGAATACAGCGCCACCGGGATGTGGACGAGGCCGAAGCTGATGGCACCCTTCCACAGGACGCGCGGCGCGGGTGCTTTCTTGGTGACGGGCATGTGCGCACTCCTTCATCCTCGAATGTGCGCCGCCCCGGCGGCAGCGCTGTAGGAGCGCGGCCCCAGGCGCCGTCAGGGCGCGCCGGTGCCGCCCAGGGGGCCCAGCTGGCGCTCGCTCGGGCGCGCGAAGTAGAACCACTCGGCGCCCGGCAGTGCCATCGCGTTGGGGAACACGATGAAGCCGTCGTCGGGGGCGCTCAGCAGCGTGCCGTCGTGCCGCATGCCGATGGGCTCGCCGCGCTGCACCTCGTCGAAGGTGGCCCAGTCGCGCACGAAGCTGTCTTCCTCGTGCAGTCGGTCGGTCACGCTGGCCAGGCGCAGCAGCCTGGGCGGCTGCGCGGGACCGCCGGAGAGCCCCTCGGGCAGTTCCGCCATGCCCAGCAGCGCCAGCGTGCGGCGGATGGCGCGCCACGCCACCTCGGGCGCCTTCGGGTCGAGATGCTGGCCGCATTCGAGCGTGACGCCGTAGCCGCCGCGGCTGCGGATGTACTCGTTGGTGCCGCGGCCGAAGTCGAGCTCGGCCTCGCTGGCCGGCGTGCCGCCCGCGCGCTGCGCGAGGCCGGCGGCGTAGATGTCGAGCCAGCCCTCCACCACGATCGGCGTGCCGATGTGCAGCGCGAGCTGGCCTTCCTCGTACGAACGGGCGAAGGGCTCCAGGGTGCCGGTGTTGTCGCGCGGGCCGATCATCGCGAAGGCCTCGCCCTCGCTCTGGAAGGAGTGCAGGTCCAGCAGGACCTCGTGGCGTTCGATGATCGGGGCCAGCGCGTTGGTCACGCGGGCTTCGTAGTCGGCCGGCGACCCGCTCGGGCGGAACATGCGGTTGAGGTTGCGCTCGCCCTCGCGCTGCAGGCGCCGCCGCGCGAGCGGGTTGGCCACCGGCACCATGGTGAGTTCGCCGCGCAAGAGCCGCAGCGAGCCCGACTCGAACTCGCCCAGCACGCGCTCGATGCCCAGGGTGCCGGAGATCTCGTCGCCATGCACGCCTCCCATCACGAGCAGCCGGGGACCGGGGTTCAGCGAGGCGAACGAATGGATGCGCAGGCTGTCGGTGGCCGCGCCGGCGAAAGGATCGGAAGACATCCGGGGATTATTGCGGAGCCCCTTGCCCGCAGGCAAAAGCGCTATGCGTTCGATAGCAGAAAGCCACGGCCCGCAAAGGCCGAGGCGAGGCCTACAGGGAGTGCCTCGCCCGTCCTACCGGGCAGGCCGGGGCGGCGGCGCAGGCTCGGTGGCTGTCAAAAGGAGTCCATGCATGAACAGCAAGAGCAACGCCGGCAAGGCGCAGCCCACCGACCCGCTGAAGGATGCCGGCGGCGGCGACACCAAGGTGGAGCAAGGCGGCGAATCGTCGCCGCGCCTGCCGCACGAGCGCGACCAGTCGTCCGACAGCCAGCAGACGCGGGAGGGCCGTCCGCCCGAGGTGGGCCGCAAGGCCCATGACGACGTGGAGCGCGGCTTGGTCGACACCGACCGCGGCCCGGTGACGGACCGCGTCTACAACGACAAGGTCAGGCGCTGACGACGCCGGCGAGCTGCCTGCGCATCTCGGAGATCACGGCGCCGTAGTCCTTGGCGTTGAAGATCGCGCTGCCGGCCACGAAGGTGTCGGCGCCCGCCGCGGCCACGCGCGCGATGTTGTCGGCCTTGATGCCGCCGTCCACCTCCAGGCGGATGTCGCGCCCGCTCTGCTCGATGCGCTTGCGCGCCTGCTCGATCTTGCGCAGGGCCGAGTCGATGAAGCTCTGGCCGCCGAAGCCGGGGTTGACGCTCATGATCAGGACGAGGTCGATGTCGTCGATCGCCCAGTCCAGCGCCTCCAGGCCCAGCCCGGGGTTGAACACCAGCCCGGCCTTGCAGCCGGCCGCCTTGATGGCCTGGATGCTGCGGTGCGTGTGGGGCGAGGCGTCGGGGTGGAAGCTGATGTAGTCGGCGCCCGCTTGCGCGAAAGAGGCCGCCAGTGCATCGACCGGCTGGATCATGAGGTGCACGTCGATCGGCACCGGCGTGCCGTCCGCCGTCTTGGCGTAGGGCTTGAGCGCCTGGCAGATCATCGGGCCGAAGGTCAGGTTCGGCACGTAGTGGTTGTCCATCACGTCGAAGTGGATCCAGTCGGCACCGGCCGCGATCACGTCGGTCAGTTCTTTGCCGAGGTGCGCGAAGTCGGCGGACAGGATGGAGGGCGCGATGCGGAACGGGGTGCTCATAACCCTCGATTCTCGCAGCCGGCGCAAGCCCGACCAAAGGCCTCCGTTACCATCCGCCCCATGTCACACAGTCCCTTCAGCGTCCAGGTCGAACCGCGCTACCTGGCCGACCAGTCCTCGGCCAAGGACAACATCTACACCTTCTCGTACACGGTCACCGTCACGAACACGGGTCCGGTGTCGGCCCAGCTGATCGCGCGCCACTGGCTGATCAACGACGCCTCGGGGCATTCGCAGGAGGTCAAGGGACTGGGCGTGATCGGCCAGCAGCCGCTGCTGGCGCCCGGCGAGACCTTCCGCTACACCAGCGGCTGCCGCCTGCAGGCCTCGAGCGGCACGATGCACGGCAGCTACTTCGTGGTGACGGAGGAAGGCGACCGCTTCGACGTGCCCATTCCGATGTTCGTGCTCGAGGCAGACATAGGCGGAGCACCGGTCTCCCGCGTCCTGCACTGATTTCCCCATGCGCTGATGCCCTGAGCACGGCGCGCCCGCTTTCTCCCTTTCTCCCCCGCCCCCCGACATGGCTGCCGCATCGCGCGACTTGCAGGGGCTGCTTGCCGGCCTCGATCCCTCGGCCGATGTGGCGCAGCGCCACATCTGGCTCATCGACATCTTCGACTGGGTGCGCGGCGACCGCGCCTCGCCACAGGCGGCCATCGGCCGCGTCCAGCTGCTGCTTGACGCCGTCGAGGCGCGGCCCGAGCTGCGCGAGCGGCTGCGCGCCTGGTGGCGCGTCTTCACGCAGACGGTCGACCTGACGACGCTGCTGGCCGACTACGGCTTCGCACCGCGCACCGCCTTCGCGAGCGAGCTGACGGAGAGGCTGCGCCGCAAGATCCTGCCCGGCACGCCCGAGACCACCGACGCCTCCGACCTGTTTCGCATGGTGCTGCCGGGCGTCTTCGACGCGGGCTGGATCGCGCTGCTCGACGAGACGCAGCTCGCCCGCATCGGCGCCCTGCTGGCCGGCGCCGCCCCCGACACCGACGGCGCGCCGCGCTGGCGCCACACGGTGATCGACGCCGTCACCTACTGCGCGAGCCAGGTGGTGGCGGCAGGCTTCTCGCCCGAGCTGCGCCTGCGCATGAGCGCCGACGCGGTCGGCAGCGCGCGCCCCTTCCACGCGCTGATGGCCGACCTGGACGAACTGCGCGAGCAGATGTTCGACCGCCCCGGCCAGCCGCGCGACGAGGAGGCGCTGCAGGCCGCCTTCATCGCCTTCCGCGACAGGCTGGACGCCTGCCGCGCGGCCGCCGCCTCGGTCTACACCCACCTGGAGGACAACGGCATCTCGGTGGGCCTGGTGTTCCGGCTGCGCCAGCTGCGCGAGCGGGTGCTGCGCATCCGCGAGCTGCTCGACTGCCTGATGGCGCCCAACCCCGGGCCCAGCGTGGCGCGGCTGGTGGGCCGGCTGGTGCTGGCCGGCGGCGAGCGCAACAGCATCCGGGCGCTGATCGCCTCCAATTCGTCGATGCTGGCCGCCAAGGTGACCGAGCGCAGCGCCGAGACCGGCGAGCACTACATCACCCGCGACCGCGCCAGCTACGTGCAGATGGTGAAGAAGGCGGCCGGCGGCGGGGCCTTCACCTCCCTCACGGTGCTGATGAAGTTCGGCATCTACGCGCTGGGCCTGTCGGCCTTCTGGAGCGGGCTGAGCGCGGGCCTGATGTATGCGGCCAGCTTCGTCGCGATCCAGCTGCTGCACCTGACGCTGGCCACCAAGCAGCCCGCGATGACGGCGCCGGCCCTGGCGGCCCGGCTGCGCGACATCAGGTCGGACGCGGGGGTGGACGATTTCGTCGACGAGGTCGCCAACCTGGTGCGCTCCCAGGTGGCGGCCGTGCTGGGCAACGTGCTGGTGGTGGTGCCGGCGACGGCGGCCGTCGCGCTGCTGATCCAGTTCGCGCTGGACCGGCCGCTGCTGGACGCGGCGCATGCGGCTGCCACCCTCAAATCGCTCTCGCTGGCCGGGCCGACCGCTCTTTTTGCGGCAATCACCGGCATCCTGCTGTTTTCGGCCAGCATCGTCGCCGGCTGGACAGAAAACGCCTTTGTCCTGCATCGGATCGACTCTGCAATGCGTTACAACCCCCGCATCGGCGCTTTTCTCGGCGCCGCACGGGCTCGCCGCTGGGCCGACTTCATGCGCAAGAACATTTCAGGCTTCGCCTCCAACATCTCGCTGGGACTCATGCTCGGGCTGCTGCCCGCGGTCGCGGGTTTCTTCGGGCTCGGGCTGGATGTGCGGCACGTGACACTGTCGGCCGGACAGATCGCCGCCGCGGCGGCGTCCACCGGCCTGGCCGTGTTGCAGCAACCTGCGCTGTGGTGGGCGGTGGCGGCGATCCCGGTGATCGGCGCGCTCAATGTGAGCGTGAGTTTCTATTTCGCTTTCCGCCTGGCGCTGCGAGCGCACAGCGTGAGCCTGGACGACCGCGCACGCATCCGCAGCGCGATCTGGGCCCGCTGGCGCAGCCGGCCGGCGAGCTTTTTCCTGCCTGGACGAATTTGACGAGCTTACTCAACGATATGCTGGGTTTCTGGTCCGAGTGGGTGCGCCCCTCGGCCGGCCTGCCCACCGTGCTGTGGTCGCTGCTGCTGGCGGCCGCGGCGGCCTCCGGCCACCTCGTGCAACGCTACCTCGGGCTACCCAAGGTGATCGGCTACTCGCTGGTCGGCGCGGTGGTGGGTTTCGCGGGCTTCGAGGGCGCGATCTGGCCGCTGCGCGGCATCAGCCTCTTCCTGCTCGAACTCGCCGCGGCCGTTGTGCTGTTCGAGGCGGGCGGGCGCCTGCCGCTGCGCTGGTTCCGCCACAACCCGATGGTGCTGGTGCAGAGCCTGCTCGAAGCCACGCTGACCTACTTCGGCGTGTACTGGGTGCTCACGCTGCTGGGCCTGCCCGAGCCCGTGGCCAACCCGATCGCGCTGATGGCCATCGTCGCCTCGCCGGCGGTGCTCAGCCGCGTGATCATCGACACGCGCGGTGCCGGCCCGGTGACCGAGCGCGCGATGACGCTGGCCACGCTCAACACCTTCTATGCGCTGGCCCTGGGCTACGCGCAGGCCGGCCTGATCGAGCGCGCGCCGCAGACCCTGCTGCAGAAGCTCTACCCGGTGGCGGTGGTGCTGGGCCTGTCGTTCGTGGTGGGCGCGATCATGGCGCTGGCGCTGCGCTCGGCGCTGCGGGTGATGAGCCCGACGAGCGAGAACACCTCGATCCTGCTGCTGGCGATCATCGCGGCGGGCGCGGCGCTCACCGCGCACATCGGCGGCTCGGCGCCGCTCGCGGCTCTGATCGGCGGCGTGCTGCTCAAGACGCTGAATCCCAAGCCCTGGGCCTGGCAGCGGCAGCTGGGCACGGCCGCCTCGCTGCTGACCATGCTGATGTTCGTGCTGGTGTCCATCGTGGCCGCGCAGGCCGACTGGACGCTGCCGGTGGCCAGCGTGGTGCTGGCCGTGATCGCCGTGCGGCTGCTGACCAAGATCGCCGGCGTGGCTGTGGCCAACCCCGGCAGCGGCGCGAGCTGGAAGCAGGCCTTCTGGGTCGGGTGCGCGATGTCGCCGCTGTCGTCGATCGCCTTGCTCATCGCATCGAATTTCGCCACCGCCTCGCCGCTGCTGGGCACGATGATCACCCAGGTGGCCCTGCCCTCGATCCTGCTGATGGAGGTGGTGGGCGCGGTGCTCGCCACCGTGGCGATCCACGCGGTGGGAGAGAGCTCGGTACCCTGGGCGCCACGGGCCTTCAGCATCACGGAGGACACGCAGCGATGAGCACCACCGCAGCCACCCCCATCGATCCGGACAGCGACGACGTGCGCTCCGCACCGCTGCCTGCCGACCCGGCCAGCCGCGCGGTCAAGCTCGAGCCCTTCAACAAGTCGGAGGCGCTGTCGCTGGGCGTGGAGCTCGAGCTGCAGCTCGTGAACACGCACGACTACGACCTCGCCCCCTACGCCGAGGACATGCTGCGCCTGATGGCCCAGACCCCGCTGCCCGGCAGCGTGGTGCCCGAGATGACCTCGAGCATGATCGAGATCTCGACCGACATCTGCCACTCGGCGCAGGACGTGATCACGCAGCTCTCGCCCATCCGCGAGGCGCTGATCCGCAATGCCGACAAGCTCAATATCGCGGTGGTGGGCGGCGGCACGCATGCCTTCCAGCAGTGGCACGAGCGGCGCATCTACGACAAGCCGCGTTTTCGCGAGCTGTCGGAGCTGTACGGCTACCTGAGCAAGCAGTTCACCATCTTCGGCCAGCACGTGCACATCGGCTGCCCCGATGCCGACGCGGCGCTGCTGATGCTGCACCGCATGTCGCGCTACATCCCGCACTTCATCGCGCTGTCGGCGTCCTCGCCGTTCGTGCAGGGGCAGGACACGCAGTTCGACTCGGCGCGGCTGAACTCGGTGTTCGCCTTTCCGCTGTCGGGCCGCGCGCCCTTCACGCTGAGCTGGAAGGAGTTCGAAGCCTACTTCGAACGCATGACCCGCACCGGCGTCGTGCGCAGCATGAAGGACTTCTACTGGGACATCCGCCCCAAGCCCGAGTTCGGCACCATCGAGATCCGCGTGTTCGACACGCCGCTGACGGTGGAGCGCGCCGCCGCGCTCGCCGGCTACGTGCAGTCGCTGGCCGCATGGTTCCTGCAGGAGCAGCCCTTCGAGCCGACGGAAGACGACTACCTCGTCTACACCTACAACCGCTTCCAGGCCTGCCGCTTCGGCCTCGACGCGGTGTACGTCGACCCCGCCACCGGCCAGCACATGCCGCTGCGCGACCACATCCTGATGACCATGACCCAGCTCGAATGGCACAGCGAGGCGCTCAACGCCACGAAGGCGCTGGGCGAGCTGCGCACCAGCGTGGAAGCCAACCGCAACGACGCACGCTGGCTGCGCGAGAAGCAGGGCAAGGAGCGGCTGCTGGCGGAGGTGGTACGGCAGGCGGCGCTGAGGTTCCGGGGGCAGGCCTGAGCCGCGCCGCAGCGCTTATGCTCTCACCCCCATGGGTGAATTCGACCTGATCGCACGCTACTTCAAGCGCCCCGCCGCGCGCTCGCCGCTGGGTGTGGGCGACGACTGCGCATTGCTCGCGCCGGCTGCCGGCATGCAGCTGGCCGTCTCCTCCGACATGCTGGTCGAGGGCCGGCATTTTCTTTCCACCGTCGATCCGGCGCGGCTGGGCCACAAGGCGCTGGCGGTGAACCTCAGCGACCTGGCGGCCTGCGGCGCGAAGCCGCTGGCCTTCACGCTCGCGCTGGCGCTGCCGGGCGTGGACGATCCCTGGCTCGAAGGCTTCTCGCGCGGGCTGCTCGCGCTGGCCGATGCGCACGGCTGCGAGCTTGTGGGCGGCGACACCACGCGCGGCCCGCTCAACATCTGCATCACGGTGTTCGGGGAAGTGCCGGCGGGCGCCGCGCTGCTGCGCTCGGGCGCGCGCGCGGGCGACGACATCTGGGTGAGCGGGACGGTGGGTGACGCGCGGCTGGCGCTCGAGATGTTCCGCGGCTCGATCTCGCTGCGCGCCGAGGCCTTCGAGTCGGCGCGCGAACGCATGGAACAGCCCACGCCGCGCGTGGCGCTCGGGCAGGCCCTGCGCGGCATCGCCACCTCGGCGGTGGACGTGAGCGACGGGCTGATCGGCGACCTGGGCCACATCCTCGCATCGAGCGGCGTGGGCGCCACGCTCGACGCCGATGCGACCACTGCGCTGATCTCGGTCGACACCGGCAACCTGGGCCGCGAAGTGCTGCGCACCTGCGCGCTTTCGGGCGGAGACGACTACGAGCTGGTGTTCACCGCGCCCGCTTCGGCACGCGAGGCCGTCATGCAGGCCGGCCTGGGCAGCGCCACGCGCGTCACGCGCATCGGCCGCATCGAGGCCGATGCGGGCCTGCGCATCGTAGACACGGCCGGCGCGACGGTGTCGCAGCGCTTCGGCTCGTTCGACCATTTCATCTAGTTTTCCTTCGGCGCCGCTTTCCCGGGAAGCACCGGGAAGCACCGAGGAGCCGGCGTTGCCGGCCTCTGGTGTTGCCTCCGAAGGGGTTGGCCCGCGCGACACGAAGTGCGCGCAGCCTGGGGGAGAGCCTATCCCCCTCGCACCACCGCCTGCATCTTCTGCTGCGCCGCATTGATGGCGGCCGACTGGCCGTTCAACTGCTGCAGCATCTTGTTGAGCTCGGCCTGGACCGCCGGGTCGGTCACGGCGACGCTGCTGCCGCTGATCTGGATCTTCGACTTGTTCTTCTCGATGAAGTCGCCGATGGCCAGTGCACTGTCGAACACGTTGTCGAGCGCGGGGAACACCTCCTTGAAGGTGGCCGAGGGCGTGGTCACCGTCTTCTCATAGGCCTTGTCGTAGACCTGCTTGAGGTCGTCGGGCTGCTTGAGCTGCGCGTGCGCGGCGTCGGCCTTGGCGGACTGCTGGTCGAGCGCGGTGCGAAGGCCGCCGAGGCCTTCCTTCGCTGCCTTGAGGTCGTCGCGGCGCGCGGGCAGGTCGGCGATGGAGCGCAGCGCGCCCTTGGCCATGATCTGCGTCATGGGCTGGCTCACGGACTTGTTCATGCCCTCGTTGAAATCGGTGATCACCGCGTAGTGCTGCGCATAGTCGCCGAACGAGGCTTTTTCTTCCGGCGTGGGCACCGGCACGCGCAGGCCGGGCTTGTCGAGCACGCGGGTCTGCAGGAAGGAGATGAAGGCCTTGCGCTGCTCGGCCTCCTTGTTGCCGCAGGCCACCAGCGCGAGGCTGAAGGCGACGAGGAGCGACATGGCCCCGAGACGTTGAATGAAAGTTCTCATGGGCCGAGCCCCCTCTGTGTTGTTGTTCCTGAAAAATTATAGGGAGCGCTTCAGCGCCTCCACGAAGGCTCGCGCGGCGGCCGAGAGCGAGTGACCGCGCTTGGTGACGATGGAGATGTCGCGCGCCACGCGCGGCGAGCTGAGCACCTTGATGACCAGCGACGGATCGGCCTCGGCGCGCGCGAAGGCCGAGGGCATGATCGACGCGCCCATGCCGGCTCCCGTCATCCAGATGGCGGTGGAGAGGAACGACACCTCGTTGACCACGTCGAGCGCCACGCCCGCCTCGGCGGCAGTGCCGTCGATGAGCGGCCGCACGCCGTAGCCCGGGCGCACGGTGATGAGGGGGTGGCCCGCCAGGTCGCTCCAGCGCACCACGCGGGACTTGGCCAGCGGGTGGTCTTCGCGGCAGACCAGGGCGAGATGGTCGCGCATGAGGCGCTGCACCTCGACCTCGGCGCCGGGCCGCTCCGGCGTGCCGATGCCGAAGTCCACGTGCTCGCCGATGATGCGCGAGACGAACTGGTCGGGCGCGCAGTCGTTCACCAGCACGCGCACGCCGGGGTGCTGCTCGTTGAAGGCGCGCATCGCATCGGGCAGCAGGAAGGCCGCGAGCGTGGGCGTGATGGCGAGCGTGACGCGGCCGCGCTCGAGCGCGGCGAGTTCGCGGAAGTCGTTCGACAGCGAATCCACGTCGCGCAGGATGCGCTCGACCGTCACCATCATCTGCTCGGCCGCCGCCGTGGCCTTGAGCGAACGCGTGGTGCGGTCGAACAGTCGCGTGTCCAGCCCCTCCTCGAGCTGGCGGATCAGCATGCTCACCGCCGACTGCGTGACGAACAGCCGCTGCGCCGCCGCGCTGAGCTTCTTCAGCTGGTAGACGGCGAGGAACGCGCGCAGCTGGCGAATCGTAGGACTGAAGTTCGCATTCATCAGCAAACATGATATTTCATTAGAAATTTCTTGATTTACGAATGAATCCGCCCATCGTTCAATCGTCCGAAAGACGCATCACATTCAAGGAGACCCGATGCCCGCTGCACCTCTTGCACCCGGGAAGAGCGCGCTTCGCCGACGGCTGCTGCTGCTCACCGCGGCGGGCGCGGCGCTGACCGGCGGCAGGAGCTTCGCGCAGGCGCTCGCGTCGCCGCCGCAGCCCGGGGGCGACTTCCCGAACAAGCCGATCCGCCTCGTCGTGACCTTTCCTCCGGGCGGCAGCGCCGACGCGGTGATGCGCCTGCTGGTACCGCGCCTCAACGACAAGCTGGGCCAGCCGGTGGTGATCGACAACAAGCCGGGCGCGGGCGGCAACGTCGGGCTCTCGCTGGTGGCGAAGGCGCCGGCCGACGGCTACACGCTGGGCCTGGGCGCCGCGGGCGCGCTGACGGCCAACGTGAGCCTCTATGCGCAGATGCCCTTCGATCCGGTGAAGGACTTCAAGCCCGTGGGCATGGTCGCGGCCACGCCCTTCGTGATCGTGGGGCATCCGTCGATCGCGGCGCGCACGCAGCGCGAGCTGATCGCGCTGGCGAAGGCGAGCCCCGGCACGCTGTCGATCGGCCATGGTGGCAACGGCACGGCCATGCACCTGTCGGCCGCGCTCTTCGCGCAGATGGCCGACGTGAAGCTGGTGGAGGTGCCCTATCGCGGCTCGGGGCCGGCAGCGCTCGATGCCATTGCGGGGCAGATTCCGCTCGCGCTGGTCGACCTGCCCGCATCGCTGCAGCAGATCAGGGCCGGCAAGCTCGTCGCCTTCGCGGTGACGAGCGCGCAGCGCGTGCCGATGCTGCCCGAGGTGCCCACGGTGGCCGAGGCCGGGCTCGCGGGCTACGACTCCACCGGCTGGTTCGGCGTGGTGGCGCCCACCGGCACGCCCGCGCCGGTCGTCGCGCGGCTCAACGCCGAGATCGATGCCGCGCTCGGCGACGAGCAGATCAAGGCCTCCATCCGCAACCTCGGTGCCGAGCCCGCACCGACCTCGCCCGCGGCCTTCGAGGCCTACATCCAGTCGGAAACGAAGAAGTGGGCGAAGGTGATCCAGACCGCCCGCATCCGGCTCGACTGACGACGACGCCACCGCCAGAGCATGACCGACCACAACCACACCTCCGCACTCGAGGCCGACGTGATGATCGTCGGCGCCGGCCCCGTGGGCCTGACCCTGGCCATGGACCTCGCCTCGCGCGGCGTCTCGGTCGTGATCTGCGAGACGCGCCGCTTCGCCGAGCCGCCGAACGTGAAGTGCAACCACGTGGCTTCGCGCACCATGGAGCAGTTCCGCCGCCTCGGCGTGGCGCAGAAGCTGCGTGACGCGGGCCTGCCGCCCGACTACCCGAACGACGTGGCGTTCCGCACCACCGTCACCGGCACCGAACTCACGCGCATCCCGATCCCGTGCCGGCGCGACCGCTACACCGAGACCGAAGGCCCCGACGCATGGTGGCCCACGCCCGAGCCGCCGCACCGCATCAACCAGATGTACCTGGAGCCGATCCTGCTGAAGCACACGGCCGCGCTGCCGGGCGTGCAGTTGCTCAACCGAACGCAGTTCGCAGGCTTCACGCAGGACGACGCCGGCGTGACCGCGATCGCCACCGACATGGACAGCGGCGTCACGCGCAGCATCCGCTGCCGCTACATGGTGGGCTGCGACGGCGGCTCGTCGGCCGTGCGCAAGCAGATCGGCGCGAAGCTCGAAGGCATGGCGGTGATCCAGCGCGTGCAGTCGACCTTCATCCGCGCGCCGGGGCTGCGCGCGCTCATCCCCGGCAAGCCGGCGTGGTCGTACTACGCGATGAACCCGCGCCGCTGCGGCACGATGTTCGCCATCGACGGGCACGAGACCTGGCTGGTGCACAACCACCTGAACGCGGAGGAGCCGGAGTTCGATTCGGTGGACCGCGACCAGTCGCTGCGCAACATCCTCGGCGTGGGCCCCGACTTCGAGTACGAGATCATCAGCAAGGAAGACTGGATCGGCCGCCGCCTCGTGGCCAACCGCTTCCGCGAGGGCCGCGTGTTCCTCGCGGGCGACGCGGCGCACCTGTGGGTGCCCTACGCGGGCTACGGCATGAATGCGGGCATCGCCGACGCGCTCAACCTCTCGTGGCTGCTGGGCGCTGTCGTGCAGGGCTGGGGCGACGAGGCCATGCTCGACGCCTACGAGGCCGAGCGCCTGCCGATCACCGAGCAGGTGTCGAACTTCGCGATGAACCATGCACAGAAGATGATCCGCGCGCGACGCGCGGTGCCGCAGAACATCGAGGAGCCCGGCTCCGCAGGCGACGCGCTGCGCGCCGAGGTCGGCCACGAGGCCTACGAGCTCAACGTGCAGCAGTTCTGCTGCGGCGGCCTGAACTTCGGCTACTTCTACAGCGGCTCGCCGATCATCGTGGCGGACGGCGAGCACACGGCACCGCCCTACTCCATGGGCGAGTTCACGCCCTCCACCGTGCCCGGCTGCCGCGCGCCGCATTTCTGGCTGGCCGACGGCCGCTCGCTCTACGACGCCTTCGGCCCCGGCTACACCATGCTGCGCTTCGACCGCAGCGTGGACGTGCGTCCGCTCGAACGTGCCGCGGCCGCCTACGACATGCCGCTCACCGTGCTCGACATCGAGACGGAGGACGTGCCCAAGGCCTACACGCACCGGCTCGTGCTCTGCCGCGCCGACCAGCACGTGGCCTGGCGCGGCGCGCACCTGCCGGCCGAGGTCTACGACCTGGTGGGCACGCTGCGCGGCGAGGGCCAGCGCGTCCGGGCGCGCCGCAAGGCGCTGGCGTGGGAAGGCGTGGTGGCCTGAACCTCCCGCAGCCTTGCCAGCTCACCAGCCGCGCCGCGCGACCACGCGGTACGCGAGCCACGCCGCTGCAGCGGGCGCGAACGCGAAGCCCGCGAACAGCCACACGGCCGCCGACTTCGCGCCGTCCACGCCGCCCGGCACGCTGAGCCCCGCCGCATTCGCCACCAGCCCCGCCACCGCCGCGCCCACGGCCATGCCGTAGAGCTGCACGGTGGTGATCGAGGCCGAGGCCAGGCCCTGCTCGCCCTTCGGCGCCAGCGACATCACGCGCGTGATCAGGTGCGGCCAGCCGATGCCCACGCCGAGCCCCACGGCCGCCAGCGCGATGGCGATCAGCACGGTCTGGGCGCCTGCGTCGACCGCGCCCGGCGAAGGCAGCAGCCACGCGAGCGCGAGCAGCCCCAGCGTGCAGGCCACCGGGCCCATGCGCAGCATGCGGTCGGCGCCCGCGCCGCTTCGGCCCGACGACAGCAGCGAGCCCGCGCTCCAGCCGCCCGCCATCGCGGCCGTGAGATAGCCCGCCGCCAGCGGCGAATGGCCGTGCAGCAGCTGCAGGAAGTACGGCACGAAGATCTCGGTGGTGCTGCCGATCAGCAGCAGCGCCACGCTGGCGTAGATGGCACCCAGCGGCGCGCTCACCGCATAGGCGCCGCGCGGCAGCACGCGCACCGTGGCGCGGCCGTCGATGCGGGTGGCGACGAAACCGATGGCCAGCCCCGCCGCCACGCCAGCGGCCTGCCAGCGCAGGTCGGGCACGAGGCCGCTGGCCGCGATGGCGAGCACCGAGGCCGCGAGCAGGCCGATCTGCAATGCCGGCACGCGCGGTGGCGCGGCAGGCCGCTCGTGCCTCACGCCCATCGAGGGCCGCAGCTGCACGAGCACCAGCAGCGCCTGCGCCGCCGCCACCGGCAGCAGGAACCAGAAGGCCCAGCGCCAGTGCCCCGCCTGCGCGAAGAGCCCGCCCACGGCCGGCCCGCACAGCGTGGCCACGCCCCACATGCCCGACACCAGCGCCACCGCGCGCGGCCACAGCCGCTGTTCGAACACCAGCTGGATCAGCCCGTAGCTCAGCGCCGCGAGCAGCCCGCCGCCCAGCCCCTGCACCGTGCGGCCCGCCAGCATCCACGGCATGGCCGGCGCGAGCGCACAGCCGACCGAGCCGGCGCTGAACACCGCCAGCGCCGCCAGGCAGGCGCCGCGCGGGCCGAGCACCGCGAGCAGCCGCACCGACAGCGTGGCGCCGAGGATCGAGCCGATCACGAAGAGCGTGGTGCTCCAGGCGTACCAGTCGAGCCCGCCGATCTCGCGCACCACCGAGGGCAGCACGGTGGTCACGATGTGCACGTTGACCGCGTGCAGCGCGACGCCGCCCGTGAGCGCCAGCGCGCGCCAGCCGTTGCGGCCGCTGAAGAGTTCGCCCCAGGCGGCGGTGGAAGTCGGCGGATGCAGGGCTGTGGAGGAAGAGGAAGGGGAGGAAGACGCGGAAGCCATGGGACGCGGCGGGCCGGAAGGCACGAAGAAGCGGAACGAGCCCGGATACTAGGCGTGATAGACCAATTAAACAAGCTATTGCTTTGATAAATAAACGTCGTCGCGCCGGCCCTACCCCGGATGCGCGACACTCCCTCCCCGATGCAAGCCGCTTCCCCCCATACTTCCTCTTCGTCTTCCTCGTCCACCACGACTTCCGGCGCCATGCCCCGCCCCCCGATGCGCCGCGCCACGCTGCGCTTCCTGCTGTCCCACCCCGCGCATTTCATCGCGCTGGGCTTCGGCTCGGGCATCTCGCGCATCGCGCCCGGCACGGTGGGCACGCTCTGGGCCTGGGTCGCGTTCTCGGTGATGCAGCTGTGGTTCACGCCGGCCGCCATCGGCTGGATCATCGCGGCCTCGCTGCCGATCGGCTGGTGGGCCTGCACCGTGACCGCGCGCGACATGAACGTGGCCGACCCCAGCCCCGTGGTGTGGGACGAAGTGGTCGCCTTCTGGATCGTGCTGTGGCTGGTCACGCCGGCGGGCCTGCTCGCGCAGACCGTCGCCTTCGCGCTATTCCGCTTCTTCGATGCCGCCAAGCCGGGCCCGGTGGCCTGGGCCGATTCGCTCTTCAAGCAGCGCGACTCGACGGAGGTGGGCTGGTGGCGCGCAGGCTTCGGCATCATCCTCGACGACCTGGTGGCGGCCTTCTGCACGCTGCTGGTCATCGCGCTGTGGCGCGCGTGGTGAACGCGATGATTTCCCTGTCTTCTTCTCCTGTTCTTCCTCCATGCAACTGAACAAAGCCCTCGCGGACCATGACACGCCCGAACTGGTCGTGGTGCTGGCCGAGCTGCTGCAGAAAAAACGCTGGATGCTGGCCACCGCCGAGAGCTGCACCGGCGGGCTGATCGGCGCCGCCTGCACCGACCTGGCGGGCTCGAGCGTGTGGTTCGAGCGCGGCTTCATCACCTATTCCAACGAGGCCAAGACCGAGCTGCTGGGCGTGGACGCGGACGTGATCGCCGCGCACGGCGCAGTGAGCGAGCCGGTGGCGCGGGCCATGGCCACGGGTGCGATCGCGCATTCGCCGCCCTCGCGCGTGGCGCTGGCCGTGACCGGCGTGGCCGGCCCCACGGGGGGCACGCCCGAGAAGCCTGTGGGCACGGTGTGGTTCGGCTGGTCGGTGGACGGCGAGGTGCGCACCGAGCGCCGCCGCTTCGACGGCGACCGCGCCACGGTGCGCGCGGCCACGGTGCATCACGCGCTGCAGACGCTGGTCGAGCTGCTGCTCGCGCACTGAAGGCGCACCGAGCGCGCAGCTCAGGCCGCCATGAAGTCGCCCAGCGGCCGGCGCGGCGCGGGCGGCACCGGCGCCATCGGGTAGCCGACGCGGCACATCATCTGCAGCGTGGTGCTGTGCCTGTCTCGCGGCGGCGCAACGCCCAGCAGCATGTGGTGCGCGGCGGCGTGGTGCGGCGCCATCTCGGCGAACTCCTCCAGCGGCTGGCTCATCGGGTGCATGCCCAGGCCCAGGTCGGTGGCGCGCAGCTGCTGGCGCACGTAGGTGCGGCCTGCCGCGATCTGCTCGGTGCGGCTGTTGCCGCGCGTGCTGAGCCAGATGAAGCCCATGGCGGTGTTGGCCTGGTCCTCGTAGAGCTGCAGCGTCCGGCGGAAGGCCAGGCTGTCCTCCGGCGCGGGCCCGCTGCGGTCGAACCGGCCCAGTGCCACGGCCACGCGCAGCGCCGGGTCGTTGAGCGAGAGGCCGTCGCGGTGCGCGAGGATCTCCTGCGGGCCGACGCGCAGCAGCCGCAGGTTTTCCATCGCGGTGCCGGGCGTGGTGAGCTCCACGCGTGCCGCCTCCGCGCAGAGCTTGCGCAGCGCGAGCACGCGCGCCGTGTCCACCGTGCCGGCCGAATTCACGATGCCGCCCGCGGGCACCATCGAGGACAGGCCCTGCAGGACCTCGGCGGACACCGGCCGCATGAGGTCGAAGCGCTGCTTGGGCGTGCGCCGCCGCAGCACCTGCGCGAACAGCGGATCGGGCACGCCGCCGCCTGCCAGCCGCAGTCGCGCCACCGGGATGTGCGGCCATCGCACCGGCTCGCCGGTCAGCTCTCCTTGAGGCCACAGCTGCACGCTGGCCTGCACGCCGTGGTGGGCCAGCGCCATCACCAGCAGTTCGATGAAGGCGCCATGGCCGATGACCACCTGGCGGCCGAAGGGGTCGCTCTCGGGCTGCACGCGCTCGCGGTCGCAATACACCACGATGGCGTCGGGCTCGCGCAGGTCGACCAGCCAGGGCTGGCGGTTGTAGGCGGTGGGTGCGGTGACGGCGTAGGCGATGGCGCGCCTGCGCAGGTCGGGCTCGTCGCCGGGGCCGTTCCATATCTCCAGCGCTGCCGGCGGCACTTCCGAGTTCAGCCACCAGGTCGCCAGCGCGGCCGCACCCGCTGCCATGACGACGCCGCCTCCCAGCAGCCGCACGAAGTTTCTGCGCTCATCCATCGCGCGGATTATCGAAAGGGCGCCAACAGTTAACAATGGCTTAAGCTCCGCCGACCGCCCCGAGGAACCCAACAACCATGAGCCTTCCATGACCGCAGCCACCAACGCACAGACCATCGAGCGCTTCTACAGCGCCTTCGCCCGGCTGGACGCCCCCGCCATGGAAGCCTGCTACGCGCCCGACGCGGTGTTCGACGACGAGGCCTTCTCGCTGCGCGGGCGCCGCGAAGTGGGCGGCATGTGGCGCATGCTGGCCGGCGGCACCAAGGCCAAGGGCGCCGACGTGTGGAAGCTCACCTGGCGCGACGTGAAGGCCGACGACAGCACCGGCAGCGCCCACTGGGACGCGCACTACCGATTCACCGCCACCGGCCGCATCGTCGACAACAGCATCGACGCACGATTCACCTTCACGCCCGACGGACTGATCGCCACGCACCGCGACAGCTTCCCCTTCTGGACCTGGTCGCGCCAGGCGCTCGGTGCGCCGGGCCTGCTGCTCGGCTGGTCGCCGATGCTGCGCAAGAAGGTGCGCGCCACCGCCGCAGCCAACCTCGCAACCTTTCTCGCACGACAGCCATGAGCACCAACGACACCGCCCTCGCCCTCTCCAACAACGAAGCGCAGCACCGCTACGAGGCCACCCTCGACGGCAAGCTGGCCGGCTATGCCGAATACAACCTGCTGACCGACGCGATCATGTTCACCCACACGGAGGTGCTGCCCGAATTCGAGGGCAAGGGCGTGGGCTCGGGCATCGCGAAGCACGTGCTCGGAGAGGCGCGCGCCAAGGGGCTGCACGTGATTCCGGTGTGCCAGTTCATCGCAGGCTACATCCGCAAGCATCGCGAGTACGCCGACCTGGTGCGGCCCGATATCCAGCGCGCCTTCAAGATTTGAACGTGATTTGAACGTGGCTCGCCCCCAGGCTTCGCGCACTTCGTGTCGCTTCGCCAACCCCCTTGCAGGGGGCAACACCAGCGGCCCGGCAAAGCCGGTTCCGCGGTAGCACTGGCCTCGCCCCCAGGCTTCGCGCACTTCGTGTCGCTTCGCCAACCCCCTTCCGGGGGCAACACCAGCGGCCCGGCAAAGCCGGTTCCGCGGTGTTCCTTGATCAGGCTTGGGTGTTCTTCGGCGCGGGCAACCAGGCGAATGCGGCGATGCCCGCCAGCAGCAGCGCAGCGATCGTGCCCAGCACGGCTGTCAGCGGGTCGGCGCCGTGCGCCGCTGCAATCGATGCGGCCACGCCGGTGCCCCACTGCATGAGCGCCACGCCGAGGAACATCGCCATCGTGAACACGGCCATCGCGCGGCCGGTGAGCGTGGCCGGATAGGCGCCGCGCACGTCGGCGTACTGCCAGACGATGAAGCCCGAGAGCACGCCGATCAGCACCATGCCGGCGATGTCGAGCCATGCCGAGTGCAGCACGGCGATCAGCGCGAAGAGTCCCGCATAGCCGAGGCAGCAGACCGTGATCCAGCGGCGGCGCGAAGCGGCGTCTTCGCGGTCGAGTCGGCCGAAGAGCGGCGCGCCGACGAGCGAGATCACCGACACTGCCAGCGCCACGTTGCCGCTCTGCACCAGCGAGTAGCCGTGGCGCTCCATCATCAGCGGCCCCAGCCAGAGGCCGCGCAGCGAGATGAAGGCCGCATACGTGACGGCGCCCAGCACCATGATGCCGAGCGTGTGCGGCATCGCGAAGAGCGCGCCGAACTGGCGGATCGCCTCGGGGATCGACTCCCGCCTGCCGTCGGAAGCCACGGTGGGCTCGTGCACCCAGAACCAGATCGCCAGCCACGCCAGCGCCGCAGCGAGAGCCAGCACCAGGAAGCCCGCGCGCCATGAGTACGCCTGCACCAGCCACGCCAGCGGCGTGCCGGTGACCAGCATGCCCACGCCGCCGATGGCCAGCACCATGCCCGACACGGTGGCGAAGCGCGCCGCCGGAAAGTGCCGCGCGATGAACACCGTGCACACCAGGAAGGCCGGCGCGCAGCCCACGCCGATCAGCGCCTGCCCCGCCACCAGCACCAGGTAGCTGGACGACACCGCCGACAGCAGCGCGCCCGCGATCGCGACCGGAAAGGCCACCAGCACCGTGCGGCGCACGCCGTGCAGGTCGATGCCGATGCCCATGAAGAGCTGCATCGCGCCGAACGCGAAATGAAAAGCCCCCGAGAAGATCCCGAGGGCCTGTGCGGAAAGATGGAAATCGGCCTGCAGCGGACTTGCCATGATGGCGCCCACCGTGCGGAACGCCTGGCTCAGCGCGACCCCGGCGCACAGCGCCAGGACCATCGCCCAGGCCGCGCGCGGCGTCAGCGGCTCGGCGGCCGGAGGCGGCGGCAGCGGCGCATCGGAGTTCATTCAGGAATACCGCGGAACCGGCTTCGCCGGGCCGCAGGTATTGCCCCCTGGAAGGGGGTTGGCGAAGCGACACGAAGTGCGCGAAGCCCGGGGTGAGCCAATTCACTCACCGTGGCACTTCTTGTACTTCTTGCCGCTGCCGCAGGGGCAGGGGTCGTTGCGGCCCGGCTCGGGTTGCTTGCGGATCGTCTCGGCCTTGGGCCCGAGGCTCTTCCAGAGCTGGCGCAGGTCGTACACCGCCCAGATGGCAGCGCCGAAATCGTCGAGCCGCTGCTGGCTCACGCTGGGCGGGGCGTCGTCGCTGTACATCGACAGCACGGGCTTGCCGGTGTCGTCCTCGGTGAGGGCGACGATGTTGTCGAGCGCGTCGTTCAGCATGCGCGCGGCGTCCTTGTCGCGCGGCTCGGCCCAGTCTTCGGGCCAGTTCTCCACGGCGTACATGAAGCCCAGCGCCCAGACCTGGGCGAAGGAAGGAATGGCCTCGCCGGCCACTTCGGCGCGCTCCTCCTCCGGCAGCGAGGCGATGGCGCCGCGGGTGTCGAGCACCTCTGGCTGCCAGCTGCGCTCGTCGTCCAGCGATTCGACGGGGGCGTCGAGACCTTCCTCGATCTCGATCCAGCGGCGCTTCCAGTTCCAGACGAACTCCATGTGCTGGGCGGACGAGAAGTTCTCGCCCAGCAGCACGGGCCAGTATTCGGACGGCATGATGGGCCGGCGGGTGCAGATCAGGGCGGCCATGAAGCCTTCGCAGAACTCCCACTGGGGGATTTCCTCGTCGTGCTCACGCATGGCATCGAGCGCCTGGTCGAGGGCGTCGAAATCGTCGGGACCGAGGGGGGTGCGGGCTGCGGGGGTGCTGTCGGGGGGCGAAATGGGGTCGGGAATGGTCGTCATGGCAAGTTCGGGGCAGCCCTCTATGATGCAGCAGGCCGCGGCCGAGACTATTTCTTCTATGCCCACGATTATTCCGTTTCCGACGCGCTACAGCGCTTTCGCCCTGTGCGTGGTCGGTCTGGTGGCCTGCCTGGCCTTCGTGCTGGTCTCGCCGCATCTCTGGCTGGCCTGGATCGGCGTGGTCGTCTTTGCGGTACTCACAGGTACCGGCGTGCACGACCTGCGGCAGGCCCGGCACGCCATCCTGCGCAACTATCCGGTGATCGGGCACCTGCGCTTTCTGCTGGAGTTCATCCGGCCCGAGATGCGGCAGTACTTCATCGAGAGCGACTCCGAGGCCGCGCCCTTCTCGCGCGCCCAGCGCTCGCTGGTGTACCAGCGCGCCAAGGGCGACCCCGACAACCGCCCCTTCGGCACGCAGCTGGACGTGACCCTCGCGGGCTACGAGTGGATCAACCATTCGATGCGCCCGACGAAGCTGGCGGGCCACGACTTCCGCATCGTGATCGGCGGCACGCCGCAGCCGGGGGGTGCGAACCCTGTCCAATCGGCCGAAGCCGGGCCGTCCCAAGGCGGCCGAGCCTCCCCCTCGGGGGGTGGCGAAGCACACGCAGTGGCGAGCCGGGGGGCCAACCATCCTTGCACCCAGCCCTACAGCGCGAGCGTTTTCAACATCTCGGCCATGAGCTTCGGTGCGCTGTCGGCCAACGCGATCCTCGCGCTCAACAAGGGCGCGAAGATGGGCGGCTTCGCGCACGACACCGGCGAAGGCTCGATCTCGCAGCACCATCGCGTGCACGGCGGCGACCTGATCTGGGAGATCGGCTCGGGCTACTTCGGCTGCCGCAACGACGACGGCAGCTTCAGCGAGGAGCGCTTCACCGCCAATGCGCGCGACCCGCAGGTGAAGATGATCGAGATCAAGCTGAGCCAGGGCGCCAAGCCCGGCCACGGCGGCGTGCTGCCGGCCCCCAAGGTCACGCCCGAGATCGCGGCCGCGCGCGGCGTGCCGGTGGGTGTGGACTGCATCTCGCCGGCCTCGCACAGCGCCTTCTCCACGCCGACCGAGATGATGCATTTCGTCGCCAGGCTGCGCGAGCTCTCGGGCGGCAAGCCCACCGGCTTCAAGTTCTGCCTGGGCCATCCGTGGGAATGGTTCGGCATCGTCAAGGCGATGCAGGCCACCGGCATCACGCCCGACTTCATCGTGGTCGACGGCGCCGAGGGCGGTACCGGCGCGGCGCCGGTCGAATTCAGCGACCACGTGGGCGCGCCGCTGCAGGAAGGCCTGCTGCTGGTGCACAACACGCTGGTGGGCGTGAACCTGCGGCACCGCATCAAGATCGGCTGCGCCGCCAAGGTGATCACCGCCTTCGACGTGGCACGCATGATGGCGCTGGGCGCCGACTGGTGCAACGCCGCACGCGGCTTCATGATGGCCCTGGGCTGCATCCAGGCGCAGAGCTGCCACACCGGCCACTGCCCCACGGGCGTGACCACGCAGGACCCGCTGCGCCAGAAGGCGCTGGTGGTGCCGACCAAGGCCGAGCGGGTGCACAACTTCCACCGCAGCACGCTGCATGCGCTGCAGGAGCTGGTGCAGGCCGCAGGCCTCGACCATCCGCAGCAGATCACCGCGCATCACATCGTGCGCCGCATCTCCGACACCGAGGTGCGCCTGCTGAGCAACCTGGTGATGCAGGTGCAGCCGGGCGCGTTGCTCGGCCCGCTCGACGAGCAGCACAATGTCTTCCGTACCTACTGGCCGCTGGCCAGTGCAGAGAGTTTCCAGCCCGTCACCCAGGGCCCGAAAGGGCTGGTGGAGGGCTTTGCAATGGCCGCATGAATCCACTGAGTAGAGGCGCCGGCCGGCGCCTGCAATCGCGCAAGGGCGCAGCTTCGGCGCCCGCGCCCCTCGACGCAGTCTCCCCGAACCCGCCCGCGCCCGGCGACTACGCGGAGTTCCTGCGCATCACCCTGCCGCAGCAGAAGAAGAACGTGGCCAGCCACCGCTTCGGCAGCGAGCGCGTGTGGCTCAAGAAGGCCGGCCCGCGCCACGGCAAGTGGGGCTACCGCGTGATGGCGGCGGTCGCACGCATGGCGCGCCTGGACATCATCAAGCCCGTGCCCAACCCCGGCGGCGAGGCCGCCATCGCCACCGAGGCGCGCCGCCTCAAGCAGCTCGCGGCGGCAGGCCTGCGCGTTCCCGTGGTGCTCGCACAGCAGCCCGACGGCCTGCTGATCTCCGACCTCGGCGAAAGCGGCCGCGCGACGGTCGTGCTGCAGGAGCGGCTCGACCAGGCCGCGGCCGCCGGCCCCGCCGCGCTGCTGTCGGTATGGCGCGAGGGCCTCGCAGCCATCGCCGCCGTGCACGTGTGCGGACAGCACCTGAGCCAGGCCTTCGACCGCAACCTCGTGCAGTGCCCCGACGGCGTGATCGGCTACATCGATTTCGAGGACGACCCCGCCGAGGTCATGACCCTGGCCGAATGCCAGGCCCGCGACTGGCTCAGCTACCTGCACTCCACCGCCATGATGCTCGAGGCCGCGGCCCCGCAGGCCGCCGGCCAGCACTGGCACGCAGCCCTGGCCGGCGTGGGCGAAGAGGTGCGCGAGCGCATCGCCAACGCCGCGAGGCGCATGAAGTGGGCGCAGAAGCTGCCGGCCAGCCGTCGCTGGGGGCGCGACACGCAGCGCGTGCGGGCGGTGGCGCGGCTGCTGGGGCGGTGGCATCTGCAGTCTGCCAATGGGGTGCAGCACTAGCGGCGGCCGAGGCGCTTCTGCTGCCACTTGCGAAACAGCCAGTCGCCGAGCCAGCCTCCGACGATCAACGCGGCAAGCTGGACTGCAAGCGCAACCATGTACGCCCGGCCCAGATCGTCATCGTTCTGTGCGAAGTTGATCTCGTACCAGTGCCCCACAGGTCCAATCACCTTGTAGGTGAGGAAACCGAGCGCCGCGGCTCCCGCGACGGCAGAGAGAATGCGAAGGATGAATCTCATGGCATGTACCAGAACCAGATGGCGGAGGCTTTTCGGTAATCGGTCATGAAGCCTTCCCAAGACAGGTGAAGGTGTATGCGAAACCATGATGAAAAGGACGTCATCCGCGAACCATTCCAGAGGTCGATGTGGTCACCCTGCCGCCCCTCGCCCCAGTAGTTCTGGATGAACACGATCCCTGTGCGCCCGGCGATTTTCTCGAACCCATCCTTGCCCGAGTACTTCTCGGTGCGAGACATCAGACCGGCCTTGCCCGAGTCCAGCCAGTTCGCCAGCTCCTGGGCCCTGATCGGGTACTTCGGCCTGTCCTTCTGCCAGGAATAGACGCCCGGAAAGCTGCCGAGGCTCAGGCTTGAGCGGATGAACGCCGCGCCCACGTTGATGGCACATTGATCCTTGTAGACGACCTTGTCCAGCAAGGCGTCGTCTCCCTTGATCGTCGGATGGTTCGCCCAGAGGGTCGCGAAGGATGGCTGCATGAGTTCCAGTTGGTCGAGGCAAGCAGAAGCCTGCGATGCCATCACCGCAACCCCTCGTCCTTCTGAAAAATATAGAGCCGCTTCCAGAAATCCCAGCGATGGAAAGGTTGTCAATTGATTCCTGACGCCAAGAACCAACGTCGCCGCTAGCCGCCGTACGCCGCCTGCACCACCACCCCGCGCAGCGCGAGACGCTTCTTCATCGACAGCACCGCCCGGTCCTTGCTCAGCAGCAGGGCCTTGTGCGCCACGGCGAGATCGATGAAGACCTGGTCGTCGGGGTCGCTGCATACGCAGGGCGCGCGCGGCGGCCTGCCTTCGAGCATGCGCACGCGCGCGTCGAAATCGGCGAGCACCGCGGGCAGCTGCAGTTCGCGCTGGGCGATGCGCCGGGCGATCAGCGGGTAGCCCAGCACGCGCTCCAGTTCGATGCGCATGGCAGCAGTGGCGAGCCAGCACAGCTCGCCGGCAGCCAGCCGGGCGGCCAGCGGGGCCCAGGCGGGGTCTTCGAAGACCAGCAGGTCGAGCGCGATGTTGGTGTCGATGACGACGGGGCCGGGTTCTGTCAACGTCATGGAATGTTCAGGAAACGCCGCCGATGTTGCACCATACGAGGTCGGCGTCAGGTCCATGTCGGCCCGGTACGCGAAAATACCCTCCTGGACACACCCTTCTTCGACCACGCCTTCCTTCATGAAACGAATACCGCTGCTTTGCCTTGTCCTGCTCGCCTCGGCGGGTGTCCGGGCCGAGTGGCTGACCCTCACGGGCACGCCCGGGGACGCCGCCAGCAGCTATGTACAGGTCGACCCGAGTAGCATCGAGGTGGACGGCTCGTACCGCACCGTGGCGCTGCGCATGAATCTGAGCGAAGGCCGCCTCAACCGTGACGGCGTCAGGTTCCGCTCTTTCCAGGGCGTCGCCATGGTCGATTGCGACGCCCGCAGCGCCCGCTATGTGAGCGCAAGCTACTTCTCGCTGCCCAATTTCGTGGGTGAACCGGTCCAGGTGAAGCATTTCGAGGAAGGCGACGTTCGCCCGGTAACGCTGCCCGGCGCGCCTGCCGAACTGGCCGCGCGCACGGTCAATGCGGCGTGCGCCGTGCGGCCGAAGCAGGCGCCCAGGTCCGAGGGCGCGGGCGGCGAATCACTTCCGCGCTGAGCCCGCGACCATGTCGAACCGGAACAGGCGGCATTCGATGGGCCCGTTCCACATCGGCACGCGGCGCGATTCCTTCAGCCGCATCAGCTTCGGCAGCTTCAGGTCGGGCGTGAGCACCCAGGCGGTCCAGCCGGCGTAGTTCTTCTTCCAGTGGGTGGCGAGCTGCGGGAAGAAGTCGCCGCCGTCGCCCTCGGTGGACTGCGCCGCCTCGCGCGCACCAGGGCGGCCTCCTCCCCCTGCGCCAGCCACGCCGCCCACGGCGATGCGCTCGCCGTACGGCGGATTGAGCATGATCACGCCGCCGCCCTCCACGGGCGGCATGCGCTGCAACGCATCGCCGCCGCGGAACTCGACGGCCTGCGCCACGCCGGCGCGCTCGGCGTTGCGCTGGGCGAAGTCGACCATGCGGTGCGACACGTCGGAGCCGAACACCGGGGTGCCGCCGCCGGCCACGGCCCGCTCGGAGTCCGTGGCCTCCTGCCTGATCGCCGACCAGACATGCGCCTGGAACGGCAGCAGCTTCTCGAAGCCGAAGCGCCGCAGCGATCCGGCCGCGATGCCGCGCGCGATCTGCGCCGCCTCGATGGCGATGGTGCCGCTGCCGCAGCAGGGGTCGTACAGCGGCTGGCCCGAGACTTCACCGGTTTCGGGGTTCCACCAGCCGCTGGCGGCCAGCATGGCGGCGGCCAGGGTTTCCTTCAGCGGGGCGTCGCCCTTGTCCTGGCGCCAGCCGCGCTTGAAGAGCGGCTCGCCGCTGGTGTCGATGTAGAGCGTGCAGGTGTCGGTGGTCAGGTGGGCGAACACGCGGCAGTCGGGCCACTGGGTCTCGATGCTCGGGCGCACGCCGTTGGCCTTGGCTCGGAAACGGTCGGCGATGGCGTCCTTGATGCGCAGGGTGGCGAAGTTCAGGCTCTGCAGCGGGCTGTGCTGGGCGGTGGTTTCGATCTTGAAGGTCTGCTTGGGCGTGAACCAGATCTCCCAGGCCACGCCGCTGGCGAGCGCATAGAGGTCGTTCTCGCTGCGATAGGGCCCGTGGGCCAGCTCGACCAGCACGCGCTGCGCGAGGCGGCTGTGCAGGTTGAGCTTGAGGCCGTCGCGCCAGCCGGCGCGCACGCGCACGCCGCCGCGCAGGGAGAGCAGGTCTTGCCCGGCGCGGCCGGTCAGGGCGTGCACCTCCTGGGCGAGGAATTCCTCGACGCCGGCGGCGCAAGGCAGGAAGAAGGAGAGATCGTTCACGGAAAACTGGCACCGGGGAGCCCGAAGCCCGACTAGGGGACTCCATTGTCGCCGCGTCACGGGCCTTCTCTATATAGTCGATTCGCCGATGACTCCCACCCCCGCCCCTTCGCCCGCACCGGCCGCCTCCGGCAGCGGCGACCGCTTCGCGATCCAGTGCGAGGTGCTGCGGCTGTCGATCCGCCCCATCGGCCCGGTGCTGCTGGCGCAGTACCTGCTGAACTGCGGCGTGGCGGCGCTCTTCGCCTGGCAGGTGTCGCTGGCGCGCGCGCTGGTGTGGATCGCGCTGATCACCGGGGTGACGGTGATGCGCGGCTTCTTCCCGCAGCGGCTGCCGGAGCCCTTCACGCCCGCCACCCTGCGCGAGGCCCAGCGCACGCACACGCTGCGCACCGCCGTCTGGGAGCTGGCGCACGGCCTGGCCGGCGTGCTGCTGTTCGACCCCACCCGCGCCGACCTGCAGCTGCTGCTGGGCCTGATCGTCATGGGCATGACGCTGTCGTCGGCCTTCTCGGTGTCGTTCTACACGCCGGCCACGCAGCTGGCCATCACGCTCCTGCTGGCGCCGATCATCGTCGTCGGCCTCTGGCTGGGGGCGCCGGTGATGGCTGCGGTGGCCGTCATCGGCATCGGCCTGACCGCGATGATGTGGAAGCTGGTGGCCGAGCGCTCGCGCCAGCTCGAGGAGAACATCGGCCTGCGGCTCAACGAGCACCGCCTGCGCGAACAGGCCCTGGCCGGCCTGCGCGCCTCCGAGCAGGCGCAGGCCGAGCGGCTGCGCTTCTTCTCGGCCGCCAACCACGACCTGCGCCAGCCGGTGATGGCCATCGGCCTGCAGGCCGAGGTGCTGCGCCAGCAGCTGGACAGCGGCGCCGGCATCGAGGCGGTGCAGCGCACGGTGGGCTCCCTGGCCCGCGCCCAGCAGGCGCTGGAGGGGCTGACCAACCAGCTGCTGGAAATCGGCAGGATCGAGGCCGCGGTCGATCCGCTGCGCCCATCCAGCGTCGCGCTGGCGCCGCTGCTGCACGAACTGGCGCGGCAGGCGGGCGAGGGCCGGGTGCTGGTGCGCTGCCCGCCGGATGCCCTCGCCTGGAGCGACGCCGTCTCGCTGCGCCGCGTGCTCGCCAACCTGGTCGACAACGCGGTCAAGTTCACGCCACGAGGGCGCGTGCTGCTGGCGGTTCGGGAACGCAGCCGCGACACCGGCCGCGCCTGGCGCGTGGAGGTGCGCGACAGCGGCATCGGCATCGCGGCCGAGGCCCAGCAGCGCGTGTTCGACGACTTCGAGCAGATCGGCAACGTCGAACGCAACCTGCAGCGCGGCCACGGCCTGGGGCTGGCGATCGTTCGGCGGCTGGCCGCGCACCTGGGCATCGAGGTGACGCTGCGCTCGGCGCCCGGGCGGGGCTCGGTGTTCGGCTTCGAGCTGCCGGCCGCGCCCGAGGGAGCGGTGGCGGCCCCGTCGCCCAGCGTGCCAGACAACGACAGGGCCGATGCCGATGCGGCCAGCCCGCTGCGCCCCGGCCTCGCCGTGCTGGTGGTGGAAGACAACGCGGTGGTGGCCGACAGCCTCACCGCGCTGCTGCGGCAGTGGGAGGTCGAGCCGCGCGTCTACGCCAGCGCGGCCGAGGCGCTGGCGCTGGCCGACCTGCAAGCGCTCGACGCTGCCCTGTGCGACATCCGCCTGCCGGGCACGCTCGACGGCATCGCGCTGGCCGAGAGGCTGCAGCGGCAGAAGCCCTCGCTCACGATCGCGCTGATCTCGGCCGACATCAACGAGGCGACGCAGCGGCTGGCGGCCGAACGCGGCTGGCATGCGCTGCGTAAGCCGGTGCAGCCGCAGGAGCTGCAGCGCATGCTGCTGCGCGCACAGCAGCAACAGCAACAGCAGCTACCGCAACAGCAACGGGCGCACGGCTGAGGCCGCCGCAGCGGTGCGATCTGGCACAACGCGTGCTCCGTGCTTCGGGATATGCTCCGCGCACAGGCCGCCGCCCTGCCCCCGATGTCCACCGACATGCCCTCCCCCTCTCCTGCCGCCGGTACGCCCCGCCTGCGCTACGACCCGTTCGCGATCGCGCTGCACTGGCTGCTGGCTGTATTGATCGTCGGCTCCTTCGGCGTGGGGCTCTACATGACGGGGCTGCCGTTCTCGCCGCTGCGGCTGAAGGTCTATAACTGGCACAAGTGGGCGGGCGTGACCATCCTCGCGCTGTCGGCGCTGCGGCTGCTGTGGCGGCTCGGACACCGGCCGCCCGCGCTGCCGGCGGACATGCCGGGTCTGCAGAAGGCCGGCTCTCGGATCAGCCACACGCTGATGTACCTGCTGTTCTTCGCCGTGCCGCTGTCCGGATGGGCCTACAGCTCGGCCATGGGCATGCCGGTCTCGTGGTTCGGGGTGCTGGCGCTGCCCGACTTCATGGCCGCCGATCACGATCTTGCCGAGGCGGTGCTGCAGCCGCTGCATCGCAACTGCGCCTTCGCGCTCGCGGGCATCACGCTGCTGCACGTGGCGGCGGCGCTCAAGCACCACTGGATCGACCGCGACGGTCTGCTCAAACGGATGTGGCCGGGGCCACGACAGGAATCTGCCGGATCATGAACTCACTTCCTTCCCGCCTTCTTTGCCGCGGCCTTTCGCGGCTTCTTCCCCCGCTGCTGGCGCTTGTGGCGGCATTGCCGGCCGGCGCCGGCCCGGCCGCGCCCCCCGCCGCGAAGCTGGTCGCCGACAAGAGCCAGATCGTGTTCGTCACCAGGCAGATGGGCGTGCCCGTGGAAGGCAGCTTCAGGAAGTTCGACGCGCAGGTGGCCTTCGACCCGAAGAAGCCCGATGGCGGCAGCGTCGCGCTGCAGATCGACACCGCCAGCGCCGGTTTCGGCGTGCCGATGAGCGACGCCGAGTTGCCCAAGCAGCCCTGGTTCGACGCCGCGCACTTTCCGCAGGCGAGCTTTCAGTCGAGCGCCATCAAGGCGCTGGGCGAAGGCAGGTTCGAGATGGCGGGCAAGCTCACCATCAAGGGCGTTGCCAGGCAGGTGACGGTGCCGGTCAGCATCGCGCCGGCGCCGGGGAGCAACTACTCGGTGGCCACCGGAAGCCTTACGATCCAGCGGCTCGACTACAAGGTGGGCGAAGGCGAATGGACCGACACCTCGGTGGTCGGCAACGAGGTGCAGGTGCGCTTCAGGTTCACCCTCTCGGGGCTCGGGCCGCTGTGAAGCCGCAGCCCCTTCCTTCCTCGCGCGGACATTCCGGATTTCTTCTTTCCTCTCTTTCATGACTCAGGCAGACAACGCCATGAAAAAGCTCCTCCTCGCCACGGCCCTGTCGGCCGCCGCATTCACCGGCATCGCCAACGCACAACAACAAGTGCAGCTGCCATCGGAATTCGCGCCAGCCGCCGCCGCCAAGCCCGCGGGCGGTCCGGCCAGGAACGCCAACTACGTGATCGACCCGACCCACACCTTCGTCATGTACGAGATGGGCCACTACGGCACCACCACCAACCGCGGCCGCTTCAGCACCAAGGACGGCTCGGTGCAGATCGACGGCACCGGCACCAGCGGCAAGGTCGACATCACGATGGACATCAGCTCCATCAACACCGGCGTCGACCTGCTCAACCGACACGTGCAGAGCAAGGACTTCTTCAACGTGGCCGAGTTTCCGACCGGCCGCTTCGTGGCCGACCGCATCGACTTCTCCGGCGACAAGGTGGTCGACGTGCCCGGCAGGCTCACGCTGATGGGCCAGACCCGCCCGGTGACGCTGAAGGCCGTGCGCTTCAACTGCTACCTGAGCCCACTGATCAACCGCCAGGTGTGCGGCGGCGACTTCGAGACCACCGTGGAGCGCAGCGACTGGGGCATCACCTGGGGCCTGAACTTCGGCTTCGAGAACAAGGTGAAGCTGCTGGTGCAGGTCGAGGCGGTCAACGTGCAGTGACGGCCTCGCGCCGTACGAAGAAGCAGAACGAAAAGAAGGAGACACGGCCATGATCGACACCACCCTCGCCCTGCTCGGCATCGCCGGCGCCATGACCGTGGGCGCGATGAGCCCGGGCCCCAGCTTCGTGATGGTGGCACGCACCGCGGTGACCTCGCGCGCCGACGGCCTCGCCGCCGCGCTCGGCATGGGCGCGGGCGGGCTGGTGTTCGCGATCGCGGCGCTGGCGGGGCTGCAGGCGGCGTTCCTCGCGGTGCCGGCGCTCTACCTGGCGATCAAGGGGCTCGGCGGGGCGTACCTCGTGTACCTGGGCGTGCGCATCTGGCGCGGCGCGCGGCAGCCGCTGGCCGTGGCGCAGGAGGCCGGCGATCCGGCGCAGCGCCTGCAGGGACGCGGCAGGCGCACCTTCCTGCTGGGCCTGGCCACGCAGGTGAGCAACCCGAAGACGGCCGTGGTCTACGCGAGCATCTTCGCGGCCTTCCTGCCGCGCGAGGTGCCGCTGGTGCTGGCGCTCGCCGTGCCGGCGGTCATCTTCTGCATCGAGACGGGCTGGTACTCGATCGTGGCGCTGGCGCTCTCGTCGGCGGCGCCGCGTTCGGCCTACCTGCGCTACAAGGTCTGGATCGACCGGGCGGCAGGCGGCGTGATGGGACTGCTGGGCCTGCGGCTCGTGTGGTCGGCCGTGCGCGGCACCTGAGGCTGCGCGGCTACAGGAGGCTCTCCGGCGTCAGCGGGGCCAGTATCTCGAGCATGGTCCGGTCCCAGAAGCGGGAATCGGGCTCCTCGGTCAGCACCGTGAGCCTGCCGGCATCGTCGCTGACCCATTCGATGCGCGACTCGTTGCTGCCCTCGGCGAAGCGCAGCCTATAGGCGCCCTGCTGCTTGAGCACGTCGATGAGCTTCAGCGCCTGCTGGGCCATCTCGGGGCTGCGGATGAAAAGGCCGATCTCGGTGTTGTGCGTTTCCGAGCGCGGGTCGAAGTTCATCGAGCCGACGAACAGAATGCGCCGGTCGATCACCGCCGACTTGGCATGCAGCCTGCCCACCGAGGTGCCGAAGAGGCCCAGCCTCACGCTGCTGCGGGTGCGGTTGGTGCTCAGTTCGTAGAGGTCGGCGCCCAGCTTGAGCATGTCGGGCCGGTAGCGGCGGTAGGCGGTGTGCACCAGCGGCTCGTCGGTGGCGGCGAGCGAGTTGGTGACCACGCTGATCTTCACGTTGCGCCCTCGGATCTCGCGCATCACCTCCAGCCCCGAGGCGCCGGGGATCAGGTAGGGCGAGACGATCGTCACTTCCGAACGCGCGCGCCGCATCTGCTCGACCACGTTGTAGCGCACGCTGTCGACGTCCAGCAGCGGCACGCCGCCATACGAGGCGGTCTTGCCGATCACGCGCTCGGGCGAATCGGCATAGGCTTCGGCGGTGGTCCAGATCAGGCCGAGCTTGCCGGCGTCCAGGTCCTCGGCCATCGGGCTGTAGCCCAGCAGGTCGTTGGGCGCGGGCTTGGGCGGCGGGGGCGTGGTCTCGGGGCCGGTGGCGAGCTCGAAGCGCTGCTGCAGCTCCTCGCGCGAGAGGCTGCTGCCCACGACCGACTGGATCGGCCGCACGTAGACGCTGTTCCAGTACTGGTCGAACAGGCTGCCAAGGCGCGGGACCAGCGCGCCGGTGACGAAGGTGTCGAGGTCGATGAAGTTCTCGCCCGAGGTGCGCCTGAAGTACTGGTTGCCGATGTTGCGCCCGCCCGCCACCGCCATCGCGCCATCGGCGATGAACAGCTTGTTGTGCATGCGGCGGTTGACGCGGCTGAAGTCGAAGAGCGAGGCGGTGAAGCGCTTCAGCAGGCTGCCGCGGCCTGCCGGGAAGGGGTTGAACAGGCGCAGCTCCACGTTGGGCGTGGCGGCCAGGCCCAGCAGCAGCTCGTCCTCGCCGGAGGTATAGAGGTCGTCCATCAAGAGCCGCACGCGCACCCCGCGCTGGGCGGCGTCGCGCAGGGTGCGCAGCAGGTAGCGGCCGGTCTCGTCGTTCTCGATCTGGTAGTACTGCACGTCCAGCGTGCGCTGCGCGCGGCGCGCGAGCTGGATGCGGGTGTCGAAGGCGAAGTCGCCGCCGGGCATCAGGCGGAAGCCGCTCAGGTCGGGGTCGGGCTGGGAGGCCAGCGCGATCCTGCCGAGCGCCGTGTCGGCCGAGACGGCGATGGTCTTGGTGGGCGGGCGCGGGGCCTCGTCGGGCAGCGTGGCGCAGCCCGTGACAAGCAGCACGAGCAGGGCGAACACCGCAGCCACCGTCCAACGCCACGCAAGCCCATTCCAGGAACACCGCGGAACCGGCTCCGCCGGTCCGCAGGTGTTGCCCCCTGCAAGGGGGTTGGCGAAGCGACACGAAGTGCGCATAGCCTGGGGGTGTGCCAGTTACAAGGCTTTGCGCAGGTTGGCGGGCGCGATGCGCAGCGCCTCGCGGTACTTGGCGACGGTGCGGCGCGCGCACTCGATGCCCTGCTCCTTCAGCATCTCGGAGATCTGGCTGTCCGACAGCGGCTTCTTCACGCTCTCGGAGCCGACGAACTGCTTGATGAGCGCGCGCACCGCGGTGCTCGACGCGTTGCCTCCGGTCTCGGTGCCCAGCGCCGAGCCGAAGAAGTACTTGAGCTCGACCGTGCCGAAGGGCGTGGCCATGTACTTGGCGGTGGTCACGCGCGAGATGGTCGATTCGTGCAGGCCCAGCTCGTCGGCGATCTCGCGCAGCACCAGCGGGCGCATGGCGAGCTCGCCGTGCACGAAGTAGCTCTTCTGCCGCTCGACGATGGCGTTGCTCACGCGCAGGATGGTGTCGAAGCGCTGCTGGATGTTCTTGATGAACCAGCGCGCCTCCTGCAACCGCTGCGACAGCGCCTGGCTGCCCTCGCCCTTGTGCGACTTCAGCGCGCCGGCATAGATGTCGTGCACGCGCAGGCGCGGCATCACGTCGGGGTTGAGCATCACGCGGAACTTCACGTTGGTGCCGCGGCCGGTCTTGGTGACGATCACGTCGGGCACGATGACGTTGCGCTCCACGTCGACGAAGCGCCGGCCCGGCTTGGGCTCCAGCCGCGCGATGACCTGCAGCGCCGAGCGCACCAGCTCCTCGCTGCTGCGGGTGAGCGTGGCCAGACGCTTGAAGTCGCGGCGCGCGAGCAGCTCCATGGGCTGCTTGCAGATGGCCAGCGCCGTCTTGCGGACCAGTTCCTCTTCCTCGGTCTCGTCGTCGCTCGCCATGGCGCGCAGCTGGATGCTCAGGCATTCGCCGAGGTCGCGCGCGCCGACGCCGGCGGGCTCCAGGCTCTGCAGCAGGCCCAGCGCCACCTGGAAGTGGTGCACGAGGTCGTCGAATTCGTCGTTGTCGTCACCCGCCAGGCCCGAGGCCAGCGCGGGCAGCGAGTCTTCGAGGTAGCCATCCTCGTTGAGCGACTCGATGAGGAAGCGCAGCGCGGCGCTGTCGCTCTCGTTGAGCCGCAGGCTCAGTGCCTGGCGGTGCAGAAAGGACTGCAGCGACTCCTGGCTGCGCGCGAGCTCGGTGGCATCGGCGCGCTCGTCGTCGCCGGCGTTGTTCTGGCGCGCGGGCGCGTCGCTGCCCCATTCGCTGTCGTCGGGCGCCATGTCGACGGTGCCGTCGCCTTCCCAGTCGGGCTCGCGCTCGGCGATCTCGGCGGCGGGGCCGTCGGCGTCGGCGACTGCCGTGCCTTCCGTGGAAGAAGTCGCGCTGCTGCTGCTCGCGGCCGAGGGGGCGAAGTCGCCCTCGCCGTCGTTGCCATCGCCGCCGTCATCGCGAGGGACCGGCGCGTCGGCGGTGTCGAGCCCGAATTCCTCGCGCACGGCCTCCTCGGCGGTGCGCTCCAGGAACGGGTTCTCGTCGAGCATCTGCTCCACTTCCTGGCTCAGCTCGAGCGTGGAGAGTTGGAGCAGCCTGATCGACTGCTGCAGCTGCGGCGTGAGCGCCAGGTGCTGCGAAACGCGAAGGGACAACCCCTGCTTCATGAGAAGACGGCTCCCCCCGAGGCAGCACGCCGCGCGCCACGCCAGCTCCCTGCCGGGAGCGGACCGGCCGCTTCGGGCGGCCGTGCACACCAGCCCTCGCGAAGGGGCTCCACGCGCATGGCGATCACGCTTGCCGTTGACCCTCGCAACATGATCACATCCGGAAGTGCTCGCCCAGGTACACCCTGCGTACCTCGGCGTTGTCGACGATCTCCGAAGGCGTGCCTTGTGCCAGCACGTGCCCGTCGCTGATGATGAAAGCGTGGTCGCAGATGCCCAGCGTCTCGCGCACGTTGTGGTCGGTGATGAGCACGCCGATGCCGCGCTCCTTCAGGAAGCTGATGATGCGCTGGATCTCGATCACCGCGATCGGGTCGATGCCGGCGAAGGGCTCGTCCAGAAGAATGAAGCGCGGCTGCGTGGCCAGGGCGCGCGCGATCTCGACGCGGCGGCGCTCGCCGCCCGACAGCGCCATCGCGGGCGAATCGCGCAGATGGTCGACGCGCAGGTCGACCAGCAGGTCGGTCAGGCGCTCCTCGATGTGCTCCTTCGACAGGGGAACCAGCCTGCCTTTCGCGTCGGGCTCGCTCTGGAGCTCGAGCACGGCGCGCACGTTCTCCTCGACCGTGAGCTTGCGGAAGATCGAGGCTTCCTGCGGCAGGTAGCTCAGCCCCATGCGGGCGCGGCGGTGGATCGGCATGTGCGCGATCGGCTCGCCGTCGATGGAGATGTCGCCGGCGTCGGCGCGCACCAACCCCACGATCATGTAGAACGAGGTGGTCTTGCCCGCGCCATTCGGCCCGAGCAGCCCGACGACTTCGCCCTTCTGCACGTCGAGCGAGACGTCCTTCACGACGGTGCGGCTGCCGTAGCTCTTCTTCAGGCCGCGCGCGACCAAGCGGCTGCCCGGTGTGCCGCTGGCGTCCTGGGTTCCTGCGGATTCGATCACTTGCGCGTGTCTCCCTGGTCACTGAGCGTGGTGCTCGGGCGCAGGCCGGCGCCGGGAGCCGGGGTGGGCGCCGGCGCAGGGGCCTTGGCACCGCCGGCCGGAGCCGGAGCGCCCGGGGCCGGCGCGGTGGCGGCCTTGGGAGTGAGGATGGTCCGGACGCGGCCGCCAGGGGCCGAGGCGTTGACGGCGGTGTTCGGCGGCACGGTCGAGCCGTTGACGGTGTAGGTGTCGTTGCTCTGGTCGTAGACGATCAGCGCGCCCTGGCTCTCGTCGTTGGGCGTGGCGCCCAGCAGGCGGCGCATGACGGCGTTGCGGATGAACTTGACGTTGTCGGCGCGGCTGTCGTACTCGATGACTTCCGACTCGCCCTCGATCCACTCGTCGGGCGCATTGCGCTTCTGCTTGTAGTAGGCCCGCTTGCCGGGCGCCGCGGTGACCACGCCGTACTGGTAGCCCTCGGCGTCCTGGCGCACGTCCAGCCGCGCGCCGCGGATGATGATCGTGCCCTTCGTCACCAGAACGTTGCCGGTGAACACGCTGGTCTGCTTCAGGTCGTCGTAGCGCATCGCGTCCGACTCGATGTTCATCGGCTTGGAGCGGTCGGCGGTCTCGGCCACGGCGCCCGACGCGAGGCCTGCCAGCAACAGGGCGCCGACGGCCAGCCGGCCGATGCGACGCAGGAAGGAGGTGGTGGGGTGAGAGTGCAATGTCATAGAGGCACGAAACTTGCTCGGCATTGTATGCGGCTGCGTGCTCCTGCCCCGCCCGCACAGATGAAAAAGCCCGCCTAGGCGGGCTTGACTTTCTTCCCGGCTTCATGCCCGAACACGGCGGAACCGGCTTCACCGGGCCGCTGGTGTTGCCCCCTGCAAGGGGGAAGGCGCGCGCGACACGAAGTGCGCGAAGCCTGGGGGTCAGCCCTTCTTGGCCTCGCCGATGAGATAGTTCACGACCTGAAGCACCTTGGTCATGTTGCCGGCGGTCTCGCCGTCGACATACCAGCGGCCGGCCACGGCCATCGCCGGCACGCCCGCCACCTTGTAGGCGTCGGTCAGTTGCGAGGCGCGCTTGGCCTTGCTGGCCACGCCGAAGGAGGTGAAGGTTTCCTTGAACTTGGCGGCGTCCAGGCCGTTGGCGGTGGCCCAAGCGATGATGTTGGCGTCGCCGTTCACGTTCTGGCGCTGCGCGTGGATCGCGTTGAACACCTTCGGCTGGTACTCGTCGACCTTGCCCATGGCTTCGAGCGTGTAGTACAGGCGCTGCTTGGCCTCGACGTCGTTGCCCACGAAGGGAACGGGAATGCGGCGGAAGGAGACTTCCTTCGGGATCGTCTTGAGCCAGGCCTCCAGCGACGGCTCGAAGTCGTTGCAGTGCGGGCAGTTGTACGAGAAGAACTCGACCACCTCGACCTTGCCGGCGGGCGCGTCGACCGGCACGCGCTTGTCGAGCACCAGGTACTCGGAGCCGGCCTTGGGCACACGCGCCTGGGCGTGGGCCGGGTTGACGCCCAGGGACAGCAGCCCGAGCGAGGTTGCGGCCAGCGAAAAGTCACGACGTTTCATTGAAAGAGCTCTCCAGTTATTACGGCAGACTGAGCCGGCGCGCGGCGGGGAGTTCCCCCGCATCCGGCGCGCCCGAGGCTGTGGATGGTGGCGGCAAACGCCGCGCGGCGAAGTTTGGGGGCTATTCGTGTCGGTTGCCGGGCAGATGACGCCGGCTCAGCGCTGCACGCGGACCAGCGCCGAATCCATGCCGCCGCCGTCCAGCCGTTCCTTGAGGCGGTCGGCGTCGTCCTTCTTGTTGAAGGGGCCGGCGCGCACGCGATAGACGGTGCGGCCCGCCTGCTCGCGCTCTGTGACCTTGGCCTCGACGCCCATGAGCGACAGCTTGGCGCGCTGGGCCTCGGCATCCTCGGTGGTGCGGAAGGCGCCGGCCTGCACGAAGTACATGAAGGGATCGGGGCCGGAGCCGCTGCTGCCGGCGTTGCTGCCACTGCTGCTCGGCGCGGCCGACGCGGTGGTCGTGCTGCCGGAGCCGGAGACGCTGCCCGACCGGGCTCGGGCCAGGTCGCCCAGCGGATCGTTCGACGGCGGCAGGGCGTTGGCCTCGGCCGGCACCGGGGCGGTACGCGGCGGCTTGGGCGCCACCACCACGGGCACCGGCGGCGCGGTGCCGGGCGAGGCGCCGCCGGGAGCGGCGGCGGTGTTGCCGGTGGCGGGCTCGCCGGTGATCGGGTTGACCGGGCCTGCCGGGGCGGCCGGCGTCGCCGGCTTGGGCGCGCCGGCCTTGCCGGCCAGCGGCGCGTTCGGGTCCCAGTCGCGGTTCTTGCGGGCCTCGGCCTCGTCCTGCTCGGCGCCGCCGCGCTGCGTCTTGGTCACGAACGGGATCGGCACCTTGGTCACGTAGACCGCGATGCCCAGCGCGACGCCCAGGCCGAGCACCAGCCCGATGATCAGGCCGATGACGATGTTGCCGCGTTGACTTCTTGTCTTCTTCATGGTGAGGGGGTTCACATCTTGCTCGGTGCACTGACGCCGAGAATCGCGAGGCCATTGTGCAGCACCTGCGCGGTCGCGGCGACCAGCGCCAGGCGGGCCAGCTTCACCTTCTCGTCGTCGACCAGGATGCGTTCGGCGTCGTAGTAGCTGTGGTAGCTGGCGGCCAGTTCGCGCAGGTAGAAGGTCACGTCGTGCGGGGCGAAGTCCTTCGAGGCGGCCGTCAGCATGGCCGGGTACTTGGCCAGCAGCAGCATCAGCGCCTGGGCGGCCGGGCTTTCCAGCGGCGACAGGTCGACGTCCTTCAGCGATGTTGCGTCGCCGCCCCAGCCGGCCAGCACCGAGCAGATGCGCGCATGGGCGTACTGCACGTAGTAGACCGGGTTGTCGTTGTTCTTCGTCACCGCGAGGTCGACGTCGAAGGTGTACTCGGTGTCGGGCTTGCGGCTCAGCAGGAAGAACCGCACCGCGTCGGTGCTGGTCCACTCGATCAGGTCGCGCAGCGTGACGTAGCTGCCGGCGCGCTTGCTGATCTTGACCTCCTCGCCGCCCTTCATCACGCGCACCATGGTGTGCAGCACGTAGTCGGGGTAGCCCTCGGGGATGCCTTCGCCCACGGCCTGCAGGCCGGCGCGCACGCGGGCGATGGTGCCGTGGTGGTCGGTGCCCTGGATGTTGATGACCTTGTGGAAGCCGCGCTCCCACTTGGCGATGTGATAGGCGACGTCGGGCACGAAGTAGGTGTACGTGCCGTCCTGCTTCTTCATCACGCGGTCCTTGTCGTCGCCGTAGTCGGTCGACTTCAGCCACAGCGCGCCGTCCTGCTCGTAGGTCTTGCCGGCGGCCACGAGCTTGCGCACGGCGTCCTCGACGCGGCCGCTGGTGTAGAGGCTGGACTCGAGGTAGTACTGGTCGAAACGCACACGGAAGGCCTGCAGGTCCAGGTCCTGCTCGCGGCGCAGGTAGGCCACGGCGAACTCGCGGATGGCGTCGATGTCCTCGATGTCGCCGCTGGCGGTGACTTCGCGGTCTTCCGACTTGACGGTCTTCTTCGCCTTGAAGTCGGCCGCGATGTCGGCGATGTAGTCGCCGTTGTATGCAGCCGCCTTCTCGCCGCTGGGCCACTCGGGGTCGCCCGGCTTGAAGCCGCGCGCGCGCAGCTGCGTGCTGTTGGCCAGGGTCTGGATCTGCACGCCGGCGTCGTTGTAGTAGTACTCGCGCCAGACGCTCTCGCCCTGCGAGGCGCGCAGGTTGCAGATGGCATCACCCAGCGCCGCCTGGCGGCCATGGCCCACGTGCAGCGGGCCGGTCGGGTTGGCCGAGACGAACTCCACCAGCACCTTCTCGCCGGTGGCCGGCTGTTGGCCGAAAGTATTCCCGGCCGACAGCACCTCGCGCACGATCTGCTGCTTGGCAGCCGTCTTCAGGCGGATGTTGAGGAAGCCGGGCCCGGCGATCTCGATGGCGTCGACCCACTGGGCGAACGCGGGGGTCGCGAGCAGTGCGGCGCGCAGCTCCTCGCCCAGGTCGCGGGGCTTGCGCCCCAGCGGCTTGGCGAGCTGCATGGCTGCCGTGCAGGCGAAATCGCCGTGCGCGGCCATCTTGGGCGACTCGAACGCGGCCTTGGGGCCGGCGCCGGGCGAGAGGGATTCGAGCGTGTTCGCGAGCGCCGCGAGCAGCTCCTGTTTGACCAATAGCATCCTGAAATTTTACCGGGGGCAAACCCGGGATCAGTTGACGATGGTCATCCGATCGTTGACTTGCGCCGTTACGATGGTCGGCCCCGAGGCGGGGAACCTGTCACAACTCAACCTAGCGAGGACACATCACCATGAAGAAGCTCCTTTCCCTGCTTGCACTCGGTGCCTGCCTTTCCTTCGGTGCAGCACAGGCTCAAGACAAGGCCGCCGCGCCGGCCGCCGCACCCGCGGCAGCAGCCCCCGCCGCCGGCGCAAGCTGCGAAGCCAAGGCCGTGGACAAGAATGGCAAGGCCCTCGCCGGTGCCGCCAAGGCCAGCTCCATCAAGAAGTGCGAGAAGGAAGCCAAGGCCGCCGCCGCTCCCTCCTGCGAAGCCAAGGCCGTGGACAAGAACGGCAAGCCGCTGGCCGGCGCCGCCAAGAACAGCTTCGTCAAGAAGTGCACCGCCGACGCGGCGAAGGCCTGATCGGCACCGCGCTGGCTGCAAAGCCATGAAGGAAGGCCCGCGAAAGCGGGCCTTTTGCTTTGCGCGGCCGATCCCGGGCTACTTGCCGAAGCCGCGCGCCAGGAACACCGCCACCAGCGGGATCAGCGCGATCAGGTGCGCCTGGACCATCACCAGCTTGCGCGTCTTGACGATCTCGGCCTCGGGCGGCAGCTTGCCGGTGGCGCGCAGCGTCTTGCGCCAGCGGAAGTACGTGAGCGTCGGGAAGATCGACAGCACGCCCACGATGATGAAGAGCCCCAGCTTCACGTGCAGCAGCGGGTTGGTCCAGTACCAGGCCGTGCCCTTCACGCCCCACCAGGTGCGCGCGATGCCGGTGGCCAGCACCGCGATGGCCGCAATGCCGTAGACCATGTCGACCTTGGCCAGCCGCTCGACCACCGCCGCGTTGAGCCACTGCACGCGGCACAGCGCGGCCTCGCTGGAGATGAAGACGACCATCGTGAGGATGGCGAGCAGGTGAAGGTACGCAAGGATGGCTTCCAGGGTCATCGGTGGAGCTTTCAGGATGGCTCGCCCCCAAGGCTGCGCGCACTTCGTGTCGCTTCGCCACCCCCATCCGGGGGCGACACCCGAGGCCCGGCGAAGCCGGTTCCCCGTTGTTCCGCGAAGGACCTCGGCGGCTGTCAGCGTGGGGGGCGTATCAGCCGGATTTCAAATGTGAACAGATTGTGCAGCCGTTGGCTGAACTCAGGCCCTTCCGCCCCAGAAATCCGGGTTGCCGTACTGCTCCTTGAGGAAATCAAGCCACAGCCGCACCCGCAGCGGCATGTGCTTGGCGCCCGCGAACACCGCGTAGATGCCGTTGGGCGGCGCCGCGAATTCCTCCAGCAGCGGCACGAGCAGGCCGGCATCGATCTCGGCCTCGACCTCCCAGGTGCTGCGCCACGCGATGCCGTGGCCGGCGAGGCACCAGTCGTGCAGCACCTGGCCGTCGGAGCAGTCGAGCGGGCCGCTGGGACGCAGGTGGATCAGTTCCTGGTTGCCCTCCTCGTTGACGACGCGGAAGGCCCAGCCGCGCGTCTGCGAGGCGTCGCTCGACAGCGTGAGGCAGGCGAAGCGCGAGAGCTCGCCCGGATGCTTCGGCTTGCCGTGGCGGCGCACGAACTCCGGCGTGGCGACGCAGCGGCGGCGGTTGTCGGCGAGCCGCACGCTCACCAGCGACGAATCGGGCAGGTCGCCCACGCGCACCGCGCAGTCGAAGCTCTCGCCGGTGACGTCGACCACGCGGTCGCTGAGGTTCAGCGAGATCGTCACCTCGGGATGCAGCGCATGGAAGCGCGGCACCAGCGGCGCGACGTGGCGGCGGCCGAAGCCCGCGGGCGCCGTCACGCGCAGGTGGCCGCTGGCCTTGAGGCCGCCGGCGCTCACGCTGGCCTCGGCATTGGCGAACTCGGCCAGCAGGCGCTGGCAGTCTTCGAGGAAGGAGCTGCCTTCGTTCGTGAGCGTGATGCGGCGCGTGGTGCGCACCAGCAGCTTGACGCCCAGGCGCTCCTCCAGCGCATCGAGCCGGCGACCCATGATCGCGGGCGCCACGCCCTCGGCCTTGGCCGCGGCCGTGAGGCTGCCGCGCGTCGCGACCGAGACGAAGGATTCGAGTTGCTTCAGGCGGTCCATGGGGCGGGAACTATATCGCCCGCCACCCGGAGAGCGCCTGCCTATTCCGGCCGGACGCCCGCCTCGCGGACTGCCGCACCCCAGCGCGCATGCTCGGCCTTGATGTACTGCGCCGCCTGCTCCGGCGTGCCGCCCACGGGCGTGCTGCCCTCGGCCAGCAGCTGCGAGATGGTCGCGGGCTTGGCCAGCGCCTTGTCGACGGCGGCGCTGAGCTTCTTCACGATGTCGGCGCTGGTGCCGGCCGGGGCGACGAGCGCCTTCCAGTCCACCGCCTCGAAGCCCTTGTAGCTCTCGGCCACGGTGGGCACGTCGGGCATCACCGGCAGGCGCTTGGCCGAGGTGACGGCCAGCGCGCGCAGGCGCCCGCCCTTCACCATCGAGAGCGCGCCCTGCGGCGTGGCGAACATGTAGTCGGTCTGGCCGCCGAGCAGGTCGGTGATGGCAGGAGCCGCGCCCTTGTACGGCACGTTGAGCACCTTGAAGCCCGCGCGCTTGGCCAGCACCTCGCCGGCCATGTGGCCCAGCGTGCCGGTGCCAGCGAGCGCCTGCCGGATCTCGCCCGGCCGGGCCTTGGCGGCGGAAACCAGGTCGGCCAGCGTCTTGAACGGCGCGTCGGCGCGAACCACCAGCACCACGGGCTGCGAGGCCACGACCGACACCGGCACCAGGTCCTTCAATGCGTCGTAGGGCATCTTGGGAAACAGCGTCGGGTTGATCGCGAGGTTGGCCGTCTGGCCCAGGCCGATGGTGTAGCCGTCGGGCTTGGCCTTGGCCACCACGTCCATGCCGATGTTGCCGTTGCCGCCCGCGCGGTTGTCGACGATGAAGGTCCACTTGGTGTCGTCGGCGAGCTTCTGCGCGACCAGCCGCGCCACGATGTCGGTGGCGCCGCCGGGCGTGTAGGGAACGATGAGCCGCACCGGCTTGTCGGGCCAGGCGGTGTCCGCAAGGGCGGGGGCGGCGTTCAGCCATGCGGCGGCTGCGGCGCACGCCAGCAAGGCGCGCCGTGCATTGAAAAACATGAGGTCAGTCTCCGAGTGTGATGTGTCTTGCCTGGAGCGCAGCGATGTCCTCGTCGCTGTAGCCCACTTCCTTCAGCAGCTCATAGCCGTGCTCGCCGATGCGCGGCGGCTGCAGCCGGATGCCCGGGCGTTCGCCGTCGAGCGTGAACGGCATCAGCGGCACGTTGGCCATGCTGCCGTCGTTCATGCGCACCGGCGCGAGGCCGCCGGTGGCGTTGAGGTGCGGATCGTCGAACAGCTCCTGCGGCCGGGTGATGGGCGCGAAGGGCAGCTCGTTCTTCTCGAACACCGCGGCGAGCTCCGCGGCGCTGTGGTTCGCGAGGTGCGAGCGCAGGATGGGCATCATCCATTCGCGCGCCAGCACGCGGTCGTTGTTGGTCTTCAGGCGCGGGTCGGCCAGCATCTCGTCCAGGCCGAAGGCCTTGCAGAAGATGGCCCACTGCTTGTCGCTCACGGCAGCCAGGAAGATCTGCTCGCCGTCCTTCACGGTGAAGACGTCGTACACCGCCCAGGCCGAGATGCGGCTGGGCATCGGGTCGGCCGCCTTGCCGGTGGCGGCGAACTGCATCATGTGCTGCGCGACCAGGAACACGTTGTTCTCGAACAGCGCCGACTGCACCTCGCAGCCCTTGCCGGTGATGTCGCGCTGGCGCAGCGCGGCCATCGCGCCGATGGCGCCGAACATGCCGCCCATGATGTCGTTCACGCTGGTGCCCGCGCGCAGCGGGTCGCCCGAGCGGCCGGTCATGTAGGCCAGGCCTCCCATCATCTGCACCACCTCGTCGAGCGCGGTGCGGTGGTCGTAGGGGCCGGGCAGGAAGCCCTTGTGGCTCACGTAGATGAGGCGCGGGTTGAGCTTGGCCAGCGTGTCGTAGTCGAGCCCCAGCTTCTTCATGGTGCCGGGCTTGAAGTTCTCGCTGACGATGTCGGCGGTGGCGATGAGCCGCAGCGCGGCCTCCACGCCCTCGGGCTGCTTCAGGTCGAGCGCGATGCTCTTTTTGTTGCGGTTGAAGGTCGGGAAGAAGCCCGAACCCGAACCCAGCAGGCGGCGGGTGTTGTCGCCCTCGATGGGCTCGACCTTGATGACCTCGGCGCCCAGGTCGGCCAGCAGCAGGCCGCAGGTCGGGCCCATGACCATGTGGGTGAACTCGACGACGCGGACGCCGGCGTACGGCAGGGGGTTGGCTTCAGACATGTTGTGCGTTGTGTTCCTGGACGAAGCCCTTGGGCAATCCGGCTTCCGGGGTCATGCCGTAGACCGGCTCGCCGGGCAGGCCGGCCATGAGCGGCGCGCGCGCCGCGATGAGTTTCTGGATGTCGATGCCGGTGCGCACGCCCATGGCCTCGAACATGAAGACAAGGTCTTCGGTGACCGCATTGCCCGAGGCGCCCGGCGCGTAGGGGCAGCCGCCGAGACCGCCCAGCGAAGCGTCGAAGGTGCGCACGCCCTCCTCCCAGGCCGCCAGGCAGTTGGCGATGCCGAGGCCGCGCGTGTTGTGCATGTGGGCCGCACCGGCGTGGCTTCCGATCTCCGCGCGCAGCCGCCTGAACAGGCGGCGCACCTGCGCGGGGTTGGCGTAGCCCACGGTGTCGGACAGGCCCGATTCGTCGGCGCCCGCCTCGATGCACTGCGCGGCCAGGCGGATCACGTCGTCCTCGGGCACCAGGCCCTGCAGCGTGCATCCGAAGGCGGTGGAGATGCCGGCCTCCAGCTTCACCTGCGGCGCGATCTCGCGGCGCAGCTCGGAGATGGCGCGCACCTCATCGACCATCTCGGTGGGCGTCTTGCGCACGTTGGCCAGCGAATGCGCCACGCTGGCCGACACCGGCATGGTCAGCTTGTGCACGCCGGCCTCGAGCGCGGCCTGCGCGCCCTTGCGGTTGGGCACCAGCGCCATCACCACCAGGCCCGGCAGCGTCACGGCGTGGCGCACCACCTCGGCGGCGTCTGCCATCTGCGGCAGCAGCTTGGCGGGCACGAAGGAGGCGACCTCGATCTCGCGCACGCCGGCCGCGTAGAGCGCGTCGATCCAGCGCAGCTTGTCGGCCGTGGGCATGGTGGCCTTGACCGACTGCAGGCCGTCGCGCGGGCCGACCTCGCTGATGAGGACGTCGGGGGTTGTCATCGATTTCGTCTCCTTGGGCTTGACTGTTCTGTCTTACAGAACTATATTCCGTTAAACAGAATTAGACCGTCGATCCGCCCCGACTGTCAAGCCGAGCCATTCCCTGCGCCTTCCTGCCATGCCCCGCAAAGCCCAGACCGAGTCCGTCTCCGACCTCAATGCCGCGCCCGGCGGCGCGGCCGCGGTCGACCGCGCGCTGAGCCTGCTGTCGGCCTTCCGGCCGGGCGACGAGGCGCTGTCGCTCGCGCAGTTCGCCGAGCGCACGCAGCTCTACAAGAGCACCGTGCTGCGGCTGCTGGCCTCGCTGGAGCATGCGCGGCTGATCCGCCGGCAGGACGACGGCCGCTATGCGCTGGGCATGGAGATCGCGCGGCTGCACGGCCTCTACACGGCCTCGCAGTCGCTCGACCGCATCGTGCTGCCGGTGCTGCGCGCGCTGGTCGCGGCCACCGGCGAGAGCGCGGCGTACCACGTGCGGCAGCCGCAGGGCGACAGCTGGGTGCGGCTTTGCCAGTTCCGCGTCGATTCGTCGCATGTGGTGCGCGACCACGTGCGCGCCGGCGACCTGCTGCCCAACGACCGCGGCGCGGGCGCGCGGGTGCTGATCGCCTTCGGCCCGCAGGACGAGCTGCCGCGCGGCGCGAAGGAGCGCAAGCTCTACGACACCATCCGCGCGCAGGGCTGGTGCGCGCTGGTGGGCGACCGCACCGCCGAGCTGGCCGGCATCTCGGCGCCGGTGCTCCATGCCGACGGCAGCCTCGCGGCCGCGGTCACGCTCACCATGCCCACGCACCGCTACGACGAGGGCTACATCGAGCCGGTGCGTGCGGCAGCGAAGGAGCTCAGCGGGCAGGTCTGAGCAGGCGACCGGTCAGCGCAGCGCGGCCAGCACCGCGCGGTTCTGCTCGGGCAGCCCGATGCTGACGCGCAGCCACTCGGGCAGGCCGTACGGTCCGAGCAGCGAGACCTCGATGCCGGCGGCCAGCAGGCGCGCATGCACCGCCTGCGCATCGCCGACACGCACCATCAGGAAGTTGCCGGACGAGGGCACGTATTCGAGGTCCAGCGCCTCGAAGCCGGCGGCGAGCTGGTCGCGCCCGGCCGTGTTGAGCTCGTAGGTGCGCGTGAGGAAATCCGCGTCGCCCAGCGCGGCCACTGCGGCGGCCTGGGCCGGCGTCGTTACGTTGAAGCGCGGGCGCTGCGCGTTCATGCGCGCCGTGAGCCCCGGCTGCGACACGCCGTAGCCGATGCGCAGCCCCGCCAGCCCGAAGGCCTTGGAGAAGGTGCGCGCCACGATCAGGTTGGGCAGGCGCCGCACCCATTCGATGCTGTCGTAGCGCTGCGCGGGCGCGAGGTATTCGGTGTAGGCCTCGTCGAGCAGCACCGTCACGTGCGCGGGCACCGACTGCAGGAAGGCCAGCAGCGGCGCGGCGTCGATGAAGGTGCCGGTCGGGTTGTTGGGGTTGGCGACGAACACCAGCTTCGTGTCCTCGCCGATGGCCGCGCGCATCGCGTCGAGGTCGTGGCCGAAGTCGCGCGACGGCACGACAGTTGCGTGCGCATGGGCATGCGCCGCGGCCTGCGCGTAGACGATGAAACCGTACTGCGAATAGACGACGCCCTCGCCCGGCTTCAGGCTCACCTGCGCCGCGAGTTCCAGGATCTCGCTCGAACCGCTGCCCAGCGTGATCCAGTCGGCCGGCACGTCGAGCCGGGCGGCCAGCGCGTTCTTCAGCGCCGTGCCGTTGCTGTCGGGGTAGTTGCCGGCGCCCGCGAGCGCTTCGGCCGCGGCGCGGCGGGCCGACTCGGGCATGCCCAGGGGGTTTTCGTTGGAGGCCAGGAGGATCATGGAAGCTGGGCGCTGAAATCGCGGATTTATTTAAGAAGTTAAATATATCCGGCAGCTTCGGCCTTCTTATCAGTGCCTACCCTTTGCACTCCTTGGGGCCGCCCGTCGATTACCTCTATTTTTGTCACGGATAAATCCCGATTCAGGCTCTTACTCGCCAGCAAAGTATCGAATAAAGTTCATCCCAGGATTGCATCTTTCTCAAGGAGAAACCCACATGACCGCCCGCACCAACGCCCACGGCCTCCAGGTCGCGACCGAGCTCCATCGCTTCATCGAGGACAAGGTCCTCCCCGCCAGCGGCGTGGCCAGCGACGTCTTCTGGAAGGGCTTCGACGCCATCGTCCACGACCTCGCGCCGAAGAACATCGCCCTGCTCGCCGAACGCGACCGCCTGCAGGCAGAGCTCGACGCCTGGCACAAGAAGAACCCCGGCCCCATCGCCGACATGCCGGCGTACCGCGCATTCCTCGAGAAGATCGGCTACCTGCTGCCCCAGCCCAAGGGCGTGAAGGCCACGACCGCGAACGTCGACTCCGAACTCGCCCTGCAGGCCGGCCCGCAGCTGGTGGTGCCCATCCTCAACGCGCGCTATGCGCTGAACGCGGCCAACGCCCGCTGGGGTTCGCTGTACGACGCGCTCTACGGCACCGACGCCATTCCCGAGACCGGCGGCGCCGAGAAGGGCAAGGGCTACAACCCGGTGCGCGGCGCCAAGGTCATCGAGTTCGCGCGCAACGTGCTCGACCAGGCCGCGCCGCTGGTCAACGGCTCGCACAAGAACGCCACCGGCTACAGCGTGAAGGACGGCAAGCTGGTCGTCGCGCTGCAGAGCAGCAGCACCGGGCTGGCCGACCCGTCCCAGTTCGTCGGCTACCAGGGCGACGCCGCCGCACCGTCGTCGGTGCTGCTCAAGCACAACGGCATCCACCTCGATATCCGCATCGACCGCTCCACGCCCATCGGCAAGAGCGACGCCGCCGGCGTGAGCGACCTGGTGCTCGAGGCCGCGCTCTCGACCATCCTCGACCTGGAAGACTCGGTGGCCGTGGTCGACGCGGCCGACAAGGTGGTCGCGTACTCGAACTGGCTGGGCATCGTCGAAGGCACGCTGACCGAGGAAGTCACCAAGGGCGACAAGACCTTCACGCGCGGCCTGAACCCCGACCGCGAATACACCGGCGCCGACGGCAAGCCCCTGAAGCTGCACGGACGCTCGCTCATGTTCCTGCGCAACGTGGGCCACCTGATGACCAACCCGGCCGTGCTGTACGAAGGCGGCAAGGAGATTCCGGAAGGCATCCTCGATGCCGTGGTCACCACCACCATCGCCACCATCGACCTGAAGCGCAAGGGCAACTCGCGCACCGGCAGCATCTACATCGTCAAGCCGAAGATGCACGGCCCCGCCGAAGTGGCCTTCGCCAACGAACTGTTCGGCCGCGTCGAGCAGCTGCTGGGCCTGCCCGCCAACACCGTCAAGCTGGGCATCATGGACGAGGAGCGACGCACCAGCGTGAACCTGAAGGCCTGCATCGCCGAGGCCGCCGCGCGCGTGGCCTTCATCAACACCGGCTTCCTCGACCGCACCGGCGACGAGATGCACACCGCCATGCAGGGCGGCCCGATGATCCGCAAGGGCGACATGAAGTCGAGCGCGTGGATCGGCGCCTACGAGAAGAACAACGTGCTCGTCGGCCTGTCCAGCGGCCTGCGCGGCAAGGCCCAGATCGGCAAGGGCATGTGGGCCATGCCCGACCTGATGGCCGCCATGCTCGAGCAGAAGATCGGCCACCCCAAGGCCGGCGCCAACACCGCCTGGGTGCCCTCGCCCACCGCCGCCACGCTGCACGCGCTGCACTACCACCAGGTCAACGTGACCGCGGTGCAGCAGGAGCTGGAGAAGATCGACGCCGACGCCGAGCGCGACAACATCCTCAACGCGCTGCTGCAGGTGCCGATCGCCGCCGAAGCCAGGTGGACCGCCGAAGAGCGCCAGCAGGAGATCGACAACAACGTGCAGGGCATCCTCGGCTACGTGGTGCGCTGGATCGACCAGGGCGTGGGCTGCTCCAAGGTGCCCGACATCCACAACGTCGGCCTGATGGAAGACCGCGCCACGCTGCGCATCTCCAGCCAGCACATCGCCAACTGGCTGCTGCACGGCGTGGTCACCAAGGCTCAGGTCGATGAGACCTTCCAGCGCATGGCCAAGGTGGTCGACGAGCAGAACGCCGGCGACCCGCTGTACCAGCCGATGGCCGGCCACTTCGACACCTCGGCGGCCTACAAGGCGGCGCAGGACCTGGTGTTCAAGGGCATCGAGCAGCCGAGCGGGTACACGGAGCCGCTGCTGCATGCATGGCGCCTGAAGGTGAAGGGCGAGGCCTGATCGGCCCGCTGGGGGCGAGGCTCCATCACCAGAACGGCACCTTCGGGTGCCGTTTTTTCATGCGCGCGGCCTGGTCTTCCTGGCAGCCGCCTTGAGCGGCACGTCGTCCATCGACAGCTGGCGGAGTTCGCGGCGCAGTTCGCGTTCCAGCTCCTTCTCGGTCGGCAGGTGCAGCTGATAGCGGCTGGTGAAGATGTTGCGCTCCTGCTGCTCGCCCAGGGTGTACTTCACCACAGCGTCGTTCTTGTCCGGACAAAGGATGACTCCCAGCGTCGGGTTGTCGCCTTCGGTGCGACGCTCGCGGTCGTAGTAGTTCACATAGAACTGGATCTGGCCGAGGTCGCCATGCGTGAGCTTGCCGACCTTGAGATCGATGAGCACGTAGCACTTGAGCACCGTGTGATAGAAGACCAGGTCGATGTAGAAGTGGTCGCCGTCGATGGTGATGCGCTCCTGGCGCGACACGAATGCAAAGCCCTTGCCCAGCTCGAGCAGGAAGTTCTGCAGGTTCTCGATGAGCGCCTGCTCCAGCCTCGACTCGACCAGCTTCGGCGATTCGGGCAAGTCCAGGAATTCGATCACCACCGGGTCCTTCAGGACATCGAGAGGCTGCATCACCTCCTGGCCGTGCGTCGCCAGGCGCAACAGGCCCTTCTTGTCCTTGCTCTTGGCCAGGCGGTCGTACAGCAGGCTGGCCATCTGGCGTTGCAGTTCGCGCACCGACCACGCGCTGCGGATGGCTTCGATCTCGTAGAAGGCTCGCGCCTCCGGGCGCGCTGCGCGCAGGAGCTGGCGGTAATGACTCCACGAGAGAGACGGATGCAGCGTCCCAGGATGCCAGCCCCCCGGGTCACCGGATTTCCGAGACGCCGTCTCGGAAATGGTCTGAGGAGGCAGTGCCGCCGCCGCGGCCGATTTCCGAGACGGCGTCTCGGAAATCAACTGCGGATAGTCCAGGTAGAACTGCCTGAACGCTTCGAGGTTGTCGGCGGAATAGCCGCGGCCGAACTCGGCCGTCAGGCGTGTCGACAGATCGGCGAGCAGCTTGGCGCCGTAGCCCGCCCGACGCCGACCTCGCTGCTCCTCCTCGACGATCTCGCGCCCTATGAGCCAGTTGGCCGCCACCTGCGTGGTGTTGACAGTGCGGACCACGCGGGCGCGCGCTGCATCGAGGATCTCGCGAACGCGGCTGAAAAGCGGCCTTGCGGCTTTCTTGGCTTCCGGCTTGGCTGCACGGGAGCTGGAGCTGGAGCGGGTGTCAGTCTTGGGCAATGCGCGACTCTGGGGTTGTTCAGAAATTATGGGGGCAGCCTTCTTCGCGGGGGCGAGTCCTCGCAAGCGTCGCCGCCGTGACCATGCGCAAGATGATCAACTAGCATCATGACCGCCCCAACCTTCCTGGCCTCTCGCTCCCAATGAATCCGAACGCGGCACCCAAGCCCGCGGAGCAATCCGGCAACGCCGGCCCCGGCTCACGCCTTCCCCGCTCTTCGCGCTGGTCTTCCTCCGCGGCCGCCATGCTCGTGGCCCTGGCCACCGCCTTCGCCCTGAGCCAGGCCTTCCGCACCGTGGGCGCCATGATGGCCACGCCGCTCACCAGCCACTTCGGCCTCACGCCGCAGCAGCTCGGCACCTGGGCTGGCACCTTCCACTTCATGTTCGGGATCATGCAGCTCGCGATGGGCGTGTCGATCGACATCTTCGGCGTGAGGCGCACGGTGCTGACGGCCTTTCCGCTGGCGATCGCGGGCGCGGTGCTGTGCGCGATGGCGCCAAACTTCCACGCACTGTTGCTGGGTCAGGCCCTGGTCGGCGTGGGCTGCGCGCCGGCCTTCCTGGCCTGCACGGTGTTCATCGCGCGGCACTTCGATGCGTCGCGCTTCACCGCCATGTCGGGACTGGTGATGAGCCTGGCGGGGATGGGCATCCTGTTCACGGGCACGCCGCTGGCGCTGCTGATCGAGGCTTCGTCGTGGCGCGTGGGCTACGCGGTGCTGGCGGCGTTCGCGGTGCTTTCGTGGATGCTGATCTTCTGGCGCGTGCGCGAACCTGCGCGCGCTGCAGACCACGTGCCCGCGGGGCGGGCCGAGCGCCAGTCGCTGCGCAAGGCTGTGCGCGAACTTCTGCCGCTGTTCGCGATGCCGCACACGCTGGGGCTGCTGTGCTTCGCCTGCGTGTCGTACGCGGCCTTCATCACGCTGCGCGGCCTGTGGCTCGGCCCGGTGCTGCACGAGCGGCACGGCCTCTCGCTGGTGGCGAGCGGCAACGTCGCACTCGTGATGACCGTCGCCGGCATGATCAGCCCCACGCTCTTCGGCCGCATGGACCCGGGCGGCGCGCGGCGCACGCGCTGGATGATGGGCTGCGCGCTCGCGGGCACGCTGATGTTCGGCGCGATGGCGCTGACGCACTCGCGCATGGTCGACATCGGCCTGCCGATCGTCTACGGCCTTCTCTCGGGCTACAGCGTGCTGCAGTACGCGTACACCAAGAACGCCTACCCAGCCGCGATGACGGGACGCGCGATGGCGCTGATGAACATGGCGATGTTCCTCGGCGTCTCCCTGATGCAGTGGACCACCGGCGTGGCCGCGTCATGGGCCGTGGCGAATGGCGCCGAGCCGTTCCGTGCGGTGTTCCTCACGGTGGCGGGCATGCTGGCTGCGGGCAACCTGGCGTTCTTCCTGCTGCCGCGTGCGTCCGCACGGCCGGCGGCGCAGCTCAGCGCTTGATCGCCAGCATCAGCACGCCGCCCGCGATCATCGCCACGCCCGCCCATTCGCGGCCGGAGGGCCGCTCGCCGAGGAACATCACGGCGAAGAGCACGACCAGCACCACGCTGAGCTTGTCGACCGGCGCGACGCGCGAGGCATCGCCCACCTTGAGCGCGCGGAAGTAGCAGACCCACGACGCGCCGGTCGCGAGCCCCGAGAGCACGAGAAAGAGCCAGGTGCGCGGCGACAGCTGCAGCGGATTGGTCCACTTGCCGGTGGCGTTCACGAACACGAGCAGCACCGCGAAGATGACCACGGTGCGCACCAGCGTCGCCATGTCGGAATCGACGCCGGCCAGGCCGAGCTTGGCAAGGATGGCCGTCAGCGCGGCGAAGACGGCCGATAGGGCGGCCCAGAGAAACCAGTTGGAGGCGGCGAGATTCATCGTGCTTTCTTTCATCGGTGATGGCGCGAGCGCCTGCATCATGCGCGATGCGACTTTGCCGCTACCTGACGAACCGCTTCAGGCGTCTTCGCCCAGGCGCGCGCGAATCTCCTTGCGGCTGAGCTGGCGCTTGGTTGCGGCGTAAACATCGGGGCGTCCGTACATGGCCTGGTTGCTCGATGAGCCGAACTCCGGCCGGCCCCATGCACACGTGGTCCTGACGAAGCAGCGTCGCAGCACGTCGAAACGCTTGTCCCAGACACCCGGCGCCTTCATCGGCGGCGTGGTTGCCAAGGTGATCTCGAACCAGTCGCCGTTCACGCGGTGCCATTGCGTGAGTTCGTCGATCACGACGAACGAAAGCTCTGCCTTCGTGCCGCCGTGCTCACGCCGTCGAGCCTGTGAGAACCGGCGGTTGGGCAAGAGGATGCCGGTGACGGGGTGCACGAAAAGCTTCACACGCGAAGCCTCCTCCAGCGGCACCCGCTCGCCGCGGCCCCACCACCCCGCACGCACCAGCACCTGCCCTCCATGCATCACCGCATCGCGTTCGACGAAGTCGTCGATGTGCTCGAAGATGTGCGCCTGCACGACGCTGCGTCGGTCGATGCCGCTGCACAGTTCCGAGTACACCTTGTCCCAGGGCCGGTGCACCTGCTTGTGCAGCCAGCGCTTGAGAGGCGCGAGGTTCTCGTTGAGTCCCTTGGGGTAGGCGTAGCCCTGCCTCATGCCCAGCCGCGAGCCGCGCTCCTTGCTGTTGCGCCACTTGCGCCCATCGCCCTGCACGCCGCCACCGCGTCGCGGCCGCTCGACGATGACCTTGTCCATGTCCTCACGCATCGTCGGACCTCCCGATGCTTCGCGCCGCCTTCTGCAGCGCCACCTTCTGCGCGCGCCGTTCGGCGCTGTGGGTGCGCAGGTGGCGGCCCGCCTTCTGGCTTGCTTCGCGGCGTGCCAGCGCGGCCACCACGGGATTGCGAGGTGCCGCGTTCGGCACCGAAAAATAGAACCGGCCCAGACGCTTGTCGTCGTCGCGGGCCCTTCGTTGAGCACTCATGTGCACACACTCCGAAAAACAAAAAGGCCCCGGCGAATGGCTGCGCGGGGCCTTTGTCGATGGGCCTCGGCGGATGCGTGGATGCACGTCCGGCCGGGGCGGTCGGTGTGCGGATCAGGTGTTCAGGAAACGGTTCATTGGATTGGTGCTGCGTCCGGGAGGTCGATCGTCGCCGGGCGCGATGTGAGCAAAGACTGTTGCTGAAAAACGAAGGGCGGATTCTGTCGAGCACGCGTTCGATGCGCAAGTGCCGCGCATCGCTTGTGTGGCGCAAAGCCTACGTGCAAGCCGATGAATCCAATCGCGCGCAGGCGACGTATCAGGTTCAAGCGCATCGCGCCTCCGAGCTGTTGGCGGTTTCCACAGAGAGCCTCGAGAACCATCCATCACCTTTCCAGGAGACTTCAATGAAGAAACTCGTGATCGCAGCCAGCGTCTCTGTCCTCCTCGCAGCCTGCGCAGGCGGCATGGGCATGAGCGGCAGCAGCAGCGGCGCATCGAACCCGATGGTCGGCGGCGCGCCGATGTACCCGACGAAGGACATCGTCGACAACGCCGTGAATTCGAAGGACCACACCACTCTGGTCGCCGCCGTGAAGGCCGCCGACCTCGTCGGCACGCTGAAGAGCCCCGGCCCCTTCACCGTGTTCGCGCCCACCAACGCGGCCTTCGCCGCGCTGCCCGCCGGCACGGTGGACACGCTGCTCAAGCCCGAGAACAAGGGCACGCTGACCAAGGTGCTGACCTACCACGTGGTGCCCGGCAAGCTCGACAGCGCGGCGCTCATGAGCGCCATCAATGCAGGCGGCGGCAAGGCCATGCTCAAGACCGCGAGCGGCGGCACGCTCACCGCGACGATGAGCGGCGGCAACGTGCTGGTGACCGACGCCAAGGGTGGCACGGCGACGGTGACGATCGCCAATGTCTACCAGTCCAACGGCGTGATCCACGTCGTGAACAAGGTGCTGCTGCCGGGCTGATCGGCCCCGTTCCCGGTTTTCTTCAGCTGCGCTGCGCGGCCTCGGCCTCGTCGCGCAGCCACTGCGCGAACTCCTGCGCGTCGCGGTTGCCCGCGGCGCGCCTGGACATCTCGATGAAGTAGCCGCGGTGCGAGGCGACGCCCTCGCCCAGCGGCGCCACGAGCCGGCCGTCGCGCACCAGCTCGCTCAGCAGCGGCAGCCGGCCGATCACGACGCCCTGGCCAGCCACTGCGGCAGATACCGCATCGGCGTACTGCGTGAAGCGCAGCGTGCTCTTCATGCGCAGGTCGTCCAGCCCCATCACCTTGAGCCAGGGCTCCCAATCGGCGGTGGGGGCCTCGCTGTGGTCGGGGTACTCGACGGTGAGCAGCGTGAGCTTCGAGAAATCGGAAAGCTCGCGCAGCGATGCCGCGAGTTGGGGCGAGCACAGCGGGATCACAGACTCCTCGAACAACGCCGCACCCACGCCGCGGCCGATGGGCACGAAGCGCACCGCGAGGTCGATTCGGCTGCTTTCCAGGTCGAGCACGTCGAGCGTGGCCGATACGCGCACGTCGACCTGCGGATGGCTGCCGGTGAAGCGCGCCAGCTTCGGTATGAGCCAGATCGACGCGAAGCCCGGCGTGGTGGTGATCGCCACCTGCCGCGGCGCGGAGCTGGCGCGCACCCGCGCGGTGGCGTCGCGCAAACGCTCCAGGCTGTCGGTGACGGCGCGCTGCAGCACGCCGCCGGCCTCGGTGAGCGACAGCGCGCGGTGGCGCCGCTCGAACAGCAGCACGCCCAGGCTCGCCTCGAGCTGCTGGATCTGCCGGCTCACGGCCGACTGCGTGAGGTGCAGCTCGGTGGCCGCCAGCGTGAAGCTCAGCCGGCGCGCGGCCGCCTCGAAGCTGCGCAGCAGTTCGAGCGGGGGGAGTTCGCCACCGATGGCGCCGGGGGCTTTCGCATTCTCTGGACGCATGCAACGAGTTCCGAATGACCGTGTGCAATGGAGGGTTCGGCTCACTATATTCATTCGCACAGTGAATGCAATGGAGCTTGCCATGAGCACCTCTTCCTCCCCTTCCTCCCCTTCCTTCTCTTCCCCGTCTCCTTCCTTTCCAACGGTGACCTTCTCATCCATCGCCTCCCGCTTCCACGTCAGCCTGCCGAGGCGATCGGTCTTCGCCGTGCCCGACGGCGCGGGCGTGGGCATCGAATGCCGCAGCGGCTCGGTGTGGATCACCATCGACAGCGACACGCGCGACATCGTGCTGGAGCCCGGCGAGCGCTTCGAGGGCGGCGACCACCGGCGCGTGCTGGTGTCTGCGCTGGAGCCGTCGTGCATCACGGTGTCGGACGCGCAGCCGGCAGCGATGCCGCTGCGCTCGCGCACGGCCGGCGCACGGTCGCCATGGCGACTGCGGCCCCACGGGTTGTCCCCGGCTTGACCGGGGCCCATGCGCATCGAACCATCGATGCCATGAGTTCCGACACCACCGCACAACCCTTCATCCTCCAGGAACTGGCCGACGGCATCGCGACGCTGACGCTGAACCTGCCCGCCAAGCTCAACCCCATCGCGCGCGACCTGCAGGTCGAGCTGCGCGACGCGCTGGAGCGCATCCGCGACGACCGCTCGGTGCGCGCCGTGATCCTCACGGGCGCCGGCAAGGCCTTCTGCGTGGGTGCCGACCTGAGCGCGATGGCACCGCCCGAAGAGGGCAAGTCGCTCGGCACGCAGACCGCCGAGTGGATGCAGAGCCTGAGCAACCCGCTGATCGAGACGCTGCGCACGCTGCCGGTGCCGGTGGTCGCGGCGGTCAACGGCCCGGCTGCCGGCGCGGGCGTGGGCCTCGCGCTCGCGGCCGACGTGACCATCGCTGCGCGCAGCGCCTACTTCTACCTGCCCTTCCTGCCGAAGCTCGGCATCGTGCCGGACCTGGGCTGCACCTGGGCCATTCCGCGCCGCGCGGGGCGTGCGCGCGCCATGGGCATGGCATTGCTCGACGAGCGCGTGGGCGCAGGCCGCGCGGTGCAATGGGGCCTCATCTGGGCCTGCGTGGACGACGAGCAGCTGCTCGAGGAAGCCGGAAGCATCGCGCAGCGCCTGGCCCGCCTGCCGGCACACGCCGTGATCGAGGCACGCGAGGCCTTCGAGGCTTCCGAACGCCACACGCTGAAGGAACAGCTGCACTACGAGAGCGAGCGCCAGCGCGAGCTGATCGACCGGCCCAGCTTCCGCGAGGGCGTGAGCGCCTTCCTGCAGAAGCGCCCGCCGGTCTTCCAAAGCCGCTGACATCCCGACACCGGCGTCCACTGGCGCCGGCCCGGGGGCTGCAGGACAATGCCGCGCATGTCCATCCCCAACGCCTTCTACGCCCAGTCGGGCGGCGTCACCTCGGTCATCAACGCCTCGGCCTGCGGCGTGATCGAGACGGCGCGCCGGCATCCCGACCGCATCGGCAAGCTCTACGCCGGGCGCAACGGCATCATCGGCGCGCTGGCCGAGGAGCTGATCGACACCGGCGCCGAGACGGCCGAGGCCATCGCGGCGCTGCGCACCACGCCATCGGGAGCCTTCGGCTCGTGCCGCTACAAGCTCAAGTCGCTGGAGAAGAACCGCCGCGAGTACGAGCGGCTGATCGAGGTGTTCAAGGCGCACGGCATCGGCTATTTCTTCTACAACGGCGGCGGCGATTCGGCCGACACCTGCTTCAAGGTGAGCCAGCTCTCGCAGTCGATGGGCTACGCGCTGCAGGCCATCCACGTGCCCAAGACCATCGACAACGACCTGCCGCTGACCGACTGCTGCCCCGGCTTCGGCTCGGTCGCCAAGTACGTGGCGGTGTCGACCATCGAGGCCTCTTTCGACGTGCGCTCGATGGCGGCCACCTCCACCAAGGTGTTCGTGCTCGAGGTGATGGGGCGGCATGCGGGCTGGATCGCGGCGGCCGGCGGGCTGGCCGCCGACCAGGGCATTCCGGTGGTGGTGCTGTTCCCCGAGATCGAGTTCGACAAGGCGCGCTTCCTCGCGCGCGTGGACGAACTGGTGAAGCGGCACGGCTACTGCTCGGTGGTCGTGTCCGAGGGCTGCCACCACCCCGACGGCACCTTCCTTGCCGAGCAGGGCACGCGCGACGCCTTCGGCCATGCGCAGCTCGGCGGCGCGGCGCCGGTGGTGGCGCAGATGGTCAAGGACGCGCTGGGCCACAAGTTCCACTGGGCGGTGGCTGACTACCTGCAGCGCGCGGCGCGGCACATCGCATCGGCCACCGACGTGCGGCAGGCCTACGAACTGGGGCAGCGCGCGGTCGAGCTCGCGCTGGAAGGCCGCAACGCGGTGATGCCGACCATCGAGCGCATCTCCGACGCGCCCTACGCCTACCGCCTGGGCAGCGCGCCGCTCGAATCGGTCGCCAACGTCGAGAAACCGATGCCGCGCGACTTCATCTCCGACGACGGCTGGGGCATCACCGAGAAGTGCCGCCGCTACCTGCTGCCGCTGATCGAGGGCGAGGACTACCCCGCCTACAGCGGCGGGCTGCCGGTGTACGCGACGCTTCGCAACGACATCGTCGCGAAGAAGCTGCCGGCCTTCGAGATTTCATGATGGCCACGGAGGCCGTCCCCGGCCTGATCGACGCCACGCGCTGCCCGCTGTGCGGCGAGCCGAACCGCTGCGCGATGGAGATCGAGCGCGAGACCGGCCAGGCGCAGCCGCCCTGCTGGTGCATGCAGGTCGACTTCAGCAACGCGCCGCTCACCAACCTGCCGGAAGAGATGCGCGGACTCGCATGCATCTGCTTGCGCTGCGCGACCGGCCAGCAGCCTGCTCCGACTGCCAGGCCGTCTTCTCAAGACGACGCCTGAGGCTGAGGCTCGGGCTGGGCGGGGCTCTCGCTGCCCGGTTCCTGCTCCTGTGTCGGCTCCGGCTCGATGTCGGCGGCCATCACCATCGAGGGCGCATCGCCGGGGCGCTGCTGCGTGACCACGCGGTGGATGAACTGCAGCTTGCCCACCGCCGCGCGCGGCATCACGAAGGGGTAGTAGTCGGGCTGCCCCATGCTGCGCGACAGCTCGTTGAGCACGTTGGTGAGCAGCACCCAGCCGTTGACGAAGTCGAGGAAGCTTCCCGCGTCAGGGTCGTCGGGCTGCCAGAGATCGTCGAGCGTGAAGAGGTCGCTCGTGAGCTCGACGTTGGTCGCGTCGACGCCGAAGCTCATCGCGGTGTCCGCGGTGTCGGCCATGTGCAGGTAGTGGGCCCAGGTCTCGGCCCAGTCTTCCCACGGGTGCGTGCTTGCGTAGCTGCTCACGAAGCGGTCGGCCCAGTCGGGCGGCGGGCCCTGCTCGTAGTGCGTCTGCAGCGCGGCGGCATAGTCGGCGCGCTCGTCGCCGAAGAGGGCGCGGAAGTCGTCGATCCACTGCGTGGGCTGCACGAGCAGGTCCCAGTAGTAGTGGCCGATCTCGTGGCGGAAGTGGCCCAGCAGCGTGCGGTAGGGCTCGCGCATCTCGGCGCGGATGCGCTCGCGCACGGCATCCTCGGCCTCCTCGGCGTTGAGGGTGATCACGCCGTCCTGGTGGCCGGTCATCACGTGCGGGCCGCCGGGCGTGTTGCTGAGGAAGTCGAAGGCCAGCCCGTGGACCGCATCGGCGTGGCGGCTGACCACCGGCAGGCCCAGCGCGAGCAGCTGAGAGATCAGCCTGCGCTTGGCGGTCTCGAGCTTGAGCCACAGCTCGCCATTGCCTTCCACCGACAGATCGGGAATGGTGCGCGTGACGCTGCAGGCCAGGCAGTAGCCGGGCGCGAGGCCGTGGGTGTCGGGCGGCAGTTGCTCGCCCTCGCGCGCGGCGGGCACCATCCAGTTGCAGCCGGCCGGCGTCAGGAAGTTCACGCAGCGGCGGTAGGTCTTGCCGTGCGGATCGCCGAACACGGTGAAGGTGTCGGGCTGCGCGCCGCCGCCCTCCGCAGGCGCGAGCGGCACCACGCCGAGCCGCTCGATCACGTAGCCCAGCGGCGTGTGGCAGGCCAGGCATTCGCTGTTGCGCAGGAACACGGGACGCTCGCACTGGCAGCGGTAGGCGCGGCTGACGGTGGGTGCGGCCAGCTCGGCGGCGAGGGTTGGCGCAGCCGGCTCGGCGGAAAGGACCGGCGTGGTCGCTCCTTCCGCTTCTCCAGGAGCGGCAGGCTGGGCATCGGCTTGTTCGCCGGACGAAGCGTTCACGCTGTTGTTGTCTTGGTTCATCTTCTTGACGCGGAGGGGACAGCGAGGGGATTCTGGACCTGCACGCTGCGATTCCCGCCGTGCAAAGCCCGATATGCTTGTAGGACGACGGACCCGAGACATTCCGCCGCCCCCATGACCTCCCCTCCGACCCCAGAAGCCGCAAGCACGCCGGCCCCGCCCTCCATCGGCACGCTGCGCCAGCGCTATGGCGAACGCTACCGCTGGTACCTGCTGCTGTCGGTGATGGTGGGGACGATGGCGTCGATCATGTCCTCGACCATCGTCAACGTGGCGATCCCGGGCATGAGCCACCACTTCTCGCTCGGCCAGGAACGCGCGCAGTGGGTGAGCTCGGGCTTCATGGTGGCGATGACGGTGTCGATGCTCACCACACCGTGGCTGCTGTCGCGCTACGGCTACCGCCGCACCTACGTGGGCACGATGCTCCTGCTGCTGGCGGGCGGCATCGTGGGCGGCATGGCCAACGACTTCTCGCTGGTGCTGTTCGCGCGCGTGGCCGAGGGCCTGGCCGCTGGCGTGGTGCAGCCCATCCCGGCCATCATCATCCTGCGCGCCTTCGAGCCGCACGAGCAGGGCCGCGCGAGCGGCATCTTCGGCATGGGCGTGGTGCTGGCGCCGGCCGTGGGGCCGAGCATCGGCGGCGTGCTGGTCGACCTGTTCGGCTGGCGCTCGATCTTCTTCATGGTGGTGCCGTTCTGCCTCGCGTCGCTGTGGCTCGCCTACAAGTTCGTGCCCAAGACCGCGCCCGGCGGCGTGGCGGCCGCGCGCGGCGACGGGCTGGACGCACGCGGACTGGCGCTGGGCACGGTCGGCACGCTGTGCCTGCTCAACGGCCTCGTGGCGCTGCGCGGCGATTCGCCGCTGCAGGCCGCGCTGCTGCTGGCGGGCGCGCTGGCATCGTTCGGCGTCTTCGTGTGGTGGCAGCGGCGGCTGGCGGCCTCGGGCGGCACGCCGCTGATGAACCTTGCGCTCTTTCGCTACCGGCAGTTCGCGATGGGGAGCGTGGTGGCCTTCATCTACGGCACGGCGCTCTTCGGCTCGACCTACCTGCTGCCGGTGTACATGCAGGTGGGGCTGCATCTGTCGGCCTCGCACGTGGGCACCATCCTGCTGCCGGCAGGCGTCGTGCTGGCGCTCACCATCGCGGGCGTGGGCCGGCTGGCCGACAAGCACCCGACCTGGGTGCTGGTGACCATCGGGCTCGCGCTGCTGGCGGCCTCGTTCGCGCTGATGATGGTGCTGCGGCTCGACAGCGCGCTGTGGCTGCTGGTGGCGTTCGCGATCATCGGGCGCATCGGGCTGGGCTTCATCCTGCCCTCGCTCAACCTGGGCTCGATGCGGCCGCTGGCCAAGCCGCTGATCCCGCAGGGCGCGAGCGCGATCAACTTCGTGCGCATGCTCGGCGGCGCGGCGGGGGTGAGCCTCTGCGCCATCGTGCTGGAGTGGCGCCTCGCAGCGCACGGCGATTCGCTGGCCAACCCGATGACCAGCCCGGCGCGGCTCGCGGCCTTCGACGAGGTGTTCGCGATGCTGGCCGGCCTTTGCGCACTGGCAGTGTGCGCGGCCTGGCAGCTGCGCCAGGGTCCCCCTGACGCGCCACGCAAGACGGGGTAAACCCCGGAGCCGGAATGCAGGCCTTTCGCATTCAATTGTTATAAGTTGTATCGCAATCAGGCCTCATGCACCGCAGACACTTCATCGCCGCCTCCGCCGCGGCCGTGGCCGGCTTCGGCCCGCTTTCATCCGCCCTGGCTGCCGAGAACGGCGTCACCGACACCGAGATCGTCCTCGGCCACACCGGCATTCTGAGTGGCCCGCTGGGCGTTCCGATCAAGGTGGTGATGGCCGGCGCGGGGCTGGCCTTCGACGCCGTCAATGCCCAGGGCGGGCTCTCCGGCCGGAAGATCCGGCTGGTGTCGCTCGACGACGAACTCAAGCCGGAAAAGGCCGTCGCCAACTACGAGCAGTTGCTGGGCGAGCACCGCGCCTTCGCCTTCTTCGGCTGCGTGGGCTCGGGCACCACCGCGGCCGCAGCCAAGCTGCTGAGCCAGAGCGGCGCGCCGCTGGTGGGCGCCTACGCGGTGTCCGACTCGGCACGCGAGAAGGTCGGCGGCTCCGGCTATTTCGTGCGCGCCACCTTCGCGCGCGAGGCCCAGGCACTGGTACAGCACCTGACGACCATCGGCGTCACGCGCATCGCGGTGGCCTATCTCGACAATCCGGGCGGTGCCGAAGTCGCCCAGCTTGTCGGAGAGGCGCTGACGGCGCTGAAGCTCAAGCCCGAGGCGGCGGTCGCCGTGAAGGGCGACGGCAGCGCCAACGAAGCGGCCGGAAAGGCCCTGGCCGACAGCAAGGCGCAGGCCGTGATCATGTACCTGGGCGGCGCCATCGGCGGCGAGGTGATGAAGGCCGCATGGGCTGCGGGCGGGCGCCAGATGTTCTACGGCATGTCGATCGTGCCCGGCGACGTCACGGCCAGGCTGGTGGGCGACAAGACCAGCGGCCTGGCCATCTCGCAGATCGTGCCGTACCCCTGGAGCGAGGTCGACGCCGGCGCCAAGGAATACCGCCAGCTCGCCGAGCGCGCCAAGGTGGACATCGGCTACCTCAGCTACGAGGGCTACGTGAACGCGATGGTGATGATCGAGGCGCTGCGCCGCACCGGCCGCGACCTGACGCGCGCGAAGCTGCACGCCACGCTCAAGGCCATGAAGCTGCGCGTGAGCAACATGGAGATCGACTTCACCGGCGCCAGCAACACCGGCTCGCGCTTCATCGAGATGGTGCGGGTGACGAAGGAAGGCCGGTTTCTTCGGTAACGCTGCACGGTCCGGGCACTCGGGTTCAGGGCGCGGCGCGCCAGCGGCTGCGCGAATCGCGGTCTAATCGCAGCCATGTGCCAATTGCTAGGGATGAACTGCAACACGCCGACCGACGTGACCTTCAGCTTCACGGGTTTCGCGCAACGCGGCGGCCGCACCGACCACCATGCCGACGGCTGGGGCATCGCGTTCTTCGAGGACCGCGGGCTGCGGCACTTCGTCGACCACCAGCCGGCGAGCGAATCGCCGGTGGCCGATCTGATCCGGCGCTACCCGATCCAGAGCCGCAACGTCATCGCCCACATCCGCAAGGCGACGCAGGGCGAGGTCAACCTGCAGAACTGCCACCCCTTCGTGCGCGAGCTGTGGGGGCGCTACTGGGTATTCGCCCACAACGGCGACCTGAAGGAATTCCGCCCGCGCCTGCACGGCAACTTCCACCCGGTGGGCAACACCGACAGCGAGCACGCCTTCTGCTGGATCATGCAGGAGCTGGCCAAGTCGCACGCGGGCGTGCCGAGCATCGAGGAACTGACGCTCACCCTGCGCGAACTGGCGCCGCAGCTCGCGAGCCATGGCACCTTCAACTTCATGCTGTCCAACGGGCAGGCGCTCTGGGCGCACGCCTCGACCAACCTCTGGTACGTGGAGCGCCGCCACCCGTTCGTGACGGCGCAGCTGTCGGACGAGGACCTGGAGATCGACTTCGCGCAGCACACCACGCCCAACGACCGCGTCGCCGTGGTGGTGACGGCGCCGCTCACCACCAACGAGACGTGGACCCAGTTCGCGCCGGGCGAGCTGCAGGTGTTCGTCGACGGGCAGCACGTCGGGCGCTGAGGCCGAAGCCGGTCTTTGGCCCGACGCTTTTTGGCGACATTGCAAGAAAGTATCGACGGGCACGCTCAGAAAAGTAAACAATAACGGTTCTCATTTGCAAATTGAACCGTTCATGCCCGCTTCCTTCTTCCATCTCCGGCCGACCGTGGTCGCAACGCTGCTCGCGCTGAATGCCGCGGCGGCCCTGGCCCAGCAGACCACCGCCACAGAGCCTGCGGGGCCGGTGGTCTCGAGCGGCGGCACGCTGTCCACCGTGACCATCGAAGCCAGCGCCGACGCCTCGGCCGAAGGCCTGACCAAGCCCTATGCCGGCGGGCAGGTGTCGCGCGGCGGGCGGGTCGGCATCCTGGGCAACCAGGACATGATGAGCACGCCCTTTTCCAGCACCAACTACACCAACGAGCTGATCCAGGACCAGCAGGCCAAGAGCGTGGCCGACGTGCTGCTCAACGACCCCTCGGTGCGCCAGGCCCGCGGCTTCGGCAACTTCCAGGAGCTGTACGTGGTGCGCGGCTTCCCGGTGTACTCCGACGACGTCGCCTACAACGGCCTCTACGGCATGCTGCCGCGCCAGTACATCGCCTCGGAATTCTTCGAGCGCGTGGAAGTGTTCCGCGGCGCCAACACCTTCCTGAATGGCGCGGCCCCCGGTGGCAGCGGCATCGGCGGCGCGATCAACCTGCTGCCCAAGCGCGCGCCCAACGAGCCGCTCACCCGCGTCGGCTTCGGCGTGCAGACCGGCGGACAGGGCTACGTCAACCTCGACCTGGCGCGCCGCTTCGGCCCCGACGACAGCCTCGGCGTGCGCGTGAATGCAGTGCGCCGCGAAGGCGGCACCGGCGTGAAGAGCGAGAGCCAGCAGCTCAGCGCCTTCAACGTCGGCCTCGACTGGCACAACCGCAACGTGCGCCTGTCGGCCGACTTCGGCTACCAGGACTACGACCTGAAGGACGGCCGCCCGAGCCTGACGCCTTCGTCGACGCTGCCGATCCCGCGGGCGCCCGACGCCCGCACCAACTTCGCCCAGCCCTGGAGCTATTCGAAGGAAAAGGACAAGTTCGCCACCTTCCGCGGCGAAGTCGACATCACCGACAACATCACAGCCTGGGCCGCCGGCGGCGTGCGCCGCAGCGACGAGGACAACGTGCTGTCGAACCCGACGCTCGCCGACGCCTTCGGCAACACCAGCAACACGCGCTTCAGCAACACCCGCCAGGACCGCATCGGAACGGCCGAGATCGGCGTGCGAGGCAACTTCGCGACCGGCCCGGTGAAGCACACCGTGGTGGTCTCGGCGGCCAAGTACAGCAACGACCGCGACAACGCCTACACGATCTCGCGCGGCGCCATCCGCAACAACATCTACGCGCCCTACGCGTCGCCCTACCCCGTCGCCAACTCCTTCACCGGCAACACGCTGGAAGACCCACGCTTGACCGACCGGATCGACACCTCGAGCGTGGCCGTCGCCGACACGATGTCGTTCATGGAAGACCGCCTGCTCGTCACCCTCGGCGCGCGCCGCCAGACCATCGAGCAGACCAGCTACGCCTACACCACGCTCAAGCAGTCGAGCACCTACGACAAGAGCAAGACCACGCCGGTGGCCGGCGTCGTGTTCAAGATCACGCCGACCGTCTCGGCCTACGCCAACTACATCGAAGGCCTCGTCAAGGGCAACGTGGCACCGAGCACGGTCAACGGCCTGCCCGTCACCAATGCGGGCGAGATCTTCGCGCCGTACCAGGCCAAGCAGAAGGAAATCGGCGTCAAGTACGACGGCGGCACGCTCGGCGCGAGCGCGGCATTCTTCACCACCGACCAGCCGACGTACTACTACTCGGGCCAGACCTACGGCCTCTACGGCAAGCAGCGCAACCAAGGCCTGGAGCTGTCGGTGTTCGGCCAGCCCGCCAAGGGCCTGCGCCTGCTCGGCGGCCTGACGCTGCTGGACGCCAAGCAGAAGAGCACGCAAGGCGGCGCCACCGATGGCCTGAACGCCATCGGCGTGGCCAGGCAGCAGGCCAACCTCGGCGCCGAATGGGACGTGCCCGGCGTGCGCAACCTGTCGCTCAACGCCCGCGTGCTCTACACCTCGAAGCAGTACGCCAACGCCGCCAACACGCAGTCGGTGCCGTCATGGACGCGCTTCGACGTGGGTGCGCGCTACCTGGTCGACCTCGGCAACGGCCGCCTGCTCACGCTGCGCGCGCGCATCGACAACCTGTTCAACAAGTCGTACTGGGCCTCGGTGGGCGGAACGCAGGGCAGCAACTATCTGGTGCTGGGCGCGCCGCGCACCTTCGCGGTGAGCGGCACGATCGACTTCTGATCGATCGTCGCGGCGCGCCCGGCAGCGGCCCTGCTAGCGCAGGGTCGCTTCGAGCGCGTCGATGAACATCGCCGGCACGTCGAAGCCGGTCTGTTCGGTGATTTCCTGGAAGCAGGTCGGGCTGGTCACGTTGATCTCGGTGACCGAGTCGCCGATCACGTCGAGCCCGATCAGCAGCAGCCCGCGCGGTGCGAGCGCGCGGCCCACGGTCTCGGCGATCTCGCGGTTGCGCGGCGTGAGCGGCTGGGCCACGCCCTTGCCGCCGGCTGCCAGGTTGCCGCGCACCTCGGTGCCCTGCGGAATGCGGGCCAGCACGAAGGGTGCGGGCTCGCCCGCGATGATGAGGATGCGCTTGTCGCCCTGCGAGATCTCGGGCACGAAGCGCTGCACCATGATGGTTTCGGCGCCGTCCTTGTTGAGCGTCTCGACGATGGAGCCGAGATTCAGCGCGTCCTGCTTCACGCGGAAGATGCCCATGCCGCCCATGCCGTCGAGCGGCTTGAGGATGATGTCGCCGTGCTCAGCGTGGAAGTCGCGCACGGCCTGCGCGCTGCGCGTCACCAGCGTGGGCGTGACGAACTGCGGAAACTCCATGATCGCGAGCTTCTCGGGGTGGTCGCGCAGCGCGCGCGGCTTGTTCACCACGTGCGCGCCCTCGCGCTCGGCCTGCTCCAACAGGTGGGTGGCGTAGATGTACTCGGCGTCGAAGGGCGGGTCCTTGCGCATGAGCACGGCGTCGAAATCCTTCAGCGCCTTGGCCTCCGCGATGTCGACGCGGTACCAGTCCTTCGCGTCGCCGGTGAGCGTGATCTGCTGCACCGTGGCCGTGACCACACCGCCCGACTTCCACTGGATGTCCTGCGGCAGGCAGGCCGCGATACGGTAGCCGCGGCGCTGCGCCTCGCGCATCATCGAGAAGGTCGTGTCCTTGTAGATCTTGAAGTGATCGAGCGGATCGGCGACGAAGAGGATGTTTTTCATCAGGCGTTCTTTCTTGCGTTGCCGGGGCGCGGCGGCCATTGGCATGGGTATCGGGGCGCGATGTTGCCGGAAGCGGCGATGTCCTTGCCGGCGGGGGCTTTTTTCTCTTCGGCCCGCCGCGGCCGGCCCGGCCGGGCAACGCGCGTCGGGGGCGATTGTGCCGGGAGCCGGAAAGCGCGAGATGGTCAACAATCTGAGCCCGATAAAGTCAACCATCCGGCACGGGAATTGCGAGTCTCCACCTCCGACAACTTCCGGAGAACCTCGTGGACACATCCATTTCGCAGGGCAGCCCTGCCCTCGATCCCGCCGCCGTGGTCGACGAATTCCTGCGCCTGGTGATGATCCCGGACCCGCAGTCGGCCTCGCGCTTCACCGCGCCCGACATCCGCATCCGCTTCACCGGCAACCGCCCCATGCACGCGCCGGCCGACACCTCGGCCTTCAACGCCAAGCGCTACGCCTGGGTCAAGAAGAAGATCGAGCGCACCGAAACGGTGGCCGGCGGCACGCCGGAGGAAACGGTGGTCTACAGCCTCGGCACGCTCTACGGCGCGTGGCCGGACGGCACGGCCTTCGAGGGCAACCGATACGTCGACCGCTACGTGGTGCGCCACGGCCTGATCGTGCAGATGGATGTCTGGAACGACAGCGCCGAATGGCTGCTGGTGCGCGCCGGCCTTGCCGTGCTGTGAGGCCGCCCGCATGAGCACGCGCTGGCCCGACCGGCTCCCCACGCACGACCGCTTCGACTACCGGCCCATCACCCGGCGGCCCGACTACGCGTGGCCGAACGGCGCGCGGCTGGCGGTGTACATCGGCTTCAACGTCGAGCATTTCGCCTTCGGCGACGGGCTGGGCGCATGCATCGGCCCGGCCTCGCCGCAGCCCGACGTGCTCAACCACGGCTGGCGCGAATACGGCAACCGCGTGGGCGCGTGGCGCTGTCTCGAACTGTTCGATTCGCTCGCGCTGCCGACCGGGGCGCTCGTCAACACCGCGCTGTACGACCACTGCCCGGAGCTGGTCCAGGCACTCGTGGCGCGCGGCGACGAGCTGATCGGCCATGGCCACAGCAACGCCGAACGTCAGGGCGTGCTCGACGAGGAGCACGAGCGGGCGCTGCTGATGCGCTGCCGCGAGCGGATGCTGCGCGAGAGCGGGCAGGCGCCCGCGGGCTGGCTCTCGCCGTGGATCTCCGAGAGCGCCGTCACGCCCGACCTGCTGGCGGAGACCGGCTACGGCTACACGCTCAACTGGTGCCACGACGACCAGCCGCTGCGCATGCGCACGCGCGGCGGCGGATCACTGTGGTCGGTGCCGTACCCGCAGGAGCTCAACGACATCCCGATGATCGTCGGCCGCCTGATGGACGCGAAGGATTTCAGCGCGATGGTGATCGACAACTTCGAGGAAATGCTCGAGCAGTCGCGCGCGCAGCCGCTGGTGATGGGCGTTGCGCTGCATCCTTACATCGTGGGGCAGCCCTATCGGCTGCGGCACCTGCGCACGGCGCTCGCACGGCTGGCGCAGGCGCGCGACCGGGGCGATATCTGGTTCACCACGCCGGGTGCGATCGCCTCGCACGTGGCGGAGCTCGAGAAGGAGCGGCCGGGGGAGTTCGACTGAGCCGCGCCCGGGCTCAGATCTCGATCTTCGACCCCAGCTCCACCACCGCGTTGTTCGGCAGCCCCAGGAAGGCCGCCGCGCCGCTCGCGTTGTGGTGCATCTGCGCGAACAGCTTCTCGCGCCACGGCGCCATGCCGCTGCCCAGCGTGGGAATGACGACGTCGCGCGACAGGAAGTAGCTCGTCGTCATCTGCTCCAGCTGGCAGCCGCGCATGCGCGCGTTCTCGAGCGCGCGCGGCAGGTCGATGTCGTTCTTGAAGCCGTAGTGGACGGTGATCTGCCAGCAGTGGTGGCCCAGCGGCTCGATCTCGATGCGCTTGTCCATCGGGATCCAAGGCACCTCGTGGTTGCGCACGGTGACGAACATGTTCTGCTCGTGCAGCACCTTGTTGTGCTTGAGGTTGTGCAGCAGCGCGTTGGGCACCACGCCCGGCTCCGCCGTGAGGAACACCGCCGTGCCGTCGACGCGCACGGGCGGGCTCACGAACACCGAGTCGAGGAAGGACTTCAGGTCGATGGCGTCGGCGTGCTGCGCCTCGCCCATCAGGCGGCGGCCTTCCTTCCAGGTGATCATCAACGTGAAGACGAAGCCGCCGATCAGCAGCGGGAACCAGCCGCCCTCGAACAGCTTGAGCAGGTTCGACGCGAAGAACAGGAAGTCGACCACGAAGAAGACCGCGGTGGAGGCGATGCACAGCGCCAGCGGCAGCTTCCACGCGTAGCGGATCACGAAGAAGGTCAGCACCGTGGTGATCAGCATGTCGGTGGTCACCGCGATGCCGTAGGCCGCGGCCAGGCTGCTCGACGAGCGGAACATGACCACCGCCAGCACGATCGCCACGAACAGGCCCCAGTTGACCAGCGGGATGTAGATCTGGCCGGCCGTGCGCACGCTGGTGTGCTCGATGTTCAGGCGCGGCAGGTAGCCCAGCTGGATCACCTGTCGCGTGACGCTGAAGGCGCCGGTGATGAGTGCCTGCGACGCGATCACGGTGGCGGCGGTGGCCAGCAGCACCAGCGGAATCAGCGCCCACTCCGGCGCCATCATGAAGAAGGGGTTCTTCACCGCCTCGGGGTTCTCAAGCAGCAGCGCGCCCTGGCCGAAGTAGTTGAGCGTGAGCGCCGGCATCACCACCGAGAACCACGCGATGCGGATCGGGCTCTTGCCGAAGTGGCCGAGGTCGGCGTAGAGCGCTTCGGCGCCGGTCACGCACAGCACGGTCGCGCCCAGCAGGATGAAGCTGGTGCCCGGGTTGTCCCACATGAACTTCAGCGCGTAGAACGGGTTCAGCGCCTTCAGGATCTCGGGGTGGTGCAGGATCTGCGACACGCCGAGCACCGCGATCGCGAGGAACCAGGTCAGCGTGATCGGCCCGAAGAACTTGCCGATGCCCGCGGTGCCGCGCTTCTGCACCACGAAGAGGCAGAACAGCACGACCAGCGTGAGCGGAATGACGTAGTGCGTGAAGTGCGGCGACACCACCTCCAGGCCCTCGACCGCCGAGAGCACCGAGATGGCCGGGGTGATGACCCCGTCGCCATAGAAGAGCGAGGTGCCGAAGATGCCGACCACCAGCAGCAGGTGGCGCAGCCTGGGCTTGTCGTGCACCGCGCGCGAGGCCAGCGCCAGCATGGCGACCAGGCCGCCCTCGCCTTCGTTGTCGGCCCGCAGCACGAGCACGACGTACTTGATGGAGACGATGACGGTGAGCGTCCAGAAGAACATCGACAGGATGCCGTAGACGTTCTCGACGGTGAAAGGCACGTGGCCGTGCCCGAACACTTCCTTGACGGCGTACAGCACGCTGGTGCCGATGTCGCCATAGACGACGCCGATGGCGCCGACGATCAGGCCGGCTGAGAGATTTTTGGGGGCTGACACGAAGTCGATGGGAAAAGGGACAGGCTGCGATTCGGCGTGTCAGGCACGCCGGGGGGTGTGACAGATGTGAACTTTAGTCCACCTGCAGGACCCTCCCGCCCTTTTGTTTCCGTTGCTGTGGGGCCGCTATTTTGCCGCCGGCGGCCATCGCCGCAAGCGGGCCCCGGGAATCATTCGTAGATTTCGGCGTCCGGATCGGTCGCTTCCATCTCGTAGCTGGCGGCCACCATCGCGAGCCGGCCGACCACCCCGTACATGTAGAAGCGGTTCGGGGCGCTGGCACCAGGCTTGGCGCCCGGCTGAGGCAAGTGCGCACTTTCGGAGAAAGCCAGCGGCACGAAGCTCGCGCCCGGCAACTTCAGGTTCTCGTCGGCGGCGCGCTCGGCATGCACCCGGTAGAAGCCCCCGACCACGTAGCGGTCCATCATGTAGACCACAGGTTCGGCCACGCCGTTGTGCACGCGCTCGTTGGTGAGCACGCCTTCCTGCACGATCAGTTCCGTCGGCTCCCGCAGGTCGCGGCCGGCGGCGTTCCGCGCGGATGCCGCAGGAACGCTGGCGCCGGCGCTGCCGCGCGGCTTGCCGATCAGCGCCTCCACGTCCTTGGCGTCGCGCACCGTCACCACGCCGGGGCTGCCGCTTCCGCTGTGGCCGCCCTTGACGACCACGAAGGGCTTCTCGTTGATGCCGTATTCCTTGTACTTGCGGCGCACCTTGGTCAGCACCGCATCCACGTGGCTGGTGAGCACGTCGATGCCGCGGCCACCCGCCACGTCGACACCCTCGGCGCGCGCGTAGATCGGGTTGATGAGCCACGGATCGATGCCCAGCAGCTTGCCGAAGCGCTTGGACAGCTCCTCGTAGCTGTGCAGGTGGTTGCTCTTGCGACGCACCGACCATCCTGCGTGCAGCGGCGGCAGCAGGTACTGCTCGTGCAAATCCTCGAGGATGCCGGGAGTTCCTGCGGAAAGCTCGTTGTTGAGCAGAATCGTGCAGGGATCGAAGTTCTTGAGCCCCAGGCGGCGCTTGGTGCGCACCACCGGCTCCAGCGTCACCGTCTCGCCGTTGGGCAGCTCGATCTTCTTGGGCGACTTGATGGCCGGATCGATCGACCCGATCCGCACATTGAGCCCCGCCATGTGGAAGATGCGCACGAGTTGCGCGACGTTGGCGAGGTAAAAGGTATTTTTGGAGTGGTTTTCCGGAATTACGAGCAGGTTGCGCGCTTCCGGACAGATCTTCTCGATGGCCGCCTGGGCGGCCTGCACCGCCAGCGGCAGCATTTCCTTGGTGAGGTTGTTCCAGCCACCCGGAAAGAGATTGGTGTCGACCGGAGCCAGCTTGAAGCCCGCGTTGCGGATGTCGACGGCGCTGTAGAACGGCGGCGTGTGCTCCATCCACTCGAGCCGGAACCAGCGCTCGATGGCGGGCATCGAGTCGAGCACCCGCTGCTCCAGTTCGTTGATCGGGCCGGTCAGGGCGGTGACTAGATGCGGAACCATGCAGCGGCCTTGTTGGTTTTGTGCTTAAAGGTGGAGTGGAATTGTAGGATTTGGGGCTGGTCGCCCCAATGACAAGACCGCGCGCGGGCGCATCGGATCGACCGCTCCCATGAGAACCATCAGGTCCGGACTTCGCCCTGCCCGAGCACCACGTACTTGAGCGAGGTCAGTCCTTCGATGCCCACCGGGCCGCGCGCATGGAACTTGTCGGTACTGATGCCGATTTCAGCACCCAGCCCGAACTCGAAGCCGTCCGCGAAGCGTGTGCTCGCATTGACCATCACGCTGGCCGAATCGACCTCGCGCAGGAAGCGCTGGGCATTCACGTGGTCGCGCGTGACGATGGCGTCGGTGTGGTGGCTCGAGTAGCGGTTGATGTGGGCGATGGCCTCGTCCACGCCCGCCACCACCTTGATGCTGATGACCGCGGCGAGGTATTCCTCGTACCAGTCGGACTCCACCGCATCGACGATCTTCGCCGGCGGGATGGCCGCGCCCAGCGCCTCGCTCTCGCGCAGGATGGCCGCGGCCGCCGGGTCGCAGCGCATTTCCACGCCCTTGGCCGCGAAGATGGCGGCGATCTCGGGCAGGAAGTCTTCGGCCACCGCGGCCGACACCAGCAGGCCTTCGGCGGCGTTGCAGGGGCTGTATTTCTGGGTCTTGGCGTTGTCGACGATGCGCAGCGCCATCTCGAATTCGGCCGTGTCGTCCACGTAGACGTGGCAGTTGCCGTCCAGGTGCTTGATGACCGGCACCTTGGCGTCGCGGCTGATGCGCTCGATCAGGCCCTTGCCGCCGCGCGGAATGATCACGTCGACGAATTCGGGCATGGCGATCAGCTGGCCGACGGCCTCGCGGTCGGTGGTCTGCACGAGCTGCACCGCCTCGACCGGCAGGCCGGCCTCGCCGAGCGCCTCGGACACCAGCAGCGCCAGCGCCTTGTTCGACTCGATGGCTTCCGAGCCGCCGCGCAGGATGGCGGCGTTGCCGCTCTTGATCGCCAGGCTCGCGGCCTCGATGGTCACGTTGGGCCGGCTCTCGTAGATCATGCCGAAGACGCCGATGGGCACGCGCATCTGCCCCACGCGGATGCCGCTGGGCTGCTGCTTCATGCCGATGATCTCGCCGATCACGTCGGCCATGCCGGCGAGCTGCTCGCAGCCCTGGGCGACGGTCTCGATGACCTTGGGGGTGAGCTTCAGGCGGTCGACCATCGGCGCCGGCAGGCCGGCGGCGGTGGCGCGCTCCAGGTCCTTCTGGTTGGCCTCGGCGAGCGCCGGGCCGGCTTCGCGCAGGCGGCGGGCCAGCGCCTTCAGCGCCTTGTTCTTGCTGGCCGCATCGGCACGGGCCATGAGGAATGCGGCGGTCTTGGCTTGCAGACCCAGGGTCTGCATGTGTTCGCTTACGTTGAACGCGTTCATCGAGCTATTTTCCCACGCCGACCCGCCGCCCGGCTGGCGCAGGCCTTTTGGCGGCTGAAGCCGCCAGCCCGCTTCGACCGGCGAGCCTTCAGGCGCGCCGCGGCGTGCCGCCCGCGCTGCCGCAGGCGCGGCACAGCATCAGCGCCAGCCGCTGCAGGGCCAGCCAGCCGCTGGCGGGCCAGTCGGGCTGCTTCAGCCCCTTCACGATGCCGTCCACCACGTGCGCGGCACGCAGCAGGCGCGCGAGCATGCGGTCGTCAAGGCGCGGCAGCACCCGCTCGAAGGCGCGCTCGCGCGGGCCCCAGATGCGGTTCTCGCGCAGCGCCATCGGCAGCGGACGGCCGGCGGCCATGGCGTCCTTCACGCGCTTGAGGGCGCGGATGTCCTCCGCGATGGCGTAGTGCACCAGCACTTCGGCCTCGCCCTCGGCCTGCAGCCCGTCGAGCATGCGCGCCACGCGCTGCGGATTGCCCGCCAGCACCGCCTCGGAGAGCTTGAACACGTCGTAGCGCGCCACGTTGTTGACTGCGCCTTCCACCTGCTCCCAGCTCAGTTCGCCGGCCGGATGCAGCAGCGCGAGCTTCTGGATCTCCTGGTGTGCCGCGAGCAGATTGCCCTCCACGCGGTCGGCGAAGAACTGCAGCGTGCGCTGGCCTTCGTCGCCGGGCATCACGCGCTGTCCCTGCTGGCCCAGGCGCTGCGCTATCCACTGCGGCAGCGCGTTGCGCTCGATGGGGTCGACCTGGATGCTCGCGCCGTTGTTCTCCAGCGCCGAGAACCAGGCGCCGGTACGCGTGGCCTTGTCCAGCCTGGGCAGCATCACCAGCGTGAGCGTGCTGTCGTTGCCGGCCGCCGATTCGGCCAGCTGCTGCAGGGCCGCGCTGCCGTCCTTGCCGGGCTTGCCCGAGGGAATGCGGATCTCGACCATCTGCTTGTCGGCGAACAGCGAGAGCGAGCCCCCGGCCGCGAGCACCGCGCTCCAGTCGAAGTGCGCGCCGGCCACGGTGTACGAGCTGCGCTCGGTGTAGCCCTGCGCGCGCGCGGCGGCGCGGATGGCGTCGGCGGCCTCCTGCGCGAGCAGCGGCTCGTCGCCGTGGATCGTGTAGAGCGGCTTCAGGCCCTTCTGCAGATGGGCCGCGAGCTGTGCGCTGGCGAGTTGCATGGGAGAAGCGAAGACGCCGGCCTCAGATTTCCTTGACCGCCGCCAGCCGGCGCATCAGCTGCTGCGCGATGTCCGACTGCATGTCGCGGAACAGCAGGTCGGCCTCGCCTTCCTTGGCCAGCGCGTTGGTCTCGTTGAAGCTCAGGTCGCGCGTCTGCGAGACGTCTCCGGCGGTCAACAGGTCCTTGCCGGCCGGCGTGCGCAGTCGGAAGCGCACCCTCAGCTGCAGCTGCAGCTCGCGCACGAGGCCGGCCGAATTGGTCGAGATCACGATGCGGTTGCGGTCCTCGCCCAGGACCTCCAGGATGACGTCCGCCTTGGACGCATCCTCGGGCGACAGCACGGTCACCGTGCCCGTGGCCCTCAGCTCGCGCCGGATCTGGTTGATCATGGCCGAATTGCCCGACACCGACAGCGACTTGAACGCGAAGACGGGCGCCTCGCGCAGCTTGAAGCCGCAGCCGGCCAGGCCCATCGAGGCACCGGCCGCCAGCCCGAGGAGGAGGCCGCGGCGCGGCAGCGAGACATTGCGAGTGTTCATGCTTGCTTGGTTGATTGAGCCGTTCGTCCGGCGTTTCAGATGACCACGTTGACCAGGCGGCCCGGAACCACGATCACCCGCTTGGCCGGCGCGCCTTCGGCGAACTCGACGAAGTCGTCGCAGGCCAGCGCGAGCTTCTCGATCTCGTCCTTCGAGGCGCCGGCCGGCACGCTGAGCTTGCCGCGCAGCTTGCCGTTGACCTGCAGCATGAGCTCGATCTCGTCCTGCACCAGTGCGTCCACGTCGACCACGGGCCAGGGCGCGTCGAGCAGGCCGCCCAGGTCCTTGTCGTAGCCGAGTTCGTTCCACAGCTGCTGGGCGATGTGCGGCGTGGCCGGGTACAGGCAGCGCAGCAGGATGCCGAAGCCCTCGCGCACCGCCGCGGCGTCGCCCGCGCTGCCGTCGGGCTTGAAGCCTTCCAGTGCGTTGAGCAGCTTCATCGCGCCCGACACCACCGTGTTGTATTGCATGCGCTGGTAGTCGTAGTCGACCTGGCGCAGCACGGTGTGCACCTCGCGGCGCAGCGCCTGGGCGTTCTTGCCGAAGGCCTGGCCGGCCACGGCCACCGGAGCCACGTCGGCCTGCGAGACGCCGAAGTTCCACACGCGGCGCAGGAAGCGGAAGCTGCCCTCGACGGCCGCGTCGTTCCACTCGAGCGTGGCCTCGGGCGGCGCGGTGAACATGGTGTACAGGCGCGCGGTGTCGGCGCCGTACTTCTCGATCAGGTCCTGCGGGTCGACACCGTTGCGCTCGCTCTTGCCCATCTTGCCGACGCCGCCGTATTCGACCTTCGTGCCGTCGGCGGTGGTGCCGCCGACGATGCGGCCCTGGGCGTCGAGCACCGGCGTGACCTCGGAGGGCGGGAAGTAGTCCTTGCCGCCCTTCTCGTTGCGCGAATAGAAGATGTGGTTGAGCACCATGCCCTGCGTCAGCAGCTTGCTGAAGGGCTCGTCGGCCTTCACCAGGCCGAGGTCGCGCATCACCTTGGTCCAGAAACGCGCGTACAGCAGGTGCAGGATGGCGTGCTCGATGCCGCCGATGTACTGGTCCATCGGCATCCAGTAGTCGGCGCCGCCGGCCACCATCGCCTCGTCGTTCTTCGGGTCGCAGTAGCGCATGAAGTACCACGACGAGTCGACGAAGGTGTCCATCGTGTCGGTCTCGCGCCGCGCGGGCTTGCCGCACACGGGGCAGACCACGCCGGAGTGGAAGCCTTCGTGCTTGTGCAGCGGGTTGCCCGAGCCGTCGGGCACGCAGTCGGTGGGCAGCACCACCGGCAGGTCCTTCTCGGGCACCGGCACCGCGCCGTGCTCATCGCAATGGATGATCGGGATCGGCGTGCCCCAGTAGCGCTGGCGGCTCACGCCCCAGTCGCGCAGGCGCCAGGTGGTCTGCATCTCGCCCAGGCCCTTCTGGCCCAGCGCGTGCGCCACGGCGGCCACGGCCTCCTTGTAGGTCATGCCGCTGAAGTTGTCGGAGTTGATGGTCACGCCGCGCTGCTTGTCGGCGTACCAGTCCTGCCACTTGTGATAGTCGAAGTGCGGCTCGTCGTCGACCAGCACCACCTGGATGATCTCGATGCCGTACTTGTTGGCGAAGGCGAAGTCGCGCTCGTCGTGCGCGGGCACGCCCATCACGGCGCCGTCGCCGTAGCTGATCAGCACGTAGTTGCCGACCCACACCGGCACCTGCTCCTCGGTGATCGGATGCGTCACCGTCAGGCCCGTGGGCACGCCCTTCTTCTCCTGGGTGGCGAGCTCGGCCTCGGTGGTGCCGCCGCTCTTGCACTCCTCGATGAAGGCCGCGACCTTGGGGTCGAGCGTGGCGGCATGCGCGGCCAGCGGATGCTCGGGCGCCACGGCGCAGAAGGTCACGCCCATGATGGTGTCGGCACGCGTGGTGAACACGTACATGCGGCCGTCCTGGATGAGCTTGCCGTCGGCGCCCTTGATGTCGTGCGTGAAGGCAAAGCGCACGCCCTCGCTCTTGCCGATCCAGTTCTCCTGCATCAGCTTGACGCGCTCGGGCCAGCCCGGCAGCTTGTGCTGGGTGTGCTCGAGCAGTTCCTCGGCGTAGTCGCTGATCTTCAGGTAGTAGCCCGGGATCTCGCGGCGCTCGACCGTCGCGCCGGTGCGCCAGCCCTTGCCGTCGATCACCTGCTCGTTGGCCAGCACGGTCTGGTCGACCGGGTCCCAGTTGACGACCTGGGTCTTGCGGTAGGCGATGCCCTTTTCGAGCATCTTCAGGAACAGCCACTGGTTCCACTTGTAGTAGCTCGGGTCGCAGGTGGCGATCTCGCGGCTCCAGTCGATGGCCAGGCCCATGGCCTGGAGCTGGCCCTTCATGTAGGCGATGTTCTCGTAGGTCCACTTGGCCGGCGGCACGCCGTTCTTCAGCGCCGCGTTCTCGGCCGGCAGGCCGAAGGCGTCCCAGCCCATCGGCATCAGCACGTTGTAGCCGCTCATGCGCAGGTAGCGCGTGAGCATGTCGTTGATCGTGTAGTTGCGCACGTGGCCCATGTGCAGCTTGCCGCTGGGGTACGGCAGCATCGAGCAGGCGTAGTACTTCTTGCGGCTCGCGTCCTCGGTGACGCGGTAGGCATCGGCGGCGCTCCATTGCGCCTGGGCAGCGGACTCGACGTCGCTGGGTTTGTAGCTGGGATTCATGGCGGTTCGGCAAGAGCCCGGCGCAAGGCGGCCGGGAACGCGGGATTATCGCGCCGGACTAGACTCGCCCCCAGGCCGCGCTCACTTCGCGTCGCTTCGCCAACCCCCTTCCGGGGCAGCACCTGCGGCACGGCAAAGCCGGTTCCGCGGTGTTTCGCGAAAAATGCATGCCCCCCGTTACACGCCGCGGACGAAAACACACCATGAAACTGCGCCTGAAACACCTCGCCCTGGCCCTCGCGGCCGCCGCCGGCCTCGCCGCCACACCCCTTTGGGCCCAGCAGAACGACAAGCCCCTGCGCATCGTCGTGCCCTTCGCCACCGGCGGCGCGCAGGACGTCATCGCCCGCTACCTGGGCGCCAAGCTCACCGACAAGCTCGGCCAGCCGGTCATCATCGACAACAAGGCTGGCGCCGGCGGCATCGTGGCCGCCGATGCTGTGGCCAAGGCGACCGACGGAGCCACGGTGCTGCTGGCCACCGGCGGCGCGGTCACCATCGCGCCGCACCTGCAGGCCAAGCTGCCCTACGACCCGGTCCACGAGCTGGTGCCTGTCGCCCTGGTGGGCGACACCCCCATGACGCTTTCGGTGCGCGCCGAAAGCCCCTACAAGACGGTGGCCGACGTGCTGCGCGACGCCAAGGCCAGGCCCGGCCAGGTGACCTACGCATCCACCGGCAACGGCACCGTCTCGCACCTGACCGGTGCACTGCTGGCGCAGGCCGGCGGCGTGAACCTGCTGCACGTGCCCTACCGCGGCGCCGCGCCGGCCCTCACCGACCTGCTGGGCGGCCAGGTGGCGACCATCGTGACCAGCGTGGCCTCGATCGAGCCCATGGTCGCCAGCGGCAAGGCCCGCGTGCTGGGTACCTTCTCGCGCGCCGCGCTGCCGGGCATGGGCTCGGCCCCGACCATCGGCGAGGCCACCGGCCTCCCGGGCATGGAGGTGCCGGTCTGGGTCGGCGTGATGGCGCCAGCGCGCATGCCGGCGGCGAGCGTCGAGAAGCTTTCCGCTGCGCTGGTCGAGGTGTGCAACCTGCCCGAGACGAAGCAGCGCTTCGCCCAGCTGGGCGCGGTCAACACCTGCGGCGGCGCATCGGCGCTGGGCAAGGTCGTGACCGAGGACAGCCAGCGCTGGGCCAAGGTCATCAAGCAGGGCGGCATCAAAGTTGAATAGGCTGGCTCTTCCCCAGGCTTCACGCACTTCGTGTCGCTTCGCCGGCCCCCTCGCCGGGGGCAGCAACGGTGGCACGGCCGAGCTGGTTCCACGGTGTCCCCGAATGGAGAGGCGGCGTTGACGGTCGCGGCGAAGCGGTATCGCGTCGGCATCGCGGGCGCCGGGGCGATCGCGCTGGCCAGCGCGGCCTGGTTGCGGCGGGCGGGCCATGGCGTCACGATCTGGTCGCCGGGCGGCCGGGGGGCGAATGCCCTGCGCACGCAGCCGCTGGAAGCCGGCGGCATCGAGTCGTTCTCGGTGGGCGTCGAGGTCGCCGACGACGCGGCCGGGCTCTGCGCCGCCTCGGACGTGCTGCTGGTCGCCCTGCCGGTCAACGGCCACAGGCGCGTGATGGACGCGCTGCTGCCCTTCCTGCGCGACGGCCAGACGGTCATCGTCAGTTCGATGGCCTCGCTGTCGTCGCTCTACCTGCACGAGGCGGCGGTGCGCGCGGGCTTGCAGCGTCTCACCGTCGCCAGCTTCGGCACCACCGTGCTGACGGCGCGCCGCGAGTCGGGCATCCGGGTCCGCGTGATGACGCGGCGCAAGGCAGTCGGTGTCTCCGCGCTGCCCGGCGCACGTGTCGACGAGGCCGTCGCGCTGTGCACCGAACTCTTCGGCGAAGGCTTCTCCGTGCAGGGCAGCGCGCTCGCCAGCGCCCTGGCCAACGTCAATCCGCAGTCGCACGGGCCGCTCGCGGTCTTCAACTGGACGCGCATCGAGCGCGCCGAGAACTGGCCGCAGTACCACTGCATGACGCCCGGCGTGTCGCGCGCGATCGAGGCGCTCGATGCCGAGCGCCGCGCCGTGGCGGCCGCCTTCGGCATCGAGCTCGGCCCCATCGAGGCGCACTTCGCGCGCTCCTTCGGCACCACCTCCGAAAAGCTCGCCGACATCGCCGCCGAGCTGCACGCCAAGCGCGGCGGTCCGCCCGGCCCCACGCAGACGGACACGCGCTACCTGAGCGAGGACATGCCCTACGGCCTGGCCTTCGTCGAGGCGCTCGGGGCCATCGCCGGCGTGCCCACGCCCGCCACGCGGACCATCGTGGACGCGGCCTCGCTGGTCAACGGCATCGACTACCGCCGCGAGAACGACCTCGTCGGGCCGCTGGGCCTGGCGGATGAGACCATCGCCGGCCTGCTCGGGCGCCTATGAGGCCTATGAGGCGTCGGTCTCGGGGAACACGGGCTCCCCGAGGTTGAGCATCAGCCGGTTGGCCCAGGCGAAGATGGCCACCGAGTGGATCAGGTCGAGGATCTCCAGCTCGCCCAGCCCCACCTCCTTGAGCTTGCGCACGTCGTCTGCCGAAACCTTGTCGGGCGCCGCGCCCAGGCGGATCGAGAACTCGACGATGGCCTTCTCGCGCTCCGTGGTGCCGGCGCCCTCGGGCTCCTCGAACACCTGCGATATCACGTCGTTGCGCTTTGCCAGCTGCTCGAAGCGCTGGGCATGCACCGAGGCGCAGTACACGCAGCCGTTGACGCGCGACTCCACCGTGGCGCCCAGTTCGCGCTCGGCGCGCGGCATGCCGCCCGGCGCGAACATGATCGCGTTGAAGGCGATGGAGCGCTGCAGCAGTATCTCGGGCTGGTGCGCCAGCACCAGGAAGTAGGGCGAGGTGCGTGCCTGCGGGCTCATCTCGTCCAGCGCCGCGAGCTGCTCCGGCGTGGCGGTGTCGACGTCCACCGTGTCGAGCCACGGCTTCCACTTGAGCACTTCGTTGGTGAAGCCCTTGATGCGGATCGGAGCGCTCATTGGAATACCTTCGTGCTTCGCACTGCGGTGCGAGCTTGCTTGGGGCGGCCCGGCGCGGCGCTCATGCCGCCACCTCCAGCGCGGCCAGCGCCTTCAGGCCCGCGGCGACGCGGATCTGGTACGACAGGTAGGCGATCAGCTGGCTCATCGCCACGATGGCCGGCGTCGACAGGCCGCTTTGGACCAGCGACTGCACGGCAGCCTTGTCGCCCTCGATGGGGCGCTCGATCAGCTTGCCGGTGAAGGCAAGCACAGCCTGCAGGCGCGCGTCGGCCACGGGCTTGCCGGCATCGACGGCCGCGATCACGGCGGCGTCGGCCCCTTCGGCCACGAGCCGGTCGCGGTAGTGCCCGGCCAGGCTGTCGGCCTTCGAGACGCGGCAGGCGTGCAGCGCCACGAACAGCCGCTCGGCCACCGAGAGGCCTTCGACCGCAGGGGAAAACATCGCGTCATAGCTGCCCTGGGTCGCGGCCAGCACCTTCTCGCGCTGGCGGCGCAGCGCCCAGGTGGGCTGGTCCGGCGCCAGGGGGACGACGGCATCGATCACATCGGAAACGGGTGTGCTTGTCATGGTTCGCGGTTTCTTATGGGTCTTTTATCGGTCTCTTGTCGGCTTCTCATCGATTTCTCTCCTGTGGCGGCAGCGCGGGCGTCCATTCGTCGCCGAAGAGTTCGGGCTCCGCGAACTCCTGGAGGTAGGCCCAGTGCTGGTCGAAGTCCTCGCGGTAGAAGAGGCTCGCGATGCCGCTGGCCAGTCGCTTTGCGCCATCGCTGATGGCGGGAATGTCGCCCGACACCGTGCCGTGCGAGAGCGCCGCCGGATAGCAGAAGCAGTGGATGCGTGCGAGCCCCGGGCATTCGCCGGGCGAGCGCTCCTTGAACTCGAAGGCGGGGCCGAGGTCGGGGGAATCGGCCAGTTCCTGGTCTTCGTCGCCGGTGGCGGGCGTGAAGCGGTCCTTCCAGGTGCGCACGTGGGGCGCGATGGCGGCGAACTCGGGGCGGTTCGGCCAGTCGACCTTGAAGCCGGTGGAGACGATCAGGAAGTCGAATTCGAAATCGCCCCTGGGCGTCGACACCACCATGCCCTCGCCCTTCGGTTCGACCGACAGCACCGGGCAGCCGAAGTTGAAGAAGGCATTGGGATGGCGCGACACCCGCAGCGTGCTGCCGTGCGGCGGCGGCACGTTCAATACGTTGATGTAGTGGCGGATGCGCCACTTGAGTTCGTCGGGCAGGTCGTAGTGCCCCTGCGTGAGGCCAGGCACGCCCGCGCCCTTGCCCTTGTTGACGCGCGGCAGGTCGGGGCGGCGGATCAGCAGCTCGACGCTGTGGGCGCCGGCTTCGAGCGCGGTGGCGGCGCTGTCCATGGCCGAGGAGCCCGCGCCGATCACGCCCACGCGCAGGCCCCTGAGCCGGCCGTAGTCCATCACGTCGGAGGAATGCGCCCATTTCGAGCGCGGCAGGGCGTTCACGAAGGCCGGCACCGCCGGGCCGCCGAGGCCGTCGCGCCCGGTGGCCAGCACCAGGCGGCGCGCCAGCACGCTGCTGCTGCGTTCGCCATCGCCGGAGCGCAGTTCGAGGCGCACGCCGGCCGCGTCGGGCAGGGGCTGCACGGCGGTCACGGCCATGCCGTTGCGCACGTCCACGTTCATCACGCGGCGGTACCAGACGAGGTAGTCCATCCACTGCAGGCGCGGGATCTTGTCCAGCGCGGTCCAGGCCTCCAGCCCGAACTGGGCCTCGAACCAGGCGCGGAAGGTGAGCGCGGGCAGGCCCAGCGCGGGCCCGGTGAGCTCCTTGGGCGAGCGCAGCGTCTCCATGCGGGCCGTGGTGGCCCAGGGGCCTTCGCTGCCGGCTGGCGAGCGGTCGAAGATCACGGCGCGGATGCCCAGCTGTGCCAGCGCCACCGAGGCGGCGAGGCCGGCCTGCCCGCCGCCGATGATGGCCACGTCGATCATGGTTTCGCCGCCGGCGGCCTGCCGAGCGGGCATCCAGTTGCGGGCGGGCCAGCCGAGGTAGGCGAGGTCCTGGGCGAGCCGGGCCTCGAGCGCGGCCAGGGAGGAAGGTGGGGAAACGGAATCGGGAATCGTCATTTTGAAAACCGGGAACGGCGCCCAGTGTAGAAAGCTTCGCGAAGCCCCACGCCGCGCTGCGCCGCCCCGCATGGCCGCCCAACCGGCAGCATCACCGGCCCCACTGGCCCGGATTTCGCATGCCACAATGATTTCAGACCACAGGGACCGGCATGGCCAGCAGCAAAACCGACGGCAGCAACAGCGAATGGTGGCGCGGCGCGGTGATCTACCAGATCTACCCGCGCAGCTTCATGGACAGCAATGGCGACGGCATCGGCGACCTGCCGGGCATCACGTCCCGGCTGGAGCACGTGGCCAGCCTCGGCGTCGATGCGATCTGGGTGTCGCCCTTCTTCCGCTCGCCGATGAAGGACTTCGGCTACGACGTGTCCGACTACCGCGCGGTCGATCCGCTCTTCGGCACGCTGGCCGACTTCGACGCCATGCTGGCGCGCATGCACGAGCTGGGCCTGAAGCTGGTCATCGACCAGGTGCTCTCGCACACCTCCGACCAGCACGCCTGGTTCGCCGAAAGCCGCAGCTCGCGAGACAACCCCAAGGCCGACTGGTACGTCTGGGCCGACCCCAAGCCCGACGGCACGCCGCCGACCAACTGGCTGTCGGTGTTCGGCGGCCCGGCCTGGCAGTGGGACTCGCGCCGTCGCCAGTACTACCTGCACAGCTTCCTGGCCGAACAGCCCGACCTGAACTTCCATTGCCCCGAAGTGCAGGAGGCGCTGCTGGGCGAGGTGCGCTTCTGGTGCGAGCGCGGGGTGGACGGCTTCCGCTTCGACGCCTGCAACCACCAGTTCCACGACGCGCTGCTGCGCGACAACCCGCCGGCCACGCTGGCCTCCATCGGCGAAGTCAGCACGGTGCGCGCCGACAACCCGTACGCGATGCAGCAGCACCTGTACGACAAGAGCCAGCACGAGAACCTGGCGTTCCTCGAAGGGCTGCGCCGGCTGCTCGACGAATATGGCGCGGTGGCGCTGGGCGAGGTCGGCGACGAGAACGCGCCGCCGGTCATGGCCCAGTACACCGAGCTCGGCAAGCGCCTGCACCTGGCCTACAGCTTCAGCCTGCTGACGGCCGACCACAGCCCCGCGCACCTGCGCCACCAGGTCGAGGCGCTCGACACCGCGCTCGCGCACACCGGCGGCTGGGGCTGCTGGGCGATCTCGAACCACGACGTGCCGCGCGTCGCCACCCGCTGGAGCGGCGGCGGCGCGCCCGACACCCGCCGCGACCGGCTCTGGCTTGCGCTGCTGCTCTCGCTGCGCGGCAGCGCCAGCATCTACCAGGGCGAGGAACTGGGCCTGCCCGAGGCCGAGGTGCCCTTCGAGCTGCTGCAGGACCCGTACGGCCGCGCCTTCTGGCCCGAGTTCAAGGGCCGCGACGGCTGCCGCACGCCCATGCCCTGGACCCCTGAAGCACCCGACGGCGGTTTCACCACCGGCACGCCCTGGCTGCCGGTGTACGGCCCGCACCTGCCGCTGGCCATCGAGCGCCAGGCCGCCGACCCCGACTCGATGCTCGCCTTCAGCCGCACCCTGCTGCACTGGCGGCGCACCCAGCCGCTGCTGCGCACCGGCGCCATCCGCTTCTTCGACACGCCGGCGCCGCAGCTGCTGCACTTCGAGCGGCACGGCGACGGCGCTTCGTCGATGCAGGCGATCTTCAACTTCGGCGGCGAGCCGGCAGCGATACCGCTGCCCCACGGCATTGCTCCTGTTGTCGGACAGCCGCTGGCGGAGACATCCGTCATCCACACCGCGGACGGAAAGCGCATGCTGCAGCTGGCGCCGTACGGCGTATTCTTCGGCGCGCCCGCCGGCGAAGAACCCAGCTGAGCCCATCCAACATGCCCGTCAAGCCCCTTCCGGAGTCCGAAATCCACGCGCTGATGCGCGCCGAGCACGGCGACCCGTTCGCCGTACTCGGTCCGCACGAGACGCCCGAGGGCCTGGTCGTGCGCGCCCTGCTGCCCGGCGCGCAGCACGTGGCGGTGGTGCATTCGCGCACCGGCTGGCCGCTGTCGATACTCACGCGCCATCCCGAATCCGACCTCTTCAGCGGCCTCGTGCCCGCCGCGGAGGCCCGCATGGGCTATTCGTTCCAGGTCGACTGGGACACCCACACCTCGCGGCTCGAAGACCCCTACCGTTTCTCCTTCGTGCTCGGCGAGACCGACGTGTGGCTGCTGGCCGAGGGCACGCACCTGCGGCCGTGGGAGCGGCTGGGCGCGCACCTGCGCGAGATCGACGGCGTGAAGGGCGTGGCCTTCGCGGTCTGGGCGCCGAACGCGAAGCGCGTGTCGGTGGTCGGCAGCTTCAACAACTGGGACGGCCGGCGCCACATGATGCGGCTGCGCCGCGAGTGCGGCGTGTGGGAGATCTTCGCGCCGCACGTGTCCGTGGGCGACAGCTACGAATTCGAGATCCTGTCTGCGCAGGGCGAAGTGCTGCGCAAGGCCGACCCCTTCGCCTTCTCGGCGCAGCTGCGCCCCGACACCGCCTGCGTAGTGCAGCCCCTGCCCGCGCCGGTGAAGATGCCCGAGGGCCGCGCCGCCGCCAACGGACGCGACGCGCCCATCAGCATCTACGAAGTGCACCTGGGCTCGTGGCGCCGCAAGAACGGCCACGAGTGGCTGGACTACCGCGAGCTGGCCGACACGCTGGTGCCGTACGCGCGCGACATGGGCTTCACGCACATCGAGCTGCTGCCCGTGAGCGAACACCCCTTCGACGGCTCGTGGGGCTACCAGCCCATCGGCCTCTATGCCCCCACCTCGCGCTTCGGCACGCCGGGCGACTTCCGCCATTTCGTCGAGGCGGCGCACGAGGCGGGGCTGGGCGTGATCCTCGACTGGGTGCCCGCGCACTTCCCCACCGACGCCCACGGCCTGGGCCGCTTCGACGGCACCGCGCTGTACGAGTACGCCGACCCGCGCGAAGGCTTCCACAACGACTGGCAGACGCTGATCTTCAACTACGCGCGCACGGAAGTCCGCAACTACCTCGTCGGCAACGCGCTGTACTGGCTGGAGCGCTACGGCGTCGACGGCCTGCGCGTGGACGCCGTGGCGTCGATGCTCTACCGCGACTACAGCCGCAAGTCGGGCGAATGGATACCCAATGCGCTCGGCGGCCGCGAGAACCTGGAGGCCATCGAATTCCTGCGCCGCATGAACCGCGTGGTCGGCATCGAGCGGCCCGGCGCAGTGACCATCGCCGAGGAATCGACCAGCTTTCCCGGCGTCACCCGCCCGCCCGAGGACGGCGGCCTGGGATTCCACTACAAGTGGAACATGGGCTGGATGAACGACACGCTGGCCTACGCCGGCACCGACCCGGTCTACCGCAAGCACCACCACCGGCAGATCACCTTCGGGCTGATGTACGCGCACAGCGAGAACTTCGTGCTGCCGCTCTCGCACGACGAAGTGGTGCACGGCAAGGGTTCGATGATCGGGCGCATGCCCGGCGACGAATGGCAGAAGTTCGCGGGACTGCGCAACCTGTACGGGTACCTCTGGGCCTATCCGGGGAAGAAGCTGCTCTTCATGGGCGGCGAGTTCGCGCAGTACGCGGAGTGGAATGCCGACCGCAGCCTTGACTGGCATCTGCTGGAGCATGCGTCGCACCAGGGGGTGCGCAGGCTGGTGCGCGACCTGAACAACGTGTATCGGCACTTTCCGGCCCTGCATGAGCTCGACCATGAGGCGAGGGGGTTCGAGTGGATCGTGCATGACGACTCGGACCAGTCGGTCTTCGCGTTCGTGCGCCGGGCTCGCGACGGGGGGTTTGTGGTGGTGGTCTGCAACTTCACGCCAGTGCCTCGGATGGGGTATCGGCTCGGTGTTCCCTCTGCGGGGGCTTACCGGGAGATCATCAATACGGATGGGGTCGTGTATGGGGGGAGCGGTGTGGGGAACGGGGTTGTCGAAAGCTCGGCTGTTGCCTGGCATGGGAAGGCGGATTCGGTTTCTGTGGATGTGCCGCCGTTGGGTACTTTGATGTGGGTGCTGGTTTGATTTTTGGGGTTGGGTTGCTTTTCGGGGGCTGCTCGTTGTTCTGGCTTCGTGAGACTCTGTTTGGCGGTTGCTTCCCAGGGCCGGGTCTCGGCCCGGCGGCCGACCTACTTTTCTTTGCTTCGCCAAAGAAACGTAGGCAAAAGAAAGGCGACCCTGCTGTCTGCGTCCCTTCGCTTCGCTACGGGCAACCTGCGGTGCTCGACGTAGGAGGGGGTCCGCAGAACTCGCTCCACTGCGTTGCGCTCAGACAGCTGCGGCCCTTGTCCCTCCTACGTCTGCGCTCCTCGGCGCAGCCAGAAGGGAGCGCCCCGTGCCATCGCTTCGCTCGGCTTCTTGAGCAGCCTGGACTGGCCTTCGCTTTGCTCGGCCAGGGATTTGGGCCGCGGGTTGATTTCGAGCCTGTGTTCTGGCTCGTTGTCTTGGGTGAGATGCTGATGCAGTCGCGGTGCACGAGACGACTCTGGGTTACCGGCACCGCTGGGTACCGCCAGCGAGCGCCCCTCGAAAAGACCCGCGGCGACCTCTCAATTCATTCCAAGCACTGCAGGCGCGCAGCGCCTGCAGTGCCTTGGAGGCCGAGCAACGCGATGGCCCGACTCTCTCCCCTCCCCTCTGGCTGCGCCGAGGAGCGCAGCGTTTCGCGGATCAGGGCTCGCCCTTGTCTGAGCGAAGCGAGTTTGGGCGAGACCCCGCGAAACGCGAGCACCGCAGGTTGCCCCGTAGCGCAGCGAAGGGGTCGCAGACAGCGGGGTCGCCTTTCTTTTGCCTACTTTTCTTTGGCGAAGCAAAGAAAAGTAGGTCGCCCGCCGGGGCGAGTCCCGGCCTCGGGAAGCAACCCCCATCGAGAGCAAGCACGATGCTGAGCCCAGGCAATCAGTACCCCCTAGGCGCAACCCCCTCGCAACAGGGCGTCAACTTCGCAATAGCAGCCCCCACAGCAGAAGCCGTAGACCTCTGCATCTTCGACACCACAGGCAAGAACGAACAACAACGCCTGCGCCTCCCCACCTGCACAGACGGCATCTGGCACGGCCACCTGCCCAGCGGCAAGCCAGGCCTCGTCTACGGCTACCGAGTCCACGGCCCCTGGAACCCGGGAGCAGGCCAGCGCTTCAACCCGTCGAAGCTGCTCCTGGACCCCTACGCCCGCGAAATCGCAGGCACCTACGACGGCAGCGACCTCTTCCTCGGCCACGACCCGGCGCATCCCGAAAAGCGGGACACCCGAGACAACGCCGCCATCGCCCTCAAGGCCCGGGTAGCGACTCCCCGCCCCTTCGCACCACCGGGCCACGCCCGCATCGCAGCAGGCGACCGCGTCCTCTACGAACTCCACGTCAAGGGCCAGACCAAGCTCAACCCCGCGGTTCCCGCACCGCTGCGCGGCACCTACTCCGGCCTCGCCGAGCCCGCCGTGCTCGACCACCTGCAGCGCCTGGGCGTCACCACGCTGAGCCTCATGCCCGTGCAGCACCGTGCCGACGAGCCCCGCCTGCTGCGCATGGGCCTGAGCAACTACTGGGGCTACAACACCATCGGCTGGTTCGCGCCCGAGGCCCGCTACTGGAGCGGTCGCCCCGGCACCACGCCCGCGGGCGAGTTCCGCGCGATGGCCGACGCGATCCACGCGCGCGGCATGGAGCTGGTGATCGACGTGGTCTACAACCACAGCGCCGAGAGCGACGAGCTCGGCCCGACGCTGTCGATGCGCGGCATCGACAACGCGCTCCACTACCACCTGCGCGAAGACGACCGCTCGCTCTACGAGAACTGGGCCGGCACCGGCAACTGCCTGAACCTCGGCGAGCCGCGCGTGCTGCAGCTGGTGATGGACAGCCTGCGCTTCTGGGCCTGCGAGATGGGCGTCGACGGTTTCCGCTTCGATCTCGCCCCGGTGCTCGGGCGCGCCGACGCACAGCGCGGCTTCGATGCGCGAGCGCCCTTCTTCGCCGCCATCGCGCAGGACCCGGTGCTGTCGCGCACGCTGCTGATCGCCGAACCCTGGGACATCGGCCCCGACGGCTACCGCCTCGGCGGGTTCCCGCCGGGCTGGCTCGAATGGAACGACCGCTACCGCGACACGCAGCGCGGCTTCTGGCTGCGGCAGGCGCATGCCGATGACCGCGCCGGGCTCGGCGGCTTCGCGCATCGCTTCACGGCCTCCAGCACCGAGTTCGCGCACCGTGGCCGCGCGCCGACGGCCACCGTCAACTTCATCACCGCGCACGACGGCTTCACGCTGCGCGACCTGGTGAGCTACGACGAACGCCACAACCTCGCCAACGGCGAGGACAACCGCGACGGCCACGGCCACAACCTCAGCAACAACTGCGGCGTCGAGGGGCCGAGCGACGACCCCGCGGTGCTGGCCATGCGCACGCGGCTGCAGCGGGCGCTGCTCGCCACGCTGATGCTGTCGCAGGGCACGCCGATGCTGCTGGCCGGCGACGAACTCGGCCACAGCCAGAAGGGCAACAACAACGCCTACTGCCAGGACAACGACACCACCTGGCTCGCCTGGATCGGCACCTCCGCCCCCGGCAGCGACGCGGCCGTGCTGAGCGCCTTCGTCGCGCGTCTGGCCGCGCTGCGCCGCGAGGCCCCTCCCCTGCGCAGCACGCACTGGTGGCCGGCCGAAGCGCCGCCCGACGGCTCGTGCCCCCGCATCCGCTGGCTGCGCCCCGACGGCGAACCGATGATGCCCGACGACTGGAACGGCACGGGCACGGCCCTTGCAATCCACTTCGTCGATGGGACAACAACGACGACGACAACCGCAACGACAACCTCGACGACAGCGCAGGCCGGCGATGCGAGCTCATGGCTGGTGATGGTGAACGCCGGGCCGCAGGCCGTGTCGTTCACGCTGCCGCCGGGCGCGTGGCGTCTCTGCCTGGGCACCGATCCGCAGGCGGACCCGGGCGACCACCCCCAGGCGCTGGACGGTACTGTGCAAGTGCCTTTCTCGAGCATCGGGCTTGCAAGAACGTAGAAGCCAGCCGCCCGGCACGGTGCTAGTCTCGATGCAGAAGAAACTCTGAATCACGGCGCATTCCGGCCCGGCGAACACCCAACGAACGAACAAACGAACGGAGACTCAGGATGGACAAGCCCACACCGCCAGCGCTGCCTTCGCAGCCGCAACAGCAAGAGCTTCAGGCCCACCAGCTGGTACGTCGCACCATCGCCCTGGTGCTGGCCGGCGGGCGCGGCTCCCGCCTCAAGCAGCTGACCGACCGGCGCGCCAAGCCGGCGGTGTACTTCGGGGGCAAGTTCCGCATCATCGACTTCGCGCTGTCGAACTGCCTCAACTCGGGCATCCGGCGCATGGCGGTGGTCACGCAGTACAAGTCGCACTCGCTCATGCGCCACCTGCAGCGCGGCTGGAGCTTCCTGCGCGCCGAGCTCAACGAGATGGTCGACGTGCTGCCCGCGCAGCAGCGCATGGGCGACGAGAACTGGTACCGAGGCACGGCCGACGCGGTGTTCCAGAACCTGGACATCATCCAGACCCGGTCCACCAAGCACGACTACGTGGTGGTGCTGGCCGGCGACCACATCTACAAGATGGACTACTCGCTGATGGTGAAGGACCACGCCGAGCGCGGCCTGGGCTGCACGGTCGGCTGCATCGAGGTGCCGCGCATGGAGGCCACGGCCTTCGGCGTGATGGCCGTGGACGACGACCGCCGGATCACCGAATTCCTGGAGAAGCCCGCCGACCCGCCCGCCATGCCCGGCAGACCCGACACGGCGCTGGCGAGCATGGGCATCTACGTGTTCGACTCCGAATACCTCTACCGGCTGCTCGAGGAGGACAACGCGAACCCGAACTCCAGCCACGACTTCGGCAAGGACATCATTCCCCGCGCCGTGGCCGAGGGCCGGGCGCTGGCGCATCCCTTCGGCATGTCGTGCGTCACGCGGGCCTCGCGCGGGCCGGAGGCCAAGACCTACTGGCGCGACGTGGGCACGATTGATGCATTCTGGGCAGCCAACCTCGACCTGGCCTCCATCACCCCGGAGCTCGACATCTATGACACGGACTGGCCCATCTGGACCTACCAGCGGCAGCTGCCGCCGGCCAAGTTCGTGCTCGACCGCAACGGCCACCACGGCATGACGGTCAACACCATCGTCTCGGGCGGCTGCATCGTCTCGGGCTCCAAGGTCAGCAGCTCGGTGTTGTTCTCGGGCGTGCGCGTGCATTCCTTCTGCGAGATCAACGAGGCCGTGCTGCTGCCCGACGTGGAGGTGGGCCGTGGCGCGCGGCTGAACCGCGTGGTGATCGACCGCGCCTGCGTGATCCCCGACGACATGGTGATCGGCGAGGATGCCGAGGCGGACGCCGCGCGCTTCGAGCGCACCGAGAACGGCGTCGTGCTGGTCACCCGGGAGATGCTCAAGCGCCTCGCGGCCACCTGACCCGAGAGCACCCACGGACAACGATGCGAATACTCCAGGTCAGCGCAGAACTCTTCCCCCTCCTCAAGACCGGCGGACTGGCGGACATCGCCGGCGCCCTGCCCCTGGCGCTCACCGCCGCCGGCCAGGACGCGCGCGTGCTGCTGCCGGGCTTCCCGGCCATCGTGGCCGGCGTGCGCGACCTCGCGCCGGTGGCCGCCTTCGAGGCGCCCTGGGGCGAAGGCTTCGGGCTGCGGCTCGGGCACATCGACATCGACGGAACGCCCGGCATCGCGGCCTACGTGATCGACGCGCCGGCGCTCTACGGCCGGCCCGGCAACCCCTACGAGGACGCCTCGCGCCAGCCCTACGGCGACAACCACCGCCGCTTCGCGCTGCTCGGATGGGCGGCTGCGCAGCTGGCGCAGGGCCTCGATCCACAGTGGCAGCCCGAGGTCGTGCACGCGCACGACTGGCATGCCGCGCTCGCGCCGGCCTACCTGCACTTCGCGCGGCAGTCCGGCGCGCCGCACGTGGGCAGCGTCTTCACCGTGCACAACCTGGCCTACCAGGGCATCTTCGCGCCCTGGCACTTCGCGGAGCTCGGCCTGCCGGGCAGCGCGTTCCAGATGGACGGCCTCGAGTACCACGGCCAGATCTCGTTCATGAAGGGCGGCCTGTACTTCGCCGACCGGCTCACCACCGTGAGCCCGACCTACGCGCTGGAGATCCAGACGCCCGAGCAGGGCTGCGGGCTCGACGGCCTGCTGCGCCAGCGCAGCGCAGCCTTGAGCGGCATCCTCAACGCGGTCGACGACAAGGTCTGGAACCCCGCCGCCGACGCCGCGCTGGTGCAGGGCTACCACACGCCCGAAGGCCGCCACATGGCGGGCAAGGCGCGCTGCAAGTCGGTGCTGCAGCACCAGTTGGGCCTGGCCGAGCGGCCGGACGCGCCGCTCTTCATCGTCGTGAGCCGGCTCACCGAGCAGAAGGGCCTGCACCTGGTGCTCGGCGGGCTCGACGCGCTGCTCGCCCAGGGCGGGCAGCTCGCGCTGCTGGGCAGCGGCGAGGCCTGGCTGGAGGAAGCCTTCCGCCAGCGCGCGGCGGCCGCGCCGCAGTCGGTGGCCGTGACCATCGGCTACAACGAGACGCTGGCCCACCAGATGTTCGGCGCCGGCGACGTGACGCTGGTGCCCTCGCTCTTCGAACCCTGCGGCCTCACGCAGATGTACGGCCTCAAGTACGGCGCGCTGCCGCTGGTGCGACGCGTCGGCGGGCTGGCCGACACGGTGGTCGACAGCTCGCTGGAAGACCTCGCCAGCGGCGAGGCCACCGGCTTCGTGTTCGACCGCTTCGACGCCGCGGATTACGCCCGCGCGCTGCGCCGCGCCTTCGCGCTCTACGACCGCGGCCCCGACTGGCGCCGCGTGCGCGGCAACGCCATGCGCCGGCCGGCCGACTGGGCCACGGCCGCCGCGCAATACATCGACGTGTACCGGCAAAGCATCAAACAACCCTCTTCCGGGAGTGCCCCATGACGATCAAGGACTTCGCCTACGACCACCCCGACCGCGACGTCGCGGCCTTCAAGCGCGCGGTGGCCAACAAGCTGATCTACGCGGTCGGCAAGGACCCCGTCGCCGCCAGCCAGGACGACTGGCTCAACGCCACCTCGCAGGCGGTGCGCGACCAGCTGGTCGAGCGCTGGATGATGACCACGCGCGCCAACTACGCCCAGGACCTGAAGCGCGTCTACTACCTGTCGATGGAGTTCCTGATCGGGCGCACCTTCACCAACGCGCTGCTGGCGGTGGACCTGTACGACACCGTGCGCGAGGCGCTGGCCGACTTCGGCGTGGACATGGCGGCGCTGTCCGAGCGCGAACCCGACGCGGCGCTGGGCAACGGCGGCCTGGGCCGGCTGGCGGCCTGCTTCCTCGACTCGATGGCCACGCTGGGCGTGCCGGGCATGGGCTACGGCATCCGCTACGAGTACGGCATGTTCCGCCAGCGCATCGTCGACGGCCAGCAGGTGGAGACTCCCGACTACTGGCTCACGCGCGGCAACCCGTGGGAGTTCCAGCGGCCCGAGGTGAACTACCGCGTGCGCTTCGGCGGCCACGTGCAGAAGCGCGAAGGCGCCAGCGCCGCATCGGGCGCGGCCGACTGGGTCGACACGCACGACGTGCTGGCGGTGGCCTACGACACCATCATCCCCGGCTACGGCACGCAGGCCACCAACACGCTGCGGCTGTGGTCGGCTCGCGCCACCGAGGAGATCGACCTCTCGGCCTTCAACCGCGGCAACTACATGCAGGCGGTGGAGAGCAAGAACCACTCGGAGAACGTCTCGCGCGTGCTCTACCCCGACGACTCCACGCCCTCGGGCCGCGAGCTGCGACTGCACCAGGAGTACTTCTTCTGCAGCGCCAGCGTGCAGGACCTGCTGCGCCGCTACCTGCGCAACCACAAGACCTTCGACCAGCTCTCCGAGAAGGTCAGCATTCACCTGAACGACACGCACCCGGTGCTGGCCGTGCCCGAGCTCATGCGCCTCTTGCTCGACGAGCACGGCATGCCGTGGGACGAGGCCTGGGCGCACACGCAGAAGGTGTTCAGCTACACCAACCACACGCTGATGCACGAGGCGCTGGAGACCTGGCCGGTGGAGATGCTCGGGCGCATCCTGCCGCGGCACCTGCAGATCATCTACGACATCAACGCGAGGTTCCTCGCCACGGTGACGCAGAAGGTGGGCAACGACGTGGACCTGATGCGCCGCCTCTCGCTGGTCGACGAGACCGGCGAGCGCCGCGTGCGCATGGCCTACGTGGCGGTGCTCGCGAGCCACTCGGTCAACGGCGTGTCGGGGCTGCACTCGGAGCTGATGAAGCAGTCGATCTTCTCGGACTTCGCGAAGATCTTTCCCGAGCGCTTCAACAACAAGACCAACGGCGTCACGCCCAGGCGCTGGCTGGCGCAGGCCAACCCGCCGCTGGCGGCGCTGCTCGACCAGCGCATCGGCAAGGGCTGGCGGCGCGACCTCTCGCAGCTGGAGGCGCTCAGGCCCATGGCCGCGCAGCCGGCCTTCGTGCGCGCCTTCCGCCACGCCAAGCGCGAGAACAAGCTGCGGCTGGCCAACTGGGTGGAACAGCACCTGAAGATCGACATCGACACCGACGCGATGTTCGACGTGCAGGTCAAGCGCATCCACGAGTACAAGCGGCAGCTGCTCAACGTGCTGCACGTGGTGACGCGCTACCACCGCATCCTCGACGCGCAGGCCGCGGGCACGCCGATCGACATGGTGCCGCGCGTGGTGGTGTTCGCGGGCAAGGCGGCGTCGGCCTATGCGATGGCCAAGCTGGTCATCAGGCTCATCAACGACGTGGCCGCCACCATCAACGCCGACGCGCGCGTGGGCAAGCTGCTGAAGGTGGTGTTTTTGCCGAACTACAGCGTGAGCCTGGCCGAGGTCATCATGCCGGCGGCCGACCTGTCGGAGCAGATCTCCACGGCGGGCACGGAAGCATCGGGCACCGGCAACATGAAGTTCGCGCTCAATGGCGCGCTCACCATCGGCACGCTGGACGGCGCGAACGTCGAGATGCGCGAGAGCGTGGGGCCCGAGAACATCTTCATCTTCGGCAACACCGCGCCCGAGGTGGCCGACATCCGCGCACGCGGCTACCAGCCGCGCGACATCTACGAGGAGAACGCCGAACTCAAGCGCGTGCTCGACGCGATCCGCGACGGCGCCTTCTCGCCCGGCGAGCCCTCGCGCTACCAGGGCATCTACGACGCGCTGGTGAACTGGGGCGACCACTACCTGCTGCTGGCCGACTACGCGAGCTACGTGGCGAAGCAGGCGGAGGTCGACGCGCTCTACCGCGATTCGGACGCGTGGACGCGCAAGGCGATCCTCAACGTGGCGGGGATGGGGGTGTTCTCGTCGGACCGCACGATCGCGCAGTACGCGCACGAGATCTGGCGTACGAAGCCTGTGGTACTTGGCTAACCCCCAGGCTTGCCCACTTCGTGGGGCCGCCCACCCCCTTGCTGGGGGCGACACCTGCGGCCCGGCAAAGCCGGTTCCGCGGTGTCCACGAAAAAAGAGTCAGATCAGCGAGGCAGCTTCTGCGGCGCCGGCTCAGCTTCGGTCACGAAGCCGATGCGGCTGAGCCCCGCCTTGTTCGCGATACCCATCAGCGCCACCACCTTGCCGTAAGGCACGGTCTGGTCGGCGCGCAGCTGCACCTCTGTGTCCTTGCTGTCCGCAGCGGCCTTCTCGAGTTGCTGCGCCAGTTCCTCGTCGGTCACGGCCTTGTCGTTGAGGAAGACCTTGCCCGAGGCGTCGACCGACAGGCTCACGAACTTGGGTGCGTCGTTGGGCTGGCCGGCGTCGGTCTGCGGCAGGTCGAGCTTGATCGAGCTGGCCATGAGCGGGGCGGTGATGATGAAGATCACCAGCAGCACCAGCATCACGTCGACCAGCGGCGTGACGTTGATGTCGGACAGCGGCCGCTGCGCTCCGCCGCCCATGGCGCGTCCGCCTCCGCCGGCGGCGCTGCCAAGTGATGTGCGACCGAAGGCCATGGTGGTGTGCCTCGCCGTGTCGGGCTAGACCGGCATCGGCCGCGCGGGCGGCGGCGCGGCAGGCGCCGGCGCAGCGCCGAAGCTGCCCAGCAGGTCGTGCGCGAAGCCTTCGAGCTCGGCTTCGATGCGGCCGATGACGCGGCCGAAGACGTTGTAGGCCAGCACGGCCGGGATGGCCACCGCGAGGCCGAAGGCCGTCATGATGAGCGCCTCGCCGACCGGGCCCGCCACCTTGTCGATGGTGAAGCCGCCGGTCTGGCCGGCGATGCCCGTCAGCGCGCCGTAGATGCCCCAGACCGTGCCCAGCAGCCCCACGAAGGGCGCGGTGGCGCCGACGGTGGCCAGCAGGATCTGCCCCGCCTGCAGCCGGCGCAGCGCACCGTGCAGGGCGTCGCGCAGCACGCGCGTCAGGCGCTGGTTGCGGTCGACCGCGGCACCCAGCGTGCCGGCCGGCTCGCCTGCGGCCACGCTGCGGATGGCGGAGACGGCGGGCGACACCAGCGTGGCGCGGTCGAAGGCCTTGAGCTTGTGCTCGGCGTCGGCCAGCGTGGACGACTGCCAGAACGCCGCGATGCTGCGCAGCACGTCGCGCGTGCCGCCGCGCAGCAGCCATGCCTTCCAGAGGATGATGACCCAGCTCGCGATCGACATCGCGAGCAGCAGCGCGGCCACCGAACGGCTGACGCCGTCACCGTGGGCCAGCAGTTCGAGCACGCTCATCGGCGGTCCTTGGTGGGTGCCGCGCGCTCAGCGAAGACCGAGCACGTCGTACATGTCGAACAGGCCTGCACGCTGGCCGGCCAGGAAGCGCACCGCGCGCAGGCTGCCCTGGGCGTAGGTGGTGCGGCTCGACGACTTGTGGGTGATCTCGATGCGCTCGCCGGTGCCGGCGAACAGCACGGTGTGGTCGCCCACGATGTCGCCGCCGCGGATGGCCGAGAAGCCGATGGTGGACGGGTCGCGCTCGCCGGTGATGCCTTCGCGGGCGTACACCGCGCAGTCCTTGAGGTCGCGGCCCAGCGCGTCGGCGATGACCTCGCCCATCTTGAGCGCGGTGCCCGAGGGCGCGTCGACCTTGTGGCGGTGGTGCGCCTCGATGATCTCGATGTCGTAGCCCGTCGCCATGGCCTTGGCCGCCATCTCCAGCAGCTTGAAGGTGACGTTGACGCCCACGCTCATGTTGGGGGCCATCATGATCGCGATGTCCTTCGCGATCTCGGCGATCTCGGCCTTCTGCGCGTCGCTGAAGCCGGTGGTGCCGATCACGGCCTGCACGCCCAGTTCGCGGCAGACCGCGAGATGCGCGAGCGTGCCTTCGGGGCGGGTGAAGTCGATGAGCACCTGCGCGTCCTTCAGGCCGGCGCGCAGGTCGGACACGATGGACACGCCGCTGTCGAAGCCCAGGAAGGCACCGGCATCGGTGCCGAGCGCCGGGCTGCCGGCGATGTCGAGTGCGCCGGCCAGGCGCATGTCGGGCGCGTTGCGCACGGCCTCGATCAGCATGTGGCCCATGCGGCCCGAAGCCCCGGCGATGGCGACGCGGCGCGGCTCGGAGGCGGAATTGGTGGCGGGGGTGGAGGTGGATTCGGTCACGCGGATTCAGTCAGTCTTCGAGGATTTTCGAAACGGCCCGAGGCGGTGAGGAACGGCCGGGGAACATCGATCGACACGAACGAAACGGACCGGCTCGGCGGCACCGCCCGCTGCCGCCGATGACCCTGGCGCGCTCAGCGCGTCGCTTCGAGCGGGGGGTAGGCGGCCGGCAGCGGCGGCAGCGAAGCCGACGCGGAAGCCTTGTCGGCATCGGCTTTCTTCTCGCCGTCCTTGGGCGCGTATTTCTTGAGGTCGTCTTCCGAGGCCTCGAGCGTGGGCACCTTGCCGGATTTCTTGCGGGTGTCGAGCGTGGCGACGAACTCTTCCTCGCTGGGCATCTCGTCGCCCTCGAAGCGGTCGAGCAGCTCGCCGTTGAAGAACACCGTGAGGTGGCGCTCCTGCGGGTCGACGCCCTGGCGGCGGATGGTGAAGACGTAGTCCCAGCGGTTGGCGTGGAAGACGTCGTTCAGCAGCGAGGTCCCGAGGATTTCCCGCACCTGCTGGCGGGACATTCCTGGCTTGAGCGCCGCGACCTGTTCCTTCGACACGAAATTGCCCTGAACCACCTCGACTTTGTAGGGGGTTACGGCAGCCAGCGCGCCACGCGTGCGCTCGGTGAAACCGCTGCAGGCACCGAGGCCGAGCGTCGCCGCGACGGCGGCAGCCAGCAGCCAGGGCCGGCGTTGGAAGATGGCAGGCATGGGAGGAAAAAGGGTAGCGATATGATCGGCCATTGTAGCGGCTGGCCTTTTCGGGGCCTTTCGCCGCGGCCCCGCCAGGGGCGCAGGAACCACCATGGCCAACATCGACGAACTCAAGAACACCGGCCTCAAGGCCACCCTGCCGCGCCTGAAGATCCTGGAGATCTTCCAGACCGGCAGCCAGCGGCACATGACGGCGGAAGACGTGTTCCGCGTGCTGCTGAACGAACATTCCGACATCGGGCTGGCCACCGTCTACCGGGTGCTGACGCAGTTCGAGCAGGCCGGCATCCTGGAGCGCAGCCACTTCGAGAGCGGCAAGGCGGTCTACGAGCTGAACGAAGGCACGCACCACGACCACCTGATCTGCACCTCCTGCGGCAAGGTCGAGGAGTTCTACGACGCCGAGATCGAGCGCCGCCAGCAGATGATCGCCAAGGACAAGGGCTGGATCCTGCAGGACCATGCCATGTCGCTTTACGGCTTGTGCGGGGACTGCGCCAAGAAGCGCTGACGGAAAACAGGAAAAGCGGCCCGGCGGTGGCCGCATTCCCTGGTCATTCAATCCCCGTCGCGGGAGTTCTCCATCGCCTTGTGGTGCCGCGCCACGAAGTCGGCATACGTGTCGATGCCGCGCAGCTGCAGGATCGAATTGCGCACCGCGGCCTCCACCAGCACCGCGATGTTGCGCCCTGCCACCACCTGGATGATGACCTTGCGCACCGGGATGCCCAGCACGTCCTGCGTGAGCGGCGCCGAGGGCATGCGCTCGTAGTCGCGCTCGAAGCTGTCGCGCCGCACGAGGTGCACGATGAGCTTGAGCCGCATCTTCCGGCGCACCGCCGTCTCGCCGAAGATCGCGCGGATGTCCAGCAGGCCGATGCCGCGCACCTCCAGCAGGTTCAGCAGCAGGTCGGGGCAGCGGCCCTCGATGGTGTTCTGGTTGATCCGGTAGAGGTCGACCGCGTCGTCGGCGACCAGGCCGTTGCCGCGCGAGATCAGCTCCAGCCCGAGCTCGCTCTTGCCCAGGCCCGACTCGCCCGTGATCATCACGCCCATGCCCAGGATGTCCATGAACACGCCATGCATCGATGTGCGCTCGGCGAAATGCTTGGACAGGTAGGCGCGCAACAGGTCGATCACGAAGGCCGACGACTCGCGCGTGGCAAAGAGCGGCAGCTGGGCGCGCTCGCAGATCGAAAGCAGTTCGTCGGGTGCGGCCTGGCCGTCGGCCAGCACCAGCATCGGCGGCTCCAGCGTGACGATTCGGGCGATGCGCCGGGCGCAGTCTTCCTCGCTGCCGCGCGTCAGGTAGGCCACCTCGCGCGCGCCGAGGATCTGCACGCGGTACGGGTGGATGTAGTTGAGGTAGCCGACGAGGTCGGCGGCCGACTGCGCGCGGCTGATGACCTCCGCATCGAACTGGCGCTCCGATGCCCCGAGCCCCGCGAGCCATTCCCAGCGGAGCGAGCCACGGAACTCCTCGAACATGGCGTCGGCGCTGATGACGGTCGGCTTCATGCGGTCAGGAGGTGGCGCTCACGCACCGGAGTTGGGAGCAGGCCAGAATACCGCGGAACCGGCTTTGCCGGGCCGCTGGGATCGCCCCGGAAGGGGAAGGCGTGCGCGACGCGAAGTGCGCGAAGCCTGGGGGCGAACACCGTTACGCGACCTGGGTGGACTGCCAGCCGGCGATCAGGTCGTGCAGGGCCGTGGCGTCGGTGCTGGACTTGATCTGCTCGCGCAGGCTGGCGTCGCTCAGCAGCTCGGCGATTTCGGAGAGGATTTCGAGATGCTTCTGCGTGGCCGCTTCGGGCACCAGCAGGAAGATCAGCAATGCGACGGGTTGCTCGTCGGGGGCGTCGAAGCCGATGGGATTGGCCAGCTGGAACACAGCGGCCATCGGCGACTTGAGGCCCTTGATGCGGCCATGCGGAATGGCGACGCCGTGGCCCAGACCGGTGGAGCCGAGGCGCTCGCGCGCGAACAGGCTGTCGGTGATGAGGGCACGGCCCAGACCGTGAAGGCTTTCGAACAGCAGGCCGGCTTCTTCGAAAGCACGTTTCTTGCTGGTAGCGTCAACGCTCACAAGCACTTGAGCGGGCGGCAGGATGGACGCGAGGCGATTCATGGTGGGTGCAGAGCGGGGGCGATTATGCACCCGCTTGGTAAAAACCCCCAGTCCCCCTATTTACTTTCTGTCTACACGTTGCCTGAAGGGCCCTCGGCCCTCTCTGGACGGCTGCCAAAAACCCTAGCTCCGTAGTCGGGAAAAAGAAAAAGGCCGCCCCTGGGCGGCCTTCGCTGCGAGCCTCGTCGGGCCCGGGCTCTTTCTTACATCAACCGCTTGGGCGCAGCGTGATGGTGGTCCTGCAGGCGGTCCTTGTGGCGCACCACCTGGCGGTCGAGCTTGTCGACCAGTTCATCGACCGCAGCGTAGAGATCAGCGTGGCTCGACTCCGCGAACATGTCATTGCCCTTGACGTGGATGTTGCACTCCGCCCTTTGGCGGCGTTCCTTTTCCTTCTGCTTTTCCACCGTGAGGATCACCTTCACATCGACCACCTGGTCGAAATGTCGGATGACCCGGTCCAGCTTGCTCGTGACGTAGGTGCGCAAGGCAGGTGTGACGTCGAGGTGATGACCGCTGATCGTCAAATTCATGAATGACCTCCTGGAATTGACGGTTGGGGAAATGGCCGCACCGCGGAATGCGGCTTGGCCGGCGAAACGAAACGGGAGTTCTCTCTGGGGGTCTTGAGAAAGAAAGAAAAAGAGGGGGATGGGAAGAGGGGAGAAAGAGGGAAGGTCGATTCACTATGCCCAAGCTGTCACGGTATTGCAATACCTGAGTTGCTCGGGGTTTTGCCGCCTCGCGAACGGCCTCTCGGACGCTAGCGAATCGATAGCTGCGGGCACGCACAGGGCAGGCGATGCCGCAGTTCGAAACAAGTGTTTTCAGAGCTGGCCAGCCGGTGACCCTGCCGGCGAAAGGGCCTGCTCGTGCCTCGCCTTCTCAGCGCCAGGCGGCTCGCATCCTGTTGCGCAGGTCGATCACCGAGCTGGGCGGCGGCACGGCCGGCGGGCGCTCCGGCGCAGGCGGCCATGTCTGCTGCTCGAAGCCTTCCAGGTCGGCATCGGCGATGAAGCGCGTGCGGTTGGCATACAGGTGCCGGTCGCCGCGCGCCGCCTGCTGCGTGACGTGGAAGCGCTGCGGCACCAGCAGGTGCAGGTGGTCGCGCGCCCGGGTCATCGCCACGTAGAGCAGGCGCCGCTCCTCTTCCAGTTCGTGCGCGCTCTGGGCCACGTCGGCCGGCAGGCAGCCGTCGACCACGTTGAGCACGTGCACCGAATTCCATTCCTGCCCCTTGGCCGAATGGATGGTGGAGAGGATCAGGTAGTCCTCGTCGAGCAGCGGCGGCCCCGGCCGGTCGCTCGTGGCCTCGGGCGGATCGAGCGTGAGCTCGGTGAGGAATCGTTCGCGCGAGCCGTATCCGGCCGCGAGCCGCGCGAGCTGCTCCACGTCGGCGCGCCGCACGCCGGAGGTGTCCTCGTACAGCCGCTCCAGGTGCGGCAGGTACCAGTCCATCGCGAGCTCGACGTCGGCGGGCCACTTCAGCGCCGGCGCGCGCAGGGCCTCGTAGGCCTTCGCGAAATCGGCCCATTGCGCACGAGCGGCGGAAGGCGGCACGAACTCGCGCACCACGCGGGCCGGATCGGGCGCCTGCTCCATCGCGTCGAGCAGGCGCGCGCTCGTGGCGGGGCCGATGCCCGGGATGAGCTGCGTCACGCGGAAACCCGCCATGCGGCCGCGCGGGTTCTGCGCGAATCGCAGCACCGCGAGCAGGTCCTTCACATGCGAGGCTTCCAGAAACTTCAGGCCGCCGAACTTCACGAACGGGATGTTGCGCCGCGCCAGCTCCAGTTCGAGCGCAGCGCTGTGAGACGAGGTGCGGAACAGCACCGCCTGCGACTTCAGCGCCAGCCCGCCCTCGCGGTGCGCCAGCACCTTGTCGGCCACCCAGCGCGCCTGCCCCGCCTCGTCGGGCACGAGCACCAGCAGCGGCTTGCCGGCAGAGGGCTTGTCGGTCCACAGCGTCTTGGCATGCCGCTCGGCGGCCTGCGCGATGACGCGGTTCGACACGTCGAGGATCGGCTGCGTCGAGCGGTAGTTGCGCTCCAGCGTGACCACGCGCGCGGGCTGCGTGAACTGCGAGGGAAAGTCGAGGATGTTGCGCACCGTGGCGCCGCGGAAGGAGTAGATCGACTGCGCGTCGTCGCCCACCACGGTCACGCCGCGCCCGTCGGGCTTGAGCGCCAGCAGGATCGCCGCCTGCAGCAGGTTGGTGTCCTGGTACTCGTCGACCAGCACGTGGTCGAAGCGCGCGCCGATGTGCGCGGCCAGCGAAGGCTCGGCCGCCATCTCGGCCCAGTAGAGCAGCAGGTCGTCGTAGTCGAGCACGTTCTGCCGCTGCTTGGCCTCGACATACGCGCCGAACAGCTTCTTCAGCTCGGCCTCCCACTCGCCGCACCATGGAAAGGCTTCCTTCAGCACATCGGCCAGCGGCGCGCGGGTGTTCACGCAGCGCGAGTAGATCGACAGGCAGGTGCCCTTGCGCGGGAAGCGGTTGACGGTGGAGGAAAGCCCCAGCTCGTGGCGCACCAGCCCCATCAGGTCTTCGGCGTCGCCGCGGTCGTGGATGGTGAAGTTCTCGTCGAGGCCGACCTGCGGCGCGTACTCGCGCAGCAGCCGAGCACCGATGCCGTGGAAGGTGCCGGCCCACGGCAGCGCGGGCGGGGCATCGGACTTCAGTCCGAGCACCTGCGCCAGCACCCGGCCGGCGCGGCGCTCCATCTCCTGTGCGGCACGGCGCGAGAAGGTCAGCAGCAGCAGGCGCTGCGGATCGACGCCGCCGGCGATGAGGGTTGCGACGCGGTGCGCCAGCGTGCTGGTCTTGCCCGAGCCGGCACCGGCGATGACGAGCAGCGGCCGCTCGTCCAGGCCGGCGGTGGCCGCGCTCACGCCGTGCTCGACCGCCACACGCTGCGCCTCGTTGAGCGAGGCCAGCGCCTGCGCCAGGCGCTCTGCCTGGCTCCTGGGCGCAGCGGAAGGAACGGGAAGCGCAGTGCTCTGCATGCCTGCGACTTTACTGTATGCCCGTCCAGTCCGGCCGCCTTGCCGACATATGGCCGGTGACATAATCGCGCCTCGCTGCAACCCGGAGATTTTTCCAATGGAAACCGACCCGTCTCGGCAGCTTTCAACTCCCTTTCACTGACGCCTTTCTTCGCGCCTCTTGCGCACGTCGGGCAGGGAATTGAAAGCGCCCCCCTCCCTCGCCCATCGTCCAGTCCGTCATTCCAGGGAGTGAGCCCCATGCTCAACATCTTCACGCTCGCCAACGGCCGCCTCGTACAGGAAGAAATCGAGGCCCTCGAAGAGCTCTCCAGGTTCCAGCCGATCTGGGTCGACCTCGAGTCGCCCACGCTCGAGGAAAAGCGCTGGATCAAGCAGTACTACGGCCTGTCCATCCCCGAAGACGCAATGGACGAGGACATCGAGGAATCGGCGCGCTTCTACGAGGAAGACAACGGCGAGCTGCACATCCGCTCCGACTTCCTGATCGACGACGACGAAGCCCCGCGCGCGGTGCGCGTGGCCTTCATCCTCAACCAGCACAACACCGACCTGCGCAGCCGCGGCGTGCTGTTCTCGATCCACGACGAGGACGTGCCCGTGTTCCGCCTGCTGCGCATGCGCGCGCGCCGCGCGCCGGGGCTGATCGAGGACGCCAAGGAAGTCATGCTCAAGCTCTTCGACGCCGACGCCGAATACTCGGCCGACTCGCTGGAGAACATCTACGACGAGCTCGAGGCGGCGAGCAGGAAGGTGCTGTCGGGCAACGTCAGCGACGAGCTGGCCGGCGAGGTGCTCGGCGCCATCGCACGGCAGGAAGACCTGAACGGGCGCATCCGCCGCAACGTGATGGACACGCGCCGCGCCGTCAGCTTCATGATGCGCAGCAAGATGCTCAACGCCGAGCAGTTCGAGGAAGCGCGCCAGATCCTGCGCGACATCGAGTCGCTGGACAACCACACGGCCTTCCTCTTCGACAAGATCAACTTCCTGATGGATGCGACCGTCGGTTTCATCAACATCAACCAGAACAAGACCATCAAGATCTTCTCGGTGGCCAGCGTGGCGCTGCTGCCGCCGACGCTGATCGCCAGCATCTACGGCATGAACTTCAAGTTCATGCCCGAGCTCGACTGGGCCATGGGCTACCCCTACGCCATCGTGCTGATGGCGGCGAGCGCGCTGGTGCCGATGTGGTACTTCCGCCGGCGCGGCTGGCTCAAGTAGCGGCCTGCCGACGGGCGCTCGCGGGGCGCCCGGTGCTAGAGTGGCTTTCGGCCCGAGCGCCGACTGGAGAGCCACCTTGCGCAGAATCCGCTTCCTCACCCACCGCCACCGCGCACCCTCGACCAACACCGCGCTGGGCCTGCTGCTGGCCTTCAATGCCGGCGCCATCAACGCAGGCGGCTTCCTCGTGCTGCACATGTACACCTCGCACATGACGGGCTTCGCCTCGCAGCTGGCCGACGGCATGGTGCTGGGCAACGTCAAGCTGCTGCTGAACGCGCTGGGCGCGATCCTCGCCTTCCTGACCGGCGCGGCCGTGTGCGCGGTGCTCGTGAACTGGGGCCGCCAGCACCGCATGCACGGCGTGTACGCGCTGCCGCTGATGCTCGAGGCGGCGCTGATGTTTCCCTTCGGTCTCATGGGCGCCATCACGCTGACCTGGGCGACGCCCTTCGCGGTGCCGCTCACCGTGCTGCTGCTGTCCTTCATCATGGGGCTGCAGAACGCGGTGGCCTCCAAGACCTCGGGCGGCAGCATCCGCACCACGCACATGACCGGCAACATCACCGACATGGGCATCGAGATCGGCAAGATGCTCTACTGGAACCGCCGCTCGAAGTCGCAGCAGGACCATCCCCTGCCCGTGCGGCACGACCGCAGCCGCATGCGCCGCGCGGGCGGGCTGGTCGGCATGTTCGTGCTCGGCGGCGCCGCGGGCGCGCTGGGCTTCAAGTACGTGGGCTTCGTCTGCGTGGTGCCGCTGGCGGCGCTGCTGCTGGCGCTGTCGATCCCGCCGCTGCTGCGCGACATCCCGCGCCGCCGCACGCCTTCTCTCGGCTGAATTCAGCCAAGTTCGGCCGGCAGCGAAGCCAGCCACGCATTGACGAGCGCGAGGCTGTAGCGGCTCGCCACCGCAGCGACGAAGCGCGAGAAGTCGCCGTGCGCGGCATCGTCGGCGCGGTCCGAGATCGTGCGCATCGCCGCGAAGGGCACGCCGTAGTCGTGGCACACCTGCGCGACCGAGGCGCCCTCCATCTCCACCGCGAGCGCATCGGGCAAGGCGCGCTGAAGCGCCGCGCTCTCGGCCGTGGTCGAGACGAACCTGTCGCCGCTCAACAGCAGGCCGCGATGCACCTTCGGCGAACGAAGGCCGAATTCGTCGACGGCCTGCTGCCCCAGCAGCGCCACCGGATCGCGCAGCGTCTGCCGCGCGACCTCCGCCAGCGCATCGCCGATGGCCGCGTCGGCAGCGAAGCGCGACAGCCCCATCAGCGGCACTTCGTACTTCGGGAAGATCGGCGAGGCGTCGAGGTCGTGCTGCAGCAGCTGCGTCGCGACCACCACGTCTCCCACGTCCACGCCCGGCGCCAGTCCGCCCGCGACGCCGGTGAACACGATGGCCCGCGCGCCGAAGCGCTCCAGCAGCACCGTGGCCGTGATCGCCGCCGCGACCTTGCCAATGCGCGACAGCACCGCGACCACCGGCCGGCCGTGCAGATGGCCTACCCAGAAGTCGCGGCCCGCGACGCGCACGCGCTGCTCGTCGGGCATCAGCGCGAGAAGCGCGCCCAGCTCCTCGTGCATCGCTGCGACGATGGCGATGGGCGCTGGCGACAGGGTGCTCACGGTATTTCTCTTTCCAGGAACACCGAGGAACCGGCTTCGCCGGGCCTCTGGTGTTGCCCCCTGCAAGGGGGTTGGCGCAGCGACACGAAGTGCGCGAAGCCTGGGGGTTTACTTGATATCCACGCCGTAGAAGGTGTGGCGGCCGAAGGGGCTCAGCTTGAAGTCGACCACCTCCTTGCGCACCGGCTTCAGCTGCACCGCATGCGCGATGGTGAACCACGGCGCCTGCTCCTTGAAGATCAGCTGGGCCTTCTTGTAGAGCGCGTCGCGTTCGGACTGCTTGGTCGCGCTCTTGGCCTTCAGCACCAGGTCTTCGTACGGCTGGTAGCAGAACTTCGAGATGTTGCTGCCGCTGGCCGACTTGGCAGAAGCGCAGCCCAGCAGCGTGTAGAGGAAGTTGTCCGGATCGCCGTTGTCGCCGGTCCAGCCCAGCATGCCCATCTGGTGCTCGCCGGCCTGCAGTCGCTTGCGGTACTCGCCCCACTCGAAGCTCTTGATCTCGGCCTTGACGTTGATCTTGGCGAGGTCGGCCTGCATCAGCTCGGCGATGCGCTTGGCGTTGGGGTTGTAGGGGCGCTGCACCGGCATGGCCCACAGGTCGGTGGAGAAGCCGTCGGGGAAGCCGGCCTGTGCCAGCAGCTTCTTCGCGGCCTCGGGGTCGTACGGATCGTCCTTCACCGCATCGTTGTAGGACCACATGGTCGGCGGGATCGGGTTCTTCGCGGCCACGCCGGTCGAGAGGTACACGCCGTCGATGATGGCCTTCTTGTTGATCGCCATGTTGATGGCCTTGCGCACGCGCACGTCGTCGAAGGGCTTCTTCGTCGTGTTGTACGAGAGGTAGCCCACGTTCAGGCCGGGCTGCTCCAGCACCTGCACGTTCGGGTCCTTGCGGATCGCGTCGAGGTCGGCCGGGTTCGGGTACGGCATGACGTGGCACTCGCCCTTCTGCAGCTTGGCCCAGCGCACCGAGGCGTCGGGCGTGATCGCGAACACGAGGTCGTCGATCTTGGCCTTGCCGCCCCAGTACTGCGGGAAGGCCTTGAAGCGGATGATCGCGTCCTTCTGGTACTGCACCAGGTAGAAGGGACCGGTGCCGATCGGGTCCTGGTCGACCTTCTCGGGCGTGCCGGCCTTCAGCATCGCGATGGCGTATTCCTTCGACTGGATGCCCGCGTACTGCATCGCCAGGTTCGCGAGGAACGGCGCCTCGGCCTGGTTGAGCGTGATCTTCACCGTGTAGTCGTCGATACGGTCGACCGACTTCAGCAGCTTGGGCATGCCCATGTCGTTGAAGTAGGAGTGGTTCTGGCTCGTGACCTTGAAGAAGGGGTCGCTCTCCTTCCACTGGCGCTCGATCATGAAGATGAAGTCGTCGGCGTTGAAGTCGCGCGTGGGCTTGAAGCTCTTGCTGGTGGTGTGCCACTTCACGCCCTTGCGCAGGTGGAAGGTGTAGACGGTGCCGTCGGGCGAGATGTCCCATTTCTCGGCGAGGCCGGGCACGACCTTGGTGCCGCCGCGCTCGAACTCGACGATGGTGTTGTAGACCTGCGTGGTCACGTCGAACGAGGTGCCGGTGGTGTTCATGCCGGGATAGAAATTCTCGGGGCTGCCCTCCGAGCAATACACCAGCGTCTTGGCAGACACCGCGCCGCAGGCCAGGGTAAGGGCTGCAAGCGCTGTCGGTGCCAGGAGCGCCAGGCTTCGTGAGCGGCGCGAAACGGTGGGCTGGGTCTTCATGTGGACTCCTTGATACACGGTTGAAGGAACTGCGAGAACGGGAAACGCAACGGAACCCGAAGGAACGCTAGGGATTCGCCGCCACGGCGGCGGCGGGCGGAACGTCGGCGCGCACGAGCGGCGCGCCTTCGAGGAACTTCTCCGCGTAGTGGCAGGCCACCTGCCGCTCGTCGAGCGCGCGCAGCAGCGGCCGCTCTTCGCGGCAGCGCTGCTGCACGTGCGGACAGCGCGTGCTGAACACGCAGCCCGAAGGCGGGTTCAGCGGCGAAGGCAGCTCGCCCTTGAGCACGATGCGCTGGCTGCTGAGCCCCGGCGTGGAGGCCAGCAGCGCCTGCGTGTACGGATGCAGCGGCCGCGCGAAGATGCGCGACTTCGGGCCCTGCTCCACCGCATGGCCGAGGTACATCACGAGCACGTCGTGCGCGATGTGCCGCACCACGCCCAGGTCGTGCGAAATGAAGAGGTAGGCCAGCCCCAGCTCGGCCTGCAGGTCGGCCAGCAGGTTCAGCACCTGCGCCTGGATCGACACGTCGAGCGCCGACACCGGCTCGTCGGCCACCAGCAGGCGCGGGCTCAGCATCAGCGCGCGTGCGATGGCGATGCGCTGGCGCTGGCCGCCGGAGAACATGTGCGGATAGCGGTTGGCGTACTCGGGCCGCAGGCCCACGCGCGCGAGCATGTCGCGCGCCTTGGCCGCGCGCTCCTGCCTGCCGAGACTGGTGTTGATGGCCAGCGGGTCCTCCAGCACCGTCGCGATCTTCTTGCGCGGGTTGAGCGAGCCGTACGGGTTCTGGAACACCAGCTGCACGGCCTGGCGCAGCTCGCGCTTGCGCTCGGCCGGTGTGTCGACCGCGTCGGCGCCGACCAGCGTGAGCCGGCCCGCCGTCGGCTTCTCGATCAGCGCGACCATGCGCGCCAGCGTCGACTTGCCGCAGCCCGATTCGCCCACCACCGCCAGCGTGCGGCCGCGCTCGATGCGAAAGGAGATGTCGCCCACCGCGCGCAGCTGCGAGGGCGCACGGAACAGCCCGCGGCGGATGTCGTAGGTGCGCTGGAGGTTCTTCGCCTCGACCACCACTTCGCCGGATGCGCTTGCCGATGCCTCGCTCATGCCGCGGCCTCCACCGCTCGGTGCTTCGGCGGATCGCTCGCGATGGCTTGCGCGCGGCCTGGATCGTCGAGCGGAAAGTGGCAGCGCACTTCGGCGCCGTGCGACTCGCGCAGCGCCGGACGCACCTGGCAGGCGCGCTCGGTGACGTAGCTGCAGCGCGGCGCGAACAGGCAGCCCGCGGGCCGGTCGTGCACGCCGGGCACCACGCCGCTGATGGTGGCAAGGCGGCCCTCGGGCGCGGCACGCTCGGGCAGTGCCGCGAGCAGCGCCTCGGTGTAGGGATGCTGCGGCTGGGCGAAGAGCCGGTCGACGCGCTGGTGCTCCATCACCTGGCCCGCATACATCACGGCGATGCGCTGCGCCATTTCGCTGACCACGCCCATGTTGTGCGTGATGAGCACGAGCGCCATGCCGCGCTCCTTCTGCAGGTCGCGCAGCAGGTCGAGGATCTGCGCCTGGATGGTCACGTCGAGCGCCGTGGTCGGCTCGTCGGCGATCAGGAGGCGCGGATTGCAGGCGATGGCCATCGCGATCATCACGCGCTGGTTCATGCCGCCGGAAAGCTGGTGCGGGAAGCTGCCCAGGCGCGACGACGCGGCCGGAATGCCGACCTGCTCGAGCAGCTCGGTCGCGCGCTTCTTCGCTTCGCGCTTGTCGAGCTTCAGGTGCAGCCGCAGCGTCTCCATCAGCTGGAAGCCGATGGTGAAGCAGGGGTTGAGGCTGGTGGTCGGCTCCTGGAAGATCATCGCGACCTCCTTGCCGACCAGCGCGCGGCGCGCCTTGTCGGAAATGCCGAGCAGGTCGTTGCCCGCGAAGCGCATGTGCTGCGCGCGAACCCGGCCCGGGAAGCCGACGAGCCCCATCAGCGCCATCATCGTGACGCTCTTGCCCGAGCCCGATTCGCCGACGATGCCGAGCACCTCGCCTTCCTCGAGGCTGAGGCTCACGCCGTCGACCGCATGAAGCACGCCGCCCTGCGTAGGGAACTCGACGTGCAGGTCCTTTATTTCCAACAGGGGCATCTCAGTGACTCCGGCCCGAAAGGAATCTTCCAGGAACACCGCGGAACCGGCTTTGCCGGGCCGCCGGTGTCGCCCCCCGCAAGGGGGTTGGAGGCCACACGAAGTGGGCAAGCCTGGGGGTGTGCTTCATGCTAGCGTTTCAGTTTCGGGTCGAGCGCATCGCGCAGCCCGTCGCCCAGGAGGTTGAATGCGAGCACGGCAGCGAGGATGGCCATGCCGGGGAATGTGACGACCCACCACGCGCGCAGCACGAACTCGCGCGCGTCGGCCAGCATGGTTCCCCATTCGGGCGAGGGCGGCTGCGCGCCGAGGCCGAGGAAGCCGAGTGCCGCCGCATCGAGGATGGCGGTGGAGATGCCGAGCGAGGCCTGCACGATCAGCGGCGCGGCGCAGTTGGGCAGCACCTCGCGGAACATCAGCCGCAGCGTGCCGGCGCCGCTCACGCGCGCTGCGGTGACGTAGTCGCGCGAGACCTCGGCGATGACGGCCGCGCGCGTGATGCGCACGTAGTGCGGCAGCACCACGATGGCCACCGCGAGCATCGCGTTGACGAGGCCCGGCCCGAGGATCGCGACGATCACGATGGCCAGCAGCAGGCTGGGCAGCGTGAGCACGATGTCCATCAGCCGCATGATCGCGATCTCGAGCACGCCGCGGAAGAAGCCCGCGACGAGACCGAGCACGATGCCGACGACCACCGACAACGCCACCACCGCGACGCCGATCGACAGCGACAGGCGAGCGCCGTACATGAGCCGCGAAAGAATGTCGCGGCCGATGGCGTCGGTGCCCAGCAGGTAGCTCATCGAGCCGCCCTGCTGCCACGCGGGCGGCTGCAGGAAGGCGGCGCTGTTGGTCTCGTTGGGCGCATGCGGCGCGATCCACGGCGCGAGCAGCGCGACCAGCAGCAGCACGACGATGGTGGCGAGCCCGATGACCGCGCCCCGGTTGGCCGAGAAGGCCGTCCAGAATTCGCGCCAGGGGCCGGGAGGTGCGGTGCTCTTGCCCGCACCGTCGGAAACGGTGATTTGCGTGGTTGTCGCCATGGGGAAGCTCAGCGCCTGATCCGCGGGTTGATGACGCCGTACGCCACGTCCACGAGAAGGTTGACCAGCATCACGATGCCGCCGAGCAGCAGCATGCCGCCCTGCAGCACCGGATAGTCGCGCCGGCCGATGGCCTCGATGAGCCACTTGCCGACGCCGGGCCAGGAGAAGATCGTCTCGGTGAGGATCGCGCCCGTGAACAGCACGCCCACCTGCAGGCCGATCACTGTCACCACCGGAATGAGCGCATTGCGCAGCGCATGCAGCCCCACCACGCGAAAGCGCGACAGGCCCTTGGCGCGCGCGGTTCGGATGTAGTCCTCGCCCAGCACCTCGAGCATGGCCGAGCGCGTCATGCGCGCGATGACCGCGAGCGGCACCGTGCCAAGCACCACGGCCGGCAGCACGAGGTGGTGCAGTGCCGACCAGAAGGCGTCGGTATCGCCAGCGCGCAATGCGTCGATCAGCAGGAAGCCGGTGTCGGGCTCCACGTAGTACTGCACCGCGATGCGGCCCGACACGGGCGTCCAGCCGAGCTGCACCGAGAAGAACAGGATGAGCAGCAGCCCCCACCAGAAGATCGGCATCGAGTAGCCGGTGAGCGAGGTCGCCATCACGCCGTGGTCGAAGATGGAGTTGCGCCGCACCGCCGCGAGGATGCCCGCGGGCAGCCCGAGCAGCAGCGCGAAGAGGATGGCGCACACCGCGAGCTCGACCGTGGCCGGGAAGAGCGAGAGGAACTCGCTCATCACCGTGTCCTGCGTGATGAGCGACTTGCCGAGGTCGCCGTGTAGCACGCGGGCGATGTAGATGCCGTACTGCACGATCACCGGCTTGTCGAAGCCGTAGGCGGTGCGCAGCTCGGCGTGGCGCGCGGGGTCGATCCCGCGCTCGCCGGCCATGGTCTCGATGGGGTCACCCGGCACCAGCCGGATGAGGAAGAAGGCGAGCAGTGTCATGCCGAAGAAGGTCGGCACCAACAGACTCAAACGGGTAAAGACAAACCTGAGCATCGACCCGCGAATATGCAAGATCGATGCCTCGGCCCCACCCGGGCCGAACCCTTACTTCAGCGCACGCTTGCGCACTTACTTCTTGGCGTCGCGCAGCTCGCGGCGAAGGATCTTTCCGACCGGCGTCTTCGGCATGTCGGTACGAAACTCTACGATGCGCGGCTGCTTGTAACCCGTAAGGTTTGCTCTGCAGTATTCGCGCACCTGAGCCTCCGTGAGCGAAGGGTCTTTCTTGACGATGACGAGCTTCACTGCCTCGCCGGTCTTGTCGTCGGGCACGCCGACCGCTGCGCATTCGAGCACGCCCGGAATGAGTGCGACAACGTCCTCGACCTCGTTCGGATACACGTTGAAGCCCGACACCAGGATCATGTCCTTCTTGCGGTCGACCACCTTGAAGTAGCCGCGCTCGTCGACCACGCCGATGTCGCCGCTCTTGAAGTAGCCGTCGGCCGTCATGACCTTGGCGGTCTCGTCGGGGCGCTGCCAGTAGCCGGCCATCACCTGCGGGCCCTTGATGGCGATCTCGCCGCGCTCGCCCGCGGGCACCTCGTTGCCTTCGTCGTCGAGCAGCTTGAGCCAGGTGCTCGGCAGCGGCAGGCCGATGGTGCCGGTGTAGGCGGTGCTGTTGGTCGGGTTGCAGGTGGCCGAGGGCGAGGTCTCGGAGAGGCCGTAGCCCTCGCAGATCGGGCAGCCCGTCTTCTCGAGCCAGAGCTTCGCCACCGCGGCCTGCACCGCCATGCCGCCACCCACCGAGACCTTGAGGTTCTTCCAGTTGACGGTGTTGAAGTCGGGGTGGTTCGCGAGCCCGTTGAACAGCGTGTTGACGGCCGGGAAGCTGTGGATCGTGTGCTTCGACAGCTCCTTCAGCACGCCGGGGATGTCGCGCGGATTCGGGATCAGGATCAGCTTGCCGCCCGTGCGCATGCTCAGCATCATGCCGACCGTGAACGCGAAGATGTGATACAGCGGCAGCGCGCACACGCCCGTGGGCTGCTCGTTGGCCGGCACCTTGTTCATGACCGGCTCGTTCCACGCCTCGGACTGCAGCACGTTGGCGATCACGTTGCGGTGCAGGAGCACGGCGCCCTTCGACACGCCGGTGGTGCCGCCGGTGTACTGCAGCACCGCCACGTCGTCGGGCCCGATGGCCGCGGGCTTGAACGAGGCACCCGCACCCTTGTCGAGCGCGTCGTTGAATCGCACCGCGCCCGGCAGGCTGAAGGTGGGCACCATCTTCTTGACGTTGCGCACCACGTAGTTGACGAGCGCGCCCTTGAGGAAGCCGAGGCGGTCGCCCATGGAAGCCAGCACGATGTGCTTGACCGGCGTGCTCGCGATGCATTGCTGCAGCGTGGTGCCGAAGTTCTCCATGATGACGATGGCCTTCGCGCCCGAGTCCTTGAGCTGGTGCTCCAGCTCGCGCGGCGTGTACAGCGGATTGACGTTGACCAGGATCAGGCCCGCGCGCAGGATGCCCGCCACCGCGATCGGGTACTGCGGGCAGTTGGGCATCATCACCGCGACGCGGTCGCCCTTGGCGAGGCCCAGGCCCTGCAGGTAGCCGGCGAACGACTTGCTCTGCCTGTCGGTCTCGCCGTAGCTGATGTCCTTGCCCATGAAGCTGTAGGCCGTGCGGTCGGCGTACTTCGTGAAGCTCTCCTCCATGAGCGCGACCAGCGAGGGGTAGTGCGAGGCATCGATATCGGCGGGCACGCCCTGCGGATAGCTGCTGAGCCAGGGACGATCGGTCATTGGATTTGTCTCCTCCGGGAGTCGGACTGTTGAAAACGAAAACGGCGCACGAAGTGGCGCCGCGAAGAACTCGTCCGCTGCGCGGACGGGGACCTTCGGCCTATTCGATGGCCTTGACCATATCTTCCACTACTTTTTTAGCATCGCCAAAGACCATCATCGTCTTGTCCAGGTAGAACAGCTCGTTGTCCAGGCCGGCGTAGCCCGCGGCCATGGAGCGCTTGTTCACGATGACGGTCTTGGCCTTGTAGGCCTCCAGGATCGGCATGCCGTAGATCGGGCTGCCCTTGGTGTGCGCGGCCGGGTTCACCACGTCGTTGGCGCCCAGGATGATCGCCACGTCGGCCTGGCCGAACTCGCCGTTGATGTCCTCCATCTCGAACACCTGGTCGTAGGGCACCTCGGCCTCGGCCAGCAGCACGTTCATGTGGCCGGGCATGCGGCCGGCCACCGGGTGGATGGCGTACTTCACGGTGATGCCCTTCTCGGTGAGCTTCTGCGCAAGCTCCTTCACCGCGTGCTGGGCACGGGCGACGGCCAGGCCGTAGCCCGGCACGATCACCACCGTCTCGGCATTGCCGAGCACGAAGGCCGCGTCGTCGGCGCTGCCGCTCTTCACCGGGCGCTGCTCCTTCGCGCCGCCCGTGGCCGCGGCCGCCTCGCCGCCGAAGCCGCCCAGGATCACGTTGAAGAACGAGCGGTTCATGGCCTTGCACATGATGTAGCTCAGGATCGCGCCCGAGGAACCCACCAGCGAGCCGGCCACGATCAGCATCGCGTTGTTCAGGCTGAAGCCGATGCCCGCGGCCGCCCAGCCCGAGTAGCTGTTGAGCATCGACACCACCACCGGCATGTCCGCGCCGCCGATCGGGATGATGATGAGCACGCCCATCACGAAGGCCAGCGCCAGCATCGCGAAGAAGGCCGTCCAGCTCTCGGTGAACACGAACACCAGCCCCAGGCCGATGGTCGCCACGCCCAGCACGAGGTTGAGCATGTGCTGGCCGGAGAACTGCACCGGCGCGCCCTGGAACAGGCGGAACTTGTACTTGCCCGAGAGCTTGCCGAAGGCGATGACCGAGCCGCTGAAGGTGATGGCGCCGATGGCCGCGCCCAGGAACAGCTCCAGCCGGTTGCCGGGGGGAATCGCGTAGCGCACGAAGCCGTCGAGAATGACGGCGCCGTCCGGCGTCTGCGCGCCGATGAGCGCAGCGGCAGGCGCGGCGGTGATGCCGAAGGCCCATGGCTCGGCCACCGCGGCCACCGCGATGAACACCGCCGCCAGGCCGATCATGCTGTGCATGAAGGCAACCAGCTCGGGCATCTTGGTCATCTCGACCTTGTTGGCCATGTAGGCGCCCAGGCCGCCGCCGACGACGACCGCGGCCAGCACCCAGGCGATGCCGGTGCCGAAGTCGACGTTGAGCGAGCGCGTCAGCCCGTGGATCAGCGCGACGGTGGTCAGCACGGCGATCGCCATGCCGGTCATGCCGAAGATGTTGCCGCGGATGGAGGTGGTGGGATGGCTCAGGCCCTTGAGGGCCTGGATGAAGCAGACGCTGGCGACGAGGTATAGCAGCGTGACGAGGTTCATGCTCACTTGGCGGCTCCCTCTTCAGCCTTCGGTGCGGCCTTCCTGTCCTTCTTCTTGAACATCTCCAGCATCCGCCGCGTGACGAGGAAGCCGCCGAAGACGTTCACCGCGGCCAGCGCCACGGCCAGAACGCCCATGGTCTTGCCCAGCGGCGTGGTCGTGAGCGCGGCCGCCAGCATGGCGCCCACGATCACGATGGCCGAGACGGCATTGGTCACGGCCATCAGCGGCGTGTGCAGCGCCGGCGTGACAGTCCACACGACGTGGTAGCCGACGTAGATCGCCAGCACGAAGATGATCAGGTTGATGACGGTGTGAGAGACGATGTCCATGTTCTTCTCCTCGACGGGCGTTATTACTTCTTCGTGACCTGGCCGTCCTGCGTGACGCGGCAGGCGGCGACGATGTCGTCCTCGAGGTCGATCTTCAGCGCGCCCTCCTTGGTGACGATGAGCTTGAGGAAGTCGAGCACGTTGCGCGCATAGAGCGCCGACGCATCCGCCGCCACGAGCGCGGCGAGGTTGGTCTCGCCCACGATGGTCACGCCGTGCTTCACGACGGTCCTGTCGGCCTCCGACAGCGGGCAGTTGCCGCCGACGCCACCATCGGGATTGACTGGGCCCTTGCCCGCCGCGATGTCGACGATCACCGAGCCCGGCTTCATCGACTTGACCATGTCCTCGGTGATGAGCGTGGGCGCGGCGCGGCCCGGGATGAGCGCGGTACTGATGACCACGTCGGCCAGCGCCACGCGCTTGGCGACCTCGGCCTGCTGCCGGGTGAGCCAGCTCGCGGGCATCGGCCGCGCGTAGCCGCCCACGCCTTCGGCCGCGTCCTTCTCTTCCTGGGTCTCGTAGGGGACGTCGATGAACTTGCCGCCCAGCGACTCGATCTGCTCCTTGACGCTCGGGCGCACGTCGGACGCCTCGATGACGGCGCCCAGGCGCTTGGCGGTGGCGATGGCCTGCAGCCCCGCCACGCCCACGCCCAGGATGACGACGCGCGCGGCCTTCACCGTGCCGGCCGCGGTCATGAGCATGGGGAAGAAGCGCTGGTACTTGTCGGCCGCGATCATCACGGCCTTGTAGCCGGCGATGTTGGCCTGCGAGGAGAGCACGTCCATGCTCTGGGCGCGGGTGGTGCGCGGGGCGGCCTCGAGCGCGAAGGCGGTGACGCCGGCTGCCGCCAGGCGCTGCAGGCCGGCGGCGTCGAAGGGGTTGAGCATGCCGATGACGACGGCGCCGGGCTTCAGCAGCGCGGTCTCGGCCTCGGTGGGTGTGCGGACCTTGAGGACCATGTCGGCGGAGAAGGCGCCGGCCTGGTCGGTGATCTCCGCGCCTGCGGCCTGGTAGGCCGCGTCGGTCACGCTGGCTGCCACGCCCGCTCCTACCTGTACCCGTACGGTGTGCCCTGAGGCGACCAGTTTCTTCACCGTCTCAGGTGTAACAGCCACGCGGGTTTCGCCTGCCAGTGTCTCGGCGGGCACGCCTATCAGCATAGAGATCTCCTCAGAGCAAGGGGCACAGGGGGAATGTGCCGGCAGCTTACAGCAAGATTACAGCCGGGAGCTGTCGCCGAAACGCTCTGTCGTTTTCATCCCAAAGCGTGGAGGAGCTTATGGATACTATAACTTCAGCTATTCAATTGATAGCGAATTGGGGTATTCGCTAGCGGGACGGACCATGGAGCGGCACCCCGCGCTGCCAGCGACCTGCGGAACCGAGCCGCGAAGACGTCCGCAACGCCATCGCTCGAAATCTCTATTTGTATCCAACTGTCGCCAATTTCGTTAACAAGCAATCAGAAATCCACGATTTGCGTGCATTAGTTGCAATCCCAAAAACTTTACCTTAGTCGCAGATAGATACACTTCTGCCCAAGAATCGCCAGTTCACGGAAGCTGACGAAGGGAGGAAAAAAGGGGTTTGGAATGCGAATCGCGGTACTCGACGAAGGTGTAGACCACTTCAGGCGGATCAATCAAACCATGGCGGCGCTCGAACATGAGTGCCATCCCTACACGGAAGGAAAGGCGCTGCTGCAGGCGATGCGCCGCCAGACCTTCGACCTGCTGATACTCGGCTGGGATCTCCCCGACATGAAGGGGCCCGAGGTGGTCGCGACCATCCGCAGGGATCTCAACAGCCGCGTTCCCATTCTTTTCGTCTCCGACAAGCCCGGCGAGGCCGACATGGTCGAAGGCCTCAATGCGGGAGCCGACGACTTCATGGCCAAGCCCACGCGCTCCGGCGAACTCGAGGCCCGCGTCAACGCCTTGCTGCGACGGTCCTACCCGGCCCAGCACGAGAGCGAACTGGTCTTCGGCCCCTATCACTTCTACCCGCCTTCGCGCGTACTGAAGGTGCGGGGCGTGCAGGTCGAGCTGAAGAACCGGGAATACGAACTCGCGCTCTTCCTGTTCCAGAACCTCGGCCGGCTGCTCTCGCGCGAGCATCTGCACGAAGCCGTCTGGGGCCTCGGCATCGAGGCGCTGTCGCGCTCGCTCGACACGCACATCTCGCGGCTTCGGACCAAGCTCGACCTGCGTCCGGCCAACGGTTTCCTGCTGCTGGCCATCTACGGCCTCGGCTACCGCCTCGAAACCATCGAGGCCGATGCGCTGCCCAGCGTGGTCGGTGCCCGCTGAAGCCGGGTTTCAGGCCGAGCTACAGTAGTCTCTGAAACGGCGCGCCCGGCGTGCGCCGCACCGAGGAACGAGACGAATGAATCCGATGATCCGGCTGCTGCTCGCCATCACACTGCTCTGGAGCTGGCTCGGCCCAGCCACCGCCGGGGAAGAGGTCGAAGCCAGCGACATGGTGCGCGGCGGCATGCTGGCCATCCAGATGATCGACCAGGGCCGCGCCGGCGAACTGTGGGACGGCGCCACGCCGGCCGCCCGCAAGCGCGTCTCCCGCGCCGACTTCGTCAGCCAGGTCAGCCGTAGCCGGTCGACCATCGGTGCGCCGCAGATGCGCACCTGGGTGGCAGTCAATCGCCAGGTCGTCGCGGACGCCGATCCCGACACGGCCGGCCAGTACGTCAGCGTCGAGTACGAATCCCGCTTCGCGAACAAGCCCGAAGGCTCCGTGCGCGAACTCGTGAGCTTTCACCTCGACCAGGACCGCATCTGGCGCTTCAGTGGCTATGTACTGAAATAAGAGGGGCAAAAGATGGCAACTTCGCGCTGGAAGCCCAATGTCACGGTCGCCGCGGTGATCGAGCGCGAGGGGCGCTTTCTTCTCGTCGAGGAAAACACGCCCGACGGCCTGCGCCTCAACACGCCCGCCGGCCACCTCGACCCCGGGGAGTCACCGGCCGAGGGCTGCGCGCGCGAGACGCTGGAAGAAACGGCCCATCATTTCACGCCAACTGCACTCATCGGCATCTACATGGCCCGTTCCCGCCCGCTGGCCGAGCGCGGCGAAGACACCACCTACATGCGCTTCGCCTTCGCGGGCACCCTGGGTGCCTTCGAGGAAGGCCGAGCGCTCGACGAAGGCATCGTGCGCACCGTGTGGATGACGGCCGACGAGATCCGCGCGAGCGTGCAGCGGCACCGCAGCCCGCTGCTGCTGCGGTGCGTGGAAGACCATCTGGCCGGCAAGCGCCACCCGCTCGACGTGGTGCACGTCGACGAATCGGTGTGGTCGCAGCCCTGAATCGAAGAGTGAGGGACTCCGGTGTCAGTCAGACGATGACGCCGCCGCCCAGGCAGCGTTCGCCGTCGTAGAGCACGGCCGACTGCCCCGGCGTCACCGCCCACTGCGGATCGCCGAACCGCAGGCCGAAGACGGCGGGGTTCGCACCGCCTGCCACCGTTTCCATCTCGCAGGCCGCATCGGCCTGCCGGTAGCGCGCCTTGGAGCCGTAGGCGCCCGGCACCGGCGCCTCGCCGGAAATCCAGCTCGCGTCGTCCGCCTTCAGTTCCGAGGACAGCAGCCACGGATGGTCGTGCCCCTGCACCACCCACAGCGTGTTCTTCTCGACGTCCTTGCGCGCCACGAACCAGGGCGAATGGTCGCCCGAGCCGCGCTGCGCGCCCTTTTCCTTCACGCCGCCGATGCCCAGCCCCTGCCGCTGCCCCAGCGTGTAGAAGCTCAGCCCCTGATGCTCGCCCAGCTTGCGGCCGCGGTCGTCCTTGATCGGGCCCGGCTCCTTGGAGATGTAGCGGTTGAGGAACTCGCGGAACGGCCGCTCGCCGATGAAGCAGATGCCGGTCGAGTCCTTCTTCTTGGCGTTGGGCAGGCCGATTTCCTCCGCGATGCGGCGCACCTCGGTCTTGTGCAGCTCGCCGACCGGGAACATCGTCTTCGACAGCTGCGCCTGGTTCAGGCGGTGCAGGAAGTAGCTCTGGTCCTTCGACGGATCGAGCCCCTTGAGCAGCTCGTGCCTGCCGGTGGCCTCGTTCAGCCGCACGCGGGCGTAGTGGCCGGTGGCGATCTTCTCGGCACCCAGGCGCATGGCGTGGTCGAGGAAGGCCTTGAACTTGATCTCGGCGTTGCACAGCACGTCGGGGTTGGGCGTGCGGCCGGCCTTGTACTCGCGCAGGAACTCGGCGAACACGCGGTCCTTGTAGTCGGCCGCGAAGTTGACGTGCTCGATCTCGATGCCCAGCACGTCGGCCACGCTGGCGGCGTCCACGAAGTCGATGTTCGACGAGCAGTACTCGCTGTCGTCGTCGTCTTCCCAGTTCTTCATGAAGATGCCGACCACCTCGTGCCCCTGCTGCTTGAGCAGGTGCGCCGTCACCGCGGAATCCACTCCGCCGCTGAGTCCCACAACGATCCGATGCTTTGCCATAAGCCCCCTATTGTCCCAGCCCCGTGGAAGGGGCCTGCGGCGTGTGGGAAATCGGGAAAACCCGTGTCGCCGGTTTGTCAGCCCGACGGCCATCGACAGGAGGGCCGGCGCTAAAGTGATTCCGGACGAAGGCGGCAGCAAGACCCGCCACGCCATTCACGAGACGACAAACGCAAGCGGAGACAAGACGCATGGCTACACCTTCGACCGCCGCCACCGCCGGCGACATCCTCCCCTGGACCCGCACCTATCCCGAAGGCATGCGCTGGGACGCCGAACTGCCGGTAAAGCCGGTGCAGCAGATGCTCGACGAGGCCGTCGAACGCTGGCCCGGCCAATCCGCCGTCGAGTTCATGGGCCAGGCCATCACCTACCGCGAACTCGGAGCTGCCGTCGAGCGCGCGGCCAAGGGACTGCAGGACCTGGGCGTGAAACCGGGCGTGCACGTCGGCCTCTACCTGCCCAACACGCCGCACTACCCGATCGCCTTCTTCGCGGTGCTGAAGGCCGGCGGCACGGTGGTCAACTACTCGCCGCTGGACGCCGAGCGCGTGCTGGCCCACAAGATCGAGGACAGCCGCACCGACATCCTCGTCACCCTCGACCTCGTCAACCTCTACCCGCAGATGGCGCGCCTGCTCGACAGCTCGCGCCTGAAGACGCTGGTGGTCGGCAGCCTCGGCGACTACGGCGCCATGGGCGACAAGGTGCAGGCCCAGCTGCAGGGCGCCGGCCAGATCGCCCCGGTGCCGGTGGACGACCGGCACGTGCGCTTCACCGACCTGCTGAAAAGCGAAGGCACTCACAAGACCTACCCGCTGGGCGACCTCGCCGAAGAGATCGTGGTGCTGCAGTACACCGGCGGCACCACCGGCCTGCCCAAGGGCGCGATGCTCACGCACGCCAACCTCACTTCCGCCTCGGCGCAGTACTACGAGTCGACCCGGGGCGAGCCGCCCATCCTGGATGAAGGCAAGGAGCGCTTCCTGGTGGTGCTGCCGCTCTTCCACATCTTCGCGCTCAGCGCCGCGATGCTGCTCGGCGTGCGCCTGGGCGCGGCGCTGGTGCTGCACACGCGCTTCGATGTCGATGCGGTGATGAACGAACTCGCCGCCAGCCGCATCAGCGTGTTCCCCGGCGTGCCGACGATGTACACCGCGATCCTCTCGCACCCCAAGGCCAGGGAGATGGACCTGCGCTCGCTCAAGTTCTGCGGCTCGGGCGGCGCGCCGCTGCCGGTGGAGGTGGAGCAGCGCTTCTTCGAGCTCACCGGCTGCCATCTGAACGAAGGCTGGGGCATGACCGAGACCTCGCCCGTTGGCACCTTCACCCCCGCGCGCGGCCTGCGCAAGGCGGGGTCGTGCGGCATGCCTCTGCCGCAGGTTCGCATCAAGCTCGTGAGCCTGGACGACCCGGCGAAGGACGTCACCGCCTTCGGCGAGGCGGGCGAGCTCTGCATCAAGGGCCCGAACGTGATGAAGGGCTACTGGAACAACCCCAAGGCCACGGCCGATTCGATGACGCCCGACGGCTACTTCCGCAGCGGCGACGTCGCGAAGATGGATGCCGACGGCTACCTCTACATCGTCGACCGCACCAAGGACATGCTGCTGTGCGGCGGCTACAACGTCTATCCGCGCGTGCTGGAGGAGGCGGTGTACGAGCACCCCTCGGTGGCCGAAGTCTGCGTGATCGGCATCCCCGACGAGTACCGCGGCCAGTCGCCCAAGGCCTTCGTGAAGCTCAAGGACGGCACGCCCGAGCTGACGCTCGACGAGCTCAAGGCCTTCCTGAAGAACCGCCTCGGCAAGCACGAGATGATCGGCGCGCTCGAGATCCGCGCCGAGCTGCCCAAGACGCCGGTGGGCAAGCTCTCGAAGAAGGACCTCGTCGACGAGGAAGCCCGCAAGCGGGCGGCATAGCAGCCGAGCGGCACCCGGCTTTTTCGTGGAACACCGGGGAACCGGCTTTGCCGGGCCTCAGGTGTTGCCCCTGGTAGGCGTTGGCGCACGCGGCACGCAGTGCGCGAAGCCCGGGGGCGAGCCTAGTGAAAAGCTCCGGCGAGCAGCTCGTAGGAGCGCAGCCGCGCCACGTGGTCGAACACCTGCGAGGTGATCATGAGCTCGTCCGCGCCGGTGCGAGCGACGAAGGCTTCCACGCCCTTCTTCACCGTCTCGACCGAACCGACCGCCGAGCACGACAGCACCGAGTCGAGCAGCGCGTTCTCCGCCGGGCCGATCTTCTGGCGATAGCCCTCCACCGGCGGCGGCAGGCGGCCCGGGCGGCCGCTGCGCAGGTTCACGAAGGCCTGCTGCCACGAGGTGGCGCGGAACTCGGCCTCCTCGTCGGTGTCGGCCGCGAACACGTTGAAGCCCAGCATCACGTACGGCTTCTGCAGCTGCGCCGAGGGCCTGAAGGTCTCGCGGTAGATCTGGATGGCCTGCATGATCTGCTGCGGCGCGAAGTGCGAGGCGAAGGCGTAGGGCAGGCCCAGGTGGGCGGCCAGCTGCGCGCCGAAGGTGCTCGATCCGAGGATCCACACCGGCACCTCCAGCCCCGCGCCGGGCACGGCGCGCACCGGCTGCTGCGGGGTCTTCGACATGAAGTCCATCAGCTCGATCACGTCCTGCGGGAACTGGTCGGCGTCCGACTCCAGGTTGCGCCGCAGGGCCCGTGCGGTGCGCTGGTCCGAGCCCGGCGCGCGCCCCAGGCCAAGGTCGACGCGCCCCGGGTACAGCGATTCGAGCGTGCCGAACTGCTCGGCGATCACCAGCGGCGAATGGTTCGGCAGCATCACGCCGCCGGCACCGATGCGGATGGTGGATGTGCCCGCCCCCACGTAGGCCAGCAGCACGGCGGTGGCCGCGCTTGCGATGCCCGGCATGCCGTGGTGCTCGGCCAGCCAGTAGCGCGTGTAGCCCAGCTTCTCGCCATGCTGCGCCAGCGAGAGCGAGTTGCGGAACGACTGCGCGGCGTCGCTGCCCTCGGTGATCGGGGAAAGGTCGAGGATGGAGAACGGAATCATGGGCGCGATCATGGCCCCAAGCGCCCATTTCCGTCGCCGCAGGGGCTATTCGGTTTGGTATAGCGTGGTTACGCTGGCGAAGTCGCGGCCGTTCTGCTCCACGCTCGCCTGGAAGGGCACGCTCTCGCCCGGCGCGATGGCCGGCAGGTTGTCCACCAGCTTGAAGCCCGTGAGCTGCCCGTTGCGGTCGCGCAGGCTCACCCACAGCCGCACCTTGCCGACGATGCCCGTGCCCGGGTTCTTCACGCTGCCGCTGACCACCACGTACTTGTACGAAAAGCGCTGGCTGAAGTTGAGCAGCACGCTGCCGATCTCGGCCTTGGTGCCTGTCACCTTCACCTCCAGCGGCTTGCGCGGGCCGGGCAAGGCGGCGCGGCGCATGGGCTTCCACTCGATGCGCGTGTCGGTGATGCGCTCCATGTCCTGCGGCTCCAGGTAGATGGGAAAGCGCTCGCCGGGATACAGGTAGGCCAGCCCCGAGATGGTGGTCGTACCGTGCGCCTTGCTGCCGCTGAAGCGCGAGATCACGCCGCCCGGCGCGAGCACGACGGCGTCGGTGCTGCGGTTGACCAGTTCACCCAGGAAAAGCCGCTGCTGGATGTTGTTGCGCCCGTCCACCAGCGGCAGCAGCTCGAGCTGCTTCTCGTCGAAGCGCTCGCTGTCGTCGGCCAGCAGGTCGTCGGTGCCCAGGCGCAGCTCGGGATTGAAGCTCTCCGCTCCGCCTGCGGTGCGGACCACGCGCTCCGCATTCAGCACCGGCGTGCGTCCGCCCGAGGCCTCGACGACGCTGTAGCCGATGCGATAGTCCCACGCCGCGATGGCCGCCGCGCGGCCGAAGCGCGAGATGCTCACGTCCACCGAGGTCCGCCCGCCGGGCTGTATCTCGTTGGCCTGCCCGTAGCCATGGCCGAAGCCGATCACCTGCCCCGCGTCGTCGTACAGCGTGGCCAGCACCTCGAAGCCGCCGAGCACCGTGGCGTCCTTGCGGTCGTTGACGATGCGGCCCACCAGCCGCACCCGGTCGCCCTGCTGCACCAGCCGCACGCGCGAGAACGCCATGCGCGGCCCCTTGACCGCGCTGTAGGGCTCGGCCAGCTTCTGCACGCGCAGCTCCTGCCGCGTGACGTTCTTGCCGCTGGGCATGTCGACCAGCACGGGGGCGCTTTCGCCGGGCTCGAGCACGGCCACCGGCAGCGTCTCGCTGCGCTCGTCGAGCTTGTTCTCGCCGTCGTAGTACACGGCGCGGATGCCTGCGCGCGACAGCGGCTTGCCCGTCTCGTTGCGCGCCACCACCAGCAGTTTGGGGGTGGCCGAGCTGCCGCTGCCCACGAGCACCTGGCGCGGCTCGTCGAGCTTGAGACCTTCGACGGGAATGGTGCGGTCGATGGCGGCGGCCACGCGCTGCGAAGCGCCGCGCGTGTCGGCATTCCTGTTGCCGAGGACCACGCCGATCACGCCGAAGAGCACCACCGCGGCCACCGCCACGCCGACCGCGATGCCGAGCTTGCGGAGCATGAGCGCCTGCTTGCGCGCCTCCTCGGCCGCAAGCCGCCGGCCGGCTTCGTTCTTCACCTGGTTGAGCACGCGCTCCAGCCGGTCGGAGACGTTGTCTTCCACCAGCGTGACGGAGCCGCAGTGCTCGCAGGTGTATTCGTTGAGGCCGGTGCGCTTGAGCACGCTGCTGCCGCATTCGCCGCACTTGAGCGTCTGGAGATCGATGGTCATGTCTGAAAACTGCTCCCGTCTTTTCTTTTGCTGCGCCCCTCGGCCCGCTACCAATCGAAGGCGTCTGCGATTCCCTCGGCCCGCTCGGCACCCACCAGCGGCGCGAGCCGCTCGACGAGGCGCGCGCGATGCACCGGGTTCACCGAGAAGTCGTCCATGAAGATGTCGTCGCCCGCCTCGTCCCAGACCTGGCCGATGGTGCCGAGGCACGCGGCCATCTCCAGGATGTCGGCGAAGAGGGGCTCGTCGTCCTCCCACCTGCCCGCGCCGTGCCGGGCGAACTGTATCGCGCCGCTGCGCAGGTCGAAGACGAAGGGATCGCCGCCCTGGTCGGCCACCACCAGCCAGTGACCGGGCCATGAGTCGAGGCGTTCACCGGTGATGCCGTGCCACCGGTACCCGGCCTGCAGCGACCACAGCCGTGCCAGCGGCGGAATGCTGAACGGGTTGCCGGCCGTGGCGACGGTGAGGCCCGCGTGGCCCACGCGCTCGTTGATCCAGTTGCCCAGCGGGCCGACCTGCTCGTAGAAGGCCGCGACCGCTTCGGGCAGCGCGATCTCGCCGCGCCAGTGTTCGGCGGCAAGCTGCGGCGCCAGCGCGCCGTGCGGAGCCAGCACCGCGCGAGCCTGTTCTGTCGATGCCACGCGATTTCCTCCGGTTTCAGGACTCGCAGGCCGCACGCAGCGCGGTGCGAAGCGCTGCCACGTCGCCGGCTGCGATCTCGCGCACGCCGGGCAGCGCGCCCAGGCCGCAGGCCGTCGATGCGACCACCGGCACGCCCGCCGCCACGGCGCGCAGCAGCGCACGCGGCGCGTGCTCGACGTGCGCGGGCAGCACGACCACGGCGGCGCCTGCGAGCCAGTCGCCCTGCCAGTTCATGTGCCCGACATGGCCGATGCCCTGCCAGAGCCGATCGCCGTCGGATGCGGAGCCCAGCACGCGCAGCCGGCAAGGCCAGCCCTGCAGGGCCACGGCCAGCTCGCGCGCGCCCTTGCGCGCCAGCGCGCTCGCGGCGAAGACGACAAGCGGCAGATCGGCATCCGCGCGAACGACGGCTCCTGCCTGAGGCAGCGCCCATTCGAGCCTGCGCAGTTGCGCCTGCGGGGCCGGCGCTGCCAGCCGCCGGGCGACTTCGGCATGCGGCGTCACGATGGCCGAGGCGCGGGCCAATGCCAGCGACTCCGCACGCACCAGCGACGCATCGGCGCGGAAGTCGCGCAGGGTGGCGTCATCGGGCCAGCGCCGGGAGGCTTCGTCGAGCCGCCGCTCGATGTCGGCCATCGGCAGCGCGCCGGCCAGCACCACCACGCTGCGGCCATCGAGCGCGCCGAGGCGCTGCAGGTGCGGCAGCAGCGACTGCTCGACCACCAGCTGCGTGTGCTCCGGCCTCAGCCGCGCCGCGAAAGCCTGCGCAAGCCAGCGCTGGCCGTCGATCAAGCTGGCCTGCCGCCGCCCCGCCCGCCGGGCCCACAGCCGCTGCCACAGGGCGCGGCGCAGGCTCGCGGTCCACGGTGCCTGCGGGGCCAAGGCCGCCGGCTCGCGATGCCAGCCCGCCGCGGGCCTGCGCCAGAAGGCGAGCCGCATCGGCACCGGCTGCATGCGCTGCGCGCGCGGATGCTCTTCGCGCAGGTAGCGCGCGAACTCCGGCGTCCAGGTGTCGAGCAGCGCGACAGTGAGGCCCTGCGGGCCGACGTCGACCTGCGGGCGATGGCGGAAGCAGGCGGTCTGGTCGCAGCTGAGGCAGCCGCGCGCCACCGGCGGCGCGGCGTTCGCGTCTCCGCTCGAGTCATCGTTCGTGCGGCGCACAGTGACTGGCACGAAAGGCACGGTCGAGGCGCCGCGGCCGCGGATGCGCAGCACCAGCTCCGAGCCGGTCAGCTCCACTTCGAGCCGCCACGCCTGCCTGGCGCGCACCTTCAGATCGATGTAGTTCCAGAACACCGTCGCGTCGACGGCATCCGGGCCCGGCTCGCCGGCCTGCTCGATGCGTGCCGTGTGCCCGTGCCGCTCCACCAGGTCGAAGCCCGCACGCGACGCCACGGTGGCGAGCGCGTTCGACAGCTGGCACAGCCCGCCGGCCAGCGTCGGCACCACGCAGCCGCCGCGCAGCTCGCGCCCCTGCACGAAGCCGCGCCATGCGGCGGGCCTGCCCAGCTGGCGCCAGAAGCTCAGGACCTCGCCGGCCGGCACCTCGACGGCATCGAAGGCGCGGCGCGCGACACGCAGGTTCTGCACCTTGCCGGCCACGAGCGGGAATTCGTCGGCGCGGCCGTCGGTCCACAGGGGTGTGCGGCAGTGGGCGAGCACCGGCGCGTCGGCCAGCGCACCGCTGCCTTCGGTCCACCGGCGGGCCGAGGGCCGCAGCGTCTCGCGCAGCGCGTGGGCGGTGGCCAGGAGCCGCGAGCGCAGCCAGAAGTCGATCGCGTCGATGCGGCGCGGCGGCTGCCAGGCCTGCACCCTCACGCGGAGGGGCCTCGCTTGCGCCATTGGCCGAGGTCGGCCTCGATGCGCTCGTCGATGTTGCCGCTCCACTGCACGCCGAAGCCGGCCGCGCGCAGCAGCTCGACGATGCGGCGGCCCACGACCACGGTGTTGGCTTCGCGCTGCTCGATCTCGGGAATCATCCCGCCGCTGAAGGCCAGGTGCAGGCGGCCGGTGCGCACCGCCCGGTCGAGATCCTGTGCGTGATAGAAGCAGCAGCCCCGGATGCCCGATTCCATGCGGCCCGCAGCACGCCATTGCTCGCGCACGTCGTCATGGCCGTCGGCGAGCGTGTTGCCGGCGCGGTGCAGCGCGATGATCTTCTCGCTGCGCAGCTGGGCGAACACGGCCTCGAGCCGGTCGTATTCGGTCTGCTCGGGCCATTCGGCCTCGGCGGCGCGCTTGGCGGCGCATGCACGGGCGGCCTCGGCCTTGACCCAGGCGCGGTCCTCGTAGGTGAGCTCGTCGGGGTCGAGGTACTCGTCGGTGATCATCCACTCGACATCGGCATCGGGATGAAAGCCGCTCCACACCAGGTCGTGGATGCGTCCGCGCGTGTCTTCGGGGTCGAGTGTGAGTGCCATGCGTGTTGGGCTGCCGCCTCGGCGGCAGCGGGTCATGCTTTCTTTTTTCCTGGCGGAAGCGTGCTGGTATTTTCACCCGGGCGCACCACGATGGCGCGTTAATGCGAAAGCATGATGTCCGGCGGACACCCCTTCCGAATCGCACCATCATGAAGGATGCGACATGGCAAGGCAATGCGCCTTATGGCGCAGCCGGCTCCTCCACATGGCCGGGTTTGCCGGGGCTGCTGGCTATGCTTGGCGGCTCTCCATGCCGCAGCCACACCGCCTTCCAGACCCCGCCCCCGCATCGGCCGACGAGCGCCTGCCCACCTCGTGGACCTCCGCCATGCCGCAGGCCACGGAGCGCATGCCAAGGACGGCCGCCGACCGGATCGCCTGGCTGGTCGCGCTCGCGGTGCTGGCCTTCATGGCCGTCTTCGGCCTGCAGGCGATGCGCTGGTCGCTGGCCGGCGGCTGGCAATGGCTCTGGATGCTGGTCGGCTTGCCGTTCTTCGGCATCTTCTCGGTGCTGTCGGTGCTGGCGGTCGTCACGAGGCTGCGCGAACGCCGCCGGGTTCGGGTGGCGCTCGAGAACATGTCGCTGGAGCGCGGGGAAGGCTTTCGCGCAGGCGAGCCGCTGGAACTGCGCCTGCGCGCGGCGGTGCCGGCCGCACAGGAGGGCGAGCGCACGGTGGCGCCGGAACGCATTTCGATGCGCCTGATGCGGCACCGCACCGCCGATGCAGCCGGGGAATGCTGCTGCGAAGCCGTCGCCTCGCGCGAGGAGGCACGCGACGGCCGGGTGCTCTATGCCTGCGAACTGCGCGCGGACGCCGGGCTCGATGCGGCGCGGTGGTCCGTCGAACTGCACGAGGCCCCGGACGGCAGCGGCGCGCCCATCCTCACCGCACAACTAAGGCTGCTGCCCGGCCGCTGATCGGCAAGCGGACGCAAAAAGGCCGGGCCATGCATCGCGCATGGCCCGGCCTTCAAGTCTTCAGCTCTGCGGCGGATTACAGCGGCAGTGCGTCGCCGTGGGCGGCAGCGCGGGCTGCAGCACGAACCGCGGCGCGGTCCACCGAGCTGGCCACGATCGGGGCCACGCCGGACGAAGCGCCTTCGGCGTACGGGTCGGCGCTGTGGGCGGCGGCCACGGCTTCGGAACGGACGGCAGCGCGGCTGGCGGTCGAGACGATCACCGGGGCCGGGCCGGCGTTGGCACCGGTGGCGTAGGGGTTGGCGCTGTGCGCGGCGACCACGGCCTGGCTGGCGACGTCGGCGCGGCTGGCGGCCGAGGTCAGCGGGTGCACGCCTTCATAGGTTTCGGCGTGGGCGACACCGGCAGCGGCCAGCAGGGCGAGGGAAACGGCGGAGAGGAGCTTCGAGGCGGTCATCTGGATGTGTCCTTCAATTAATTCGGGTTCTGGTTCTTGGTCTGGATCAGCTGAAGGGCTGGTCCATGGGAAGAATTGTGCGCCCGTTATCTAAGTAAAAACCCTTAGACAATGGAACCACGGTGTTCACACCCTGGAAACAATCAACCGCCAAGAAGGCGCATCACCGCCTGTCGTAGAGTCCCCGCATGAGCCAATCGGCCCCCACCCTTTCACCCCATCCGACTGTCTGGGGAAGCCCAGACACCGTGTTCGACCGGCTGGCGGGCGAATGGCGCCTGCAGCGCACCATCGAGGGCCAGGCCACCATGAGCGGCGTCGCCAGGTTCACGTTGCTGGAGGCCGGGGGAATGCTCAGGTACCGCGAGGAAGGCCGCATCCGCCTGGCCGACGGCAAGGAGTTCGACGGGCACCGCGAATACCTCTTCGAGCGAGCGCCCGGCGGCTTCGTGGTGCATTTCGCCGAGACGCCGCCGCGCCTGTTCCACGCCATCGCCATCGTGCGCGACGGCGACGTGCTCGCCAGCTCGGCCACGCACCTGTGCACGCCCGACACCTACGACAGCAGCTACCGCTTCCTGCCCGACGGCTCCTTCGGCATCCGCCACGTGGTGCACGGCCCGCGCAAGGACTACCTCTCGGACACGGTCTTCAGCCGCCTGGGCTGAACGCGGCCATTCAGTCGCGGTCGAGCCGCCAAGCCGGCATGCCGCGCACCACCGTCTGCACGAGCATCGCGCAGATGCCGCACTTGATGAGGTCGCCCGGAATGAACACCAGCATGGCCACCGCGGCCTGCGACAGCGACATGTGGGCGATCCACGAGAGCCCGACGATGCCGAAGCCGTAGACCACGCCGATCCCGCCGACCAGCGCCGAGAGGAAGGCCGCCGCCAGCAGCGGAAGGCCCGTCGCCCCGCCGATGCGGCGCACCGCCAGGCGCATCAGCAGGCCGCAGGCGAAGGCGCCGAACATCCAGCCGAACAGGAAGCCGCCGGCCGGCGCCACGAACACGCTCAGGCCGCCGCGGCCGCCGGGCAGCAGCGGCAGGCCCAGCGCCACCGCGAGCAGGAACAGCGCGATCGCCAGGAAGCCCCGGCGCGGTCCCAGCAGGCAGCCCGCGAGCATCACGCCCAGCGACTGCAGCGTGATCGGCACGCCGAACGGCAGGTCGATCTTCGGGATCAGGCCGAACACCGCCATCAGCGCTGCGAAGAGCGCGATGTACGCCAGCGAGCGGGAGGAAGCGAGGGAGCCTGAAGTGGTGGTCATGGCGATGGCAATTCGAAAAGAAAGAAGAGAAGACAGGAAGATCGATTCAGCGCCCGAGCCGCGCGGCCAGCGCATCGGCCACGCGCTCCGCCGTCTGCAGCGTGCGGATGGTCAGCGGCGCCAGCAGCCGCAGGCCGCCGCCGTGGCCCGAGCGAGCGCGGTAGGCATCGTCGAGGCGCTGCCACTGCACGTAGAAATTTTCGGCGAAGCGCAGCATCAGGCCAAGGCCGAGCGCGATCCGCTCGGTCGGCACGCCAAGGCGCTGCAGCGGACGCAGCACGGCCTCGAGCACCGCCAGCAGGTCTTCGAAACGGGTGGTCAGCGTGAGCATCAGCGCGAGCGTGGCGGCACTGGCCAGGCGCAGCGCGCTGGCCACGCCGAGCAGCGTGGTGCCCATCGCCCAGTGGAAGCCGACGATCAGCCCGCCCGCGACGGCCACGCCGAGCAGCATGCGCACGCGCCGCCACGCCGGTCGACCGAGCGATGCGAACACCAGCAGCACCACCGCGCAGGCCGCCGCCAGGTGAGCGGGCCGCTCGACCAGCACCAGCAGCGTGCCGCACACCGACAGCACCGCGAGCTTGATCCATGCCGCGATCGCATGCAGCCACGTCGGCTGTTCCGAATAGAGGCTACGCATGGCGCCCCCGCTCGGCCGCCACGCGCTCGCGCACGTCCTCGGCATAGGCCTCGCAGATCTCGCGGCCCGGTCCGTCGGCGCGCACCCTGCCCTGTTCGAGCCACAGCACGCGCTCGAAGTCGTAGACGTGCTCGAGCAGGTGCGTGGACACGAGGATCTGGTGGTCGCTCTCTTCCAGTTGCGCGGCCAGGCGCGCCTGGCTCAGCAGGTCGAGGCTGGCGAAGGGCTCGTCGAGCAACAGCGTGGCCGGCTCGCTGATCTGTAGCGCGAGCAGGCACACCTGCTGGCGCTGGCCCTGGCTCAACTCGCTCACTGCGCGCCCGGCCCAGGCTTCCAGCCCGCGACGCGCGAGGAACTCGCGCGCCTGCTGCCGCGCCGCCTGCCGCGTCTCGCCGCGGGCGGTGAGGCTGAAGGCCAGTTCCTCGGCCACGGTCGGGAAGATGATCTGGTCGTCGGGGTTCTGGAACATCAGCCCGACGTGTTTCGCGAGCTGGCTGCGGTCGGTCCGCGTGTCGCAGCCATGCACCACCACGCGCCCCTGCTCGGGCTGGTCGAGCCCGCTGACGAGGCGGAACAGGCTGCTCTTGCCCGCGCCGTTGTCGCCGACGAGGCCGATGCGCATCTCCTGCAGGTCGAGCGTCAGCCCCTCGAACACGCGGTGGCTGCCGCGCACCAGCGTCACCGCTTCGAGGCGGATGCTGTGCGAAGAATCGGTATCTGACGGGCTGGGCAGCGGCAAGGGGCGCCCACTGTACCCGAAGCCGTCCGGCCGGCGCGAGGCTCAGGCCGTGGCGGGAAAGAGCGCGTTGAGCTCGCCGACCGACAGCATTCCCTCGCCCATCGTGCCGAAGCGGCCCTGGTCGAAAGCTTCGGCAGCGATGCGGTTCACCAGCCCCAGCGCGGACTGCAGCGGCCCGCAGCCCAGGCTGATGCGCCGCGCCCCGGCCCGCGCGAAGGCATCGGCCGACGGCGCACCCGCATAGCCCGCGTACACGTTGAGCGGCAGCTCGAGCGCACCCGACAGCCGCGCGATCTCCTCAGGGCTGGACATGCCCGGCACGAAGATGCCGTCCGCGCCCGCCGCCGCATAGAGCTTCGCGCGGCGCAGCGCCTCCTCGAAACGCGCCGCCGGGTCTTCCCATGGCACGAAGTAGACGTCGGTACGCGCGTTGATGAAGAAGCGCGCATCCAGCCCGCGGATGGCCGCGATGCGCTCGTGCAGCACCTCGGGCGACGCCAGCTCGCGCGTACCGGGCAGGGTGCCGTCCTCGATGTTGATGCCGGCCGCGCCCATGCCGATCAGTTCTGCTGCGACTTCGCGCACCGCCTGCGCGCTGTCGCCGAAGCCGCTCTCGATGTCCACGTTCACCGGCACGCTCGCCACGCGGCAGATGCGCGCGCTGGCAGCGAGCAGTTCTTCCACCGGCATGCGCTCGCCGTCGGCGTAGCCCAGCGACCAGGCCATGCCCGCGCTGGTGGTGCCGATGGCGCCGGCCCCGGCGCGCTCCACGATGCGGGCGCTGGCGGCGTCCCAGGCGTTGACGAGCACCAGCGGCGCGGGGCCCTCGTGCAGTCGGTGGAATGTCTCTGTCTTCTGCTGCGCGTCGCTGGCTCGCATGGTCATCCATTGGGCAAGTTGAGGAATGACCGCAGCTTAGGAACGGCGCGCCGCGCCGGCTTGGAAAAAACTGCTATTTCATTTCACGCCGTAGCCGCGCGCCGCCCGCAGTGCGATCAGGCTCACCACCACGCCGAAGCCCACGTAGAACGCCGGGGCGATCTTGCTGCCCGTGGCCGTGATGAGCCAGGCGCTGATGAAGGGCGCGAAGCCGCCGAAGATCGCCACGCCGAAGCTGTAGCTCACAGAGAGCCCCGTGCCGCGCGTGGCCGCCGGGAACAGCTCCGACATCGCCGCCGAGATCGGCCCCCAGTAGGCCGAAGCCACCACGCCCATCGCGGTGAGCGCGAGCATCAGCGCCGCCACCGACGGATGGTTCACCAGCAGGTAGAACAGCGGCACGATCATCACGAGCATGACCAGCGCCGCGGCGCGCATCACGGGAATGCGCCCCACGCGGTCCGACATGCTGCCGAACAGCGGCACCAGCACGAACTGCAGCACGCCGAACCAGAAGGTGCCCGCGAAGGCCATCGACGGCGGCAGGCCCAGCTGCCGCACCGCGAAGGTGGGCATGAAGAGCCCCGTGTAGGCCACGATGGTTGCGAGGATGATGAGCCCCATCGCCGCCAGCGTGCGGCCGCGCTGGTCGACCAGCGTGGCGCGCACGGGCGCGGCTTCCTGTGCGGCGCGCTTGAACTCCAGGCCTTCGTCGAGGTGGCGGCGGATGTACAGCCCCGCCGGCCCGATCAGCAGGCCGAAGAAGAACGGAATGCGCCAGCCCCACGACAGCAGCTGCTCGGGCGTGAGCAGTGCGTTGAGCCCCATGCCGAAGCCGGCCGCCAGGAAGGTGGTGACGCCCTGGCTCGCGAACTGCCAGCTCGAGAAGAAGCCGCGGCGGCGCGGATCCTGCTCGGCCAGCAGCGCGGTGGCGCTGCCGAACTCGCCGCCGGCCGCGAAGCCCTGCAGCAGCCGCGCGAGGATCACCAGGCCCGGCGCCCACAGCCCGATCTGCGCGAAGGTCGGCGCCACCGCGATCAGCAGCGTGCCGCACAGCATCAGCGCCATCGAGAGCGTCAGCGCGTTCTTGCGCCCTCCGGCGTCGGCGTACGCGCCCAGCACCAGCGAGCCGATGGGCCGCATCACGAAGGTCACGCCGAAGGTGCCCAGCGTGATGAGCAGCGAGACGGTGTCGTTCTCGGCCGGGAAGAAGAGCTTGGAGATGGTGACGGCGAGAAAGCCGTAGATCACGATCTCGAACCACTCCAGCGCATTGCCGATGGAGATGGCGGTGATGACCCGCAGCGTGCTCTGCCGGGAGGCAGGCCCGGCGGGTTCTGAAAGGTCGGCGGTGCGTGGGGCGAGTGTGCTCATGGTGCTGCGTGCTCCAGGGATGGTTGATCTGCAAGGTCCGCACCCGTCGCGGGCCGGACGCCGAAGTGGTGCAGCACGTTGCGCAGCAGCCCTTCGAATGAGGGGTCGGCGCCGAGCACCCAGCTCGCGCCGACGGCGCCTGCGTTGAACACGCGGCCGCCTTGCGGGCGCTCCCAATAGATCATCTCGGCCGAGAGCCCGCCCAGCGAATCGGTCGGCTGCGAGTAGTAGTCGAGGTAGGCGTCGAGCCGCCCGGGGCGCTGCCTGCGCCCCTCGGCGATGACCTGGATGCCGCGATGCGGCTCTGGCAGGCGCTCGCCCGCGGGCAGCGTACGCGTCATGCGGCGCAGCGTCGCGACGCTCAGGTCCCACTCGTGGCCGATGGCCCTCGGCAGGCCACCGCCCGGCGCATGGCCGAAGGTGGAGCCTTCTTCGAGCCCCAGGGGATGCGGCTGCGTGAACAGGAAGTGCCCCGGCTGCGTCGCGTGGTACACGCCGAAGTCGTCGCCGTCGGCGAAGGCCCAGCCGGCCGACTCCAGTCCGATGAGGTCGGCGCACGAACGCCCGGCCTGCCTGAACTGGCCGCCGCGCGCCCAGTCCTGCGAGTGGTACTGCTCGCCGTAGGGGCCGGCCGGCGGGCGCAGCTCCACCGATTCGGCGCCGTCCTCGTCGCCGGGGCCGCGCACCTTGCGCTGCTCCATCACCGTGCATTCCTCGTCGTAGCTCACGCGCAGGTACATGGTGTTGCCCGACAGCACGATGGCGGTGCCGCCGTTCGAGAGGTAGTCGTCGAGCCCGTCGCAGGCCGGCTGCGACCAGTATTCGCTGTGGCCATTGATGAAGACCGTGCCGTAGGCCTTCAGCAGGCCCGGGTCGCGGTGCAGGTCGAGGTCGCTCACCACGTCGTACTCGTAGCCGCAGCGATCGAGCCACACGTGCAGGCGGCGCTCCAGCCGGGTCCACTGGCTGAAGCCGGCATCGGCCGGGTCGTACAGCGCATTGGGGCTGGCGTTGGGCCAGGGCATGCGCAGGCCGACCTGGTAGGTGGGCTGGCCGCCGCGGTGGTAGGTGTAGCTGCAGAAGGCCGGCGCCTCGGGGAGGCTGTTCTGCAGGCCGGCCGAGCGGCGCGGCCACACCGGGTCGCTCGCGACGTTCTTCGCGAAGGGCGTGGCCGCGTAGGCCAGCCAGCTGTTGGTGGCGCACAGCACCAGCACGGGCGCGGGAGCGCGGTTCGCAGCGCGCCGCACGATGAAGGTGATGTCGTATTCGGCGCTCCGGCCGTCGAGCAGGAAGCTCACGCGGCCCACGTACACGCCCGACTTCGCATCCGCCGGCATGCGGAACGCATGGCTCTCGGGCCAGCGGCAGTCGTAGAGGTCGTCGCTCGCCAGGCGCAGGCCGTGGCCGCGCGTGGGGTCCGTCAGCGGGTCGTAGCCGTCGTCCGAGAACTCGTTCACCCGGTGCGGCTCGAAGGCGGGGCCGACGATCATCCAGGTGCCGTGGTTGACGATGCGGCCGGTGCGCTGGTGGCCGCTGGCATCGGCCACCACGTCGCCGCGCTCCTCGCGCAGCGGCCAGCAGGCGAGCACGGTACGGCCGCGCGGCGTGTGCAGGCCGCGGTCGGCGAAACGGGCCTTGACCTCGTGGGCCTGCAGCGCGTGCGAATAGATCGCCGGCATGACGATGTCGCCCTCAAGGAACGCGTCCGCCAGGCCGTCGATGCCGCTGCTGCCCAGGCGCAGCGGCGCGCGTCCCGGCTGCAGCGGGCCGTCGAAGCGGCCGCGCGCGACGGCTTCTCCGTCGAGCCACAGCACCGTCTCGCTGCCGTTCCATGTCGCGACGACGTGGTGCCAGCGCCGAGGCTGCAGCGCACCGCCCGAGAGCTGCCCCTCGGCGCGGAATGCGCCGCCGTCGCCCAGGTGGAACACCGCGCGCCCGTCCTCGTCGATGAAGAGCCCGTAGCCGCAGGCGCCCGGCAGGTCGAACTGCCCGATCACGCTCTGGCGCGTGCCCAGGCTCCACACCTGCACCCAGCATTCGAGCGTGAGCGCGCGCAGCGGCTGGTCGAGCCCGCGCTCGACGCGCACGTAGGAGCCGGGGTGGATCGGGTGCACGCGCGGCGCCGAAAGCTCGAAGGTGTGCAGCACCGCGTCGTCCGTGCGGCCCTCGGTGTCGGAGCCGAGCTGGCACACGGAGAGCGTGTAGGGCACGTCGCTGCTGATGTGGAAGCGCACCACCTCGCCGGCGGCCACGCTCTTGCGGTCGGTGTAGCCGTGCACGCCGGGCACCTGCAGGCTGCGGTGCGGGGGGAGGATCTTCTGCTGCTGCATCGTCATGCCGCGGTGGCCAGGCCCTTGGCCGCGATCTCGTCGGCCAGGCCGCGCAGCGAGCGTTCGAGCAGGTCCGCCAGTTCGTCGATCTCGGCCGGCGTGATGGTCAGCGGCGGCGTGATCATCTGGAAGTCGCCGAAGGCGCCCAGGTTGGCGCGCCGGTTGTACAGCGCGATGCCGTGCTTCAGGCCGTGCTCGGTGAGCCGCGCCGGCGCGTTGAAGCTTGCCGGCAGCTGCCGCTTCGTCGCCTTGTCGGCCACGATCTCGATGGCGGTGAAGAGCCCCTTGCCGCGCACGTCGCCCACGATGGGCGAGCGCGCCGCCACCTCGCGCAGGCGCGCCATCAGCAGCTCGCCCATGTCGCGTGCGCGCCTCACGAGATCTTGCTCGATCACCTCGCCGAGCACCGCATTCGCCACCGCGCACGACAGCGGGTTGGTGAAGTAGGTGTGGCCATGCACGAAGCCGCCGCTGCCCGCGACCGCGTCGACGATGCGGTCGGGCACCAGCAGCGCGCCCAGCGGCGTGTAGCCCGCCGCCAGCCCCTTGGCGAGTGTGACGAAGTCGGGCCGCGCGCCGGCCCAGTGGTGCGCCGCGAGGAAGGCGCCGGTGCGGCCCGCGCCGCTCATGATCTCGTCGTAGATCAGCAGCACGCCGTGGCGGTCGCAGATGGAGCGCACGCGCTCGAAGTACACGGCGGGCGCCACCGCCGCGCCGGTCGAGAGCCCGCCGATCGGCTCCATGATGAAGGCCAGCACCGTGTCGGCGCCCTCGCGCACGATGGTGGTCTCGAGCTCGTCGGCGCAGGCCAGCGCGTGGCTCTCGGCGGTGTGGCCGTCGGGAATGCGATAGGACAGCGGCGCGCTCACCTTCGGCATCTCTCGCACCATCGGCCCGTAGATCGACTGGGTGTGCGCATCGCCCGTCACGGCCAGCGCACCCAGCGTGGAGCCGTGGTAGCTCGGGTTGCGCGAGATGACCTTGGCGCGCTTCGGCTGGCCCGTGACCACCGCGTACTGCCGCGCCAGCTTGATCGCCGACTCGTTGGCCTCGGAGCCGCCCGAGACGAAGAAGGCCCGGTCGAAGCCCTCGCCCGCCAGCGCGCAGACGCGGTCGGCCAGCTCGATGCTCTGCTCGCTCTCGAAGAAGCGCGGGTAGGCGAAGGTGACGCGCGCCGCCTGCTCCTGCATGGCGGCCAGCACGCGCGGATTGCCGTGGCCGATGTTGGCGACCACCGCACCGGCCGTGGCGTCGAGGAAGCGGTGCCCGCCCTCGTCCCACAGGTAGACGCCCTCGCCGCGCGCGATGCGCGGCGGCCGCGGCGTGCCCTTGGCGGCGTAGAAGCCGAGCACGGAACCGCCCTTGGGCGTGTCTCCCACGGTGCGGGGGGTCTTGTCTTCGATCGTCGAGGCGCTCATCGGCGGGTAATCCATTCGTTCGCAGGTCTTGAAGGCCCCAGACGATAGGCACGGCCGGCCCTTGCGGGTAGACGTATGGTCCGATGAAGTGCTATACGTCTGGCGCATGAAGAACACCCACGACCGCCTCGACCTGCTCCAGACCTTCATCCGCATCGGCGAGAGCGGATCGCTCAGCAAGGCGGCGCGACTGCTCGACACCACACAGCCCACGGTGAGCCGCCGCCTGCTGGAACTGGAGCGCCTGCTGGGCGTCAAGCTGGCGATCCGCAACACGGCCAATTTCTCGCTCACCGACGAAGGCCGCTCGCTGCTGGCCGAGGCGCACGACCTGACCGACCGCTGGTCGGGCCTCTCGCAGCGGCTGCAGGGCGGCCAGAGCCGGCCGGAGGGCACACTGCGCGTGATCGGACCCTCCGGCTACGGCACCGGCTTCCTCACCGACGCGGTGACCGACCTGCGCGCGGCGCATCCGCAGCTGCGCGTGGAGCTCACGCTGACCGACCGCGTGGTCGACCTCGCAGCATCCGGCGCCGAGTGCTGGGTGTGCGTGGGCGAAGTGCGCGACCCCGGCCTCGTCTGCCGCACCGTGGGCCGCATGGAGCGGGTTCTGATCGCCACGCCCGAGCTGCTCAAGCGCACCGGCCCCATCACGCTCGCCCGGCTACCCCAGGTGCCGTGCGTGGGTCTGATCCCGTACGTGACGGGCAATGTGCGGCTCATCAATCGAGCGGGCCGCTCGCGCATCGTGCCGCTGGACACGCCCATCCGCACCGACAGCCTGCTCGCGAGCTACCGCGCGATCCTCAACAGCGCGGGCATCGGCGCGGCGGCGCCGTGGATGTGCCATGACGACATGCAGGCCGGCCGCCTCAAGCGCGTGCTGCCGAACTGGTGGCTGGAGCCCATCGGCGTGCACGTCGCGCTGCCGCCGGGGCTGTACCGGCCGGCGCGGGTCACGGCCTTCGTGGAAGCGCTGCGGCGGCGCATGCACGCCCTGCCGGGCTTCAGGCCGGCGGGTTGAGACCCGGCTGCATCAGCGCGACGACGGGATAGCGGCGCCATCCCGCTTCCGCATGGCGCCGGCCGTGCGCGAAGATGAAGCCCAGCACCGCCTGCGGGTCGCCCAGCTTGTCGGGGTTGTCGGCCTTCCACTGCTCGAACAGGCGCTTCAGCCCGGGCTCGTCTTCCAGCATGCGCAGCGCGGTGTCCTCGAAGACGTAGGCCGAGAAGTTCTCCTTCTTCTCCAGCACGCTGTTGAAGAAGCCCCAGCGGAAGAAGCTGTCGTGCGCGAGCGGCTCCAGCGTCTCGACGGCATAGCGGGCACCCGGCTGGTCCAGCGAGACGAGAACGTCGCCCGCGCGCGCCTGGAAGGGCTCGGTGCTTTCCGACAGCACCACCTCGTCGTGGAACATGTGGCCTTCGTAGGCGTTGGGGCGGGAGGCCACGTCGCGGATGCGGTAGACGCGCACCGCGTCGAAGAGCCGGTCTTCCTCGAGCCGCTCGAGCGCGACGCCGTTCCACGCCAGCCGCTCGATCGCCTCGCGCCATGCCTGCGGCACGAGGTAGGCCCTGGGCGCAGCGGCCGTCGCTTCCTCGATGCAGCGGTCGAAATGGACGATGTCCTTCTCCCACGGCTGGCTGCGGTCGTAGGCCAGGCGCTCGTAGTTGCCCAGCAGGCTGGGCGTGCGGACCGCGCTGTAGCCCTTGAAGCGCAGGCTCGCGGGCCGGCTGCGGTCGTTGCGCCAGGTCAGCGGCCAGCGCGTCTGCCGCGCGGCTTTCGCCTTCGCCTCGCGGCGCAGTTCCTGGATGCGCGCCGCGTTCGCGATGGCGAAGTCGAGCACCGTCTCCACCAGCGCCCGCATCGAGGCCACGCGGTCGGCGAAGGGCTTGAGCATGTGGGTCTCGGGCATGAAGCCGATGGTGTGGTGCAGCGCGGCGTAGCCGGTGGAAAAGCGCGGCAGGTCGAGGAAGTCCTCGATGCCGTCGTCGGGCGTCTCGGCCAGCAGGTTCATGTACGGGCAGGTGGGCCAGCCGCGCCGCTCCATGCCTGCGTAGATCGCGGGCAGCATGCTCTCGCGCAGGAACGCGCCGAGCCCGCCGCCGAGCTTGTCGGGCTGGGTCGGGATCAGCGTCATGGTGTAGCTGTAGTCCGCGCCGTTGGAGGTGTGGGTGTCGACCATCACGTCCGGGTCCCACGCGGTGAAGAAGCGGTTGAACACCTGCGCGGCGAGGCTGTCGCACTTGATGAAGTCGCGGTTCAGGTCCAGGTGCCGGCCGTTGCCGCGGAAGCCGAAGGATTCCGGCCCGAGCTGGTTCACGCGCGAGGTGCTCTGCCGCTCGATGCAGCCGTCCACGTTGTAGACCGGGATGAACAGGAACACCGTCCGGCCCAGCGCCGCCAGCCGGTCGGGCCGCGTGCAGAAGTCGCGCACCAGCGCCATGCAGGTGTCGATGCCCTCGGGCTCGCCAGGGTGGATGCCGTTGTTGTTGAAGAACACCGGCCGGCCCTGCCGCTCGAGCGTCTCGCGGTCGAACACGCCGTCGGCGCTGACCACGCCGGCATGGAGGGGAACGCCGGTGTCCGAGGTTCCGATCTCGCCCCAGCGCAGCACGCCGGGGAAGTCCCTGGCCAGCCGCTCGTAGAAGGCGATGCATTCGGCCCAGGTGGCGGTCTGGTTGCCGTTGCCTGCCTCGAAGGGCGTGACGTACGAGGTGTCTTGTGGAGCGGTCATGGGAAGAAGGCTACAGTAGTCGCCCTTCCCGGTCATCCAGCCCTTTTCTTTCTTCCAAAGAGCCAGACAAGGCCGCAAGCAATACACATTCATTCAAGGAAACGACATGGGCGCCCAGTGGAAAGCCAAGCACAAGGACATCGCCGCCAACGCCAAGGGCCGGCTGTTCGGCAAGCTCGTCAAGGAAATCGTGGTGGCCGCGCGCAACGGCGCCGACCCCGCCTCCAACTCGCGCCTGCGGCTGGCGGTGGAACAGGCCCGCAAGGCATCGATGCCCAAGGAAACGCTCGACCGCGCCATCAAGAAGGGCGCGGGCCTGACGGGTGAATCGGTCAACTACGAGCACGTGATCTACGAAGGCTTCGCACCGCACCGAGTGGCGGTGATGGTCGAATGCCTCACCGACAACGTGAACCGCACCGCGCCCGAGATGCGCGTGCTGTTCCGCAAGGGCCAGCTCGGCACCTCGGGTTCGGTGTCGTGGGACTTCGACCACGTCGGCATGATCGAGGCCGAACCCGCGAAGCCCGATGCCGACCCCGAAGTGGCCGCCATCGAGGCCGGCGCGCAGGACTTCGAGCCGGCCGGCGAGGACCACCCCGCCGTCTTCCTCACCGACCCCACCGATCTCGACCTCGTGAGCCGCGCACTGCCCGCGCAGGGCTTCACGGTGCTGTCGGCCAAGCTGGGCTACAAGCCGAAGAACCCCATCGATCCCGCGAGCCTGGGCGCCGAGGCGCTGGAGGAAGTCGAGAGCTTCCTCGCGGCCATCGACGCGAACGACGACGTGCAGAACGTGTACGTGGGACTGGCCGGGTGAGCATCCTTGCCGGCAGGTGCCTGTGCGGCGCCGTTCATTACGAGGTGGCCGACGAGTTCGCCTACTCGCTGAACTGCCACTGCTCGGACTGCCGGCGCGCGACCGGCTCGGCCTTCAAGCCCTTCGCGGGCATCGAGCGACGCAAGTTCGCCATCACGCGGGGCGAGGACGGCATCGCGGTCTACGGCGAGCCCGACGCGGGCGACCTGCACTGCGCGAAGTGCGGCTCGCTGCTGTGCTCGGTGGTGCGCGAGGGGCAGTACGTGCACGTCACGCTGGGCACGCTGGTCGATGCACCCTCCATCCGCCCGAGCGCGCACATCTTCGTAGGCTCGAAGGCGCCGTGGTTCACGATCACGGACGACCTGCCGCAGCACCAGGGCCACGTCGGCGCGCAGTGAGCGGCGGGCTCAGGCCTCGCTCGCCTGCGCGTCGACGTGCACCAGCTCGTTGATGGCCTGCATCAGCGTGGCCGCGCTGACCGGCTTGAACAGCACCGGCACGCCCCACTCGCGCACGCGCTGCAGGCGCTCGGGCGCGGTCTCGCCGGTGATCAGCAGCATCGGCGCATCGAGCCTGAAGCGCTCGCGCAGGCGCAGCCCGACCTGAAGTCCCTCGGCGCCCTCGGCCAGGCGGTAGTCGCACATGAGCAGTGCCACGGGGTTCAGGTCCGCATCGGGCTGCATGAGCACTTCCGCCGCCTCGTCCTCGTCGGCCACGGCCACCGCGTCGATGCCGTAGGCGCGCATGAGCTCGGTCATCGCCTCGCGGATGTCCTCCTCGTCGTCGATCAGCAGCACGCGCCCGCCGAGTTCCGGGACCTGGAAGAAATGGCGCACGAGCGATTCGGAGTCCGGCAGCGGAAGGCCGTCGCGCGGCGCCTCGCCGGCCTCGGCCAGCGGCACGGTGAGCCGGAAGCGCGTGCCGCGTCCGGGGCGCGAGCGCATCTCGACCTCGTGGCCGAGCAGCCGCCCGAGCCGGCGCACGATCGAAAGCCCGATGCCCAGGCCCCGCGAGCGGTCGCGCCCCGGGTTGTTCACCTGGTAGAACTCCTCGAAGATGCGCTCGGCCTGCTCGGGGGCGATGCCGATGCCGGTGTCGCGCACCTCGATCCACACCTGCTCGCCGCGGCTGCGCGCAACCACCGTCACGCCGCCCTGGCGGGTGTACTTCAGCGCGTTGTCGACGAGGTTGGAGAGCATGCGGTAGAGCAGCTGCCGGTCGCTGCGCACCCACAGGCCGCTGGCGCGCACGCGCAGCTGCAGACGCCTGCGCTCGGCCTGCACGGAGAAGGTGTTGTGCAGCGGAAGGAACAGCTCGTCGAGCGACAGCGCGTGCGGCTCGGGCTCCACCACGCCGGCGTCGAGGCGGGAGATGTCGAGCATGGTGTCCAGCGAGGCGCCCAGCGCGTTGACGGCGCGCATCAGCCGCTCGACGTTCCTTTCCTCGGGTCGGTGGCGCAGCGTGTTGCCCAAAGCGGCGCCGAAGAGCGCGATGGCGTGCATGGGCTGGCGAAGGTCGTGGCTGGCGGCGGCCAGGAACTGGGTCTTCTCGGCGCTGGCGCGCTCGGTGGCCGCGATCTGCTCGCGCAGCTGGGCCGCTAGCGCCTCGTTCTCGAACTGCAGGATCAGCGTGGCCGTCAGCCGCTTGTTCTGCCTGACGCCCTCGCTCAGCGTCAGCACCAGGTTGACGAAGGCGAAGCCCGCCAGGAACCAGTTGAGCGCGCCGCCGTACCAGGCCAGCGAGAGGATCAGCCCGCTCATCATCGGGATGCCGTAGCCGAACATCGCGGTGCGCAGCGGCCAGCGCGCCTGCACGGCGCGGGTCCAGCTGCCCATGATGACCACCGTGACGAAGGTGGTGAGCATCGAGTCCTGGATGCTCACCAGAAAAAGGCTGCTGGGCGCGGTCACGGTGCTGATCGCGGTGACGATGCGCGTGTACTTCCTGGCCCAGGCCGGCGTCTCCTCCAGCGGCACCTGCGGCGTCCAGCGCGGCGTGGCGATGGCATACAGGTCCACCAGCACGATCGCGGTGATGAGCGCCACGATCAGCAGCCTGAAGGCCGGATCGACGAAGAAGTAGCCGAAGCACCCGATGCCGATGGCGAAGCCCATGTGCGCCACGATGGCCGTGGTGTGGCCCGCGTACAGCGAGGCCACGTGCTCGCGCAGCACGCGCATCTCGAGGGTCGGGTCGAGGGGCAGGTGCCCCGGGGCCGGATCGTTCTTGTTCATGTCCCTTGTCTCCCTTCGGGGTCTTCGTCGAGCCCCGTTTGCCTGCCTGCGCAGGATTCGGCTCAGCGCAGGCTGCTGATCAACTGCGCGCGCGAACGCATGCCGAACTGCAGAAGGATGCCCGCGACATAGTTCTTGACCGTGCCCTCGCTGATCTCTGCGAGCACGGCGATCTCATGGTTGCTCTTGCCCTCCAGCAGCCAGTTGAGCACCTGCAGCTGCCGCTTCGTGAGCTTGTGCCGCGCATGGTTGGACGACGGCGCCACCGCCTCCGCCGGCGCAGGCGGCGCGGGCGGCTGGTAGTTCACCGCGTCGCCGCCGAGCAGGCCGCAGGCGCGGATGAAGCTCACGACCTCGCGCAGCGTGGCGGACTTCGGCAGGTAGGCGAAGGCGCCCAGCGTCATCGCACCCTGCGCGAGGGTGTCCTGCGCGAGCGAGGTGGTGCCGGTGCCCGACAGCACCACGACGCGCGCGGCGGGATGGCGCTCGCGGAACGCCATGAGGCCGCTCAGCCCCTGCGTGTCGGGCAGGGCCAGGTCGAGCAGCACCAGCTCGATGGCGTCCTCGTTAGCCTCGTAGACGGCCATCGCCTCGGCCAGGTCGCCGGCCTCGAGCACTTCGATGGGCATCGCCGAGGTGTTGGCCTGCAGCAGCGCGCACACGCCCATCCTCACCAGGTCGTGGTCGTCCACGACCAGGATGGCGCGCGGCCGGGCGGGGTCCTGCGATGCCTCCTGTGCCGGGGATGAGGGCCTGTCGGTCTCTGTCATCCCGGGATGCTAGGGGGCGCCTGTGGGCACCGTAAGTGCCCAAAGTCATGGCCGCGCCCGGCGATGTCAGAGAGGCTCGAGCCCCACCCTCTTCATCATGGCCTCGGTGAATACCATTTCTCTAGTGAAGCCGCTCGTGTAGGCCGGCCCGTCCTGCATGTCGACCCTGCCCCCCTGCTCCTGCAGCGCCGCGACCACCCTGGGCTGTGCCAGCGCCTTCTCGAAGGCTGCGCGGATGCGCTGCACGACCGCATCGGGCGTGCCCGCCGGCACGGAGATGCCGCCCCACGAGGTGAGCTCGGCCCCCTTCACGCCCAGCTCGGCCAGCGTGGGCACCTGCGGCAGCATGGGGTTGCGCGTCGTTCCGGCCACCGCGAGCGCGCGCAGCTTGCCGCCCAGGATCTGCGGGTAGGCCACCGCGAGGATCGGCATGCCGAACGCGACCTGGTCGCCCAGCACCGCGTTGACCAGCTCCGAGGCGCCCTTGTAGGGCGCATGCAGCGAGCTGACGTTCTCGGCCGACAGCAGCATCTCCACGCCTAGGTGCGAGGGCGTGCCCACGCCGCCCGAGGCATAGGCCAGCCGCCCGGGTTGCGCCCGGGCCTTGGCCACCAGGTCGGCCAGGCTGCGGATGTCGGAACTGGCGTTCACGATCAGCACCACGTCGGAACTGGACAGCCGCATCACGTGGCGGAAGTCTTTCAGCGCGTCGTAGCCCGGGTTGCGGTACATGCGCATGTTGGCGGCCATGGGCGCGGCCGAGTAGATCCAGGTGTAGCCGTCGGCCGGGGCCTTGGCGACGATGCGCGCGCCGATGTTGCCGGCCGCGCCGGCCTTGTTCTCGATCACCACCGGCTGGCCGATGACCGGCGCCACGGCTTCCGCAAGGATGCGTGCGGTGATGTCGGGCCCGGTGCCGGCCAGGTAGGGCAGCACCCACTTGATGGGACGGCTGGGGTAGGCCTCCTCGGCCTGCGCGAGGCCGGGGCCCAGGGGCAGCAGCAAGGCGGCCAGGGCGTGGCCCAGCAGCCTGCGGCGGTGCGGATCGGTCATTCGTCTTGTCTCCGGTTTCTTGTATCTCTTCGTCACTTCGCTGCTTCTCGGAACGCGCGGGGCGCCCTAGCCCGTCTCGGACACCAGCAGCTCCTTGGCGATGGTGTTGCGCTGGATCTCGCTGGTGCCGGTGAGCACGCGGTACATGCGCAGCAGGCGGAAGAGGAACTCCACGCGCCGGCCCTGCACGATGCCTTCGCCGCCATGGATCTGCACCGCGCGGTCGGCCACGCGGAAGGCGGTCTCGGAGCAGAACAGCTTGGCCATGGAGGCCTCGGCGCGCGCGTCCGAGCCGGCGTCGATCTGGCGCGCGGTGTGGATCATCAGCGCGCGTGCAGCGGCCAGCTCGGTCGCCATGTCGGCCAGCATGTGCTGGATGGCCTGGAACTGGCCGATGGCGCGGCCGAACTGCCTGCGCTGCAGCGCGTAGTCGCGCGCGTCGCGCAGCGCCACCTGCGCCAGCCCGACCATCGCCGGGCAATGCAGCAGACGGTTGACGGTGATGCGGCCCAGCGCCAGCGCCAGGCCGCGGCCCTGCTCGCCGATCAGGTTCGCGGCCGGCACGCGGGCGTTCTCGAACACGATGTTGCCGGTGCCCGACTGCCCCGCCATGGTCTTGTAGCCCGACTCCACGCGCACGCCCGGTGCAGACAGGTCGACGAAGAAGGCCGACACCTCGCGCTGCGCGGGATCGGTGGCGGTGGAGGCGACCAGCACCGCGAAGTCGGCAAAGGGCGCGCCCGAGATGAAGCGCTTGCGGCCGTTGACGACATAGTCGTCGCCGTCGCGCACCGCGTGCGTCTGCACCGCGCCGGCGTCGGAGCCGGCCTGCTCTTCCGTCAGCGCGAAGCAGATGGCCTTCTCGGCCTCGGCCACGGGCACGATGAAGTTCTTCATCTGCCACGGCGTCGCGAAGCGTGCCAGCGCACCCACGCGCGGCGGGCCGCTCAGCTCGCCGAACACGTGCGGCGCGAAGGGCGAGCCGGTGGCGTAGATCGCTTCCTTGATGAGCGCGTGGTCGAGCACCTCGAGGCCCATGCCGCCCATCTTCTGTGGCAGCGTCATGCCGTAGAAGCCCAGCTCGCGCGAGCGCTTCCACACGCGCTGCAGCAGCTCGCGGGACGCGCCGCGCTCGCTGTCGACGTCATGCTCGCGCGCGAGATCGGCCAGTTCGCCGTTCAGGAAGGCCTGCACGCGCACGATGACTTCGGCTGCGCGCTCCGAGCCCTCGAAGGGGCCCGCGAAGATCGGCGCCATGTTGTTGGTGACGGGTGTCGTCGTCGCATCCATCTCAGTTCACCATCCTCTCCTGGCCCGCCCAGTACGGGGCCTGCACCGCCTTGCGCATCACCTTGCCGTTGGGGTTCTTCGGCAGCGATTCGACGAACTCGATTCGGCGCGGGCGCTTGAAGCCGGCCAGCCGCTCGCCGCAGAAGGCGTCGATGGCCGAGCCGTCGGCTGCGCGGCCGGGCTTGAGCACCACGTGCGCCGCCACCGACTCGCCCCACTTGTCGTCGGGAATCGCGAACACGCAGGCTTCCTGCACCGCCTCGTGCTGGAACAGCACCGCCTCGACCTCGGACGGATAGACGTTGAAGCCGCCGCTGATGACCATGTCCTTCTTGCGGTCGACGATGTAGACGTAGCCCTCCTCGTCCATGCGCGCGAGGTCGCCGGTGTGGTAGCGGCCGTTCTTCAGCACCTCGGCCGTGAGCTCGGGCGCGCGCCAGTAGCCGGCGAAGATGTCCTCGCCGCCGACCACGATCTCGCCGATCTCGCCGGTGGCCACGGGCTGGCCCTCGTCGTCGACGATGCGCACGTCGCATTCGAGCAGCGGGCGCCCGCAGGAGGCCAGCCGCTCGGGGCGCGCGGCGCGGGCATGGAGGTGATCGTTCGTGGTCAGCGCGCACACGCCCGAGGTGGTCTCGCCCGCGCCGTAGCCCTGCGAGAGCACGGGGCCGAACACGTCCATGGCCTTGAGGATGCGCGCGGGCGCCATCGGCGCGGCGCCGTAGCCCAGGCGCTGCAGGTCGGGCAGCGGGCGGTACTGCCCTTCGAGCTCGCCCAGCAGCATGTTGATCATGGTCGGGACCATGAAGGTGTGCGTCACGCGGTCGGCACGCATGTCGGCGATGAAGCGCGCCGGCTCGAAGCCCGAGAACAGGCGGATCGTCACGCCGCTGCACAGCGCCGGCACGATCTGCATGCCCGAGGCGTGCGTGACCGGCCCCACGAGGCCGAGGATGTGGCCCTCGTGCATGCCCTCGGAGCGGATCAGGAACTTGCGCAGCTGCGCCAGCCGGTTGCCGAAGGTCTGCATCGCGGCCTTCAGCACGCCCGAGGAGCCCGAGGTGTAGTGCAGCACGGCGAGTTCGTCGGCATGCACTTCCACCGGCGTGAATGCATCGCCGGCGCGGGCCAGCGCGGCCTCGTAGCCGGTGGCGTCGTCGCCGTCGATCAGCAGCAGGCGGGGCATCTCGCCGCGGATGTGCGCACGGAAGCTCTCGGCGCGCTCGCGGGTGGTGACGATGATCGCCGCCTCGCTGTTGGCGGCGATCTCGCCCACTTCGCCGGGCGACAGGCGCGAGTTGAACGGCGCCTTCACGAGGCCGGCCTTGTAGCAGGCGATCTCGACCTCGACGATCTCGGCGCAGTTGGCCAGGTAGATGCCCACGCGGTCGCCGCGCGCCAGGCCGAGGCCCAGCAGCGCGTTGGCGAGGCGGTTGCTGCGCTGCTCGAGCTGCGCGTAGGTGAGCGTGCGCGCGGGGCTCATCACAGCGACGCGGCGAGCGTTGGCGCGCGCGCTGCGCGCCACGAGGGCGCCGACGTTGGCGACCATGCGCCTGGGGGGAATGGATGGGGGATTGATGCTTGTCTCCTGGGTGCCGCGACGTGCGATCGCGCATGTCGCCGTTCCGCTCTTGCGGTCAGCGGCACTGTTCCAGAAGCGCGGCTACAGGAGAAATACTGTTTGCTGATCCGGGGCCATCACCGGAATTGATGGCCTTCGGCCGATGGCGCGTGCCCTTGCGCGTGCCCTTGTTCACGCCCGGGCTCAGCCGCGCATCGTCCACTCCGCCATCCACTTGCGCTGCCCGATGAGGCTTTTCGCTTCAGCGGTCAGCGCATCCACCACCACCTGCGCGACGGCATCGAGCGGACGCTCGGGCGTGACCAGCGTGTAGGCGCGCGAAAGCTCCGGGTTGACCACGCGAGCGACCAGCCAGCCTTCGCGAGGCGGCGGGCTGTCGCTCAGCGCGCAGGCAGGCACGAAGGTGAAGCCGGCGCCATTCAGATAGAGGGAGCGGATCACCCTTGCCGAGTCGTGCTCGTGGACGATGTTCAGCGGCATGCCGCGCGCATTCGCCGCGCCTTCCACCGACTGCCGGATCGCGAAGCGCCGCGACTGCAGCACCAGCGGCTGCGCCGCGGCGTCGGCAAGATCGATCACCGGGTACTGCGATGCCGCGGCGCCTGCGTCACCCTTAGCCGGGCGCCGCCGCCCCGCGGGCACCGTGGGCGCCGCGCGCAGCAGCCGGGCGACGCGGCCATCCGTATCGCGCCCGCAGAAGTACATGCCTTCGCGCGCCATCGGCCTGCAGCGCAGGCCCTCCAGCGGCGGCGTGTCGACCAGGATGCCGACGTCGGCGCGGCGCTCCAGAACGGCCTTGCACACCGTCAGGCTCAGGCCGTCGAGCACGAAGACGCGCACGCGCGGATGCGATTCCTTGAGCGCCGCGAGCACCGGCCCCATCAGCAGCGAGGCGAGCAGGAAGGGAATGGCCAGCGTGACGGAGCCCTCGGGACCCTGCGGCAGGCGCTGGATGCGCTCGCGCATGGCGTCGGCGTCGCTCAGCAGGCGGCGGGCGTCGTCGTAGAGGCGCAGCCCGGCCGACGTGGGCGTGACGCCGGCATGCGAACGCTCGAAGAGCTGCACGCCGAGTTCGCTTTCCAGCTTCTTGATCTGCGCCGTGAGCGCCGGCTGCGCCACGTACAGCGCCCCGGCCGCGCGGGAGAGGCTGCCGGCTTCGAGCACGGCGATGAAATAGCGGAGGGTGCGCAGGTCCATGGGTTGCGAGTGTGGGGCCGGGGCTGGCTACTATGCCTCGCGGGGTCGTTCCCGGGCCTCGCAGGCCTCCCGGGCAGGTAAACCCTGATCGACGATCAGGCATCTGTCCGGAAACTGGACACACTATTTGCCTGAATAACTTACATACGCCGGCAGCGGACCAGGAAATCTCTTGTGGATCAAGGCGCAGTCGCACTGGCATGTCCCGTGCAAAGCAAGCCCATCCGATCCACAACATGCGCGGAGTCATCGCGGGCCGTCAAGCCTCCCGCACTCGTGCCCGCGCCTGGAGACAACCATGGACACCCCTCCTCGATCCGGCGGAAATGCGCCGCAGGCACACGACAGCGTCGCGGCGTGGTTCGACCCCCTGCTGTCCGAAAGGCTCGCACAGGCCGGCTTCGGCACGCTGCAACAGCTGGCGCAGCGCATCAACGATGCCGGAGTGACCTGGTGGTATCCGGTGCGGGGCATCGGCGTGAGGCGGGCCGAGCGCGTCGTGCAATGGCTGCGCGAGCAGCAGGAGAGCACGGGCATGCAGGTGGACCTGCGCTGCGTTCGCGAACACGGACGCGCCCGTCCGGCGCCCTGCGATGCCACCCCGACGGCTGCGGCGCGCGGCTCGGATAATGCGCGCTTCGTGTCAGCAGCAACAGAGCAAGGATGAGCGCAGCGGATTTTCTTTTTTCTCCCGAAGTACAGAAGCTGCTCACGGTCCTGTACGCGGCGCCCGCCGATCAATGGTTCCCGACCGCCGAGCTCGCTCGCCGGACCAGGCTGGCCGAGCCCGAAGCCGCCGCCACCGTCGAGCATCTGGTCGGCAGCGGCATCGTGAAGCGGCAGGCCGCGAAGGGCGAGGAGCAGCCCGAGGCCATCCGGATCGACCGCTCCTTCGTCTTCCACGACCAGCTGCGCAGCATCGCGCTGCGATCCTTCGCGGCGGCGGAGCCGATCCGTTCCATGCTGCGCTCCAAGTTCAAGGACTCGGTCGTGCGCGCCCTGGTGCTGGGCGAGGACGCGCAAGGCACCATCGAACTGCTGATCGCGCACGGCCAGCTGGTGCCCGACGAAGCCGCCATGGCGGCGGCATGCCAGAAGCTGTCGAAGTCGATGGGCCGGCACCTGAATGTGCACGTCGTTCCGCTCGCGCGGCTCAACGGCATGCCCGCGCGCGATCCGCTGGCTGCGAAGCTCTCCGCGCCCACGGTGCACGAGATCATCGCGCTGGGCGACACCAAGGCGGCGCTGCCCGCCGAGCGCGGCGGCCTGCTGCAGGCGGCCAGGAAGAAGCTGGCGACGCTGGGCAGGCCTTAGCTGGCAGGCCCCGGAAAAGCGAAAAGGGCCTGCTCACCGAAGAGCAGGCCCCTTGCCTGAATCAGGAACCGGGAAGACCGGCTTCAGAACGGAATGTCGTCGTCCATGTCGTCGAAGCCCGACGACGACTTGGCCGGTGCCTGGCGCGGAGCCGGCGCGGGAGCGCGCGGTGCGGCCGCGGGTGCGCGCGGGGCGTAGCCGCCACCGCCGCCGCCACCACCTTGCGAGTAGCCGCCGCCACCGCCGTAGCCGTCGTCGTCGCTGGGACCCGACGGACCGCCCTGGCCCTGGCGGCTGCCGAGCATCTGCATCTGGTCGGCGCGGATCTCGGTGGTGTACTTTTCGATGCCGTCCTTGTCGGTCCACTTGCGCGTGCGCAGGCTGCCCTCGACATAGACCTGCGAACCCTTGCGCAGGTACTGGCCGGCGATCTCGGCCAGGCGGCCGTTGAAGACGATGCGGTGCCATTCGGTGGCTTCGCGCATTTCGCCGCTTTGCTTGTCCTTCCAGCGATCGGTGGTGGCCACGGTGACGTTCGCGACCTGGTCGCCGCTCGGGAATGTACGCATCTCGGGGTCGCGCCCCAGATTGCCGACGACGATGACTTTATTGACCGATGCCATATGCACTGCCCCTGATAAGTGGATGGAGGAGAAGGTTGAGAAGAACCCTCGATTGTGCCCCAAGGCGACTGCCCGCAATCCCCTGAGGTGCCAGAATGGCCCGGACCGATGAATCGCGAACCCGACTTTTTCGAGCATCTGCGCGCCGAGCTGTCCAGCGGGCGGATCTGGCTCGACCGTGCCATCGTGCTGGGCTACGCCATCGCGGCGGGCCTCTTCGTGGTGGGCTTCACGCTGGCCAGCGACTGGGTCTTCGGCCAGTTCCACCGCTTCTACCGCGCCTGGCCCTGGGCCCTGCTGCTGACCACGCCGCTGATCACGGCCGGCATCGTCTGGTTCACCCTGCGCTTCTTTCCCGGCGCGGGCGGCTCGGGCATCCCGCAGATCAAGGCCGCGCTGCACCCGGCCCTGCCCGACGAGCGGCGCTTCGTGTTCGCCTCGCTGCGGCTGACGGTCGCGAAGATCGGGCTGGGCGTGGCCGGTTTCGCGGCCGGCCTGTCGATCGGGCGCGAGGGCCCTTCCGTGCAGGTGGCGGCGGGCGTGATGCAGCACGCGCGGCGCTGGCTCTCGCCCAACACGGCCATCGACGGGCGCGCGCTGCTGGTGGCCGGCGGCGCGGCCGGCATCGCGGCGGCCTTCAATGCGCCGCTGGCGGGTGTGGTGTTCGCCATCGAGGAGCTGTCGGGCCGGCTCGAGGCTCGCTCCAGCGGGCTGATCATCACGGCGATCGTGCTGGCCGGCCTGGTGGCGGTCTCGGCCTTCGGCAACGTCAGCTATTTCGGCGTGATCCGCGTGCCGCGGCTGGGCTGGGACGTGCTCGGGCCGGGCCTGCTGGTCACTCTGCTGAGCGGCGCCGCGGGCGGGCTGTTCGCGCGGCTGCTGATCGCCTCCCTCACCGGCACGGCCGGGCGCTTCAACCGCTGGCGGGCGCGCTTTCCGGTGCGCTTCGCGGCCGTCGGCGGACTGGCTGTGGCCGTCATCGGGCTGGTCACGGGCGGCGTCACCTTCGGAGCGGGCTCGGAGGCGGTCAAGCAGATGCTGCAGGGGCATGACGAGCTCACGCCGCTCTACACGGTGCTCAAGTTCGTCGCCACCTGGCTCACGGCGTGGTGCGGCGTGCCGGGCGGGATCTTCGCGCCGTCGCTGTCCATCGGCGCGGGCATCGGCGACGCAGTGGCGCGGCTGGCCGCCAGCGAGCACGGGCCGGCGCTCATCGCCATGGGCATGGCCGGCTTCCTGGCGGCGGTGACGCAGGCGCCGCTCACCGCCTTCATCATCGTGATGGAGATGGTCGACGGCCACTCGATGGTGCTGAGCCTGATGGCCGCCGCGATGCTGGCCAGCCTGGTCTCGCGCATGATCAGCCGGCCGCTGTACGACACGCTGGCCGAGCACATGGTGAGCCGCGCGATCAGCACCTCCGCCGGCACCGAAGCGGTGCACCCGCCGCCGGCAGAAACCCCGAAGTCCGAACCGCCGGTTCCCTCCGGCTCGCCATGAAATCGCGGGCGGTCTATCATGTCCGGTTGCCCTCGGACGATCGCCTGCCTTGAATTCAAAAGCCACCGCACCCACCGCCCGTAGCGAAGCCGACGCGGAAAGCGCCCGCGACGCGGAACTCGAACGCAACACCTACCTCGGCGCAGTGCTGGCGCAGCAGCGCATCAGCATCCGCGGCGCGCGCACGCACAACCTGAAGAACGTCGATCTCGACATCCCGCGCAACAAGCTGGTGGTCATCACCGGTTTGTCGGGCTCGGGCAAGTCGAGCCTTGCCTTCGACACGCTGTATGCCGAAGGGCAGCGTCGCTACGTCGAGAGCCTCTCGGCCTACGCGCGGCAGTTCCTGCAACTCATGGACAAGCCCGACGTCGACGTGATCGAGGGCCTCTCGCCCGCGATCAGCATCGAGCAGAAGGCCACCAGCCACAACCCGCGCTCCACCGTGGGCACGGTGACCGAGATCCACGACTACCTGCGCCTGCTCTACGCGCGCGCCGGCACGCCCTACTGCCCCGACCACCACCTGCCGCTGCAGGCGCAGACGGTGTCGCAGATGGTCGATGCGGTGCTGGCGATTCCCGACGAGCCGCGCCTGATGATCCTGGCGCCCGTGGCACGCGAGAAGAAGGGCGAGTTCGTCGAGCTCTTCGCCGAGATGCAGGCCTCCGGCTACGTGCGCTTCCGCGTCGACGGGCAGATCTACGAATACAACGACCTGCCCAAGCTCAAGAAGACCGAGAAGCACGACATCGACGTCGTCATCGACCGCCTTCGCGCGCGCCCCGACATGCAGCAGCGCCTGGCCGAGAGCTTCGAGGCGGCGCTGCGCCTGGCCGAGAGCCGCGCGATCGCGCTGGAACTGGGCGCGGAAGGCGCTCCCGACAAGGAGCACCTGTTCAACGCCAAGTTCGCCTGCCCGATCTGCCACTACTCGCTGTCGGAGCTGGAGCCGCGCCTGTTCTCGTTCAACTCGCCCGTGGGCGCATGCCCGACCTGCGACGGCCTGGGCAGCCGCGAGGTGTTCGATCCGGCGCGCGTGGTGGCCTTTCCGTCGCTGTCGCTCGCCAGCGGCGCCATCAAGGGCTGGGACCGCCGCAACGGCTACTACTTCAGCATGATCGAGAGCGTCGCCAAGCACTACAAGTTCGACGTCGACGCACCCTTCGAATCGCTGCCGGCCTCGGTGCAGCAGGTGCTGCTGTACGGCTCTGCCGCCGAGGAGATCAAGTTCAACTACACCATGGAGTCGGGCAACTTCGCGGGCAAGAAGCTCACGAAGAAGCACCCCTTCGAGGGGATCATCCCGAACATGACGCGGCGCTACCGCGAGACCGACTCGGTGATGGTGCGCGAGGACCTCGCGCGCTTCCGCAACATGCAGCCCTGCCCCGACTGCGGCGGCTCGCGCCTTCGCCCCGAGGCGCGCAACGTGTTCCTGGTCGACGAGAGCGGCGCGGACAACGGCACCGAGCGCCCGCGCATGGCGATCTTCGAGCTCAGCCGCCTCACGCTGCGCGATTCGCTCGGCTGGTTCGAGAAGCTCAAGCTGCGCGGCGCCAAGGCCGAGATCGCGGAGAAGGTGGTGCGCGAGATCGGGCTGCGCCTGAAGTTCCTCAACGACGTGGGCCTGAATTACCTGAGCCTCGACCGCAGCGCCGAGACGCTGTCGGGCGGCGAAGCGCAGCGCATCCGCCTCGCCTCGCAGATCGGCTCCGGCCTCACCGGCGTGATGTACGTGCTCGACGAGCCCAGCATCGGCCTGCACCAGCGCGACAACGACCGCCTCATCGGCACTCTGAAGCACCTGCGCGACATCGGCAACAGCGTGATCGTGGTCGAACACGACGAGGACATGATCCACGCCGCCGACCACGTGATCGACATGGGCCCCGGCGCCGGCGTGCACGGCGGGCGCGTGATGGCGCAGGGCACCTGCGCCGAGGTCTCGTCCAACCCCGACTCGCTCACCGGCCAGTACCTCTCGGGCGCGCGCAGGATCGAGGTGCCGAAGCACCGCACCGCGTGGCTGCCTTCGACGAAGCAGCCCGCCTTCCATGAAGGCAGGAAGCCCCCGCGCTTTCCGCCGAGCCCCGCCGCCGAGCGCCGCGCCGCGCGCGAGGCCGCGCACCTCGCCACGCAGACCGACCTGCAGGAGATCCGCGTGGTCGGCGCCACGGGCAACAACCTCAAGAACGTGAGCGTGGCCTTCCCCGTCGGCCTGCTGACCTGCGTGACGGGCGTGTCGGGCTCGGGCAAGTCCACGCTGGTGAACGACACGCTCTACACGGCGGTCGCGCGCACGCTCTACCGCGCGCACGAGGAGCCGGCGGCGCACGAGTCGGTGGAAGGCATCGAGTACTTCGACAAGGTCATCAACGTCGACCAGAGCCCCATCGGCCGCACCCCGCGCAGCAATCCGGCCACCTACACGGGCCTGTTCACGCCCATCCGCGAACTCATGGCCGAGACCAACACCGCGCGCGAGCGCGGCTACGGCCCGGGGCGCTTCAGCTTCAACGTGGCGGGCGGGCGCTGCGAGGCCTGCCAGGGCGACGGCGTCGTCAAGGTCGAGATGCACTTCCTGCCCGACGTGTACGTGCCCTGCGAGGTCTGCCACGGCCAGCGCTACAACCGCGAGACGCTCGAAGTGCTCTACAAGGGCAAGAACATCGCGCAGATCCTGGAGATGACGGTCGAGGCCGCGCACGACTTCCTCAAGGCCGTGCCCACCATCGAGCGCAAGCTGCGCACCCTGCTCGACGTGGGCCTGAGCTACATCAAGCTGGGCCAGTCGGCCACCACGCTGTCGGGCGGCGAGGCGCAGCGCGTGAAGCTCGCGCTCGAACTCAGCAAGCGCGACACCGGCCGCACCCTCTACATCCTCGACGAACCGACCACCGGCCTGCACTTCGCAGACATCGAGCTGCTGCTGAAGGTGCTCCACCAGCTGCGCGACGCGGGCAACACCATCGTCGTCATCGAGCACAACCTCGACGTCATCAAGACCGCCGACTGGCTGATCGACATGGGCCCCGAAGGCGGCGCCGGCGGCGGCACGGTGGTGGGCCAGGGCACGCCCGAGGACATCGCGGCGAACGAGGCGAGCCATACGGGGCGCTACCTGAAGCGGCTGCTGGCAAGCTGATCGACGGGCGCGTTCGCTCGCGTCCGATCGTCAATCCCCCAACAAGCCTCGCTGACCGTTCTCGAACCACGCTGAATCGAAGCCATCCGCCAACAGGATCGGCTTGACGACGCTGGTACCGGCGTCATTCAGCCTGCGCAAGTACTTCACCAGCGTTTGAGCGTCTTCCGTGAGGATGTGCGTCAGAGATTCGCAAATCGCCTGGGCGATCAGCTTGATGTCGTCCTTCACCGCGCTGCGGTCATCACCTCCATCCCGCTGCAGGTCGCGCATGAGCAATCCTGCGGTCATTGCGTGGTCGATGTTGAACGGAAGTACCTCGAAATTGCGCAGGGGCAAATCCGTCACCGCCTGCTTGACCTGAAACTCCGATGCCGCAACGGCCGAAAGGTAGAGCGGAACACCGCGCTTCAGCGCTTCCCTCAGATAACTCACTGCAGCTTGATGGTGGGCACGCGCAGGGTCAGCCAGGGAAATCAGGTAGCTCGTATCAAGCAGGATCGCGCTCACTCCTTGCCTCCCCGGAGATCGTCAATCCATGCTCCGGCGTCAGGTGTGTCGCGCCAGGCCTTGGCTCCTCGTTGAGTCAGGCGCGCGAGATCCTTCTCGTCGAATCGGCTTTCATGCTCGACGAACTCTAGCAGTCTGGCGCCTCGATACTCGCGCGTCCTGACGTTGTACTCGGCAACGATCCGGACCATGGCCGGCTTGTAAAGCCGGTTGACCTTCTCGTCGCGCAGCATTTCACGCGCTGCATCGACCAGCAATGTCTTGCCGTCCGGAAGACGAATGTGGGCATTCGGTTTCGACTGCCCGCCCATGTCTTCGATCTCGCCACGCACATAGCGTTCGACACGTACCCATTGATCGGCATCGTCGGCGTGGAAATCGGACTCGGCACTAATCACGATGGCAGCAGGCAGAAAACTCGCTCCGATGCTCACGCGCCAGCGACGGCCACCACGCGCATTCTTTTGCCACCGCTCAATCACCGCGCGCCGCTTCGGACCAATGTCATCCATCTCCTGACTGTTAGCGAGCTTGCGCAGGTCGTTCAACAGAATCGGATTGGCTATGGGTGCCGTCCGGATGGCGAATGAACCCTTCTCGATGGAAACATCGAGCGCACTTGTATCGATGTCGTTGCCATCGCCCCGGAGAAAATCGTCCACATCCTTTGCAAAGTTGCGGAGTATGGACAGGGGCATACGGTCTGGCGCGATTTCATATCCCGCCGACTCGTCATGCAACGCTATAAGCAACTCTTGCGCTTCCATCAGGGCATTCTAGGTTCCTAAGCCGTTTCCTCGCAGAGGTACTTGCGAGCATCGATCCATCGCGGGAACGAATGCACAGGCCGCGCCACAATCGCGCCTTATCGCCTCCTCCACCCCGCGCCAGTCGTCATCCTCGTTCTCTTGGCCCTCCCGTGGGGCTTCAAGTGCCGGTGATGAAGCTCGGCGGTCATCGGCGCCCTCCTTTTCTCCGCCGCGCCGACGCGGCGCGCATGCCTGGGCGTAGGTGCCTGCGCAGTCGGCGTGGGGCTGCTGCCGGGGCACGAGCTCCCGAACCTGTCGGGCCGGCCCGGCTACGTGGCGCTGGCGCGCAGCTGCTGCGCCGCACGCTCATTGGCTTGCCGACGCTCACGATCTCGTTCCGGATTTTCCTTTCGCCTCCTTCGCGAAACCTTCGCGTCCTCTGCGTCCGGCTGCCCGCCCCGCCCCTTCAAGTCGTCGTCTGCACGTGCAGGCGGCTCGTCTTGCAGCGGTGCAGCGCGCGGTAGTGCTCCAGCGGCCGGCCGTTGGCGCCGTAGGCGATCGATTCGATGCGCAGCAGCGGCTCCGGCTGCGGCAGGTTGAGGAGGTCGCAGGTCTCGGCGTCGGGCAGCACGGCGTCGATCCAGCGTTCGGCGCGCACCAGGCGCAGGCCGTACTGGCGGCGCAGCACGTCGTAGAGCGAGCGGTCGTCCAGGCGCGTGCGGTGCAGGCCGGGTGCCAGGTCGGCGGGCACCACGGTCTCCACCAGCAGGCGCAGTTCGCCGTCGACGCTGCGCAGGCGCTTGAGCGCCACCACCTGCGTGTCGTCGGTCAGGCCGAGCGAGGCGGCCTCCTGCTCGGTGGGAGCGCGCAGTTCCTGCGTGAGGATCTGCGTGCGCACCGAGCGGCCCTTGCGTTCCATCTCGTCGGAGAAGCCGAGCACGGTGGAGACGAAGTCCTCGTCGCGCTCGCGCGCCGACACGAAGGCGCCGCGGCCCTTGATCTTGTAGATGAGGTTGTTGCGCACGAGGTCGGCCAGCGCCTCGCGCACCACGATGCGCGAGATGCCGAACTGCTCGCCCAGCTCGGCCTCGGACGGCAGCTTGGCGCCGATGGGCAGCACGCCCTGCAGGATCTGCATGCGAAGCGCGTCGCGGAACTGGGCCCACAGCGGGGACTCGGAATCGCGGTCGAGCACGGTCGAAATTTCGGTCGGAGAGTTCACGTCGAAGCTTGGCCCAGGGCCTGAGGAGTCATCAATGATGCATCGAAAGACGCCGGTGCATCGGCGGCCACCGGCGAAAGCCGCACGCCGTGGCGCTCGCGCAGCGCAGTGGCGCAGGCGTGCAGCTCGGCGTGCTGCTGCGCCGCGTCCCAGCCCAGCGCATCGGCGGCGATGCCTGCGATCTCGGCGAGCGCGGCGTCGGTGACCAGCCCGCGGATCGCCAGCAGCGTGCGGCGGATCACGAGGTCGTCGAGATGCACCACGCCGGTCTCGAGGCAGAGATACGAAAGCTCGGCCACCGAATAGCCGGGCGCGTGGCGCAGCGGCATGTCGCCCGATGCGGCGAGGCGCTGCGCCAGCGGCAGGGCCTTCGATCCATAGCGCTTCAGCAGCACCTGCGCGCGCGTGCGGCTCATGCCGGAGGCGGCGACCAGGCGATCGAGAAAACGCTCGGTCGCCTGCGCATCGGCCGGCAGCTCGGCGCCGCCGCCGATCGGCAGCATGTCCGTCGATGCCGTGCGCGGACGGCCCAGTTGCTTCAGCACTTCGTCGACGGCCTCTTCCGCGAGCGCGCGGAAGGTCGTCCACTTGCCGCCGACGAGGCCGACGACCGGAATGTCGCGCGTGGCGCTGGGCGGATCGAGCACCACCGAGTGGTCGCGCGAGATCTGCCCCGGCTTGTCGGCGTCGGAGCGCGCAAGGGGCCGCACGCCGACGTAGGTGTAGACCACGTCGCCGCGGCCGAAGCGCAGGTTGGGGAACACCTCTGCCAGCACTTCGAGCAGGTAGTCGACCTCCTCGGGCTCCGTCTCGATCCTGTCGGGGTCGTCCACGGGGATGTCGGTGGAGCCCACCAGCACGCGGTCGAGGAAGGGGTAGACGATGCACACGCGGCCGTCCACCGCCTCGAAGTAGGCCATGCGGCCCTTCAGCGCGTCGCGCAGCGCGGGATGGTCGAGCACGAGGTGCGAGCCCTTGGTGCCCATCACGCGCGGGCCGGCACCGCCGAGCACCGCAGTGTTGCGGTCGAGCCACGCGCCGCTGGCGTTCACCACGGTGTCGGCCGTCACGCGCACCAGCGCGCCGGTGATCTCGTCGCGCAGCGTGATGATGTTGCCGGCGCAGCCCATCACTCGGCAGTAGTTGGCCGCGGCCGATCGCGGCTGGTCGCGGCAGGCGTCGCCGATGAGTTCGAGGATGAGCCACTCGGGGTGGCTGATCCACGCATCGAAGAAGGTGGCCGTCCAGCGCACCGCCGAGCGGAACAGGCTGCGGTCGCCCGGGGGAACGCGGCTGATGCGGTGGTTGGGCATCACGCGCTGGCGGCGGCCGAGCAGGTCGTACAGGCGAAGGCCCGCGGCCACCGCCAGCAGTCCGCGCGTGCGCTGCGGCGGCTTGCGGCCGAAGAACTTCAGCGCGCTGCTCATCAACCCACCGAAGAAGCTCGACAGCGGCACCACCGTCTTCAGCGGCTGCACCAGGTGCGGCGCGTTGCGCAGCAGCAGGTTGCGCTCGCGCGTGGCCTCGGCCACCAGCGAGAAGCTGCCGTTCTCCAGGTAGCGCAGGCCGCCGTGGATCATGCGCGAGGGCGCGCTGCTGGCGCCCGCGCTGAAGTCGCCCTTGTCGACGATGAGGCAGTCCACGCGCTGCAGGCACAGGTCGCGGAACACGCCCACGCCGTTGATGCCGGCGCCGACGATGACGGTGGAGAAATGTCGGTCCGCGAGCGACGCGGGGCGCACGAAGGGCAGTTGCCACGCGCTCATCGGGAGACCTCCGCGCTGCGCGCTGCGGTGCTGCCGGCGGCGGCCGTCACGCCGCCCGCCAGATGGGAAAACACAGGAGACATGGTGTCGATCAGTTCGTTGAAGCCGGCGTTGAAGTCGGCATGGGCGCGCGCCAGGGCGGCGTCGGGTTCGACGGTGTCGCAGGGCGCGAGCAGCGCGCTGCCCTGCTCCGCTCGGTCGATGCCCTGCGACATGGCGGCGTAGATGGCGGCGCCGCGCGCCCCGGTCTCGTCGTCGGCGCAGCGCTCGACCGGATGGCCGAGCAGGCCCGCGAGCAGGCGCACGAGGCGCGTGTCGCTCGCGCCGCCGCCGAGCACGGTGCACGCGGACACCGGCAGCCCGCAGGCCGCGAGCCGCGCGATGTGGCGCGCATGCAGCGCCGCGACCGCATCGACCACCGCGCGCGCCATGTCGCCGCGCGTGTGATGGCTCTTGAGGCCGACGAAGCCCGCGGTCACGCCGCCGCCTCCGTTCACGAAAGGCAGGAAGCGCAGCCCGCCCGCGCTCAGCGGCACCGACATCGCGAGGTCGACCACCGCACGCGCATCGGGCAGGCCGAGCACGCCGGCCAGCCACGCGATGTTGGCCATCGAGGAGGGGCTGTTCTCCATGTAGAGCCGCTTGTCCCCGCGGCCGAAGTTGACGACGGCGGCCACGGCGGGCTTGGGCTCGATCACCGGCCCGATGACGGCGTTGACGCACCAGGTGCCGAAGACCGACACCGCGCGCGAGCGCCCTTCGGCGCAGATCGCGGTCATCGAGGCCAGCAGGTCGATGGCGCCCATCGCCACCGGAATGCCCGCGGGCAGGCCGCACAGCGCGGCCTCCGAAGGCCGCAGGCTGCCGACGATCTCGCCGCTGGGCACCAGCGGACCGAAGACGCGCGGCCCGAGATCGGCGATGCCCGAGGCATCGAAGGCCGCCTGCGACCACGTGCCCGTTTCGATCGACACCAGCCCGGCCGTGCTCGCGTCGCTGGCGTCGGTGGCGATCTCGCCCGTCAGCAGGAAGCCGAGGTAGTCCTTCGCGAACATCAGCCGGCGCACCGTGCCGCGCTGCACGGCGTCGGTGCCCAGCAGCTCGGCCGCGATCACCGTGGGCTGGCCGGGCCAGGGCTGGCAGCCCACGTCGGCGAAGAGCGCCGGGCCGCGGCCGAGCGCGAGGGAGCGGGCGCGCGCGTCGGCGCGCTGGTCTGTGGAGGCCACTGCCCGTCCGCCCACGAGCTCGTTGCGCGCGTCGAGCGCATAGAGCCCCGCGCCGTGGCCGGTGCAGCCGATGGCGCGGACCTCCGACACGCGGTCTCCGAGTTGATGGGCGACGTCGCGCAGCACGTGGGTCAATGCGGCGCGGATGGCCGCGGCCCCCACTTCGCATCCCCCTCCGGGCAGCCGGTCGTGCGGCAATGGCATTCGTGACAGGGCGACGCTGCGGCCGTTCCCGGCTTCGAGGGCCAGGGCTTTCAGGCTGCTCGACCCCATGTCGATGCCGATCAGTATGTTGGGCTTCATGTCATAACAGCTTCGGCTGAATAAAAGCGGCCTGCCAGTAGCGTTTCCCCTAGTTATCCCTCCAAATGGCCAGCGCGTACATTCTAGCCTGTCATAACAACTGATGTGACAAAGCGGTTCCGAGAGCTGCCCTGAAAAGCGGCATCCACAAGCTGTGCACCCAACGTGAGGAGACAAAGAATGAGGCGTAATTTCCTGAAGTCCGCCGCGGCCGCCGGCATCGGCCTGGCCGGCGCGAGCGCATTCGCGCAGCAGCAGGCGGCTGCCCCCGCCGCCGGCGGCGGCCTGCGCGGCAATCCCAGCGACGTCTACGTGATGAACGTGATGGTGTCGGGGGTCGAGTACTGGTTTCCGGTCTACGAAATGATGAAGCAGCTCGGCCGCACGCTCGGCGTTCGCACCCGCTACACCGGCACGCCCGAGTACGACGTGAACAAGCAGCTCGCGTCCTTCGAGCAGGAGCTGGCGCGCAAGCCCGCGGGCATCCTGCTGCACCCGATGAACCCCGACCCGTTCATCGAGCCGATCAACCGCGCCGCGGCGATGGGCATCCCGGTCGTCACGTTCGCGGCCGACTCGCCCAACTCCAAGCGCACCTCCTTCGTCACTTCCGACAACGACCGCGAGGGCAACCAGGCGGCCGACGCCATCGCCGCGTCGCTGGGCGGCAAGGGCGAATACGCGGTGCTCGAGAACCCCGGCCAGGACAACCACGACCGCCGCATCGCCGCCTTCATCAACCGCATGAAGACCAAGCACCCCGGCATGAAGCTGGTGGGCCGCGCAGCCAGCAACCAAGACCCGAACAAGGCCTACCAGGCGGTACTGAGCCTCGCGCAGGCCAACCCGAACCTGGGCGCCCTGTTCATGCCCGAGGCCAACTCGGCCCTCGGCGCGGCACAGGCCAAGGTGGAGACCAAGAAGAACATCAAGGTGATGTGCTGCGACGTGAACGCCAAGATCCTCGACATGATCAAGTCGGGCGACGTGTTCGGCGCCATCAACCCCAACCAGGGCATGCAGGGCTACATGGGCATGATGATGCTGTTCCTGGCCAAGAACCCCGGCCTCATCGACCCGATGAACGACGCCAAGCGCAACGGCACCAACCCGATGTCGGTGCCCTTCCTGGACAACGGCCTGTCGGTGGTCAGCAAGGCCAACGCCGATGACTTCTACTGGGACAAGTACCTCGCCCGCCGCGGCACCAAGGGAATCGGCGAGTGAACGCAGTGGGCGCATTGCTCGAACTGCGCGGCATCAGCAAGCGCTTCGGCGCTTCGCGCGCGCTCACGGGCGTGGACTTCTCGCTGCGCCGCGGCGAGATCCACGCCCTTTGCGGCGAGAACGGCGCGGGCAAGTCCACGCTGATGAACATCATCGACGGCATCCACCAGCCGGACGAGGGCACGATCTCGCTCGACGGCAAGAAGGTGGTGATCGACGGCCCCGCGCACGCGATGCGCCTGGGTATCGGCCTGGTCCACCAGGAGATCGCCCTGTGCGGCGACGCCACGGTGGCCGAGAACATCTTCATGCCGGAGATCAACGCCGGCAGGAGCGCGTGGATGAACTACGCGAGCCTCGACGAACGCGCCGCCAAGGTGCTGCAGCGGCTGGGGCAGGACATCGACCCCGCCGCGCTGGTGAAGGACCTGAGCATCTCAACGCAGCAGCTCATCGAGATCGCCAAGGCGCTCACGCTCGACTGCAAGGTGCTGATCCTCGACGAGCCCACGGCCGCGCTCACCGACAACGAATCGGCCGCGCTCTTTCGGGTGCTGCACGACCTCAAGGCGCAGGGCATCGGCATCATCTACATCAGCCACCGCATGGCGGAGATCTTCGCGCACTGCGACAGCGTCACCGTGCTGCGCGACGGCCGCCACGTGCACACCGGCCCGCTGGCCGAGCTCGATGCCGACGGCCTGGTGCGACGCATGGTCGGGCGCGACCTGGGCAACTACTACCCGCCGAAGCAGGAAGAACCGGCATCGGGCGAGCACGTGCTGGAGGTGACCGACATCGCCGACGGCGAGCGCGTGCACGGCGTGTCGTTCAGGCTCGGGCGCGGCGAGATCCTCGGCATCGCGGGGCTGATGGGCGCCGGCCGCAGCGAGCTCGCGGAAACCATCTGCGGCCTGCGCACCGCGCGCAGCGGCAGCGTGCGGCTGCGCGGCAGGCCGCTCACGATCCGCAAGTACAGCGACGCGCTGCGCGAAGGCATCGCCTACCTCAGCGAGGACCGCAAGGCGGCGGGCGTGTACCTGGAGCTGCCGATCGCGCAGAACATCGCGTCGATGGCGCTCGCGCGCGTGAGCTCGCGCTTCGGCCTGCTGCAGCGCGCCGCCGAGCACAAGCTGGCCGTGAGCCTCGGCGCGCGGCTCAAGCTCAAGTCGGACGGCGTGGACATCGACGTGGCGAGCCTGTCGGGCGGCAACCAGCAGAAGGTGGCCATTGCCAAGCTGCTGGCCACCAACCCGTCTGTGCTGCTGATGGACGAACCCACGCGTGGCGTGGACGTGGGCGCCAAGTCGGAGATCCACCACATCCTGCGCGACCTGGCCAGCCAGGGCGTGGGCGTGATCGTGATCTCCTCGGAGCTGCCCGAGATCATCGGCCTGTGCGACCGTGCGCTGGTGATCCGCGACGGCCGGCTCGCCGGCGAGGTGCAAGACAAGGACATGACGGAAGAGGCCCTGCTGCGGCTGGCCTCCGGACTTTGCGAAGAGGAAACGACAGCATGAACTACCCAGCACAACTGGACGCGGGCGCCGCGGGCCTGACGCCGCCGCAGACGACCGAGGGATCAGGAGGAGGAACGAAAGGAGGCCCCGTGAAACCCGCCAGCAGGCTCGCCAGCATGCGCGAGCTGGGCCTGTTGATCATCATCGCCGCGCTGTGCGTGGGCATGAGCTTCGCATCGCCCTACTTCCTCACCTGGGACAACGTGCGCGCGATGCTGCTGTCGTTCTCCATCGAGGGCATCGTGGTGGTGGGCATGACCATCCTGCTGATCGTCGGCGGCATCGACCTGTCGGTGGGCTCGGTGGTGTGCTTCGCGATGGTGATCACCGGCAAGCTCTTCCTCATGGGCTTCGATCCGTGGACGGCGGGGCTCATCGCCATCGCGGCCAGCGCCATGATCGGCGCGATGATCGGCGGCTGCGTCACGCGCATCGGGCTGAACCATTTCATCGCCTCGCTGGCCTTCATGGTGATCGTGCGCGGCCTGTGCCTGGCGCTCACGCAGGGCACGCCGCAGTCGCTGTTCTCGCTGCCGGCCGAGTTCAAGTTCATCGGCCAGGGCACGCTCTTCGGCGTTCCGGCGGTGATCCTGATCTTCCTGGCGATCGTGGTGGTGAGCGACTTCGTGCTGCGCCGTTCCTCGCTGCTGCGCCGCGTGTTCTACACCGGCAGCAACGAGAAGGCGGCGCTGTATTCGGGCATCCGCGTGGGCCACGTCAAGTTCTGGGTCACGGTGCTGTGCGCCGCATCGGCCGGCCTCGCGGGCGTGATCTACACCGCGCGCTTCGGCGCCGCCACGCCCACCTTCGGCGTGGGCATGGAGCTCAACGTGATCGCCGCAGCGGTGATCGGCGGCGCCAGCCTCAAGGGCGGCTCTGGCACGGTGCTCGGCGCGGTGCTGGGCCTGGCGCTGCTGTCGGTGGTGACCAGCTCGCTGATCCTGCTGGACGTCTCGCCCTACTGGCAGGACGTGATCAAGGGCGTGATCCTGCTCGCGGCCGTGACCATCGACCACCTCATGAACACGAGAAAGACCAAGCGATGAACAACATCAGCCCCAGCAACGCATCGGCCATGAAGAAGACCACCCTCGGCCCCTCGGGCATCGAGTGCTCGGCCATCGGCCTGGGCACCTGGGCCATGGGCGGATGGATGTGGGGCGGCGGTGACAACGCGGCCGCCGTGCTCGCCATCCAGGCCTCGCTGGATGCGGGCGTGAACCTGATCGACACCGCACCGGCCTACGGGCTGGGCCGCTCCGAGAGCATCGTCGGCACCGCGCTGAAGGGCCGCCGCCACGAGGCGGTGATCGCCACCAAGTGCGGGCTGGTGTGGCACACCCGGAAGGGAACGCACTTCTTCGAAGAAGATGGCCACCCGGTGTACCGCTACCTCGGGCGCGAGTCGATCATCCACGAGGCAGAAGAGAGCCTGAAGCGCCTGCAGACCGACTACATCGACCTCTACATCACGCACTGGCAGGACGCCACCACGCCCGTGGCCGAGACCATGGACGCACTGCTCGAGCTCAAGAAGCAGGGAAAGATCCGCGCCATCGGCGTGAGCAACGTGAGCCCCGAGACGCTGGCCGAATACCTGCAATACGGCCAGGTCGACGCCGCGCAGGAACGCTACAGCCTGATCGACCGCGAGATCGAGCAGACGCTGGTGCCGCTTTGCACGGAGAACAACGTGGCGGTGCTGGGCTACTCCTCGCTCGCGCTGGGCCTGCTCGCGGGCCCCATCGACCCCGAGCGCAAGTTCACCGGCGACGACCAGCGCGCGACCAACCCGCGCTTCAGCGCCGACAACCGCGCGAAGCTCAAGGCCTTCTTCGAGGAGCTGGAGCCGCTGCGCCGGCAGCTCGAATGCTCCTTCGGCCAACTCATGATCGCCTGGACGCTGGCGCGCGGCAGCGTGTCGGTGGCGCTGTGCGGCGCTCGCGCGAGCAAGCAGGCCGTCGAGAACGCGGGCGCCGGCTCGGTGCGCCTGCACGACGCGGCGCTGGAGCTGATCGACGGCGCCGCGAGCAGGCACCTGGGCTCGCTCGGCTGAGCCCTCCTGTCTTCTGTCACACATTAACAAGCAAGGACTTCTCTCCGTATGTCGAAGGACAAGACCGCACGCCTGAACCGGCTGCTCAACAACGGGCGCTGCCTGGACATCGCACTCGACCACGGCGTGTGCAACGAGCCCACCTTCCTCGAAGGCCTCGAGGACATGCCCGCGGTGATGGAGCGCCTCGTGGCCGCGCGCCCCGACGCGATCCAGCTCAACTACGGCCAGTCGGACCTGCTGCAGGACCGCCCGGGCCGCGACAAGCCTGCCCTCGTGATGCGCATCGACATGGGCAACCCCTACAACGCCACGCGCCACCGAGTGATGTGGGCGGTGCTGCAGAACGAGCACGACCCGGTGCTGCCCGCCGTGCAGCAGGATGCCGCCTGCGTGGTGGTCAACCTCTTCATGCTGCCCGACGAGCCCGACCTGTTCCGCCAGTGCGTGCAGAACATCGCGCGCGTTCGCGCCGACTGCGACCGCTACGGCATGCCGCTGATGATCGAGCCGCTGGTGATGCAGGCGCCGTCGGCCGGCAGCCGCTACTCGGTGGACGGCGATGCCGAGAAGATCGTCACGCTCGTTCGCCTGGCGCGCGACATGGGCGCAGACATCGTCAAGGCCGACCCCACCACGGATCCCAAAGACTTCCACCGCGTGGTGCAGGCCGCGCGCTGCCCCGTGCTCGTGCGCGGCGGCGGCCGCGAGGACCTGCAGCAGGTGTTCGCGCGTTCGCGCGTGCTGATGGACGAAGGCGCCGTCGGCATGGTGTACGGGCGCAACGTCTACCAGCACGGCAATCCGTCGGCGGTGGTGGACGCGCTGATGGCCATGATCCACCGCGGCGCGAGCGCCAAGGAGGCATGGGACATCTACGAATCGGGTGGCGCGAAATGACATGACGAAGACGCGCCCTCTCTAGGAGGAGGAAACAAGGAAGAAAAGCCTCACGGCGGGCGGCGGATGCGTCGCCCGCCGGGGTGCGTCCTGCGCGCGCGTTTTCCATCCCACGCGCGGCAGGCGGCAAGGAAGAGAAGAGAGAGACAAGAAGACAACAAGACAAGACGGACACGGAAGTTAGTTGGCCAAGAAGAAAACGGTTCCCCTGCGGACTTCAAACAACCTGGAGGCAACGATGAAAATCCGGTATTACTTGATGGCGTTCCTGCTGCCGTTCGTCACGCTGCTGACGCACGCGGCAATCACCGGGGTCAGTCCGATGACGACCCTGAGCAACATGGCGACGGCGATGGCCGAAGCCGTGGCCGACCCGCTGCCGCTGCAGGGGCCCGGCCTGGGCAATCTCACCTACACCTCGGCCGAGCTGTTCAAGCCGGTCTCGATGATCACCAGTGCCGCGCACCCGCTGGACCCGGCGCACAGCAACGCCTACGAGTCGCGAGAGGTGCCCGCCACCTACCCGGGCCGCAAGGACTACGGCATGAACGCGGGCATCATGATCAACGGCTACTTCCTGACGTCCTTCGCGCCGGACAGCGGCCTCGGCCCGGGCGGCTTCCTGCTGTACGACATCTCGAACCCCCGTCAGATCAAGCTCGTGAAGAAGATCTACGAGCCCGAGGGCCGCACGCAGGAGTTCCGCGAGACGCACTCCTTCGGCACCGCGAAGATCGGCGGCAAGACCTACGTCACGCTGCCCAGCATCAACGGCATCGAGTTCTGGGACTTCACCGACGTCAACGACATCAAGCAGGTGAAGAAGCTCGCGCTGCCCGGCGTCAACGGCGGCGACTACGAGAACGTGGCCTGGCAGCTGTGGTGGCAGGCGCCCTACGTGTACGTGGCCTCGGCGGGCCGAGGCATCTTCATCGTCGATGCCTCCGACCCGGCCAACGCTATGGTGGCGAACCGCGGCGCGAACAAGCCCAACCCGGTACCCACGGGCGAACTCGGCGGCTTCCGCGTCGGCCCGATCTTCACCATCGGCAACCACATGGTGCTGAGCTCGATGGACAACACCGCGGGCTTCTCCAGCCTCGACATCTCCGATCCGCTGAACCCCAAGGTGCTGGACGCGATCGGCTCCAACCCCAACTACTACGCCACCTGCTTCGACGGCAAGACGCTGCATGCATCGGCGCGCGGCGGCGGCGCCAAGATGTACAGCTACGACCTGAGCGACCGCTCCAAGTTCGTGGCCGAGGACAACCGCCTCGTCGTCGACGAGCAGCTCTACTGCGCCACGCAGGACAGCTACGTCTTCCAGGGCGCGCAGACGCGCATCCACAAGGTCGACGTGAGCAATCCGCTGAACCACGTCGAGGTGGGCCGCGGCAGTATCCTGCGCGAGGACGATCCGAACTTCTCGCACTCGGACAACGGCCAGGTCGCCGTCTTCGGCAACCTGGTGTTCGTGGGCAACGACCACGGCTCGGGCAGCGGCTTCATCGTGCACCAGGTCGACCCCGACACCTCCAAGCCGGAGGTGCGGCAGGTCTCGCCCGCCAACAACGCGAAGCAGCAGGCGCTGACCTCGCGCATCGGCCTGGGCATGAGCGACAGCATCCTGCCCGAGAGCGTGAACTCCAACACCTTCATCGTGCGCCCGGTGGGCGGCAACACGCTGGCGGGCACCTACAGCGTGCAGCTGGGCATCATCAACTTCCACCCCGCGCAGCCGCTGCAGCCCGGCACCAGCTATGAAGTGTTCCTGCCGGCCAACGGCGTGAAGGACTATGCGGGCAACGCCATCGCCGCGGACTACAAGTCGGTGTTCCACACCGGCAACGCCGCCGAGATCGGCCTGATGCACCACTGGACGCTGGCGGGCAACCTCTCCGACCAGATCGGCAACAACAACGGCACGCCCGCCACCGGCGATGCCTTCGAGAGCATCGGCCTGAACTTCGCGAACCGCACGGCGGGCGTGACGCTCAAGAGCGACAGCGTGGCGACGGTGCTCGGCGGCAGCGCCTCGGTGAGCCTCTACATGAAGACCACGCAGGCAGGCGGAGCCAACTCCTGGACGGCGCCCGGCATCTTCGGACGCGACCAGTCCGGCGGCGCCGACGATGTCTTCTGGGGCTGGCTCGACAACGGCGGGCGCATCAAGCTCTCGGTGGGCAACGATGCCGGCACCGTCTCCACCGCGGCGGTGAACGACGGCAACTGGCACCACGTGGTGATGACGCGCGACGCTGCCTCCGGCGCGCAGGCCCTGTACGTGGACGGCGTGAAGACCACCTCCACCGGCCCCACCGGCAACAAGGGCCTGTCGAACAAGTTCGCCGTACTCGGCCAGATCCAGGGCAACACGGCGCTCTTCAAGGGCACGCTGGCGGAAGTGCGCGTCTACGGCCGCGTGCTGAGCGACACCGACGTGAGCACGCTGCGCAGCCAGGCCATCATCGGCGACCCCGGCATCGGCGGCGGTCCGAAGCTGGTCAACGGCCAGCTGGTGTTCAACCCGGCCACGCTGGGCAGCAGCGGCGCGCAGTACCGCTGGAACTTCGGCGACGGCACGCAGACCGCCTACGCGAACCAGCCGAACTACACCTACACCTACACGCGCCCCGGCCACTTCACGGTAACGCTGACGGTGAAGGACGCCAGCGGCCGCGAGACCTTCTACACCTACAACCTCACGGTGATCATGCCGGTGACGCCGAACGCGCCGACGCACAGCACCAACATCGCGGGCGACGCGAACTCGGTGTATTCGGTCAACCCCGATAGCGGCACGGTCGCCGCCATCGACTCGCAGAGCCTCGTCAAGCGCTGGGAAGTGCGCGTGGGCGACGAGCCGAAGACGCTGGCCGTGGGCCCCGACGGGCGCATCTGGGTCACGGTGCAGGGCGAGGACAAGCTGGTGGCGCTCAACGCCGCCGACGGCAGCCTCTCGGCCACCGTGCCGCTGGCCTACGGCAGCGGCCCCTACGGCGTGGCCTTCACGCCCGACGGCACGAAGGGCCTGCTGACGATGGAGAGCAAGTCGATACTGATGAGCTTCAACCCGAGCACCGGCGCCACCACCGGCGCGGTCGCGCTCGACGGCGCGCTGCGCGGCATCGCGGTCGAGTCGGGCTCGCAGGTGGCCTACGTCACTCGCTTCAAGTCGAAGATGACGGGCGGCCAGCTGCACAAGGTGAACCTGCAGAGCATGAGCGCCATGAGCACGATCGCGCTGCCGGTGGACACCACCACGATCGACACCGAGAACCGTGCGCGCGGCGTGGCCAACTACCTGAGCCAGGTGGTGATCTCGCCCGACGGCGCCCGTGCGGTGCTGCCCTCGAAGAAGGACAACATCGTGCGCGGCAAATTCCGCGACGGCAACAACCTGGTGCACGACCAGACGGTGCGCTCCATCCTGTCGCAGGTCAACCTGCAGACCGCGGCGGAGGTGTTCGCCGAGCAGATCGACTTCGACGACCGGGCGCCGGCGCGCGCGGCCCTGTTCTCCCCCTCGGGCGACTACCTGTTCGTCGCGCAGATGGAAGGCAACCGCGTCGCCATCGTCGATCCGTACAGCCGCGCGGTGCGCGGCGAGATCAACGCCAGCAGCGCGCCGCACGGCCTGTACCTCGACGCGGTGCGCAAGCGCCTGTTCGTCAACAACTTCCTGGCGCGCTCGGTGACGGTGCATGACGTGGCATCGGTGCTCTCGTCGGAAAGCAACGTGCCGACCTTCCTGCAGACGGTGTCGACCGTGGCGGCGGAACCCATGTCGGCGGCGGCGCTGCGCGGCAAGCAGGTGTTCTACAACGCGTCGGACCGCCGCATGAGCAAGGACAACTACATCTCCTGCGCGAGCTGCCACGCGGACGGCGGCGACGACGGCATGGTGTGGGACTTCACCCAGCGCGGCGAAGGCCTGCGCCGCACCATCAGCCTGCAGGGCCGGCGCGGACTGGGCCACGGCAAGCTGCACTGGACGGCCAACTTCGACGAGGTGCAGGACTTCGAGAACGACATCCGCAACGAGTTCGGCGGCCTCGGCTTCCTGACCAACGCGGACTTCGCGACCACCTCCGACCCGCTGGGCGCGCCCAAGGCCGGCAAGAGCGCGCAGCTCGACGACCTCGCGGCCTACCTGAGCTCGCTGACCAAGTACATGCGCAGCCCGGCGCGTGCGGCGGACGGCAGCCTCAGCGTGGACGCGGCGCGCGGCCAGGCCGTGTTCAACACGGCCCAGTGCGCGACCTGCCACACCGGTGCCACCTTCCGCGACGGCGTACGGCATGACGTGGGCACCATCCAAGCCTCCTCGGGCAAGGGCCTGAACCAGCCGCTGGCGGGCGTGGGCTTCGACACGCCGACGCTGCTGGGCACCTGGAACACCACCGCGTTCTTCCACAACGGCCAGGCGGCCACGCTGCAGGACGTTCTCACGAGCGGCCACGGCAATGCCTCCAGCCTGCCGGCCAACGACGTGGTGGCACTGCGCGAATACGTGCGCTCGCTCGACAACGACCCGACGCCGGTGGTCTCGCGCATCCGCTCGAACCACAGCAACCTGTGCGTGAACGTCCGCGGCGCCTCGACGGCGAGCGGCGCGACGGTGGTGCAGTGGCCGTGCGGCAACGACGGCAACGAGCGCTTCACCATGACGCAGACCAACGACGGCTTCGTGCAGTTCAAGGTCGAGCACAGCGGCCTTTGCCTGGCCCAGAGCGGCACCGCGACGACCAACGCCGCGGTGGTGCAGCTGGCCTGCTCGGCCGGCACCACCACGCAGTGGAGCCTGGTCGGCTCGACCCTGCGCAACCGGGCCTCGGGCTCGTGCCTGGACGTGCCGAACAATGCGACGACGCAGGACACGGCGCTGATCACCTGGACCTGCAACGGCGGCAACAACCAGAACTGGACGCAGCTTCAGTAGACCTCCAGGCTTCGCGCACTTCGTGTCGCTTCGCCACCCCCTTCCGGGGGCAACACCTGCGGCCCGGCGGAGCCGGTTCCGCGGTGCTCCACGAAGGAGCCGCTCGTTTTCACGGGCGGCTTTTTCTTTGTGGCGTTGCATCTGCTGCGCGCCGGCCATGACCTCCCACGTCATGGACCGTGCGCAGGCGCTCTGGGAAAGTACGTCCATCGAGGAAGCAACCAGTGCCTCGATTCACCAACCAACCAGGAGAAAACACATGACCGGCTTCAACATCCTTCCCCTCGCAGTGGCCCTGCTGATCGGCGTCGCAGCCCTCGGCTCGTGCCTGGGCATCGGGCTGGTCGGCCAGAAGTTCCTCGAGAGCACCGCGCGCCAGCCCGAGCTGGTCGACACGCTGCAGACCAAGTTCTTCCTGGTGGCGGGCGTGACCGACGGCGCGTTCATCATCGCCACCGGCATCGGCCTGTGGTTCGCGACCGCCAACCCCTTCGGCTGAGCAGGAAGGAGACGGCGCATTGGCACCATTCGTGCTAGCACTGTTGACACCAAATTGTTTACAGCTAAAGTATTTAGCTATCAACGGTTTGATGTCGCCGGTGCCGCATGGGGCGGTGCCGGTGCGTTGTCTGCATCCTTCCCGCCGGAGAATCCATGCGCCACCTGCCCCCGAAGTCGCCCGCGCTGCCGCGCACCCTGCTCTCGCTGCTGCTGTGCGGCTCGGTCCTCGCCACCGCGGTGTCCGCCACCGCCGCCCCCGTCAAGGTGGGCCTGGCCCTCGACATCTCCGGACCTTTCGCGGCGTTGGGCGCCGAGGCGCGCGATGGCTTCGCGCTCGGCATCAAGCAGCTGGGCGGCAAGCTCGGCGGGCAGGACGTCGAGTTCGTGCAGGCCGACATGGCCGGCAGCCCCGACCAGGCCAAGCAGCTGGTCGACCGCATGATCCAGCGCGACAAGATCGACCTGTTCAGCGGCCCCATCGGCTCCAACGTGGCGCTGGCCGTGGGCCCGACCCTCTTCAACGCCAAAGTGCCGTATCTCTCGGCCAACGCCGGCCCGAGCCAGTTCGCCGGCGCGCAGTGCAATGCCTACTTCTTCGGCACCGCCTACCAGAACGACCAGTTCCACGAGGCCGCAGGCAAGTTCGCTCAGGACCGGGCCTTCAAGAAGATCGTGCTGATCGCTCCCAACTACCCGGCCGGCAAGGACGCGCTGGGCGGCTTCAAGCGCCAGTTCAAGGGCCAGGTGGCCGACGAGCTCTACACCAAGCTCGGCCAGATCGACTACGCGGCCGAACTCGCGCAGCTGCGCGCGGCCAAGCCCGACTCGATCTACTTCTTCCTGCCCGGCGCGATGGGCATCAACTTCATCAAGCAGTTCGTGGGTGCGGGCCTGTCGAAGGACATCACGCTCGTGACCAGCGGCTTCTCGGCCGACGAGGACGTGATCGGCGCCGTGGGCGAACCCATGCTCGGCCTGTTCAACACCTCGCACTGGGCGCACGACCTCGACAACGCCGCCAACAAGGCCTTCGTGGCCGCGTTCCGCAAGGAATACAACGGCCGCTACCCGTCGGTGTATGCAGCGCAGGCCTATGACGCGATTCTCGCGATGGACGCCGCCGTGAAGCAGGCCGGCGGCAACGCGCAGAACCGCGAGGCCGTGGTGGCCGCGCTGAAGAAGGCCAACTACGCATCGACGCGCGGCAGCTTCAAGTACGCGAACAACCACTTTCCCATCGAGAACTTCTACCTGCGCGTGATCGGCAAGGATGCGCAGGGCAAGGTCACGAACAAGCTGATCAACACCGTGCTCACGAACTACGGCGACAGCTACGCAGATAAGTGCCCATTGAAGTAAGCCGAACCCCTGTGGCGACAGCAAAGCAAGAGCTTGGTGCATGGGGAGAGACCGAGGTCTCCAAGAAGTGCGCATGCCCAAGCTGCAAAAGATCCAAGACGCTCAAGCGTCTACCCGCGAACTTCAAGTGCGCAGACCTCATTTGTGACTTCTGCGGCTATCTTGCGCAAGTTAAGTCAATGTCTGTGCGCAAGCTGGCTCCCATGCCCAAGCAGATCCTCGGAGCGGCCTGGGGACCACAAAGAGAACGAATGGATGCGGGAATTTACTTCCCGCTGTTTCTCGTATTGAAGTCTCCGACGGAGACTGCCATTTACTACTTGCCCTCGGACTTTCAAAGCCCCGCGCTCTTTGCCGCGCGTGCACCGCTTTCTTCCTCTGCCAAGAGAGCGGGATGGCAAGGCTTCGTCTACGTTCTCTCGGCCATCCCCGAAGGTGCCCTTGTTCGGCTGCTCTAACTTGATATGACCGGAATCCTTGTTCTCGAGCAACTGCTCAACGGCCTCGGCTACGGCCTGATGCTGTTCCTGCTGGCTGCGGGGCTCACGCTGGTGTTCGGCATCATGGATGTGCTGAACCTCGCGCACGGCTCGCTCTTCATGGCCGGCGCCTACGTGGCGGCCGAGGCGCACACGCGCACCGGCTCGTTCGCGGCGGCCATCGTCATCGCGGTGGCGGTCACGGTGATCGTGGCGCTCCTGCTCGAAGTACTGTTGATGCGACGGCTCTACACGCGCGACCACCTCGCGCAGGTGCTCGCCACCTTCGGCGTGATCCTGGTGGCCGACGACATCGTGAAGATGGCCTGGGGCCCTTCGCCGGTGATGGCGCCGACGCCCGCCGCGCTCTCGGGCCCGATCGACCTCGTGGAGGGCCTGCCCTACCCGGCCTATCGCCTCGTGATCCTCGTCGGCGGCCTGCTGGTTGCGCTGGCGCTGTACCTGCTGGTGAACCACACGCGCATCGGCATGCGGGTGCGCGCGGGCGCCTCCGACCGGCCCATGGCCGAGCTGATGGGCGTGCGCGTGGGCCGCATCTTCAACGGCGTGTTCCTTCTCGGCGCGGCGCTGGCCGCATTGGCGGGCGCGCTGATGGGCCCGATCGTCGCCGTGCAGGTCGGCATGGGCGAGGCCATCCTGATTCCGGCGCTCGTGGTGCTGGTGATCGGCGGCATCGGTTCGGTGCGCGGCGCCTTCGTGGCCGCACTGCTCGTGGGCGTGGTCGACACCGTGGGCCGCGCCTTCGTGCCGATGCTGCTGCGCGCCACGCTGCCGCCGGCGACCGCGGCCGACCTGGGCCCGCTGTTCGCCGAGGTCGCGATGTACGCGCTGATGGTGGTCGTCCTCATCTTCCGGCCCTCGGGGCTCTTCTCGGCACGCGCATGAAGACATCGTCAAGCTACATCGGCCTCGGGCTGCTCTTCGTGCTGCTCGCGGCGTTTCCGCTGGTCGCGCCCGTCTTCGGGCTCGAGTTCTACATCGGCTTCGTGCGGCGCGTGCTCATCGTGGCGCTGGCGGCCGCGAGCCTCAACTTCATCCTCGGCTTCGGCGGCATGGTGGCGCTGGGGCACGCGGGCTTCATCGGCGTGGGGGCGTACACGGTGGTGGCGCTCAGCGACGCGGGCGTGATGTCGGGCTGGCTCATGTGGCCCGCGGCCGCGCTCGTGGCCGGCATCGTCGCAGCGCTGATCGGCACGGTGGCGCTGCGCACGCGCGGCGTGTACTTCATCATGACCACGCTGGCCTTCGCGCAGATGCTGTACTTCGTGGTGGTGTCGCTGCGCCGCTATGGCGGCGACGACGGCTACACGCTGATGTCGCGCCCCACGCTGCTGCCGGGCCTCGACCTGGGCAGCGAGGCGAACTTCTACTGGGTGGTGCTGGCGATCGTGGCGCTCGCGCTGTGGTGGCTGCACCGCGCGACGCGCTCGCGCTTCGGCCATGCGCTGATGGGCATCCGCGACAACGAGACGCGCATGCGGGCGCTGGGCTATCCGGTGTTCCGGCTGCAGCTGGTGGCCTTCACCATCGCGGGCGCCATCGCGGGGCTGGCCGGCGCCCTGCTCGCAGGCGGCAACGGCTTCGTCAGCCCGGCGACGATGCACTGGACGCAGTCGGCCACGCTGCTGGTGATGGTGGTCATCGGCGGGCTCGGGCGCAGCTGGGGCGGGCCGGTGGGTGCCGCCGTCTGGCTGGTGCTCGAAGAAGCCTTGAAGCAGCACACAGAGCATTGGCACATGCCGCTGGGGCTGCTGCTGATCGCCGTGGCGTTGTGGGCACCCAAGGGACTGGCCGCACTGTACAAGCGCCGCATGCCCCTCACCCCAACCCTCTCTCCAGAGGGGCGAGGGAGCAAGTCATGAGCCTTTTCAGAATCGAAGGTCTGGTCAAGCGCTTCGGCGGACTGCTGGCGACCGACCATGTGAGCCTCACCGTGGAGCGCGGCGAAGTGCATGCGCTGATCGGACCGAACGGCGCCGGCAAGACCACGCTGGTGAACCTGATCACCGGCCTGCTGAAGGCCGATGCCGGGCGCATCCTGCTCGACGAGGTCGACATCACGAAGCTGAAGGACCACCAGCGCGTGGCCGCCGGCATGTCGCGCTGCTTCCAGGTGACGCGCGTGTTCCCGAAGGAGACCGTGCACGACAACCTGATGCTCGCGGCGCAGGCCCATGCGGGCAGCAGCCTGCGCTTCATGGCGCCGCGCGCGAAGGAGCGCGACCTCGTCGATCGCGCCATGGCGCTGGCCGACCGCGTCGGCCTCGGCGCCGAGCGCACACGCATCGCGGGCACGCTGCCGCACGGCGCGCAGCGCGCGCTCGACGTGGCGCTGGCGCTCGCTGCCGAACCCAAGCTGCTGCTGCTCGACGAACCGATGGCGGGCATGGGCCCCGACGAATCGGCGCGCATGGTGGAGCTGATCGAATCGCTGCGCGCGTCGATGGCCATCCTGCTGATCGAGCACGACATGGACGCGGTGTTCCGCCTCGCCAACCGGCTCACCGTGCTGGTGCAGGGCAAGGTGCTGATGAGCGGCACGGCCGACGAAGTGCGGGGACACCCCGACGTGCAGGCCGTCTACCTAGGCACCGAAGCAGAGGGGCATACATGACTCGCCCCCAGGCTGCGCGCACTTCGTGTCGCTTCGCCCACCCCCTTCCGGGGGCAACACCTGCGGCCCGGCGGAGCCGGTTCCGCGGTGTTTCCCGAGCTGAAAACGCCCGCTTCGAACGGCCGTGAACGACGAGACACCGAGATGCTGCTAGAAGCGAAATCCATCGAAGCCGGCTACGGCGCAAGCCAGGTGCTGTTCGGCATCGACCTCGACATCCGCCCCGGCGAAGTGCTCGCGCTGCTCGGGCGCAACGGCATGGGCAAGAGCACGCTGCTGAAGGTGCTGACGGGCACGCTCCCGCCGATGCGCGGCAGCGTGCACTTCAGCGGCGCGGCCATCGGCGGCCACAAGCCCGACGCCATCGCGCGCCGCGGCGTGGCCATCGTGCCCGAGGGCCGGCACGTGTTTCCGAACCTCAGCGTCGACGAGCACCTGCGCGCCTTCGCAAGGCCGCGCCCCGGCAGCGCGCCGCGCTGGACACTCGATGCGCTCTACGGCCTGTTCCCCCGCCTGTCGGAACGCAAGGCCAACGCCGGCAACCAGCTCTCGGGCGGCGAGCAGCAGATGCTGGCCATCGCGCGGGCGCTGTCGACGCACCCGCGCCTGCTGATCCTCGACGAAGCCACCGAAGGCCTGGCCCCGGTGATCCGCGAGGAGATATGGAACTGCATCGCCACGCTCAAGGCGGAAGGCGAGGCGATCCTGGTGGTCGACAAGTACGTGCAGCGCCTGCTGCCGCTGGCCAACCGCCATGTGATCCTCGAACGCGGACGCGTGGTGTGGCAGGGCGACTCGGCCGCGCTGGATGCCGACCGGTCGCTGTGGACGCGCTACCTGGGCGTGTAGCAGCGGCTTCGCCGCGGGCTCACGGCTGTTGCAGCCGGCGCGCCAGGAAGTAGACCCAGGCCTCGTCGTTGCGGCCGATGCGCTCCATCTCCCAGCAGGGATGCAGCCCGGCCGCCACGAGCGCCGCGGCGAACCGCTCCTTCTCCCAGCACACGGTGTGGTAGTCGCCGTGCTTCTCGCCTTCGCCGACGCGCATGGACACCAGGAAGACGCCGCCGGGCCTGAGCGCGCCGAAGATCTTGTGCAGCACCGCGGCGACCTGCGCGCGATCGACGTGGATCAGCACGCACATCGCGAGGACCGCGTCGTAGGGCCCGCCCAGCGCATCGATGACGACGTCGAGCAGCTCTCCCTTCCTGCCCCGCTGCGCCTGCAGATCGAGAAATGCCTGGGCCGCGTCGGTGCGACGGACCACCGCGCCCAGGGACTCGACGAAGTCGGCGTCCCGCCCCGGTCCGGAGCCGATCTCGAGCACGCTGCCGCCGGCGGGCACGTACTCCATCATCCGCCGCATCGAATCCGCGATTTCGGGCTGCAGCGGGTGCTCGGCCACGATCGCGTTGTATTCGCGGGCATGCGCATCGTAGGACTGGATGGTGCGGCGCGATCTCTCCAGCGCCTGTGCAGGGACCTTCATGAGCAGCCTTTCCGGCCCCATCGGACATCCGGCGGGACCTGGATGGACAGTCTAGGCCCACGAGGAAAGCGGCCTAGGCATTGAGAGGTGCCGCCGTGTGCGCGGGCCGCAGCGCACGCAGGGCCAGCACCAGCACGACGGCCGAGCAGCACGCGATGCCCGCCACCATCGGCAGCGGCGTGCCATCGGCGAACGGCGACACCAGCGCCACCATCACCGCGCCGCCCGCGAAGTTCAGCGTGCCGAGCAGCGCCGAAGCCGTGCCGGCGCGCGCGGCATGCCCTTCCATCGCGACCACGAATGCCGAAGGCACGATCACGCCGTTGAGCCCGTAGACGACCACCAGCACGCCGACCAGCACGTCGAGCCGGTCGACGCCCGCCAGTGTCAGCACCAGCAGCAGCCCCGTGACGGCGGCATGCGCAATGACGGCCGTGCGCAGCACGCGCCGGATGCCGAAGCGCGCGGCGAGCCACCCGTTGGCCTGCGAGACCGCGATCATCGACACCGCATTCGACGCGAACAGCAAGGCATACATGCGTGGGGAAATGCCGTAGTGCGTGCTCATCACGAACGACGAGTTCGCGACGTAGACGAAGAAGCCCGACAGCGTGAGCGAGGCCATGAAAGCCACGGCAAGGAAGTGCCTGTCGCGCAGCAGCGCGCCATAGGCGGCCATCGCGCCGCGCAGGCTGCCCTGCGCACGCGCGGCGGGCGGCCTCGTCTCGGGCAGCAGCACCGCCACCATCGCCGCGGCAAGCACCGCCAGCGCGCCGATCACCCAGAACACCGCGCGCCAGCTCGCGGCCTCGGCCACGAAGCTGCCCACCAGCGGCGCCAGGATCGGCGACACGCTGTAGACCAGGATCAGCAGCGACATCAGCCGCGCCGCCTCGGTGCCGGTGTGCAGGTCGCGCACCACCGCGCGCGGCGTCACCATGCATGCGCAGGCGCCGAGTCCCTGCAGGAAGCGGAAGGCGATCAGCACGCCGATGTCCGGTGCCAGCGCACAGCCGATGCTCGCCGCGACGAACACGGCAAGGCCCACGTACATCGGCCGCTTGCGTCCGAACATGTCGGACAGCGGACCGGCCACGAGCTGTCCCGCGCCGGTCGCGATGAAGAAAGCCATCAGGCTGGCCTGCACCGAATGCACATCGGCGCCGAGCGCATGGCCGATGGCAGGCAGTGCGGGCAGGTACATGTCGATGGCGGAAGGTCCGATCGCGGTGAGCAGGCCCAGCACGATGGCGTAGCGTGAAAGTTGATCGTTCGATGAGGACATGAGCCGATGGTCGCGCGTCGAACTGAATGATTGAATAATGAAGAGACCGCTTTTCTTATTCATTCGTACACAAGAAGCCATGGATCCCCTGTCCGATGTGCTGTCGATGCTCACGGTGAACAGCACGCTCTCCTCGCGCTTCGAGGGACGCGGCCGGTGGGCATTCCGCTATCCGCACTACGACTCGCACATCAAGCTCGGCGGCGTGCTGACGGGCCGCGTGAGGCTGCAGATCGAGAACAAAGGCCCGGCGGTCCTGCTGGAGACGGGCGACTTCTACCTGCTGACGAACGGCCAGCCTTTCACCTCCTCCAGCGATCCGCCGGGCCCGGTGCAGGACGGCATGCAGGTCAGCCGCGACCACCGCGGGCCCGACGGCGTGCTGCGCTACGACGGCCGCGGTGCAGGCGACGCCGAGCCGGTCAGCATGGCGAGCGGGCGCTTCACGCTCGACAGCGAAGCCGGCGAACTGCTGCTGCGCCACCTGCCGCCGCTGATCCACCTGCGCGCGAGCGACCCCGGCGCGCGGCCGCTCGTGGGGCTGCTCGACCTGCTGGGCTGGGAGACGGCCGAGATGCGGCCGGGCGCGTCGATCGCCCGCACGAATCTCGCCTCGCTGGTGCTGGTTCAGGCCTTGCGCGTGTACCTGGCGAATGCGCCGCAGCCCGAAGGCTGGCTGGGCGCGATGGCGGACGCGCGCATCGGCCAGGCCCTGTCGCGCATGCATGGAGACATCGCGCACCCATGGACCGTCGAACGCCTCGCGCAGTCGGCGGGCATGTCGCGCACCGCCTTCGCGGTGCGCTTCAAGTCACTGACGGGATCGACGCCGCTCGACTACCTGGGCGGCTGGCGCATGACGGTGGCGCGCAACGCGCTGCGGCACAGCGACGAGGCCATTGCGCGCATCGCCGAGCGCATCGGCTACCAGTCGGAAACCGCCTTCAGCGCCGCCTTCCGGCGGATGGTGGGCGAGAGCCCCGGGCGCTTTCGCACGCTGAGCCGCGGCGCGGCTACACCGAGCGCGTGATGCCGCCGTCCACGCGCAGGTTCTGGCCGGTGATGTAGCCCGCGCCTTCGGATGCGAGAAAGCCGATGACGGCGGCGATCTCGCTGCTCCTGCCGTAGCGGCCCATCGGAATGCGCGAGCGGAACTCGGCCTTCTCGGGCAGGCTGTCGATGAAGCCGGGCAGCACGTTGTTCATGCGTACGTTCTTCGCGGCGTAGGTGTCGGCGAAGAGCTTGGTGAAGGCCGCCAGGCCGGCGCGGAACACGCCCGAGGTGGGGAACACCGGGTCGGGCTCGAAGGCCGCGAAGGTGGAGATGTTGATGATCGCGCCGCCGCCCTGCTGCACCATGAGCGGCGCGACGAGCCGCGCGGGACGCACAGCGCTCAGCAGGTAGACGTCCATGCCGCGGTGCCAGTCTTCGTCGGTGATGTCGAGGATGGGCGCGCGCGGGCCGTGGCCTGCGCTGTTGACCAGCACGTCGACGCGGCCCCACTGGGCCACGACCTTGTCGACGAGGCGCCTGAGGTCGTCGTTCGACTGGTTGGAGCCGGTCACGCCGATGCCGCCGAGTTCGGCGGCCAGCGCCTCGCCCTTGCCCGACGAGGACAGGATGGCCACGCTGAAGCCGTCGTCCGCGAGCTTGCGCGCTGCTGCGGCACCCATGCCGCTGCCGCCCGCGGTGACGATGGCTACTTTTTTCTGGTCTTCAGAAGACATTCGTGATTCCTTGGTTCATGCGAGAGACCGCATTTAGCCAAGGAATCCGGTTTCCTGCCAGATGAGGCCGAGGGCCTGGGAGCGCCGGGCGATGTCAGGCCGCAGGCAGGGTCGCCTGCATCGAAGCCCGCCGGTTGAACGCTTCGAACCACTTCGCGCTGTTCGGCGCCCCGGTGCGCCAGTCCACGGAGGGAAAGCGGAAGTCCATGTAGCCCAGCGCGCAGCCGAAGGCGATGGTGCCGATGTCGACGCGGTCGCCGAAGGAAGGCGCGGCGGTCTCCAGCCATTCGAGGCCGGTGTGCACCTTGGCGAGCTGGCCCTCGGTCCAGTCGGGCCAGCGCAGCTCCTCGGGGCGCAGCACGTTCTCGTAGCGTGCGAGCAATGCGGCGCCGGTCATGCCGTCGGCCAGCGCGAGTTCGGTCAGGCGCGCCCAGCGTTCGGAGCCGTCGGCCGGGAACAGCTTGCCCGACTGCGTGGCGTTCAGGTACTCGCAGATCACGCGGCTGTCGAACAGCACCTGGCCGTCGTCGGTGATGAAGGTCGGCACCTGGCCGAGCGGGTTCTTCGGGATGATGGTGGCGTCGCGCTTGACCGGGCCGGCCGCGCTGGGCAGCTTCTCGATGCGGTCGGCGATGCCCAGTTCGTGGGCCACGACCATGCATTTGCGCACGAAGGGGGAAGCGGGGGAGAAGAAGATTTTCATGACGATGTCGGGAGCTTGTGTTTCAGACGCGTGCCTCGCAGCCGTGGGCCAGGTGCATGCCTGCGACCCAGCCGAAGGTTAGCGCGGGTCCGAGGGTGATGCCGGGTGCGGGGTACTCGCCGCCCATCACCGAGTGCATGTCGTTGCCCGCGACGTAGAGGCCGGCGATGGGCGCGCCCTGCGCATCGAGCACGCGGGCGTTGCCGTCGGCGCGGATGCCGAGCGCCGTGCCGATGTCGCCCGGGTACACCTTCACCGCATAGAACGGTGCCTTCTGCACCGGCGCGAGGCAGGCGTTGGGTTGATGGTCGGGGTCGCCGAGGTAGCGGTTGTAGGCGTCGCCTCCCTTGCCGAAGGCCGGGTCCTGGCCCTGCGCGGCGGGCGGGTTGTATGCGGCGACCGTGCGCACGAGGCCGGCCGGATCCACGCCCGCCTGCTTCGCCAGGCCTTCCAGCGTATCGGCGCGCAAGAGGTAGCCCGCGCGCACGAGGTGCTCGCGCGGGCGCCCGCCGGGCAGCGCCAGGCCCAGGCCCCACTTCTCGACGAAGTCGCTGTCGCAGACCAGCAGCGCTGGAATGGCCGGCGCCTTTTCATTCGCGCGGTACATGCCGCGCACGAACTCGTGGTACGAGGTCGATTCGTTGACGAAGCGCTCGCCGCGCGCATCGACCGCGATGAGGCCCGGCTTGGCGCGGTCCCACACCAGGTGCGGATAGCGCAGCACGCTGCCGTCGGGCCGCGTGAGCAGCGACACCGGCGCCCACAGCGCCGGACCCGCGAGGCCGGTGCCGAGCGTCCCTCCGGCATCGCGCGCCATGGCGATGCCCTCGCCCGTGTTGTCCTGCGGGGACATCGAATACGGCCCCGTGGGCGCCGGATAGTGCTGGCCGCGCAGGGCCGCATTCCAGGGAAAGCCGCCCGTCGCGACGACCACGCCGCGGCGCGCATGCACCGTGATCTCCCTTCCGTCCCGACGAAGCTTCACGCCCGTGACCCTGCCGTCCGCGTCCTGCTCCAGGCCCAATGCCGGCGTGCCGGTCCAGAACGGAATGCCCTCCTTCAGCACGCTGTGGAAGAGCCGGGCCGCCAGCGCGTTGCCCAGCAGCACGCGCGTGCCGCGGTGGTGGCCGCTCAGCCGGTCGCCGAAGTAGCGCAGCACCAGCTTCACGCCGTGCTTCCACGAGGCAAGGGAGCGCCAGACGCCGAGCAGGTGCTTCACGTCCGTCATGTTGACCATCATCCCGCCGAGCACGCAGAACTCGGGCAGCGGATCGCGCAGGGTCTTGAAGTGAGCGCCGAGCAGGCGGCCGTCGAACTCGATGGGGTCGAGCGAACGTCCGCCCATGGCGGCACCTTCGCGGTCGGGGTAGTAGTCGGGCGAGTAGGTGCGGGCCGCGAGCTCCACGTCGGTGTGCTCGCGCAGGTAGCGCAGCGCACGCGGACCGGCGTCGAGGAAGGCGTGGCGCAGCGCCTCGTCGCCGGCTGCGCCCACCGTGTTCTGCAGGTAGGTCAGGGCCTTCTCGCGGGTGTCGGGATGGCCGGCTGCTTCCGCCTGGTCGTTGAGGGGCACCCAGACGGCACCGCCCGAGATCGCCGTCGAGCCGCCGATGCGGTCGGTCTTCTCGAGCACCAGCACGTCGAGCCCCTCGAGCTTCGCGGTGAGCGCGGCCGAGAGTCCGCCCGCGCCGCTGCCGATGACGACGACGTCGTACCCGCTCTTGTCCTGCGGTTCCTGTTGTTGCTGCTGTTGCGCCATCAGGCCCCCGAGCCGCCGAGCGACTTGCCGCCGTCGACGAAGAGTACCTGCCCCGTCACGAAGCAGGTCGATGGCGACGCGAAGAAGGCCACCGCGTTGGCGATGTCCTCGGGCCGGCCGGCGGCGCCGGTGGGCTGCAGCGCGAGCTGCGCGGCCAGCCGCTCGGGCGTGAGCGCGCGCAGCAGCGGCGTGTCGATGAGCCCCGGCGCGATGGCGTTCACCATGATGCCGCGCGGTGCCAGCTCCATCGCGCTGGCGCGCGTGTAGCCCACCAGCGCGGCCTTCGAGGCCACGTAGTGCGGATGGTTCTTCGCACCCAGGTAGGCGCGCGACGCGATGTTGACGATGCGTGCGCCGTCCGCCATCCTGCGCGCGGCCTCCTGCGTGAGCGTGGCCACGGCCAGCAGGTTGACCTCGTACATGCGGCGGAAGTCGGCGGAGCTCACCTCAAGGAACTTGCGCTCGTCGAAGATGCCCGCGTTGTTGACCAGCGCGGTGAGCGGCGGCAGCGCCTGCACCATCGCGCGCACCGCAGACTCGTCGGTGAGGTCGATGGCGCGGCAATCCACGTCCAGGCCCGCGGCGCGCAGCGCCTGCGACTCGCGTTCGGCGAGCTCGCCGTTGTAGTCGGCCATCACCACTCGCCATCCGTCGCGTGCCATGCGCTCGACGATGGCGCGGCCCATGCCGCTGGCACCGCCGGTCACGAGGACCAGCGGTTTCTCTTCACTGCTGTTGTTCATGTTCGTTCCGTTGGAAGGCGGCCGTCAGACCGCCAGGTAGCCGCCGTCGACAGGCAGCACCACGCCATTGACGTAGCTCGCCATCGAGGAAGCGAGAAATACGACCGGCCCCGCGATCTCGTCCGCCTCGCCGTGACGCTTGACGGGCACGCGGCTCAGATACCAGTCGGTGCCGTGCTCGGTCTCGCGCTGCCCTGCCGTCATGTCGGTGACCATCAGGCCCGGCGCCACCGCGTTCACGCGCACGCCGTAGGGCGCGAGGTCGCGCGCCAGCACCTGCGTGAGCGAGCGCACCCCGCCCTTGGCCACCACGTAGCCGGCCGACGAGATGCCCGCACCGAAGGCCACGATGGAAGAGAGGTTCACGATGCTGCCCTGCGTGCGCTTGAGCGCGGGCACGAAGGCCTGCGACACGTTGAACACGCCCTGCAGGTTGACCGACATCACGCGGTCCCAGGCCTCGCGCGCGCCGGGCTCGTCGAACTTCGAGCGCGCAGAGATGCCGGCGTTGTTCACCAGGATGTCGATGTCGCCGTGCGACGCGGCGATGCGCGCGGCCAGCGCATCGACCGCCGCGGCGTCGCTCACGTCGACGCTGTCGGCATCGGCGCGGCCGCCAGCTTCGCGGATCGACGCGGCCACCTGCCGGGCCACGTCGAGGTCGCGGTCCACCACGAGCACGTGCGCGCCCTCGGTGGCCATGCGCCGCGCGATGGCCTCACCCAGGCCGCGCGCGGCGCCGGTGACGAGCGCGAGTTTGTCTTCGAGAAGCATGGAATTGCCTTATGGAGATCGTTGAACGTCAATGGTTGGCAGGTCTCTCGCGCAAGCACTTCTTTGCGAGGCGGTCGGAATCCTTTCGCGGAACACCGCGGAACCGGCTTTGCCGGGCCGCGGGTGTCGCCCCCTGCAAGGGGGTTGGCGCGCGCGACACGAAGTGCGCGAAGACTGGGGGGTGTGCAACATGACTAGACGCCGAGGTAGGCACGGCGCACGGCCTCGTCGTTGGCCAGCTGCGCAGCAGGCCCGTGCAGCGAGATCTCGCCGTTCTCCAGGATGTAGCCGTAGCTCGATACCGCCAGCGCGAGCTGCACGTTCTGCTCGACCAGCAGGATGGTGATCTTCTGTTCGCGGTGCAGCTGCTCGATGATCCCGAACATCTGCTCCACCAGCAGCGGCGACAGTCCCATCGACGGCTCGTCGAACAGCATCACGCGCGGGCGCGCCATCACGGCGCGGCCGATGGCCAGCATCTGCTGCTCTCCGCCCGAGAGCGTGGCGGCCATCTGGCCCTGGCGCTCCTTCAGGCGCGGGAACATCGCATACACCGCCTCCAGGTCGTTGCGGATGCCCGTGCGGTCGCGCCGCAGGTAGGCGCCAAGGTCGAGGTTCTCGCGCACGCTCATGTCGCGGAACACCTGCCGGCCCTCGGGCACCTGCACGATGCCGCGCTTGACCAGCGCGTCGGAGCCGAGCCTGTCGATGCGCTCGCCCGCGAGCCGCACTTCGCCTTCGGTGCAATCGACGATGTTCGAAATGCAGTTCAGCGTGGTGGTCTTGCCCGCGCCGTTGCTGCCGAGCAGCGCGACGATCTTCCCCTCTGGCACTTCCACCGACACGTCGCAGAGAGCCTGGATGCGGCCGTACGCCGCCGAGATGCCGCGCAGCGACAACAGTGCTTCCTCAGCCATGCGCGGCTCCCTTCCCATTCCCCTTGCCCAGATAGGCCTCGATCACGCGCGCATTGCTGCCGATCTCCGAAGGCGTGCCCTCGGCGATCTTCTCGCCGAAGGCCATTACGGTAATGCGGTCCGAGATCGACATCACCAGCTGCATCACGTGCTCGACCAGCAGCACAGTGATGCCGTCGCGCGCCACCAGCTCCTTCAGCAGCCGGTCGAGGCTCTCGATCTCGCGGTTGCGCAGGCCGGCGGCCGGCTCGTCGAGCAGCAGCAGCCTGGGCCTGATGGCCAGCGCGCGCGCCAGCTCCAGCAGCTTCTGGCGGCCGAAGTCGAGGTCGCGCGCGGGCTGGTCGCGCTCGTCGACCAGGCCCACGCGCTCCAGCAGGTGCAGGGCGTAGTCCTCGGTCTCGCGGTCGGGCCGGCGCAGCAGCCGGCCCAGCGTGCCGGCGGCGCGTGCGTGGGTGCCGAGCAGCACGTTCTCCAGCACCGACAGCTCGGCGAAGAGCTCCAGGTTCTGGAAGGTGCGCGCGATGCCCAGCGAGGCCATGCGGTGCGGCGCCACGCGCGTGAGCTCGCGGCCCTCGAAGCTCACGCTGCCGCTGCTGGGCGTGTAGAAGCGCGAGATGCAGTTGAAGGTGGTCGACTTGCCCGCGCCGTTCGGCCCGATCAGCGCGTGGATGCGGCCCTGCTCCACCTGGAACGAGAGGCCGTTCACCGCCTTGAGGCCGCCGAACACCACGCTGATGTCGCGTACGTCGAGGAATGCGGTCGCGCTCATCGCACGGCCTCCTGTACGCTGGCCGAGCTCGCGCGCTGCGCCTTGCGGCGCACCGCGAACAGGGATGCCATGCCCTTGGGCAGGAACATCATGAAGAGCATGAGGATGCCGCCGTAGATGATCTCCTGGTACGACGGCGCCTGCCGCAGCAGCTCCGACACCAGGCCGAACACGATGGCGCCCGCCACCGCGCCGCGCACCGAGCCGAGGCCGCCCACCACCACCATCGTGAGGATCAGGATCGTGGTCTGGAAGCCCAGGCTCTCGGGGTGGATGAACGAGGTGAAGAGCGTGTACATGCCGCCCGCCACGCCCGCGAAGGCCGCCGACAGCACGAAGGCCGTGATCTTCACCGCGCGCGTGTTCACGCCCATGGCCACGGCCGCCACGTCGCTCTCGCGCACCGCGCGGAAGGCCGAGCCCAGCCGCGAGCGCGACAGCGCCACCGTGAGCCACAGCATGGCCGCCGCGATGACCACCACGAAGGGATACGCCTGCAGGTCGTTCATCAGCTGCAGGCCGCCCAGAGACGCCGGCTTCATCTGCATGCCGTTGGAGCCGTTGGTCACCGACTCCCAGTTCAGGAACACCCATTGCATCGCCTCGCCGAAGGCGAAGGTGGCGAGCGCGAGGTAGATGTCGCGCATGCGCAGCGCCAGCAACCCGATGACCCAGCCCAGCGCGGCCGACAGCAGCGCGCCCGCGAGGATGGACACGAAGAACGGCGGCTGCCACTGGTTGTTGATGAGCCCGGCGGTGTAGATGCCGATGCCGAAGAAGGCCGCATGCGAGAGCGCGAACTGCCCCGTCTCGCCGATGACCAGGTGCATGCCGAGCGCGAGCACGGCGAACACCATCAGCAGGTTGACCACGTACAGCACGTAGCCGCTGGCGGTGAAGGGCAGCACCGCGAGCACCAGCGCCATGGCCAGCAGCACCGCGCGGTCGCGCCAGGGGGAGGAAGAGGAAGAAGCCGACGACGCGTTCATACCTTCTTCACCTGCGGCTTGCCGCCCAGCAGGCCCTGCGGGCGCACCAGCAGCACCACCATGATCGCCACGAAGGGCGCGACCACGATGGCGTTGGACGAAATGAAGAGCCCCACCAGGTTCTCGACGATGCCGATGATGAAGCCGCCCACCACCGCGCCCGGCAGGCTGGTGAAGCCTCCGACGATGGCGGCCGCGTAAGCCAGGATCGCGATGTGGCCGATGTCGGGCGTGATGAGGATCTTGGGCGTGATGAGCAGCGCCGAGATGGCCGAGATGACGCCGGTGAGCGCCCAGATCTGCATGCGGATGCTGCCGAGCTTCACGCCCACGATCTGCGCGCCGCGCGGGTTCATGCCCACCGCGCGCATGGCCTGGCCGGTGCGGGTGCGCGTGAACATCAGGTACAGCAGCACCATCGTCACCAGCGCCGAGCCGAGGATGGCGAGGTCGAGCAGCGTGAGCGAGGCCTGGCCGACGGTGATCGGGTCCTGCGGCACCAGCGAGGGCAGCGAGCGCGGCGTGTCGCCCAGGCCGGTCTTGCGAACCAGGCCCTTGAGCAGGTAGGCGAAGCCCAGCGTGGCGATGACGAGCTGCACGCCCACGCCGCGCGAGGCGGTCACGCGCTGCATCACCACGCGCTGGAAGAGCGCCGCGAGCAGGGCCGTGACCGCGATGCTCGCGAGCACCGCGCCCCAGTAGGGCCAGCCCCACACCACGAGCGGGAAGAGCGCGGCGTAGCCACCGGCCATGAAGATCTCGCCCTGCGAGAAGTTGGGCACGTCGGTGGTCTTGAAGACCATGACGATCGCCACCGCGAGCAGCGCGTAGACGCTGCCGGTCACGATGCCGGACAGCACGCCCTGCTGCACGAAAAGCCAGATATCGGAAAGGCTCATGGGTTCGCGGCCGTCCTCAGGGCTTGTACTTCCACACGCTCTTGTAGCTGCCGGGCACGAGCGTCATGTTGGTTGCGTCGAACTTGATGTAGATGGCCGCTTCCTGCGCGGCGCGGTCGTCGGGGCCGAACTCGATCGGACCCGCCATCACGCCGGAGTCGAACTTCATCGTCGACAGCGCCGTGAGCACCTTCTCGCGCGTCGGGTTCGGCCCGGCCGCCTTGAGCGCGTTGACCACCGCCATGGCCGAGGGAATGCCGTAGGGCATGTAGGTCTGCGGATAGCCGGGCTTGGAGGCCAGGTCGGGGTAGGCGGCCTTGTACATGTCGTACACCCACTTCAGCTTGGGGCCGCCGGGCACGTCGGCCAGCACTTCCTGGATGTAGACGTTCTTGAAGGCGTCCTTGTTGCCCACGTTCTCCACCAGCTGCTTGAGGTCGGCGGTGGAGTTCACGGCCAGCACGATGGGCTTGTTGAAGCCAAGCTCGAAGGCGCGCTTGACGATCAGGCTCACAGGGCGCGCATAGGTGGTGAGCAGCAGCACGTCGGGGTTGGCGGCCTTGATCTTCAGCATCGGCGCCGTGACGTCGGTGATGTTCGGGTTGACCGACTGCACCTGCAGGTCGATGCCGCCGAGCGCCTTGGCCTGCGCCTGGGCCGACTCCAGGTTCCAGCCGCCGTAGGCGTCGTCGTGGTTGATGTAGCCGATCTTCTTCGCCTTGAGGTGCTCGCTCGCGAACTGCACCATCGAGCCGCCCACCGCGTGCTGCGAGATGGAGAAGGCGCCGTAGATGTACTTCGAAGGCGGATACAGCGCGCCGTCGCCCGATGCGTTGAGCATCACCAGCGGGATCTTCGCGCGCTCGACGTATTCGCGCGCGCCCACCACTGCCGCCGAGCAGGAGCCGCCGTTGAGCAGGAACACCTGGTCCTGCTCGGTGAGCTTCTTCACCGCGGCCAGCAGGTCGTTGGCGTTGCAGCGGTCGTCCTCCACCACCAGCTCGATCTTGCGGCCGTTCACGCCGCCTTCCTTGTTGATCTTGTCGTAGTACATCTTCGCGGCGTTGATGACGTCGAAGCCGTAGTTCATCGACGCGCCCGACATCGGCGAGAACATGCCGATCCTGATGGTCTTGTCGGTGATGCCGGGCTCGGCCTGCGCCAGCGCGGCGGGCGCCGTCGCGCACAGCGCCGCGCCGAGTGCGAAGGGTGCAAGGGCAGAAACAAGGAAGTTCTTTTTCATGAGCTGTCTCCGTTGGAATGAATGCTGAAGGACCCGCGCCGCCGCGCTACTGCATGCGGTAGCCGCCGTTGACGTCGATCACGTTGCCCGTGATGTAGGCCGCCTGTTCCGAGACCAGGTAGTCGACTGCGCCGGCCACGTCGTCCACCGTGCCGATGCGCCCGAGCGGGATGTTGGCGGCGGCCGCGTCGAGCGCGCCGCTGCTGCGCACGGTGCCGCGCAGCATGTCGGTGTCGATCAGGCCCGGCGCCACCGAATTGACGGTGATGCCCATGTGCGCCGATTCGCGCGCCATCGCCTTGGTCAGGCCCAGCACCGCCGACTTGGCGCCGATGTAGGTGGCGCTGGAGCGGTAGCCGCCGAGCTGTGCCGCCACCGAGCCGAAGGTGACGATGCGCCCGTGCGCCACGGGCTTCGCCTCGCGCCGGCGCAGGTATGCACGCCCGCACAGGAACACGCTGCGCGCGTTCACGGCGAAGGTGCGTTCCCAGTCTTCCAGCGTGGTGTGCTTGATGAGGGAGCGCTCGCCGCCCGGCATCAGCAGCACGCCGGCCACGCAGACCAGCGCCGCGACCGGGCCGATGCTGCCCTCGATGTCGTCGAACACGGCCTCGACGGCCGCTTCCTCGCTCACGTCGAACTGGCGGAAGTGGTGCCCTTCCCCGAGCGACTGCGCCACGGCGCGCGCATTGGCGCCGTCGATGTCGGCCACGACGACGCGATAGCCGCTGGCGGCGAGGCGGCGGCACACGGCCTCGCCGATGCCCCGGCCGCCGCCGGTCACGAGGGCCAGCCGGCCGTGGGGTTGTGCATGATGGTCCGCCATGGGCTGAAGGGTCTCCAGGGCCGCGCAGGGGCGGCTTGAAAGTTGATCGAGGGCCGCATTGTGTATACATGAAATCATTCATGCGCCCTCGTTTACCCTAACAATTCGAACTATCAGCTCAATTTCCCGGCATCATGTATACCTGACATGGACACACTCTCCCAACAAGTCACAGAGACGCTGCGCACCTGGATCCTTCACGGCAGGCTCTCGCCGGGCATGCGCGTGGAGGAAGTACCGATCGCCGAAAGCCTCAAGGTCTCGCGCACGCCGGTGCGCGCCGCGCTTGCCGCGCTGGCGATGGAAGGGCTGATCGACCACCAGCCGAAGAAGGGCTACCTGGTGCGCGCCTTCGCGCTCGAGGACATCCTCGCGGCCTACGAGGTGCGCTCGGTGCTCGAGGGCCTGGCCTGCCGGCGCTTCGCTTCGCTGGGCGTGGACGAGCCCACCGCGGCCCTGCTGCGCGAGTGCCTGCGCGAGGGCGACGAGATACTGGCCAAGGGAAAGCTGCTGGTGGAAGACCTCGCGCCCTACCAGCAGATGAACGTGAAGCTGCACAACACGCTGATGCACGGTGCGCGCAACCCGTGGGTGGTGCGCTTCGGCGCGCAGGCGCAGGCGGTGCCCTTCGCGTCGGACCGGATCATGCTGTGGAACGACCACGGCGTGATCCTGCGTTCGCACGACGACCACCACCGCATCGTGCAGGCCGTGATCTCAGGCGACGCGGCCCGCGCCGAGCAGCTGATGCGCGAGCACGTGTACTACGCGGGCATCCTTTTGCGCGACAACTACCAGCGGCTGCTCGACGAGCGCAGTCGCGAGGGGCTGCCGCCCACGCTCGTCACGAACGAGCCGCCGGCTTCCTGATGCGCAGCATGCCCTCCTGCGCCGCCGAGGCCACGAGCCGGCCGTCGCGCGCATAGAGGCTGCCGCGGCACAGGCCGCGCGCGCCGCCCGCGCTGGGCGAATCGAGCACGTACAGCAGCCAGTCGTCCATGCGGAAGTCGCGGTGGAACCACATCGCGTGGTCGAGGCTGGCGGGGCGCACCTGCCCGCTCATGAAGCTCAGGCCGTGCGGCAGCATCGCGGCGCGCAGCAGACCGTGGTCGGAGGCGTAGGCCAGCAGCGCGCGGTGCACCATCGGGTCGTCGGGCAGCGGCGCGATGGCGCGCATCCAGATCGCGCTCTGCGCCGAGGTCGGACGCACCTGCGGCGCGATCAGGTCCTCGGGGTCGACGCGGCGGTACTCGATGCCGTGCGGCTGGATCGCCTTGGTGCGCCATGGCTCGGGCAGGCGATCGCCGAGCGCGATGCGCTGGTCCAGCTCGCTGACGAGCCCGTCGGGGCCTTCCACCTCGGGCATGTCGAACTGGTGCTCGACGCCTTCGTCCACGGTCTGGAACGAGGCGGACATTTCAAAAATGATGCGCTCCTGCTGGCGCGCCACCACGTGGCGGGTGGTGAAGCTGCGGCCGTCGCGCACGCGGTCAACGCTGTACTCGATGGGCGCATGCTCGCCCGGCAGCAGGAAATAGGCGTGCATGGAATGCACCGGCCGCTCGGCACCCACGGTGAGGCTCGCGGCCATCAGCGACTGGCCGAGCACCTGGCCGCCGAACACGGCGGGCGTGCCGATATCTTCGCTCTGGGCCAGGAAGCGGTCGCCGCCCAGCGGCTCGAGCTGCATGAGCGAGACGAGTTCATCGACGAGGCGGGAGGCGGTGGCGGGATCGGTGGTCATCGGGAAGGCAGGCAAATCGTTCGAAAAGGCAACCCTCGAACATAGCAAAGCCTGCGCCTGACGCCTGTCGCGGGGCTGTCAGCAGCAGCCCGGGGCCGCTACCTGAAGAAGCAGACGTCCATGAAGCGCGCGCGGCAGCTGTAGTCGGTGCCGCCCTGCACCACGGCCAGCGGGGCCCCGCCGAGCACCAGCGAGCCGTCGGCGGCGCGGCCCAGCGGCGTGGGCGCTGCCTTCTCGGCGGGGCCGGTGGCGGTTTCCTCCTCGACGTACTTCAGGTAGTGGGTGCGCGAGAAGTCGACGCCCTCGCCTTCCTTCAGCACGCCGGCCTCGTAGCGCTTGCCCCTGGCGGTGCCGATGTAGCGCAGCGCCGGGCCGGTGCGGTCGCCGTACTTCACCTCGGTCTTCGCGAAGCCGGTCTGCGTGAGAAAGACCTGGTCCTCGGGCGTGAGGTCGGCGTCGAAGGCCATCAGCACGTACTGGCCCTCGAAGCTCTGGTTGCGCGCCACCTTGACTTCGCCGGCCAGCGCCGGCGAGATCTTCGTGCGCCCTTCCCAGCGAAGCATCGAGGCCACGGACGGGTCGCCGTCGAACACGTAGTGGTGCTTCTCGCCGACGATGACCAGCTTGCGGCCGTCCTTGCTGGCCAGGAAGCTCACCATCGCCTCCTTGCCGTGCACCGGCTCGCCCTCCGGCGTGCTCGCGCAGCCCCACAGCATGAGGCCGGGCACGGCGCACAAAAGTGCCAGGAGAGCGCGGCGCGTGGCGGCGGGCAACGAAGTGGCCGGCGGCGAAGGGAGGTTCACGTTGCGTCCGGGGTCGAGTTCATCCTGCCCCGGACTCTAGCGCGCCCCGCCGCTCAGCGGTCGAGGTCGACGCCGTCGGCGGCCAGCTTTTTCTGCAGCGCCGGGATGTCGACCGAGGCGAAGCTGCCCGCGCCCACCGACGCCGCCGCCGTGCCCGCGGCCTGCCCCATGACGAAGCAGCCGCCGCTGGCGCGCGCGGCCGACTGGCCCTCGTGCGTCATCGACGCGCAGCGCCCGGCCACCAGCAGGTTGTCGAGGGTCTGCGGCACCAGCATGCGCCAGGGCAGGTGGTTGTAGGCGTTGTCCTCGTCGCGCGGGAAAGCCCACTCGATGCGGCCGTCGGCGTGCATCTCCATCGGCCATGCATTGAGGCCGATGTTGTCGTCGAACTTCGCCGACCCCAGGATGTCCTCTCGGCCGAGCGCGTACAGGCCCTGGATGCGCCGCGTCTCGCGGATGCCGACCTGCGGCGCGATCTCGACGATGGCCGACTGCGCGAAGCCCGGCACCTCGGCCTTCAGGAACTTGAAGTACTCGCTGATCTGGCGGCGCCCTTCGAGCTCGCCCTCGGAGAGTTCGCGCGCATCGACGCCGTTCATCGCGCGGCCCTGCGAATTGCGGATCTGCGTGACGTTGGCGCGCCACTCGCGCGGGTCCTTGTTGGGACGCAGGATCGCGCCCTCGCGCGGGAACCTGTAGACGCCGGGCTTGTGCTGCTCGGCGCGCGCCATGAAGTCGTTGATGGCCTTGAACTCGCCCACCGCCTCCAGCGCGGCCGGCGCGTCGACCTGGCCGATGCGGAACATGGTGGTCGGGAAGAGTCCGCTGCCGTGGCCGTCGCCCACTTCGAAGGGCACGCCCGCGAAGGCGGCTACGTCGGCGTCGCCGCTGGCGTCGATGAAGGCGTTGGCGCGGATCGCCTGGCGGCCCGACTTGGTCTCGACCACCAGCGCGGCGATGCGCTTGCCCTCGAGCACCACGGCCGCCGCCAGCGCGTGGAACAGCAGCTTCACGCCCGCGTCGCCCAGCAGCTGGTCGGCGGCGAGCTTGTAGGCCGAGGTGTCGTACGAGCGCACGCAGATGCGCCCGCCCATGCCGTTCTGCGGCTGGTTCATGCCGTTGAGCGCGGCGATGCGGTCGATGAGCTCGTCGACGACGCCGCGCACCAGCTGCGTCATCTCGCCCTTGCGCTTGCCGTACAGGCCCGCGAAGTTGGTGACGCCGCCTGCGGTGCCCATGCCGCCGAGGAAGCCGTAGCGCTCCACCAGCAGCGTGCTGGCGCCGTGGCGCGCGGCGCTCACGGCAGCCGCGATGCCGGCGGGGCCGCCGCCGACCACCACCACGTCGTACTCGCCGAACACCGGCAGCGCGCGCGCCGGTTCATGCAATGTGGAAGTCATTCAGATAGGTCCATGGATGTCTGTTCGGGAGACACCGCGGATCCGGCTTTGCCGGTCCGTCGGTGTCGCGCCCTGCAAGGGGGTCGGCGCGGCGACACGAAGTGCGCGGCGCCTGAGGGTGTGCTCACTGCAGCTTGATGCCGCGGGCCGAAATGATCTTGGTCATGATGGCGGCCTCTTCATTGACGCGCGTGCGCATGCCGTCCGGCGAGGTGCCCACGGCCTGCCAGCCCTGCTCGAAGAGCTTGCGGCGCACGTCGGGGTTCTTCATGATCGCCTCGAGCTCGCGGCTGATGCGAGCCTGCGCCACCTTCGAGAGGTTGGCCGGGCCCAGCAGCGCCACCCACACCTCGAGGTTGAAGTCCTTCACGCCGGCGTCCGACAGCGGCGGGATCTCGGGCACCAGCGCACTGCGGCCGCCCGTGAGGCCGATGGCCTTGAGCTTGCCGGCCTTGATCTGCGGCATGGCCACGCCCGGCGGGATCAGGCCCATCTGCACCTGGTCGCCCAGCATCGCGGTGATGACCTGCGGGTTGCCCTGGTAGGGCACGTGCTCGGGCCTGAAGCCGGGCACGCGGGTCTTGAGCAGCTCCATGCCCAGGTGGCCGACAGAGCCGATGCCCACCGAGCCGTAGTTCCACTTGTCGCCGGCCTTGCGGCCTTCGTCGAAGAAGGCGGTGCCCGAGGGCAGGTTGTTCTGCGCCACCAGCACCAGCGGGGCGGTCGCGATCAGCGAAAGGTAGGTGAAGTCCTTGACCGGGTCGTAGGGCAGCTTGGGGTACAGCATCTTCGACGACGTGAGGTTGCCGTTGATGACGATGCCCAGCGTGTGGTCGTCGTTGGCCTTGGCCACCTGGTCGGCCGCGATGTTGCCCGAGGCGCCGGCCTTGTTGTCGACCACCACTGGCTGGCCCAGCGCCTTGGCCAGCGGCTCGGCGATGGTGCGCGCGGCGATGTCGGGCGTGGAGCCGCCCGGGAAGCCCACGAGCAGGCGGATCGGCTTGGTCGGCCAGGCGGCGTTGTCTGCGTTGGCGCTCAGCGGCAGCATGGCGGCGGCGGCCAGGCCGCAGGCGATCAAAAGGGCTCTCTTGGTGGCGTGCATGGAGAAAAAGTGTGAAAAAGTCGTCAAAAAACCAAAGAGGGCCAGCTTAACTGCCGCGCAAGACGCCGGGCAAGACCGAAGTCCGGCGCGCCCTCGCTATTCGAGGCTGATGTTGCCCCTTCGCACCAGCTCGCCATACACCTTCGACTTGGCCTCGGCATTGCGCTCGATTTCCTCGGGCGACCATGCGAGCGGCTCGAAGGCGAAGGTGTCGAAGCGGGCGCGGATCTCGGGATCGGCGATGACCTTGGCCACGTCGGCATTGATCTTCGCCTTGATGGCCGCCGGCACGCCCTTGGGCGCGAGCAGCGACACGAACGAATTGACCTCCAGCGAGGCGGGGCCACCGGCCTCGGCCATGGTCGGCACGTCGGGCATCTGCGGGATGCGCTTGGTGGCCGCCACCGCGATGTAGCGCAGCTTGCCGGCCTTGTAGATGCCCTGGCTCGACGGAATGCTCGCGAAGGCCCACGGCACTTCGCCGGTGCCCACGTTCGAGTAGAGCTGCGACACCTCGCGGTAGGGAGCATGGCGCATGTGGATGCCGGTGAGCGCCTCCAGCTGCTGCGCACCCAGGTGGCCCGGGCTGCCCACGCCCCACGAGCCGTAGACGATGCCGTCGGGGTTGGCCTTGGCCGCGGCGATCAGGTCGCCCATGTTCTTCCACTTGGAGTCGGTGCCCACGGCCACGAAGAAGGGCGTGCGAAAGAGCGAGGCCACTGGGTCGAAATGCTGCAGCGTCACGAAGTTGCGCGACTTGTACAGGTGCGGCAGCGCGGCGATGTGCTCGCTGTCCAGCTGCAGCAGCGTGTAGCCGTCGGGCGCGCCGCGGCGGGCCTGGTCGATGGCGATGAAGCCGCCGCCGCCCGGCCGGTTGTCGATGACCACGCGCTGGTTCCAAAGGCGCGAGAGCTTGTCCGAGACGAGGCGCAGCACCGCGTCGGGGCCGCTGCCGGCGGCGAAGGGCGTGACCAGGGTCACGGGCTTGCTGGGGTAGTCGGAAGCCTGGGCCAGTGCTCCCGTGGTAGCCGTCAGGGCCAGCAGGCCCGTCATCAGTGCGCGCGAAAAGTTCATCTCTCTTGTCTCCTGGGCGTGGACCTGGATGGTCGCCTCGATGGTTATGAATGTTGAAAGAAAACTGCCTCAGTGTCGCGAAAGCACGGCCGCGGCTTCGGCGACGGCCGCGGCCGAAGGACGCAGCGACTCGGGCGCGTCGTCCAGGCAGCGCTCGGGCCGCCAGGCGTAGAGCCACTCGACCGCATCGTAGAAGCGTTCGGGCGTGCGGCCCGGCCACAGGTTGTTGCGCACGAGGCGCTCCACGCCCTTGGCATGGTAGAGGCGCCCCATCTCGCGCACCGACAGCACCACGCGCGCCGTGCGGGCGACCCGAGCCGCCTCGTAGAGCCTGAAGGCGGCGGGCATGTCGAAGCCGCAGGCCTTCACCGCCTCGCCGAGCGTCACGGCGTCTTCCAGCGCCATGCACGCGCCCTGCGCGAGGTACTGCATCATCGGATGGGCCGCGTCGCCCAGCAGCGTGGCGGCGCCTTCGCTCCAGCGCTCGACCGGGTCGCGGTCGGCGGTGCTCCAGCGGCGCCACGAGGTCGGGCGGTCGAGCAGCTGGCGCGGGCGCGCATGCACGCCCTCGAAGTACGAGAGCACTTCCTCCTTGCTGCCGTCGGTCACGCCCCACTCTTCCTTCTCGCGGCTGTGGAAGGTGACGACCAGGTTGTACTGCTCGCCGTGGCGCAGCGGGTAGTGCACCAGGTGGCAATTCGGGCCGGCCCAGACCACGGGCGCGTTCCAGCGCAGGTCGGCCGGCATGTCGGCCGCGGGCACCACGGCGCGATACACCACGTGGCCCGACACGCGCGGCGCGTCGCCGATGAGCCGGCTGCGCACCACCGATTTCACGCCGTCGCAGCCGACGATGGCATCGGCCTTGAAGCTGCGGCCGTCGCGCGTCGTTGCGGTGACGCCCTGCCCGCCCAGGTCGATGGACTCGACCTGCGCCGAGGTGTGGAAGCGGATCAGCGGATGCTGCTTCACCGCCTCGTGGATCGCGCCGTGCAGGTCTGCGCGATGGCTCACCGCATACGGATTCTTGAAGCGCGCACGGAAGGCCTCGCCCACCGGCACCGAGGCCACTTCGCCGCAGTCGACGGCGTCCATCATCACCAGCCGGTCTGTGAACACCGAGCCCCGGCGCACCGCCTCGCCCACGCCCAGCGCGTCGAGCGCCGCGAAGGCATTGGGGCCGAGCTGCAGGCCCGCGCCGATCTCGCCGATGGTGGCGCTCTGCTCGAGCAGGTCGATGGAAACACCCAGGCGCGCGAGCGCCAGCGCGGCGGCCATGCCGCCGATACCGCCGCCGACCAGCAGCACGGTGGGAGGGTTCTTCGATGAAGTCATGGCGGGCCCGTGCTTTCCGGTGGATTCGGTCAGTCGATATGCACAGTCAGCGACGGCAGCCGCTCGATGCTCACCTTGATCGTCTGGCCCGGCTTCACCGCGCCCACGCCCTCGGGCGTGCCGGTGAAGATCAGGTCGCCGGGCTGCAGCGTGAAGAGCGTCGAGAGATTGGCGATGACTTCGTTCACCGACCAGATGAGGTGCGTGATGTCGCTCTTCTGGCGCACTTCGCCGTCCACTTCGAGCACGATGGCGCCGGCATTGATCTCGCCCACGTCGGCCAGCGTGCGCAGCGGCGCGATGGGCGCGGAGAAGTCGAAGGCCTTGCCGATCTCCCACGGGCGGCCCTGCTCGCGCATCTTCATCTGCAGGTCGCGGCGGGTCATGTCCAGGCCCACGGCGTAGCTGTGGATGTGGCTGGCGGCCTGCTCGACCGGGATGTTGGCGCCGCCCTTGCCGATGGCGACCACCAGCTCGGCCTCGTAGTGGTAGTTGCTGGTGAGCGGCGGATAGGGAATGGAGGCGGTCTCGCCCTCGGCCACCGGCACCACCGAGGCGTCGTCGTTGGGCTTGCAGAAGAAGAAAGGCGGCTCGCGGTCGGGGTCGAAGCCCATCTCGCGTGCATGGGCGGCGTAGTTGCGGCCCACGCAGTAGACGCGGCGCACCGGGAACTGCTGGTCGGAGCCGGCGATGGGCAGGCCGACGATGGAAGGAGGCGTGAAGACGAAGGACATGGAAGGCTCCTGCCGCTCGGGGCGGCACACGGTCAGAAAGAAAGAAAAATCGGAACTGCGCGCCCGGGCTTCAGGCGTCTTCGAGGAAGGCCTCGCGCAGGATGCCCATGGCCTGCTGCACGGGGCGGTCGGAGAAGCTGAAGAGCACCGCGTCTCCATCCGGCGACGACAGCTTCAGCGTCGCCCACGAGGGCACCACGAAGGTGTCGCGCGGTCCGAATGAGAAGCGCTGGCCGGCGATCTCGGCCGTGCCGCGGCCCTCGACCACGCTGTAGACGGCGCCGTCGGTCGCGCGGTGCGCCTTGCCGGTGAAGCCCTTCGGCAGCAGTTGCAGGTTGGTCGCGATGGTCGGCATCGGCGAGCCGCCGGTCAGCGGGTTGATGTAGCGCAGCTTGTGGCCCAGCCAGGCGTCGGGCGCTTCCTGCTTCTGCAGCTGCGCCAGCGCCTCGCGGCTGCGCGCATAGGGGTAGTTGAAGATCGGCGAGGTGGCCGATGCGTGGTCGTGCCGCACCGGCACCATGTTGTGGCCGAAGCGCGCGAGGCTGTTGCCCTCGGGGCGCGAGACGTGCTGCACCTTGGAGTCGTCGTTCTCGGCGAAGCCTGCGTCGAAGAAGCGCAGCATCGGGATGTCGAGGCCGTCGAGCCACACCACCGGCTCCACGCTGCCGCCGATGCCTTCGTTGCCATGGTCGTGCCAGGCCCACGAGGGCGTGATGATGAAGTCGCCCGGGTACATGGTGGTGCGCTCGCCGCCCACCGTGGTGTAGGCCCCCTTGCCGTCGACGATGAAGCGCAGCGCCGACTGCACGTGGCGGTGCGAGGGAGCGACCTCGCCCGGCATGATGAGCTGCAGGCCCGCGTAGAGCGACTGCGTGATCGACGAGTTGCCGGGCAGCGCCGGGTTCTCTAGCACCAGCACCCGGCGCACGGCCTCCTCGGCGGTGATGAGGTCGGCCGACTCCATCAGCAGCGGGCGGATCTCGTCGTAGCGCCACAGCGCGGGCACGCACGGCGTCTGCGGCTCGCGCGGCACCAGCGCATGCAGCGACTCCCACAGCGGCGTGAGGTGCAGCGGGCGGATGCGGTCGTAATAGTCGCGGCGCTCGGCCGCATTCGAGGGGGCGGGTTTCATGGGGCGGTGTCTCCGTTGGCGGCATTGTTGGCGCGCACCACTATTTCCTCAAGACCGACAGCCAATACACGGAATTCGAAATTTCGATAATGGTGCCTTTCGCCGTAAGCAGGAGTCCCGCATGTCGAAGCTCGATCTCGAATGGCTCGCCGTGTTCGACGAGGTCTACAAGACCGGCAACGTCTCGAAGGCAGCCGAGCGCCTGGGCATGGCGCAGGCCGCGGCCAGCACCGCGCTGAACAAGCTGCGCACCCACTTCGACGACCGCCTGTTCACCCGCACCGCGCAGGGCATGCAGCCCACGCCGCACGCCGAGCGCATCTACCCGAACCTGCGCGAGGCGCTGGCCCAGATCGCGCAGGCGCAGGGCAACCGCAGCAGCTTCGATCCGGCGCAGGCGCAGCGGCGCTTCCGCATCTGCATGACCGACATCAGCGAGGTGGTGCTGCTGCCCGGCCTGCTCGACCACCTGCGCCAGGCGGCGCCGGGGGTGCACATCGAGACGGAGATCATCTCCACGCTCAGCGGCCGCCGGCTGCAGGACGGCGAGGTCGACCTCGCCGTGGGCTTCATGCCGCAGCTGGACGCGGGCTTCTACCAGCAGACGCTCTTCATGCAGAACTTCGTCTGCCTCGCCGCGAGGAACCATCCGCGCATCGGCACGAAGCTCTCGCGCAAGCGCTTCGAGGCCGAGGCGCACGCGGTGGTGTCGACCTCGGGCACCGGACACGCCATCGTCGACACCACGCTCGCGCGGCTGGGCCTGAAGCGCAACGTGGTGGTGCGGCTGTCGAGCTTCTTGAGCGTGGCGCGCATCGTGGCGCAGACCGAGCTGCTGGTGGTGGTGCCGCGCATCCTCGGCAAGGTGCTGGCCACGCAGGAGCCGGTGAAGCTGCTGGAGCCGCCCTTCGCGCTGTCGGACTATGCGGTGAAGCAGCACTGGCACGAGCGCTTCCATGCCGACCCGGGCAATGCCTGGCTGCGGCGCACGCTGGCGCAGCTGTTCAGCGGGAGCTGAGCGCGCGCGCCGCGACGACCGGCGGCGTCCGCAGGCGGGGTGCCCGCTCGCATAATCGCGGCTCCCCACTCCATAGTCACAGCCCACATTCACCACCAAAGGCGGCCCCCATGTCCTCGATCACCCTGCGTTTTCTCGCCGAGCCCAGCACCGTCAACTTCGGCGGCAAGGTCCACGGCGGCACCGTCATGAAGTGGATCGACGAGGCCGGCTACGCCTGCGCGACCAGCTGGGCCAAGCGCTACTGCGTCACCGCCTTCATCGGCAGCATCCGCTTCCACCGGCCGATCATGATCGGCGACCTCGTCGAGGTGGAGGCTCGCCTCGCCTACACCGGCAAGACCAGCATGAACATCTCCGTGGAGGTGCGCAGCGGCGACATGAAGGGCGGCGCGATGGAAAAGACCACCGAATGCCTGATCGTGTTCGTCTCGGTCGATTCGCACGGCCGTCCCCTGCCGGTCGAGGCCTACGTGCCCGGCACCCCCGGCGAAATGGCGCTGGCCGAGCGCGCCAAGGCGCACCTGGACGCGAGCCGAGCGGCCAGCGGCACGCCCTGAGCCGCCCCACAGCTTCGACCCATGGCTTCGCCCCATAGACGCGAAGCTCTAATGAAGAGGCCCTCGGGCGGCTAGAGTCAGGCGATTGTTTGCACGCAAAGGAAGAAATCGCATGGCTACCCAGGACGACGACAGCAACGGCAAGGCCGCCGACCGCATCAAGGACTCCGCCCAGCAGATCTGGCTCGCCGGCCTCGGTGCCTTCGCCAAGATGCAGCAGGAAGGCAGCAAGGCCTTCGAGGCGCTGGTGCGCGACGGCGCCGGCATGCAGAAGAAGACCCAGCAGGCCGCCGAGGAAACCCTGTCCCAGGCACAGCAGCGCATGGCGGGCTTCGCCAGCGAGTTCGGCACCAAGGCCGCGGGCCAGTGGGGCAAGCTGGAGAACATCTTCGAGGAGCGCGTCGCCCGCGCGATGGAGAAGCTGGGCGCCCCCAGCGCCGCGGACATGGCCGCGCTGCAGGCGCGCGTCGAGGCATTGGAGGCCCAGCTGAAGAAGGCACAGCAGGGCACTGCCGCCGCCGCACGCAAGACCACCGCCCGCAAGCCGGCCGCGCCCGCGGCCAAGAAGACCTTGCGCCGCAGCAAGGCCGGCTGACCCCGAGCGGGCCGTCCGCGTGGCGGCCGCGATTGCGGCACTGCACAAGAGCGGCGGCGCCGCAAATCATGTCCCGCGCCTTCATGGTGCGGTGCACATACGCTAGAGTGTCCCCAAGAGAGACGAACGAGACATCGGGGGCACCGACATGGCAAAGAAGGCGCCACGCCGCACCGCGCAACGCATCCTCGAAGCCGCATTGGACCTGTTCAACCGCTTCGGGGAGCCGAACGTCTCGACCACGCTGGTGGCGGGCGAACTCAACATCAGCCCCGGCAACCTCTACTACCACTACCCGGCCAAGGAAGAGCTGATCAACAAGCTCTACGAAGGCTACGAGGCCGAGCTCGACGAGCTGCTGCACGCCAGCGAGGGCGTGCACGACGTGGAGGACGCCTGGTTCTTCATGCACAGCCTGTTCGAGCTGATCTGGCGCTACCGCTTCCTCTACCGCGACCTCAACGACCTGCTCAGCAAGAACCGCCGGCTGGAGACCCAGTTCCAGCTGGTGCTGAAGAACAAGGCACGCGCCATCCGGCAACTGATCGCCGGCCTGAGCCGCGCCGGCCACCTGGAGATCGACGTGCACGAGGTCGACACGCTCGCGCAGAGCATGGTGGTGGTGCTGACCTACTGGCTGAGCTACGAATACGTGCGCAACCCGCGCGAGGCGCTGGAACCCGAGCATGCGCAGGGGGCGCTGATGCGCGGCGGGCTCCACGCCCTGCACCTGCTCGCGCCCTACCTGGGCCCGGAACAGCGGCGTCACCTGCTGGCGCTGGGCAATGCCTACAACGGCGAAGACCCTGGCGCCGCGGCCACTCCTGTCGACATGGCGGTCTAGAACCATGCCCCATCCCGATTTCAAACCGCTTTCGCTGATGTCCGCCGGTGCGGCCAACACCAACCCCGGCACCGGCACCGAGCCCTGGACGCCCCTGCCCTGGGCCGACTCGCCGCGCTACGACGCGCGCAGCGTGCTGTCGCACTGGCCGCGCCTGCATGCCGGCCACGCGCTGCCGCCGCCGGCCGAGGGATCGACGCTCGCCGAGGGCTGGGCGCTGTACCACAGCGGCGAGTTCGAACGCGCCGCGGCCATCGGCCTGCTGCAGGGCCCGGAGGGCATGGCGCTGGCCAACCAGGCGACCGCGATCTACGCCAACTACCTGGAGCCGCGCGAATCGGCACGGCTCTCGATGTTCCGCCAGGTGATCGAGCGCGCAGGCGCGCAGGCCGAGGCCGAGCCCGACAACTGCCAGGCGCTGTACTGGCAGTCCTATGCGCTGGGCCGCTACAGCCAGGGCATCAGCGTGGCGCGCGCGCTGGCGCAGGGCCTGGGCAGCAAGCTCAAGGGCGCGCTGGAACGCGTGATCGAACTGCAGCCCCGGCACGCCGATGCGCACCTCGCGCTGGCCTCGTTCCACGCCGAGGTGATCGACAAGGTGGGCGCGCTGGTCGGGCGCATGACCTACGGCGTGCGCGCCGAGACTTCGCTCGAACTCTTCGAGCGCGGTCTGGAGCTGCACCCGCAGTCGGCAGCCGGGATGATGGAATACGCCCGCGCGCAGTTGATGCTGCACGGCGAGGCTCGCATGGCCGAGGCGACGCGGCTCTACGAGAAGGCGGCGGCGCTCGTGCCGGCGGATGCGCGCGAGCGACTGGACGTGGAGCTGGCAAGGGCCGGATTGCGGGACTGACCGGTATCGCCGCAGCACCGGCGGGCATCGGTACGTTCGTGTACCGCAGGACTTAAGATGCGGGCTTTCCGCTTCACATCTCCCAGACCGACATGTCCGACCTCAACGCCCAGTTCGAAACCGCCCAGGCCAATTCCAAGCTGCTCGCCGAGCGCCCCGACAACCCGACGCTGCTGAAGATCTACGCCCTGTTCAAGCAGGCCACCGAAGGCGACAACACCGCCAAGAAGCCCAGCTTCAGCGACATCGTCGCCCGCGCCAAGTGGGACGCCTGGACGGCCCAGAAGGGCCTGAGCGCCGACGAGGCCAAGCAGAAATACATCGACCTGATCGAGTCGCTGCGCGGCTGAACGGCCCGGCGGCCGTCCTGCCGGTTCAGGCCGGCAGCTTCGTGTCGGCCAGGCGCCGGATGGGCTGCACGAAGGCGAGGTCCGCGCCGTCGAGCACGTCGCGGCCCTGCAGGCTCTCGAAGCGCAGCCCGGTCTCGGCCTCGATGAAGGCCAGCGGGCGCTGCGAGGTGCCGAAGTCTTCCAGGTCGCGCGCCACGCCCGAATCGAGATAGATGCCCTGGCTCATCAGGTAGGCGATGGCGCTGAGCTCGCCGGTCGCCTCGCTGATGAAAGCGACCACCTTCCAGAAGTCGCGCGGAATGCGGATGCCGAATCGCTCCGCGTCGTCCGCACGCAGGATCGGCCCGGTGAAGACGCTGATGCGCTTGTCGTCGCCCTGGGCGTTGCCCAGCACGTAGTCTTCGAGGTCGCCCCAGAGCCCGTCGTTGAAGGGCTGCCACTGGGGGCAGGCGTTGGTGGCGAAGAAGGTGTCGATGTTGGCCCGCTGCGCCGTCGCGAGCGGGCCCCAGTTCGGGTCCTGCCTGCGCGTCATGTGGCCGCGCGAGAACTTGCCGTCCTGCTGGGGGCCGTAGGCCTCGCGCAGCATCTGGTATTCCTTTCCGATGCGCCCGTCGTAGCTCCAGGTGTCGTGGCGCGGCACGTTCTTCGACTTCGAGCCGTCGATGTTGCAGGCCGAATAGAGCGGCATGCGCCGCGAGATGCACTGCACCGTGCTGAAGTGCTGGTACCTGAGCTCGAAGGAGCCGTCCTCCAGCTTCGCGATGTCGTCCATGGAGATGGACTCGCCGATGGAAGGCAGCGCCACGTGCGCGTCCTTCCCCAGGAAAGCGGGCGAATAGCCCTTGCGGCCCTTGAAGAACTCCGGCGGCTTCGGCGTCGCGGCGACGCTGGATGCCTGCCCATGAGCTGCTCACGACCTGGATGTCTGCATCGGACATGGAGAACCTCCCTCCTGAAAAACACAGGGGCCGATTCCGGCCCCGTCCTGGAATGCGTGCGCGCCGCGCGGCTACTTCGCGAGCTTGGCCCGTGCGTTTTTCAGGTTGAAGACAGGCTTGCGGATTTCCGCGAAGGCGGGCCTGGAGATCGTCCACTCCGGGTTCTGCTCGAGCGCGGCGAGCTGTTCGTCGTCGACCTGGGCTTCCATCAGGGTGCTGGTCTTGGGCGTAAGCACCACGCCGGGAACGCAGCGGCGCAGCCGTGCCTCCGCCGACAACTTCTTGCCGGGGCTGCCTGTGTAGGTCAACACGATGCTGGTCACTTCAGAACTCCAAAACCTTCGTACTCGGCCGGCCAACCCACCTTCTTCGCTGTCTCGGACAGCATCCTGACGATGGCATCGGCCTTCTCGGGGCCCCTGGGCATGTTAAGCAGCTTCCTTTCCCCTGACAACAAGCGGGCTGCCATCCCCGACGAGTAGGGCGTGGCCATCGAAGTTCCGGACATCATGGCGTACCTGTCGCCCGGAAAGGCCGACAGCACCGCCACCCCGGGGCCGATGAAATCGGTGGAGAGACCGTAGTTCGAGAACTCGGCGACGAACTCCTTGCGGCGGCGAATCTCGCTGGCCTGGAAGCTCTCGGGGCAGTCCGCCGGAAAGGTGCCGTCGCGCCCCAGAGCGCCCACCGCCAGGGTGTGGCTGTAGCGGGCGGGATAGCGCAGGAGCGGCTGGCCGTCGTTGCCGGTGGCGGCGAACACCACCACGCCGGCGTTGCGCGCCTTCTCGAGGATGTCGGGCATCTCCGGCATGGGCTCCAGGCTGCCCATGCTGATGTTGACGATGTGGCAGCCGTCGGCGATCGCCCGGTCGAGCGCGCTGGCGATGTCGGTCGACTTGGCCCGCCCGCGCTCGCCGCTCTTCGGGCAGACGCGGTAGGCCATGAGCCTGCAGGCCGGCGCGAGGCCGTAGACGCCGGTGCCCTGTGCCGTGCGGCCCGCGATGATCCCGGCGACGTGCGTGCCGTGGCCGATGCCGTTGTCGAGGAAGTCCGCCGGGTCCTCGCCGGTGACGAAGCAGCCGCCGCCAGCCACGGCGATGCCGGCATGGGGCCCGACGCCGCTGTCGATCACGCCCACCGTCACGCCCTCGCCCGCCTGCGCATCATGGGGCGCGTAGTTGGCCAGCAGCTGGAAGCCGTCGGGCACCAGCGGCGCGGCCGGCACGTTCAGGCGCTTCGGCGCATCGACGCGGTCGAATCCCTTCAGGAACACCGACCAGTGCGTGTGCTCCGGCTCGACCAGGATCATCTCCACGCGCGGATAGAGCACCGGAATGCCCAGGCTCGCGATGCCGTCGGGGCCGGTCACGGCGGGCACGTGCGCGCCATCCCAGTCCACGAGCGCCTTCACGCGCACGCCGGCGACCGGCCTGCCCTGCGGATCGGCAAGCCGCAGCTCGAAGCGCTTGACCTTGGTGCCCGCCGCGACCTGGATCGCGCTGGCTTCCAGCTCGTCGCCCAGCGGACGGATGTACTGCAGGTAGGCCCAGGCGGCCGGTGCGATCCGCAGCCCCGGCGTGTTGCGGCGCATGGCCAGCAGGGCCGACGAGTTGGCGCGCATCACCGACACGCCCTCGACCTGCTTGAGCAGCTTCATCCTCGGCGCGCCGCGGCCGCGCACGCCCTCGCCGATCGCATCCGCCGCGTTGCCGAGGTTGATCGCGCTCAGCGCCGCCAGCTCAGCGCCGCCGGCCTCGGCCGTGCGGGAAGGCCAGACGATCACGTCGTCGGAGAACTTGGGCTCCAGCGCCATGCGGCGCAAGCGCAGCGCTTGCAGCAGGCGCTCCAGCTTCTTCTCGTCCGACGCCGAAAGCTCGCTTCTTGCGGGCGGAAGATTCCCGTCGTTGTCGCGCCTCTGAAGTTCCCGTCGATCGTTCGCTGCTGCTGCTGCCATCGGCTCTTCCTCCTGGTTGCCGCTTTATCGCACGAAGGCTGTTTCGCCCGCGTGAATCTCCCCTGGAGAGCTGGCTACCCCACGATGCCGCGCTCGTGCAGCGCCGCGATCTGCTCGGCGCTCAGGCCGATCTCCTTCAGCACCGCGTCGGTGTCCGCTCCCAGCGCGGGTGCGTTGCGCCGGTGGCTGGCCGGCGTGAGCGACAGCTTGGGCACGAAGCCGGGCACTGCGAGATCGCTGCCGTCGGCCATGCGCACCTGCTGCAGCATGCCGCGCGCGGCGTAGTGCGGATCGGCCGCGATGTCTGCGATGGTGTAGATGCGCCCAGCCGGCACGTGCGCCGCGTCGAGCGCGGCGAGCACCTCGCCCACGGTGCGCTGCGCGGCCCAGTCGCCGATGGCGGCATCCAGCATCTCCACCTGCGCGACGCGGCCGGTGTTGCCGGCCAGCGCCGGGTCGGCGGCGAGGTCGGGCCGGCCGATGCACTCCATGAGCCGGCGGAAGATGCTGTCGCCGTTGCCCGCGACGATGGCGTAGCCGCCGTCCGCGCAGCGGTAGGCGTTGGTCGGCGCGATGCCGGGCAAGGCGCTGCCTGCCGCCTCGCGCACCGCGCCGAAGGCGCCGTACTCGGGCAGCAGGCTTTCCATGCAGTTGAAGACCGCCTCGTACAGCGCCACGTCGACCACCTGCCCGCGGCCCTTCGGATACTCGGCGCTCACCGTCGCATGCCGGTGCTGCATCGCCATCAGCACGCCGATCACGCCGTGCAGCGAGGCCAGCGTGTCGCCGATCGAGACGCCCACGCGCACCGGCACGCGGCCCGGCTCGCCCGTGAGATGGCGCAACCCGCCCATGGCCTCGGCCACCACGCCGAATCCGGGACGGTCGCGGTACGGGCCGGTCTGCCCGTAGCCGCTGATGCGCAGCATCACGAGCGCGGGGTTGGCGGCCAGCAGCTCGTCGGGGCCCAGGCCCCAGCCTTCCATCGCGCCGGGGCGGAAGTTCTCGATCAGCACGTCGGCCTCGGCCGCCAGCTGCCGCACGATGGCCTGCGCCTCGGCCTCGCGCAGGTCCAGCGCCAGCGAGCGCTTGTTGCGCGACTGCACCTGCCACCAGACCGAAGTGCCGTCCTTCAGCAGCCGCCAGGTGCGCAGCGGATCGCCCGCGCCGGGCGGCTCGATCTTGATGACCTCGGCACCGAAGTCGGCCAGCGTGCGCGCGGCGAAGGGCCCGGCGATGAGCTGCCCGAGCTCGATGACCTTGAGGCCGGCCAGCGGGCCTGCGGGGGTGGATGAGGGTGTGCTTGTGGTCGTCGTCATGGCGCCAGAGTGTGCCGCGTCACGCAACCGCCCGCGCTGGCAAACTCGCTGGATTCCATCAAGGTGCTGCTGAAACCGCAGCCCCGACCCCGAGAGACAACCAGCCAGAGGACGACATGAAATACGTGATCGGCGTCGACATCGGCACGCAGAGCACCAAGTGCCTGCTCGTCGGCATCGACGGCAAGGTGCATTCGCAGCACAGCATGGCCTACCAGCCGGAGACGCCGAAGCCCTTGTGGGCGCAGCAGGACTGCGAGGTGTGGTTCGACGCGGTGTGCGAGAGCGTGCGTGCCTGCGTGGCGAAGAGCGGCGTCGCGCCCTCCGACGTCGCCGCGATGTGCGTGAGCAGCCTCTACGGCGGCGCGGGCATCCCGGTCGACGAGGCCATGCGTCCGCTGCATCCGTGCCTGATCTGGATGGACCGCCGCGCCACTGCCGAGGTCGATGCGGTGAACGCCAGCGTCGACGTGCAGCGGCTGCAGGCCATCACCGGCAACGGCGTGGACAGCTACTACGGCTTCACCAAGATCCTGTGGATTCGCGAGCACCTGCCCGAGGTATGGGCGAAGACGCGCCACTTCCTGCCGCCCAACAGCTACATCAACTGGCGGTTCACGGGCGAGCTCGCCGTCGACCACAGCTCGGCCGGCAACATCGGCGGCGTGTACGACGCGGCGCGCCGGCAGTGGTCGGAGGAAGCGATGGGGATGCTCGGCATTCCGCCGAGCATGATGCCGCCGCGCCTGGTCGAATCCAGCGACGTGGTCGGCGGGCTGAGCGCCGGGTGGGCCGCGAAGCTGGGCCTTGCCGAGGGCATGCCGCTGATGGCCGGCGGCGTCGATGCGGCGGTCGCCACCTTCTGCGCGGGCGTCACCGGCAGCGGCGACCACGTGGCGATGATCGGCACCAGCATGTGCTGGGGCTTCGTGAGCCCCACGGTCGATGCGCGGCACAAGCTCATCACCATGCCGCACGTGTACCGCGGCGCGGACCGCAGCTACGTGTTCGGCGGCGCGATCACCGCGGGCGCCGCCGTCACCTGGTTCCGCGAGGCCTTCTGCCAGGCAGAGATCGCGGAGGCCGCGCGCACCGGCGAGGACGCGCATGCCCTCATCGAGCGCAACGCGGTCGACGTACCGCCCGGCGCCGAGGGCCTGGTGTTCCTGCCCTACCTCATGGGCGAGCGCAGCCCGATCTGGGACGCACAGGCCAAGGGCGCGTTCATCGGGCTTTCGCTCGCGCACAGCCGCGCGCATCTCTACCGCGCGGTGCTCGAAGGCGTGAGCTTCGCGCTGCAGCACAACATCGAGGCCGGGCGGCGCAGCGGCCAGCCGCTGGACGAGCGCCTGATCGTGGTCGGCGGCGCCGCGCACTCCGATCTCTGGATGCAGATCGTGGCCGACGTCACCGGCTACCCGGTGTTCACCATCGAGCAGGAAGTGGAAGCGGCGCTGGGCGCGGCGATGCTCGCGGCGCTCGGCGCCGGACTGGTCGATGCGGCGACCGCCGAACGCGGCTGGGTCACGCTGGTGGAACGCGCGCGGCCCGAGCCCCGGGCGCAGGCCGTGTACCGCGAGCGCTTCGAGATCTACAAATCGCTCTACCCCGCGCTGCGCGATGCGATGCAGCGGCTGACATGACGACCTCCTTCGACTTCTCCGGACGCCGCGCCCTCGTGACCGGCGCGAGCAGCGGCATCGGCCGCGCGGTGGCGGTGCGGCTCGCGCAGGCCGGCGCGCAAGTGACGGCCATCGGCCGCAACGCCGCGGCGCTGGCAGCGCTGCACGCCGAAGCCGGCTGCACGCCGCTGGTGCTCGACGTGGCCGACGCGCCAGCGCTGGAACGCGCGCTCGCGCCGCTTCCCGCCTTCGACCTCGTGGTGAACTGCGCCGGCATCGCGCTGCTCGAACCGGCCGCCGAGATGCAGGCCGGCACCTTCGACGCGGTGATGGCCGTCAACGCGCGCGCGGCGGCACTCGTGGCCTCGCGCTGCGGCAGGGCCATGATCGCGGCCGGCGTGCGCGGCAGCATCGTCAACGTGTCGAGCCAGGCCGCGCTGGTGGCGCTCGACGCGCACCTTTGCTACTGCGCCTCTAAGGCCGCGATGGACGCCGTCACGCGATCGCTGTGCCTGGAGTTCGGGCCGCACGGCATCCGCGTGAACAGCGTGAACCCGACCGTCACGCTCACGCCGATGGCCGAGCAGGCCTGGTCCGATCCGGCGAAGAGCGCGGCCGCAATGAAGAACATTCCGCTGGGCCGCTTCGCGCAGGTGGAGGAAGTGGTGGCGCCCATCCTCTTCCTGCTGGACGACGGCGCGTCGATGGTGAGCGGCGTGGCGCTGCCGGTGGACGGCGGCTACACCAGCGTCTGAGCCGGCGCGGCCTCAGGCGAGGCGGGTGCCGCCCCGGGGAGACGATTCGAGCATCGCGTCGAGGTTGCGCGTGATCTTCTGCTCGATCATTTCGCTGAAGCTGCTGAACAGGAAGCCCAGCGTCGCTTCGAGCTTGAAGGTGGTGTCGGTGACCTCGACGGTGCCGTCGATGCCGGCGCGCGTGAAGGTGGCGGTGTCGCGGCCGTCGCCCTGCGTGTAGACGCATTCGAGGCCGAACTCCTGCTCGGCCTGCTGGATCCACTTGCGCGCGACGACGCGCGCGCGTGCGATGCCCAGCGTGTGGTTGCGTTCGATATGGATGTCAGGCACCGCGATCTCCGGTCTTTTCGTGTTCAGGTTTGGTCTGGGTCTGGAGGATACCCGTCGCTGCCTGCAGGGCGACGCGGCGTTCCTCGGAAGTCGGCAGCTTCGCGATGCGCCGCACCTCGGCATAGAAGCGCGGCCAGTCGCGGCCTTCGCGCTCGAAGAGTTTCTCGAAGCTGGGCACGAGGTCGTCGTACGCGCCCTGCGCGCCGAAGGCCGCGTTGTTGGCGCGCGCCACCCAGGCGTCGTAGGCGTTCTGGCGCGGGCCGGACCAGCCGGCCTTCAGCTTCGCATAGCGCTCGCGGAAGTCGCCCATGGCGGCCTGCTTCATGGCCTCCACCTTCGTCCAGTCCCCGGCCTTGGCTTCGGGCGATTCATACACCTTCGTCAGCGCGCGGCGGGTGTCGAGCGCCAGCGCGCGGAACTCCTGGCGCTGCGTGTCGAACTGCGCGTACTCGCGACGCGCCGCGTCGCCGGCCTCGCGCTGCAGCCACATCGCGCCGCCGATGCGCTCGACCGCCGTGGCGTAGGACTCGTTGAAGACCGTGTCGCCCGCCACGTAGAGCACCTGGTGCGCGAGCTCGTGGAAGACGATGCGCGCGAGCTCGCCCTCGGGGTAGCCGATGAAGGTGGACAGCAGCGGATCGCCTCCGGCCCAGTTCATCCAGCCCAGCGTGGAGTACGCGGGCACCGGGTACACGGCCACTTCCAGGTCCTGCTTCTTCTGCTCCTCGGCTTCGGCCTTGGCCGCTTCCTCGCTGTAGTAGCCGCGATAGCCCACGCAGCCCGCCACCGGGAAGCACCAGCTCTTGAGCGTGAGCGAATAGGGCGGCGCCGCCACCACGTTCCACACGGCGGCGGGGCGGTGAAGGTCGGCGTACGACTTGTAGCTGGCGTTGTCGGGCAGGCCGAGTTCAGCGGATGCGAAGCGGCGGATGCGCTGCGTGAGCTCGAGCCTGGCCTTCAGCGCGGCCGACACCGACGGGTCGGCCAGCCACTCGGGCACCGGCTTGGCGGCCCGCATGATGCCGATGTGGCCGCTGGCGGACTGCCAGTAGTAGCCGAGGTCGGCGCAGCCGGTGAGCAGGAGCATCGAGCCGGCCAGCGCAAGGACCGGAAGGCCCGGAAGAAAGCGAAAGCGCCTCACACCTTCTCGACTTCGACCAGGCAGTCGTAGAAGGTCGGCCCGCGGCCGATGTCGGTCAGGCGCTGGCTGGTGAGCTCGTTGACGTTGGTGCCGTCCATGCCGAGCTTGCGCCACCAGATGCCCATGCCGTGCACCACGCCCTGGCGTGCGCGGCGCGAGATCTCGGCGCGGCAGCGGTGCTCGCCGCGCTTGTTGAACACGCGCACCGTGGCGCCGTCTTCGATGCCGCGCGCAGCGGCGTCGGCCTCGTGGATCTCCAGCAGCGGCTCGACCTCGATGGCGCGCAGGCTGGTCACGTTGACGAAGGTCGAGTTGAGGAAGTTGCGCGCCGGCGGCGAGATCATGGCCAGCGGGAACTCGGTCGAACTGCCTGCCGGCTCCCAGTTGGGTACGTGGTCGGGCAGGCCGTCCATGCCCATGGCCTGCAGGCGCTCGCTGAAGAACTCGCAGCGGCCCGAGGGCGTGGGGAAGCCGCCTTCGGCGAACGGCGCCTCGGGCAGCTTCAGGCTGCTGAAGCCCTGCGCGGTCAGCTCGGCGTAGTCGATGCTGCCTTCGGCGAAGGCGGTGCGGCACAGCGTCTCGTCCGAATCTGAGAAACAGGGCTCGGTGAAGCCCATGCGCTTCGCGAGCTCTCGGAACACCCATGCGTTGCTGCGGGCCTCGCCGCGCGGCGCGACGGCCGGGCGGTTCAGCAGCACGTCGGTGTGGCCGTAGCTGCAGTGGATGTCCCAGTGCTCCAGCTGCGTGGTGGCGGGCAAGAGGTAGTCGGCGTAGTCGGCGGTATCGGTGCGGAACTGCTCCAGCACCACGGTGAAGAGGTCTTCGCGCGCGAAGCCCGCCGCCACCTTGGCCGACTCGGGCGCCACCGCCACCGGGTTGCTGTTGTAGACCACGATGGCCTTCACGGGGTTGGCGGTGTCGAGCAGCGCGTCGCCGATGGTGCTCATGTTGACGGTGCGCGGCTTGCGCCCGGCGAGCAGGTCGGGGCGCTGCAGCGCGGCGCGGTCCACCGGGTAGTGGCCGGAGCTGCTCAGCAGCAGGCCGCCCGCGCGGTCGCGCCAGGCGCCCACCAGCGCCGGCAGGCAGGCGACGGCGCGGGCCGCGTTGCCGCCGCCGCGCACGCGCTGCATGCCGTAGTTCAGGCGGATGGCGGCCGGCTTCGTGGTGCCGTAGGCCTTGGCCAGCGAGACGATCTGCTCCTCGGGAATGCCGCAGACCTGCGCCGCGCGCGAGGGCGGCCACTGCAGCGCGCGCTCGCGCAGCCGCTCCCAGCCCAGGGTGTGATCCGCGATGTAGTCGTGGTCGAGCCAGTCGTGCACGATCAGCTCGTGCATCAGGGCCAGCGCCAGCGCGGCGTCGGTGCCCGGCAGCAGCGCGATGTGCTCGTCGCACTTGTCGGCGGTCTCGGTCTTGCGCGGGTCGATGCACACCAGCCGCGCGCCGGCGCGCTTGGCGGCCTGGGCGTGGCGCCAGAAATGCAGGTTGCTGGCGATGGAGTTGCTGCCCCAGATCAGGATCAGCTTCGCCTCGGCGAAGAACTCGATGCGCATGCCGACCTTGGCGCCCAGCGTGTGGACCATGGCCTCGCCGCCGGCCATGGAGCAGATCGTGCGGTCCAGCAGGCTGGCACCCAGCTTGTGGAAGAAGCGCCGGTCCATCGACTCGCCCTGGACAAGGCCCATGGTGCCCGCATAGCTATAGGGGACAATAGCTTCGGGTTTTCCCTGTAATACTTGAAGATTCGCGGCGATGTCGTCCAGGGCGGCATCCCAGCTCACCGGCTCGAACCGGCCGCTTCCCTTGGGGCCGACACGCTTGAGGGGCTGCACCAGCCGTTCCGCATGGTCGTTGCGCTCGATGTAGCGCGACACCTTGGTGCACAGCACCCCGCCCGTATGCGAATGGGCGGGGTTGCCCTGCAGCTTCACCGCAACGCCGTCCCTGACGGTGGTGACCAGCGCACAGGTGTCCGGGCAGTCGTGCGGGCAGGCGCCCAGCACTGTGGTGGTTGCGGGCTGGGAGGGCGCTTCTTCGAGCGAGGTATCCGGTGCGTGGGCCATCGGACAAGTCTAATTTGTGCGCGAGTCAGAGCGCAGGAGTGGGTTTTCGTCATGTTGTTGAATCGACGTCGTTTTTCTCTGGCCGCAGGCGCGGCTGCCACGCTGGGCGGCTTCGGCCTCGCCCGGGCGCAGGACACGCCGCTGGTGCTGGGCCAGTCGGCGGCCTTCACCGGGCCGGCGGCGCAGCTGGGCATCCAGTTCCACCAGGGCGCCAAGCTGTTCCTGGACCAGTACAACGCCCAGCCCGGCCGCCGCAACGTGGTCATCAAGAACCTGGACGACGGCTACGAGCCCGACCGCTGCGCGGCCAACACGCAGAAGCTGATCGAGGAGGACGTCTTCGCGCTCTTCGGCTACATCGGCACCCCGACCAGCCTGGCCGCGCTGCCGCTGGCGGTGAAGGACAAGGTGCCCTTCGTGGCGCCCTTCACCGGCGCGATGTCGCTGCGCGAGCCCTTCCAGAAGAACGTGTTCCACCTGCGCGCCTCGTACAACGACGAGACGGCGCTGATGGTCAAGCAGCTCACCCACCTGGGCCTGAAGAAGATCGCGGTCTTCTACCAGAACGACGCCTACGGCAAGGCCGGCCTCGACGGGGTGACGCTGGCGCTCGCCGAGCAGCAGCTCAAGCCGGCCGCGCTGGCCACGGTGGAGCGCAACTCGGCCGACGTGGCGCAGGCGGTGAAGACCATCGTCGCGGCCCGGCCCGACGCGGTGGTGCAGGTGGGCGCGTACAAGGCCTGCGCGGCCTTCATCCGCGAGTCGCGCAAGGCGGGCTACGGCGGCACCTTCTTCAACATGTCCTTCGTCGGCACGCAGGCGCTGGCCGACGAGCTGGGCAAGGACGGCGCCGGCGTGATGATCACGCAGGTGGTGCCCTCGCCCTACAACCAGGCCAACGCGCTGGCCCGCGAATTCGCCGAGGCGGCGCGCAAGGCCAACGGCGCCAGCATCAACTTCTCGAGCCTGGAGGGCTACCTCGCGGCGAAGGTGCTGGTGGAGGGCCTGCGCAAGGCACCGGGCAAGCCGACGCGCGAGGGCCTGATCGCCGGGCTGGAAAGCATCGACCGCCAGCAGTTCGGCGGCTTCGAGGTGTCGTTCTCGTCCAGGAACCACGTGGGCTCGAAGTTCGTCGAGCTCTCGATGCTGACGGGCGACGGCCGCGTCAGGACCTGAGGTTCTCCCCTCGAATACCGCGGAACCGGCTTCGCCGGGCCGCAGATATTGCCTTCTCGGCGGAGTTGGCGCAGTGACACGAGGTGCGCAAGGCCGGGAAGGGTCAAGCCGTCAGACCGTCCACCGCTTGGAACATGGCCTGGCGCGCCTGGCTCACGATCTGCCCACGCCAGGCGTCGGTGTCCGTGTAGAAAGCCTCCAGCATGCGCGCGCGGATGCCGTCGGCCAGGTCGGCCGGCGCGCCGGGGTGCTTGTGCAGCCAGTGGTCGGCGCGCAGCGCGCCGGTCACTTCGAGGATGGGCAGCGTGCCGTATTCGAGCGCGATGCCGGTGTACTCGGCCTGCGGGCACTCCTCGTACACCGAATCCCACATCAGCCCGCGCAGCAGCGCCGAGGTCGACGAACCGTCGTAGATGGAAGTGACGGGCGCCGCCGGCGTGCCCCACCATGCATTGGCGCGCGCATAGGCGGTCTTGTCGTCGCGGCCCGCGAAGATGCGCTCGCCCAGGCCGTTCGGACCCAGCCCAGTGTGCAGGTCGATCCACGCGATGCGCTTCGCGCGGCCCGCGTGGCGGCGCAGCACCTCGCGGACGGTCCTGTTGCTCCAGGTCGACGCCTTGCCGCCGTAGAACAGCCCGTCTTCGAACTGATACTGTCCGCTGGTCACCGCGGCCTGGTAGGCGGTGGTGCCGTGCTTGCCGATCCACTTGTCGATGGCCGCCTGGTTCTCGGGCGTGGGCGGCCACGTGGCGGGCAGCAGCAGCTCGTGCAGCTTCGCGTAGGCCCCGTTGACCGGCACCGGCTTCGAGAAGTCGATGAAGTTGCGGTTGAGGTCGACGTTCTCGTGCGTCACGCGCCGGCCGTGCGAGAAGCCATGCGGGTTGAGCGCATGCACGTACAGCACCGCCACGCCCTGGGCCTTCGCCTTCTCGCGCCACTCGGCGTCGTGCAGCGCGAACACCTGCACGCCGCTGCCGCAGTGGCCTTCGACGCCGTGGCAGGCACTGCTGACGACCAGCAGGTTCTGCGCGTCGGGGGCGCCGTCGAGCGCCACGTCCATCGAGAGCTCCTCGCCCTCGCGCCCCTTGAGCGGGTGCGCATGCGGCTCGACCGTGAGGCCGGCGCTCACGCAGCCCTGCAGGAATTTCTGGCGCGCCTGCGAATAGCGCGGCGAAAAGGCTTCGGCGATTCCGATCATGTGGCGCGGGACCTCTCTGGATGGATCAGGCGATCAGGCGTGAATCAGGCGACGGCGCGTCAGGCGGCGCTGCCGCCGGGCTTGAGGAACTGCTCCGCGATCTGCACCCAGCAGGTCGCACCCAGCGGGATCAGGTCGTCGTTGAAGTCGTAGCTGGCGTTGTGCAGCGTGCACGGGCCCTCGCCGTGGTGCACGTCGCGGTGCGAGCCGTCGCCGTTGCCGATGAAGGCGTAGGCGCCCGGCTTGGCCTGCAGCATGAAGGCGAAGTCTTCCGAGGTCATGGCGGCCTCCTGCTTCAGCACGTTCTCGGGGCCCACGACCCCGGCCATCACGCGGCGGGCGAAGTCGGCCTCGGCCTCGGTGTTGATGGTGGGCGGGTAGTAGCGCTCGAAGCGGAACTCGCAGGTGGCGTCGTGCGCGGCGCAGATGTGGTCGCAGATCTGCTTCATGCGCGCCTCGATCATGTCGAGCACCTCGATGGAGAAGGTGCGCACCGTGCCCGACAGCTCGCAGTTGTCGGGGATCACGTTGTTGGCTTCGCCGGCATGGATGGTGGTGACCGAGATCACCGCCGAATCGGTCGGCTTCATCTTGCGCGTGAGGATGGTCTGGAAGGCCTGCACGATCTCGCAGGCGATCGGCACCGGGTCGATGCCGGTCTGCGGCAGCGCCGCGTGGCCTCCCTTGCCCACCACGTTGACGAAGAACTTGTTGCCCGAGGCCATCACCGGGCCGGGGCTCACCGCGAACTGGCCGGCCTTCATGCCGGGCCAGTTGTGCATGCCGAAGACGGCATCCATCGGGAATTTCTCGAAGAGCCCTTCCTTGATCATCTCGCGGGCGCCGCCGCCGCCCTCTTCGGCCGGCTGGAAGATCAGGTAGACGGTGCCGTCGAAGTTGCGGTGCTTCGCGAGGTGCTGCGCCGCCGCGAGCAGCATGGCCGTGTGGCCGTCGTGGCCGCAGGCGTGCATCTTGCCGTGGTGCTTGCTGGCGTGGGCGAAGGTGTTGAGCTCGGTGACGGGCAGTGCGTCCATGTCGGCGCGCAGGCCGACGGCGCGGTTGCTGGTGCCGTTCTTGACGATGCCCACCACGCCGGTGGTGCCCAGGCCGCGGTGGATGGGGATGCCCCATTCGGTGAGCTTGCCTGCCACCACGTCGGCGGTGCGGACTTCTTCGAAGCAGAGTTCGGGGTGTGCGTGCAGGTCACGTCGGACGGCGGCGATGCCAGCCGCCTGCGTGACGATCGAGTCGATGAGTTTCATGGGGATAGACCGTCTCAAAACGCCAGTCTATCCACTCTGGCACCGAGAGGCACCTCGGAAGACACGCAGCCCGAGTGGCTGCAGGGGCCGTTCCCCGGTTCCTCAGTGCGCGCCGGTCCAGAAGCCCACGTGCGGCGCCGCGGCTTCCTGCTCGAGCAGCGGCCCGACCACCTCGACGCGCCGCTGCCCGCGCGCGAAGACTTCGCGGCACGGAAGCGAAAAGGTCGGGTTCTCGGGATGATCGCCGGTCAGGCCCAAAAGCGCGTGCTCGGAAAGCGCGTAGACCACGCGCCCGATGTTGGTCCAGTAGATCGCGCCCGCGCACATGCAGCAGGGCTCGGCGCTGGTGAAGAGCGTGCAGCGCGCGAGCTCCTCGGGGGTGAGCAGCTTCGCGGCCTGCGCGGCGGCCACCAGCTCGGCGTGCTGCGTGGGGTCGCCCTCGGGCGGCATCGAGTTGTTGCCCGCGGTGACGACGACCTCGCCGTGCTCGTTCGCCACCAGCGCGGCGAAGGGATGGCGCCCGCGCGCCTTCGATTCATCCGACAGGCGGATGGCCATGCGAAGCAGTTCGAGATCGCGCGGGGAGAGGTCGTCGGTGGTCATTTGCGCACGATAACCCGGTCGATCAGCGGCCGATGCTCTTGAGGTAGTCGGCGCGCGCGGCCAGCGCGGTGTCGGTGAAGTCGGTGAACACGCCGTCCACGCCGAGCTTGTAGTACACGCCGTATTCGTTCTTGCCGTCCTTGTTGTAGTCGGAGGCCAGGCGGCGCGACTCGTTGCGGAAGGTGAAGGGGTGCACGAAGAGGCCGGCCTTGTGCGCGTCGGCGATCAGCGAGGTGGGCGCCATGGAGGTGGCATCGGCGTCGTTGATCTTGCCGTCCTTGTTGACGTCCACCGGCTTGCCGTCCGCACCGATGGTGCCCTTGATGCTCACGATGTAGCGCTTCCAGGGGCCGATGCCGTCGGCGTAGGTCTTGATCTCGGCCAGGCCCGCGGGCGTGACCATGGCGTCGAAGTTGCGCTTGTCGCCGGCCTTGGTCCAGTCGTAGGGGCGGTCGCTGGGCACGGCGAAGGTCACGGCGCCGGTCTTCAGGTCGACGCTGTCGCCGTCGATCAGCTGGATGAGCCTGGTGTTCAGGCCCTTGCTCTTCATGTACTTGAGGCTGCCCGGCTCGAAGGACTGCACGTAGATGGGCGCGGTCTTGCTGTTCCAGCCGGCCGCGTTGATGGCGGCGATGACCTTGTCCTCCATCGGCAGGCCGAGGTCGCGGAAGTAGGTCGGGTTCTTCGTTTCGGGGTAGATGGCGATGGTGCGGCCGGTTTCCTTCGACTTGGCCTTGGCGAAGTCGATGATCTCCTGGAAGGTGACGACCTTGTACTTGCCGTTGAATTCCTGCGGGCGCTCGGCGTCGGTGGAGATGGCGCCCAGGGTCTTGATCTCGGCCAGCGTGAAGTCGTTGCTGAACCAGCCGGTCTGGGTCTCGCCGTCGACCTTGATGGTCTTCTTGCGCGAGGCGAAGCGGGGGTGCTTGGCCACGTCGGTGCTGATGGCGAGGTTGGGGTCGTGGCGGGCGATGAGCACGCCGTCCTTGGTGGAGATCAGGTCCATCTCGATCACGTCGGCGCCGAGCTCGATGGCGCGGGCATAGGCTTCGAGAGTCTCTTCCGGCAGATAGCCCGATGCACCACGATGGGCAATGACCAGCGGCGGGTTGCCGTCCAGCGTCAGCAGCTTGCTGCCGCCGCCGGAAGGTCCGGTGCTGCTGCAGGCGGCCAGTGCGAGGGCTGCGGTGGCGGTCAGGGCGATCTGAAGAGAGGTGCGCATGGTCGAGGTTCTCCGTCCGGAATGAAGAGGCGCAGGGTACCCGTTTCGCGTGACAGCTTCGACATCCGCGCACGCGCGGCGCCGACTTCCGGGAGAATGTGTTGCATGCCCCATACGCTTTCCCCCCAAAGCCTGCTGATGGCCCAGACGCTGGTGCGCATGAACACCGTCAGCGCCAACAGCAACCTCGAACTGATCGACTTCGCCCAGAGCCACCTCGCGGCCCTGGGCGTCAGGAGCCGCATCACCTACAACGCCGAACGCACCAAGGCGAACCTCTTCGCCACGCTGGGCGAGGGAAAGCCGGCCGGGGTGATCGTCTCGGGCCACACCGACACGGTGCCCTGGGACGGGCAGGACTGGAGCGTCGATCCGCTCTCGGCCGTGGTGCGCAACGAGCGCCTCTACGGGCGCGGCTCGGCCGACATGAAGAGCTTCATCGCCGTCGCGCTGTCGAACGCCAGGCGCTTCCTGGAGAGCGACTCGCCCTTCGCGGTGCACTTCGCCTTCAGCTACGAGGAGGAGATCGGCTGCTTCGGCGTGAAGGAGCTCATCGCCGACATGCGCGACACCGGCATCAAGCCCCTGGCCTGCATCGTGGGCGAACCCACCAGCATGGTGCCCGCCATCGCGCACAAGGGCGTGTACCGCTACAAGTGCTGCGTGCGCGGCAAGGAGGCGCACTCCTCGCTCACGCCGAAGTCGGTCAACGCCATCGAGATGGCTGCGCGCGTGATCGGCAAGGTGCGCGACATGGCCGAGGGCTTCGAGCGCAGCGAGCCGCGCTACGAGGGCTTCGACGTGCCCTTCAGCACCGCGAGCGTGGGCCAGTTCCACGGCGGCATCGCCGACAACGTGGTGCCGCGCGACGCCGAGTTCCGCTATGAATTCCGCGACCTTCCCACCGCCGACGCCGGGAAGATGCAGGCCGAGGTGGTCGCCTACGCGGGCAGCCTCGAGCCCGCGATGAAGAAGGTGGCGCCCGACGCGGGCTTCAGCTTCGAGACCATCTGCGAGATCCCCAGCTTCCTGGGCTCCGCCAACGACCCCATCACGCTGCTGGCCCAGCGCCTGGCGAGCGAGGAGCGCACCACGCTGGTGGCCTTCGGCACCGAAGCGGGTCTCTTCAAGAACGCCGGCATCCCCACCGTGGTGTGCGGCCCCGGCAGCATCGAGCAGGCGCACCAGCCCGACGAGTACGTGAGCCTCGAGCAACTCGCGCGCTGCGAGCTGTTCATGGAGCGCCTGGCATCCACGCCGAGCATTGGCTGAAGCCGGCAGCAACGACGACGCATCGCGGCGCATGAAGCGCGTCGCGCTCGGCCTGCTGTGCGCCGCCGCGCTGCTCTATGCGGTGGCGAGCGTGCTGCATGCGAGGCATCCGGCCTGGGGCTACGTGGCGGCCTTCGCCGAGGCCGCGATGGTGGGTGCCATCGCCGACTGGTTCGCGGTGGTGGCGCTGTTCCGCCATCCGCTGGGCCTGCCGATCCCGCACACGGCCATCATCCCGAGCAACAAGGACCGCATCGGCGCCAAGCTCGCGGGCTTCATCTGCGACAACTTCCTGAGCACCGCCCAGGTGCTCGGCAAGCTGCGGCAGTTCGACGCGGCCGGGCGCATCGCCGACTGGCTGGCCCGGCCCGCGAGCGGCGAGAAGCTCGGCGAATGGGGCGTGGCCGCGGCGCGCTACGGGCTCTCGGCCTTCGACGACGAGCGGGTGCGCGACTTCATGGGCCGCGCCGCCGCAGCCGGCCTCGCGAAGATCGACCTCTCGCGCCTGACCGGCCAGGCGCTCGACGCGCTCACCGCGGGCGGGCGCCACCAGGCGCTGCTCGACGACGTGCTGCAGCAGGTGGCCGGGCTGCTCGAAGGCGAGGAGGTGCAGGCGCACATCACCGAGGCGATCGCGCGCGAGATCAAGACGCTGCGCTACGTGGGCCTCGACCAGGTGGCTGCCAAGCTGGCCACGCGCAAGATCGTCGCGGCCGTGGCGCGCACCATCGGCGAGCTCGCGGCCGAGCCCGACCATCCGATGCGCAGGCGCTTCGACCATTTCGTCGACGACTTCGTGGTGCGCCTGAAGCTCGACCCCGAGTTCCAGCAGCGCGGCGAGCAGATCCGCGCCGAACTGGTCGCGCACCCCGCGCTGGGCGACTACCTGCACGGGCTGTGGGGCGAGCTGCTCGCGTGGCTGCACGACGACCTGGGCCGCGGCGATTCGGCCATCCGCCAGCGCATCGCATCGATGGCGGGCGCACTGGGCGCGCGGCTGCAGGGGGACGAGGCCATCCGCCGCTGGATCAACGAGCAGATCGAGGCGGCCGCGCCGCTGGCCGTCGAGCGCTACCGCGAGGACATCCGCCGCTACATCGAGGAGCGCGTGGGCGAGTGGAACGCGCAGGAGATGACGGTCGAGCTCGAACGCCACATCGGGCGCGACCTGCAGTTCATCCGCATCAACGGCACGCTGGTGGGCGGGCTGGTGGGGCTGCTGATCCACACGGCGACGCAGCTCCTGCGCGGCTGAGCCTGTGCCGAGCCCCGGCAGAAGGCCGCGGGTAATCCACAGCGGACGAAAGTCCGCATCCTGTCCCCGGCGGGACTCGGCGGCCCCTGCGCGCTCCTAGACTGCTTCGCGCATCAACAAGAGGAGACGCCAACCATGCCCCGTCGACGCAGCCTCGGCGCCATCGCGCTGACCGCCACCCTCGCCCTGCTGGGCGCCTGCAGCAGCCTCGCGCCGCCAACGTCCACCAGTCCGCCCACCCGACCTGCTTCCTGGGCCGCGCCCGAGGCGCTGGTGGCGCCATCGGCCTTCGCCGGGGTGCACGGGCTGGCCATCGACGCCAAGGGCCGGCTGCTGGCGGGCTCGGTACTGGGCAACACGATGTGGGAGGTCGACCGCAGCACGGGCGCTGCAAAGGTGTTCATCGACGCGCCCGAAGGCCAGGCCGACGACATCGCCGTGGGCCCGAAGGGCGAACTCGCCTGGACCAACTACCTCATGGGCATGGTGCGCTACCGCGAGAGCGACACCGCCCCCATGCGCGTGCTGGCCAAGGACCTGCCCGGCATCAACTCGCTCGACTTCGACCGCCGCAACGGCAGGCTCTACGCCTCGCAGGTGTTCCTGGGCGACGCGCTGTGGGAGATCGACCGCGAGGGCCAGAAGCCGCCCAGGCTCATCAGGAAGGACATGGGCGGCTTCAACGGCTTCGAGGCGGGGCCCGACGGCATGCTCTACGGGCCGCTCTGGTTCAAGGGCCAGGTGGTGAAGATCGACCCGGCCAACGGCAACATGACCGTGATCGCCGACGGCTTCAAGATTCCGGCGGCCGCCAACCTCGACGGCAAGGGCAACCTCTGGGTGGTCGATGCACGCAGCGGCGAGCTTGTGCGGGTGGAGCTGGCCACCGGCCGCAAGACGGTCGCGAAGCAGCTGCGGCCCTCGCTCGACAACCTCGCCATCGCCAAGGACACGCCCGACGGGACGATCTACGTCTCCAACATGGCCAACAACGAGGTGCAGGCCTTCAACCCCGCCACCGGCGAGCTGCGCACGCTCACCAGCGGCAAGGTGGCGGCGCCGGCCGGCATGAAGATCGACGGCAACGACCTCTGGGTGGCCGACGTCTTCGGCTTCCGCCAGGTCGACGTGCGCAGCGGCGAGGTGCGCGACGTGTTCCGCATGCAGCGCGACCCGGAGCTCGACTACCCGTTCGCGGTCGGCCTGTCGCCGAAGCTCTTCGCGCTGAGTTCGTGGTTCACCGGCACGGTGCAGCTGGTCGACCGGCAGACCCTGAAGACGGTCGAGACCATCCACGGCCTGAAGGCGCCCTTCGATGCCATCCCCATGCCCGACGGCAGCGTGATCTATGCCGAGATCGCCACCGGCAGCATCACGCGCGCCAGCGGGCCGAAGTTCGCAGAAAAGTCAGTGCTCGCCAGCGGCCTGAACGGCCCGGTGCAGATGATCGTCGGCCAGGACGGCGCGCTCTACGTGACCGAGGCCGCCGGCCGGCTGCTGCGCATTCCGCTGGACGCCAGCGCCCCGCTGCGCGCGGTGGCAGAGGGCCTGGCCCTGCCCGAAGGCGTGGCTCAAACGCCCTGGGGCAGCTTCATCGTGGCTGAGAGCGCGGCGCGCCGGCTCGTGGAGATCGCACCCGACGGCAGCCGCCGGACCGTCGCCGAGAACCTGCCGATCGGCCTCGCGCCCGGCCCCGGGCTGCCTCCGCCCTACGTGGTGACGGGCGTGGCGGTGGGCCGCGACGGCACCGTCTACATGGCCGCCGATCGCAACAACGCGATATATCGAATCCGTCCCGTAAGGTAGCGTAACAATAAGTGTAAATTTCAGTTTACTTTTACAAACAAACATTACAGACTGCGCGGGACGCCTTGTGGCGCCCCGTCCGCATCCCGCGAGCGGGAGTCCGCGAGGCGCTCTTTTCTTGACCTGAAAGGGACATCGCATGACTCCGCTCGTCGTAGGCCAGATCCTGTCGCCCGAGTACTCCCCGGGCATGGTGGCGCTCTCCTTCCTCATTTCCTTCGCGGGCTCGCTCGTGGCCCTGATCTGCGCCGGCCGGATGGTCGGCCCGGACGGCAGGCCCAACCTCGCGGTCGTGACCTGCGCGGCGGTCGCGCTGGGCGGCATCGGCATCTGGTCGATGCACTTCATCGGCATGCTGGCGTACCGGCTGCCGGTGGCGATCTCGTACAACATGCCGCTGACGGTGGTGTCGCTGGTGGCGGCGATCCTGATCTCGGGCATCGCGCTGTACATGGCGGGCGGGCAGCGCAAGTTCAGCAAGCCGGGCTGGCTCGCGGGCAGCCTGCTGGCGGGCATCGGCGTGTGCGTGATGCACTACATGGGCATGTTCGCGATGAACATGCGCGCCTCGATGAACTTCGACCTGGCGACGGTCGGGCTGTCGGTGCTGATCGCCGTCACGGCGGCCGGCGCCGCGCTCTGGCTGGCCTTCAACCTGCGCAAGTTCACGCACAAGGTCGCGGCCGCCGCCGTGATGGGCGTGGCGGTCTGCACCATGCACTACGTGGGCATGAGCGCGGCCAGCATGGTCTGCACCGCCGCCGCGCCGGTCGACGCGCTGGCCATCGGCGGCAGCTACATGGGCCTGACGGTGTTCGGCACGGCCGGCGCGGTGCTGATCTTCATCTACTGGGTGGTCACGGGCAGCAGCCTCGACGCGCCGGTCGCGCCCCGGCGCGCCCGCGCGGGCTGAGCGCCCGGCGGGCATCAGCCAGTCAGCGCAAGCGGGCGCCGCGCCCGCGACCTAGAGTCCGTGCAGAACGAAGAAACAAGCGATCTGCACGGACTCTTTTCATGCCAGTCATCGAATCCCGGCTGCAAGCGGCCAGCGACACCTTCCAGGCCAACCGGGCCAGCATGCTGGCGCTGCTCGGCCAGGTGCGCGAGCACGAGGCCCGCGCCGTCGCGGCCTCCGCAGCCTCGGCAGAGCGATTCGCCAGGCGCGGCCAGTTGCTGCCGCGCGAGCGCCTCGCGCTGCTGCTGGACACCGGCGCTCCGTTCCTGCCGCTGGCCTCGCTCGCGGGCCTCGGCCAGGACAACCCCGATCTTTCCAGGAGCGTGCCCGGCGGCGGCCTGATCTCCGGCATCGGCTACGTCGCGGGCGTGCGCTGCATGGTCAACGCCTCCGACTCGGGCATCGACGCCGGCGCGCTGCAGCCCATGGGCCTGGACAAGCAGCTGCGCGTGCAGGAGATCGCGCTGGAGAACAGGCTGCCCTACGTGCAGCTGGTGGAAAGCGCGGGCGCCAACCTGATGCAGTACCGCGTGCAGGACTTCGTGCGCGGCGGCAACATCTTCCGCAATCTCGCGCGGCTGTCGGCCGCGGGGCTGCCGGTGGTGACGGTGACGCACGGCTCCTCGACCGCGGGCGGCGCCTACCAGACCGGGCTTTCCGACTACATCGTGATGGTGCGCGACCGCACGCGCGCCTTCCTCGCGGGGCCGCCGCTGCTGAAGGCCGCCACCGGCGAGATCGCCACGGAAGAGGAACTGGGCGGCGCCGTGATGCACACCCACATCTCGGGCCTGGGCGACTACCTCGCGGAGGACGACCGCGACGCCATCCGCATCGCCCGCTCGATCCTCGGCGGCATCGACTGGGCGCGCGACGAAGCGCCGCGCAGCTTCGCACCGCCGCGCTACGACGCCGAGGAACTGCTGGGCATCATGCCCAGCGACGGCCGCCGCCCGGTGGACATGCGCGAGGTCATCGCGCGCATCGCCGACGGCTCCGAGTTCCTGGCCTTCAGCGAGCACTACGGCAGCGCCACCGTCTGCGGCCACATCCGGCTCGAAGGACATGCCGTGGGCATCATCACCAACAACGGCCCGATCGACTCCGACGGCGCCACCAAGGCCACGCACTTCATCCAGGCCTGCTGCCAGTCGCGCACGCCCATCGTCTACCTGCAGAACATCACCGGCTACATGGTGGGCCGCGCGCACGAGGAGGCCGGCATCATCAAGCACGGCGCGAAGATGATCCAGGCGGTGTCGAACGCCACCGTGCCGCAGGTCACGCTGCTGTGCGGCGCCTCGTACGGCGCGGGCAACTACGGCATGTGCGGCCGCGGCTTCGCGCCGCGCTTCTGCTTCAGCTGGCCCAACGCGCGCACCGCCGTGATGGGCGGCGAGCAGGCGGCGAAGACCATGGCCATCGTGATGGAGGCCGGCATGGCACGAAAGGGCGCGGTCGACCAGTCGAAGATCGACGCGATGCAGCAGCAGGTCATCGAGCGCTTCGACCGGCAGATGAGCGTGTTCACCACCAGCGCCCTGCTGCTGGACGACGGCGTGATCGACCCGCGCGACACCCGCGCCGTGCTGGCCGAGGTTCTCTCGATCTGCCGCGACGCCGACACGCGCACGGCGCAACCCATGCAGTTCGGGGTGGCACGTCCATGAGCAGCGGCAACACCAGCATCACCACCAGGTTCCGGAAGATCCTGGTCGCCAACCGCGGCGAGATCGCGGTGCGCGTCATGCGCACGGCCCGCGCCATGGGCTTTCGCACCGTGGCCGTGTACTCCAGCGCCGACGCCGGTTCGCAACACGTGCGCTTCGCCGACGAGGCGGTGCACATCGGCGAGCCGCTGCCCGCGCAGAGCTACCTGAACATCGCCGCGATCGTCGAGGCCGCGCGCACCAGCGGCGCCGACGCGGTGCACCCCGGCTACGGCTTCCTCGCCGAGAACGCGGCCTTCGCGCAGGCCTGCCGCGATGCCGGCCTGGTCTTCATCGGACCTTCGCCCGAAGCCATCCGCGCGATGGGCGACAAGGCCGGCGCCAAGCGGCTGATGCAGGCGGCGGGCGTGCCCTGCATTCCGGGCTACCAGGGCGAGGACCAGGGCGAAAGAACGCTCGCTGCCGAAGCCGCGCGCATCGGCTGGCCGGTGATGATCAAGGCCACGGCCGGCGGTGGCGGGCGCGGCATGCGGCTCGTCAGCTCGGCCGCGAACTTCGCCGAGCAGCTGCGCAGCGCGCAGTCGGAGGCGCTCAATGCATTCGGCGACGCCACCGTGATCCTGGAGCGCGCCATCGTCGCGCCGCGCCATGTCGAGGTGCAGGTGTTCGCGGACCGGCACGGCAATGCCATCCACCTCGGCGAGCGAGACTGCTCGGTGCAGCGCAGGCACCAGAAGGTGGTGGAGGAAGCGCCCTCGCCCGCCGTCTCGCAAGCGCTGCGCGAACGCATGGGCGCCACCGCCGTCGCCGCGGCGAAGGCCATCGGCTACGAGGGCGCGGGCACGCTCGAATTCCTGCTCGACGCCGAGGGCCGGTATTGGTTCATGGAGATGAACACGCGCCTGCAGGTGGAGCATCCGGTGACGGAAGCCGTGACCGGACTCGACCTGGTCGAGCTGCAATTGCGCGTCGCGGCCGGCGAGCCGCTGCCGGTCACGCAGCAGGACGTGCACTTTTCCGGCCATGCGATCGAGGTGCGCCTGTGTGCCGAAGATCCGCAGCAGGGCTTCATGCCGCAGAGCGGCACGCTGGCCGGATGGCGCCCCAGCCCCGCGCTGCGCACCGAGCATGCCCTGCGCGACGGCGCCGAGGTGCCGCCCTTCTACGACTCGATGATCGCCAAGCTGGTCGCCCACGGCCGCACACGGGAGGACGCGAGGCAGCGGCTCCTGGCGGGCCTGCAGGACACCGTCGCGCTCGGCATCCCGACCAACCAGCAGCTGCTGGAGCGCACGCTGTCGCATGCGGTGTTTGCAAGCGGCGAGGCGACGACCGCCTTCGTGGCCGACCACATCGGCGCGCTGCTCGCCGCCGACGAAGCAGGTCGCAACCGCGCAGCGCTGCTCGCCGCGCTGCTGCTGCAGCTCGGCGAACGCGGCTGGCCTTCGCCGCTGGCGCACACGCTGCCCAATGCCCTGCGCTTCGAGCTCGACGGCACGGTGCACGCCGCGCGCGTGACGCCGCGCGGTGCCGGCCGATTCGGCATCGCGCTGGACGGCCAGGGGCCGGTGCAGCTCGCGCTGCTCGACATGCCCGGCGACGGCAGCCTGCGCTTCTCGTGCAATGGGCTCGACGCGCAAGCCTTCGTCGCGCGGCACGGCGGCCGCGTGCTCTTCCACCACGACGGACAGGCCCACCGCCTCGACGACCTCACCCACGCCCCAGCCACCCGCGCCCATGACGACGGCGGCGACGGCCTGCTGCGCGCCTCCATGAACGGCCGCGTGATCGCGCTGCTGGTGGCCGAGGGCGAGGCCGTCGCCGCGGGCCAGCCGCTGGTCACGCTGGAGGCGATGAAGATGGAGCATGTGCACTGCGCACCGCGCGCCGGACGTGTCGCCCTGCATGTCGCGGTCGGCGCGCAGGTGGCGGCGCGCCACGTGGTCGCGCAGGTCGCCGATGCATGACGGGGACCGACCCCGCGCCTTTACCGAAGCCAACCGCATGAACTCACCCTCTTCCCACTACCGTTCCGTCTTCGCCCCCGGCCTGTTCGACGGGCAGGTCGTCGTCGTCACCGGCGGCGGCTCCGGCATCGGCCGCTGTACCGCGCACGAGCTCGCCTCGCTGGGCGCGCAGGTGGTGCTGGTCGGACGCAAGCCCGAGAAGCTCGACGCGGTGCGCGCCGAGATCGAGGCCGCCGGCGGCAAGGCTTCCACGCAGGCCTTCGACATCCGCAACGAGGACGCGGTGCGCGAGGCCATCGCCGCCGTCGTCGCCGCGCACGGCCGCATCGACGGTCTGGTCAACAACGCGGGCGGCCAGTACATCACGCCGCTGCACGCGATCTCGGCCAAGGGCTGGGAGGCGGTGATCCACACCAACCTCACGGGCGGCTTCCTGGTCGCGCGCGAGTGCTACCTGCAGAGCATGCAGGCCCAGGGCGGCGCCATCGTCAACATCGTGGCCGACATGTGGGGCTCCATGCCCAACATGGGCCACAGCGGCGCGGCGCGCGCGGGCATGGTGAGCTTCACCGAGACCGCCGCGCTCGAATGGGCCGCGAGCGGCGTGCGCGTGAACGCGGTGGCGCCGGGCTACATCGCATCGAGCGGCATGGACCACTACCCGCCCGAGGCCGGCGACATGCTGCGCGCCATGCGCAAGACCGTGCCGGCCGGGCGTTTCGGCAACGAGGCCGAGACCTCCGCCGCCATCGTCTTCCTGCTGGGCCCGGCCGCGAGCTTCATCAGCGGCAGCGTGCTGCGCGTGGACGGCGCGCGGCCGCAGGTGCGCATGGGCTGGCCGATGGCGATTCCCGATGCGCAGGCGCAGCAGCGCCGCGCGGTGAAGCCCTTCGACGGCTTCCACCTGGCGCAGGCGCCGCGCGTGTTCCAGGACGAGTAAGACGAGAGACAAGGAAAGACCGGAGACCACCCCATGCAGTACAGCCACGAACACCTCGAGATCCAGAAGACCCTGCGCCGCTTCATCGACGACGAGATCAACCCGCACGTGGACGAGTGGGAAGAGGCAGAGATCTTCCCCGCGCACGAGGTCTTCAAGAAGCTCGGCAGCCTCGGCATGCTGGGGCTGAACAAGCCCGAGGCCTTCGGCGGCGCGGGCCTGGACTATTCGTATGCGATGGCCATGGCCGAGGCGCTGGGCCACATCTCCTGCGGCGGCGTGCCGATGGCCATCGGCGTGCAGACCGACATGTGCACCCCTGCGCTCGCGCGCTTCGGCAGCGACGAGCTGCGCCGCGAGTTCCTGGCACCCGCCATCGCGGGCGACATGGTCGGCTGCATCGGCGTGAGCGAGCCCGGCTCGGGCAGCGACGTGGCGGGCCTGAAGAGCCATGCGCGAAAGGACGGCGGCGACTACCTCATCAGCGGCCAGAAGATGTGGATCACCAACAGCCTGCAGGCCGACTGGATGTGCATGCTGGTCAACACCAGCGACGGCCCCGTGCACCGCAACAAGTCGCTCGTGATGGTGCCGATGGACAGCCCCGGCATCGAGAAGGCGAAGAAGCTGCGCAAGATCGGCATGAATTCGAGCGACACCGGCCTGATCTACTTCGACAACGTGCGCGTGCCGCAGCGCTATCGCATCGGCGAGGAGGGCCAGGGCTTCGTCTACCAGATGCAGCAGTTCCAGGAAGAGCGCCTCTGGGCCGCCGCCAGTTCGCTGGAGCCGATGGAGGACTGCATCGCGCAGACCATCGAGTGGGCGCAGCAGCGGCAGATGTTCGGCTCCACGCTGGCCGACCAGCAGTGGGTGCAGTTCAAGCTGGCCGAACTGAAGACCGAGGTGGAAGCGCTGCGCGCGCTCACCTACCGCGCCTGCGACCTGCACGTGAAGGGCGAGGACGTGCTCGAGCTCGCGTCGATGGCCAAGCTCAAAACCGGCCGCCTCACGCGCCAGGTGGCCGACACCTGCCTGCAGTTCTGGGGCGGCATGGGCTTCACGCTGGAGAACCGCGTCTCGCGCCTGTACCGCGACGGCCGCCTGGGCTCGATCGGCGGCGGCGCCGACGAGGTGATGCTGGGCATCCTCGCGAAGACCATGGGCATCGCCAAGCGGCCGCCGCGCTGAGAGGTTTGCGGGCTTGGTCGTGCCGTCTGGAGACGGGGCCGTCGAACAGCCGGACGCCCGCTTTCGACACCACCCATTTCCCCTGAAGGAGACAGCAGGATGAATGCAGAACTGGCCGCGGACCGCCAGGTGCTGGCCGACCTGGTCCGGCGGTTCGCCGGCGACGAGATCGCGCCGAACGTGCAGGCCTGGGACGACGCGGGCGAGTTTCCGCGCGGGCTCTACGCGCGCGCGGCCGAGCTCGGCCTGCTGGGCCTGGGCTATCCGGAAGAACTCGGCGGTACGCCCGCCTCGTACTCGCTCAAGCTGCCCGCCTGGGTCGCGCTCGCACGCCATGGCAAAAGCGGCGGCGTGCTCGCGAGCCTGTTCTCGCACAACATCGGCCTGCCGCCCGTGGTGCTGCACGCGAGCGACGCGGTGCGCAGCGAGGTCGTGCCGCCGGTGCTGCGCGGCGAGAAGATCGCGGCGCTGGCGATCACCGAGCCCGGCGGCGGCTCCGACGTGGCTGCACTTCGCACGACGGCACGGCTCGACGGCGACCACTACGTCGTCAACGGCGAGAAGACCTTCATCACCTCGGGCATGCGCGCCGACTGGATCACCGTGGCCGTGCGCACCGGCGAGGGCCGCGGCGCGGGCGGCATCTCGATGCTGCTGGTGCCGGGCGACGCGCCGGGCCTCACGCGTACGCGCCTCTCGAAGATGGGCTGGCTATGCTCCGACACCGCCACCCTGCACTTCGACAACGTGCGCGTGCCCGCGCGCTACCTGCTCGGGCACGAGGGCGAAGGCTTCCGCATGATCATGGGCAACTTCAACGGCGAGCGCATCGGCCTTGCCGCGGGAGCGCTGGGCTTCTCGCAGGCCTGCCTCGACGAGGCCCTGGCGTGGGCGCGCGAGCGCAAGGCCTTCGGCACCGCGCTCGTCGAACACCAGGCGGTGCGCCACAAGCTGGTCGACATGCAGATGCGCATCGCCTCCACCGAGGCGTGGATAGAGGCCGTGTCGGCTGAAGGCGATGCGCTCGAAGCGGCCGGCCGCCACAACGCACCCGAGTGGGTCGCGCAGATCTGCCTGCTGAAGAACCACGCGACGCAGACCATGCAGTTCTGCGCCGACCAGGCGGTGCAGATCCTCGGCGGCATGGGGTTCATGCGCGGCACCGTCAGCGAGCGCATCTACCGCGAGGTGAAGGTGATGATGATCGGCGGCGGGGCCGAGGAGATCATGAAGGAGCTGGCGGCCAGGCAGATGGGGTGGCTGTAGAGGCTGCTCCTGCTGCTCTTCACCGGCGCGCCTGCGGATTGCGCGGCATCAGGTGGGTCACGCGGCGGGCTGATCGGCACCGGCCCGCGCGAGTCCGATGCAGAACTCGCGCACCAGCCGCAGTGCAGGCGCCTCTGTCCTGCCGTCGAGGGTGACGAAGGCGAACTGCGCACTGATTCCCGCGGCAGGCTCCACCTTCAATTCGGCCAGTTCGCCGCTGTCCTGCAGCGCGCGCGTGGCGGCGAGCACGCCCAGGAACACGGCGTCGGTGTTGCGCACGGCCTCGATCAGCGTGCCGATGTCTTCCGACGACACATGCAGCCAGCGCTGCGGGCTCGCGTCGCTGCCATAGCGCTCGACCAGGATGCGCGCCACGTCGTCGCTCACCATGGTCGAGATCACCGGGTGCTGCGCCAGCTCTTCGAAGCGCACCGGCTTGCCGCCCCCCTGCTTCAGCAACGGATGGTCGCACCGGCAGACGAAGCCTGAGCGCATGGTCGGCAGCACCTCGATGTGCAGGTCCTCGCGGGGTGCCACGGCGCGGTAGGTGAGCACCACTGCGTCGAGGTTGCGTGAGCGCAACGCCGCGAGCTGCAGCTCCGGTCCGCCGCCGTGCAGCTGCAGCCCGACCTTCGGATGGTTGCGCAGCATGTGGATCAGAAGCGGCGACGAGAACAGCGCGCCCGGCGCCGCGCCCAGCCCGAGCCGCACCGATCCGGCCTGACCCTCCGACAGCAGCGCCGCCGCGCGCTTGAGTTCGTGCGCTTCAGTGGAGATGCGCTTGGCCCGCGCCAGCACCATCGCACCGAAGGGCGTGAGCTCGTTGCGCTTGCCGATGCGATCAACGAGCTGCATGCCCAGCTCCTGCTCGAGCATCTGGATGCTGCGGCTCAGCGCGGGCTGGGTCAGGTGCACTTTCTCCGAGGCCCGGCTGAAGGAGCCGGTTTCGGCGAGCGCGAGCAGGTGGTCGAGTTGCTGCAGATTCATGGCGGGTCGCGGCTTCGGCCGTCGTCATATGCATGAGATGTACTCATGATAATTACAAAAACAATGCATTGGACAGATGAACCCTCGATTCCTAGCATCCATCGCGTACTACTTTGGACCAAGGAATTCCCATGAACCGGTTCGGTCAATGGCTCGGCGCGCTGACTTTTCTAGGTTGCGCCGTGGCGACCACGACGACGGCGATAGCGCAGGCCGCCTACCCCGCGAAGGTCGTGACGATGATGGTTCCTTACCCGGCCGGCGCGGCCAGCGACTTCACCGCACGGGCGCTCAACGATCTGGTTGGCAAGGAGCTGGGGGGGCAGGTGATCGTCGAGAACCTCGGCGGCGCGGCGGGCGCCATCGCGGCCAACAAGGTGCTGGCAGCGCCGGCCGACGGCCACTACCTGTTCCAGGGCTCGCCCAACGAGTTGATCCTCGCGGGGCTGGTCAACAGGAGCACGCGCTACAGGCCTGAAGACTTCCAGTGGATCGCGCCTGTGGCCACTTCGCCGCTGGTGCTGGTGGTGAACAGCGCCCTGCCGGCCCAGACGCTGGACGAGTTCGTCGCGCTCGCGCGTTCGCGCAAGGACGCGCCGCTGAGCTATGGCACGCCGGGCGCCGGCACGCTGTACCACCTGCTGGGCGAACTCTTCACTAAGCGCACCGGAGCCGCCGTCACGCATGTGCCCTACAAGGGCGGCGCGCCGATCATCCAGGACTTGATCGGCGGGCAGATCGACTTCGCCTTCATGCCGTACCAGGCCTTCTATGCCGACTACGTGAAGCAGGGGCGGCTTCGCGTGATCGGCTCCCTCTCGCCGGGCAGGCGCCTGCCGCCGCCCTTCGACACGCTGCAGACCAGCGCCCAGAGCCGGGACATGAAGGACTTCGACTTCGGCATCTGGACTTCGTACATGGTGCGCAAGGGCACGCCGCGCCCCATCGCCGAGCGGCTCAACGCAGCCATCGGCGCGGCGCTGAAGAACCCGCACGCACGGACGCAGCTGGAATCGCAGGCCAAGACCGTGTTCGAGCCGATGAGCCTCGAAACGGGCGAGAAGTTCTACGCGGCGGAGATCGCCCGCTACCGCGACCTGGTCAAGACCATCGGCTACGAGTCGCCCTGACTGCGCCACGGCCTGCTTGCCTCCATCTCTCTCTTTCCTCGATTCCAACCATTCGAAGAGGTGCTTCCATGAAGACGAGAAAAACCCGTTGCCTGGCACTGCTGGTCGCGCTGTCGCTGTCCGCCTGCGGCGGTGGCGGCAGTGGAGGCGGCGCGGCATTCGGCGGCATCGTGCCGACGCCGACGCCGACGCCGACGCCAGCCCCTGCCGCGAGCCCAGCTCCGGCAACGCCGCCTGCCGCGCAGGACACGACGATCGCAGTGACGACCGAAGGCAAGGTAGCTGGCACGGCGGGCGCGGACACGGTGTCCTTCCTCGGCATTCCCTATGCACGGCCTCCGGTGGGCGCGCTGCGCTGGGCACCTCCGCAGCCGCCGGCCGCGCACGACGCTCCGCTGCAGGCCAGGGCCTTCGGCAACGCCTGCCCGCAGGCGCCGGGCGCGGTTTCTTCGGCGATCGCCGAGGACTGTCTCTACATCAACGTATGGAAGCCTGCCGGCACGCAGCTGGGCGCCCGGCTGCCGGTAGTGTTCTACATCCACGGGGGCGCGTTCACGCTCGGGTCCGGCGAGATGGGCCCGAGCCCGCTGGCTAGCCAGGGCGTGGTGGTCGTGAGCTTCAACTACCGGCTGGGTGCGCTCGGCTACCTGGCGAACAAGGCGCTGCGCGCGGCCAACAAGGACGGCAGCCTCGGCAACTTCGCGGTGATGGACCAACTGGCCGCGCTGGGCTGGGTGCAGAAGAACATCGCGGCCTTCGGTGGAGACGCGGGCAACGTCACGCTGTGGGGCACCTCGGCGGGCGCGACCCAGAGCTTCTCGCTGCTGCAGTCGCCCAAGGCCAAGGGGCTGTTCCAGCGTGCCGTGATGCAGAGCGGGGGTGCCGCCGAGTATTCGAACCCGAGCATGGACGCGTCCCTCGCGGTGGGCGACACCGCGGTGACCAACCTCGGCTGCTCGGGCGCGGCCGACGTGGTGGCCTGCCTGCGCGCGCTTCCGGTGTCCGCGCTGCTCGCGCAGGGCGGGCTCAAGTGGCGACCGACTGTCGATGCGCAGGTCATCACGCAGGTGCCCGCACGCGCATTCGAGAGCGGCAACTTCAATCAGGTGCCGGTGATGATCGGCGGCGTGTTCGACGAGGGCACGCTGTTCGTCGACACGAAGCTCAGCGCCGCCTACTACCCGCTGTACCTTCGCGGCCTCGCTCCTGCCGGCTACGACACCACGGCCATCGAGGCTGCCTACCCGATCGGCAACTACGCGGTGCCGGCGCAGGGCATCGCGCGGGCCATCGGCGACGCGATGTACGCCTGTGGAAACAGCGCCCGCCGCGACGCGCTGTCGGCGTGGGTGCCTGTGTATGGCTGGGAATTCACCGATCCGCAGCTGTCGTTCCCGTCGAACCCATCCGGCTTCTACTACGGCACGGCCCACGGCATGGACAGCTACTACTTCACCGGCACCGTCGACGCGCTGGCCGGCTATCCGTATTTCGATCCAGGCAGTGCGAGCACGCCGGATGCCGCGACCACCGCCCAGCGCAAGACGCTCGCGACGCAGATGCGCAGCTACCTGCTCAACTTCGCGAAGACCGGCGATCCGAACGGCGACGGCCGCAACATCCCCACGCGCTGGCCGCGCTTCACAGGGCCGGCCGAGCGGGCGCTGATCGACTTCAGCTACCCCGCGGTCAAGGTGTCGAGCAATGCGTTTGAGCACACGCACAAGTGCGACACGCTGTGGGGACCGGCCGTGTTCCCGCCGATGTACTGATGCAGGGACGCAGCCGAGCCACGCCCATGGACGAACAACAGCAGATCATCGACCACCTCGAAGCGCACCAGGCCGAGATCGTGGACTGGCTCAAGGCCTTCCTGCGCATCCCGAGCGTGAGCGCCGACCCCGCCTTTACCCAGGGCATGCACGAGGCGCGAAGCTTCCTGGTCGAGCGGCTGCGGCGCATGGGCCTCGCCGGCGTGCGCCTGCTCGACGGCGACGGCGAACCGGCCGTGTACGGCGAATGGAACGGCGCACCGGGGCGCCCCACGCTGATGGTCTACGGCCACTATGACGTGCAGCCGGCCGACCCGCTCGAGCAGTGGCGCACGCCGCCGTTCGAGCCGACCGAGATCGACGGCAAGCTCTACGGCAGGGGCACCTCCGACGTGAAAGGCTCGACCGCCATCGCGCTCGAGGTCATCGCCGCCTTCCTGTCAGTGCACGGCCGCTGCCCGGTGAACATCAAGGTGTTCCTCGAAGGCGAGGAAGAAACCGGCAGCCCGTCGCTGCGGACCATCGTCGCACGGCACCGCGACCTGCTGCAGGCCGATGCGGTGCTCTCCGCCGACGGCGGCCGCGCAAGCGCCAGCGTGCCCACCATCAACACCGGCGCTCGCGGCAACGCGCAGCTCGAAGTTCGGCTGCGCACCGCCCTCAAGGATCTGCACTCGGGCCGCTACGGCGGCGGCGTGCGCAACGCGTTGCACGAGATGGCGCGGCTGGTCGCATCGCTGCACGATGCGGACGGGAGCGTGGCGGTGCATGGCTTCCACGACGGCGCGTCGCCTCCCACCGACAGGCAGCGCGCCGACACTGCGGCGCTTACGTACGACGAGGCCGCATTCTTCTCCGACGTGGGCGGCAGCCCGCACGGCGAACCCGACTACACCGCGCGCGAACGCATCACCTTGCGGCCCGCGCTCGACGTGAACGGCCTCTGGGGCGGCTACACCGGCGGCGGCGGAAAGACCATCGTGCCCTGCGAGGCGCAGGCCAAACTCACCGCGCGCGTGGTCGCGGGGCAGGATGCAGGCGCGGTCATCCGCTCGGTGCTGAGCCACCTGCGCCGGCACTGCCCGACCGGCTGCACACTCGACGTGGTCGCCATCAACGACGGCTCCCCCGCATCGACCCTCGCGCCCGGCCATCCGCTGGTGCGCGCGGCCGAGGCGGTGCTGGAACGCGAGACCGGCATGCGCCCCATCCACGTCCGGCTGGGCGCGAGCGTGCCCGTCACGTCGATTTTCAAAGAGACGTTGGGCATCGACACGCTGATGTTCGGCTTCAACCTGCCCGACGAGGACGTGCACGCGCCGAACGAGTTCTTCAGGCTGCAGTCGATCCGCGAAGGCACGCGCGCGTGGACACTGCTGCTGGCGGAACTGGCGAGGCATTCGCCTGCCGAGTTCCATGCCGCACCAGACGGGTCAGTCGGCACCTGAGGTTTTCGCTGCTGCTGCCGCCGCCGCCGCAGCAGCAGCAGCAGCAGCCCGCAGCTTGTCCTTCTTGCTCGGCCTCTTCCCCTTGATCCCGCCCGTGCCCGAGGCATCGACCACCGGCGGTGCGGTTTCCGTCGGCTCGAAGCCTTCGACGCGCTCGCGCGCAAGCCTCAGGCCGTTGCGCTTCTCGATCAGGCGGAAGTGGGCCTCGGTGGCCGCGCTCACGAAGCTGATCGCCAGGCCGCTCTCGCCTGCGCGGCCGGTGCGGCCGATGCGGTGGATGTAGTCGGTGGGCGAGCGCGGCAGGTCGTAGTTGATGACCACCGGCAGCTGCGCGATGTCGATGCCTCGCGCGGCGAGGTCGGTGGCGACGACCACGTCCCATCGGCTCTGCTTGAACTGCGAGAGGATGTCGCCGCGCGTGCCCTGCGCGATGTCGCCGTGGAAGGGCACGGCGTAGATGCCGTTGCGGTAGAGCTTCTCGGCCACGGTCTGCGCCGCGTGCTGCGTGGCGACGAAGACCAGCACGCGGTCCCACTCGTGCTCGTGCTGCTTGAGCAGGTGGCGCAGCAGCTGGGTGCGGCGGCCGGCGTCGACCTCGATCACGCGCTGCACGATGTCGGGCGCGGTGCCGGGCTCGCCCTGCACGTCGACGATGGCCGGCTCCTGCAGCATGCGGTCGGCCAGCGCCTCGATGGCCGGCGGGAAGGTGGCGGAGAAGAACAGGTTCTGGCGCCGCTTCGGCAGCAGTTCGAGGATGCGGCCGAGTTCCTCCGCGAAGCCCAGGTCGAAGAGGCGGTCTGCCTCGTCGAGCACCAGCATGGCGACGGCGTCGAGCCGCAGTGCGTTGTGCTCCACCAGGTCGAGCAGCCGGCCCGGCGTGGCGACGACGATGTCGGCGCCGCCGCGCAGGTTCATCATCTGCGGGTTGATCGACACGCCGCCGAAGACGGTGACGATCTTCGGGCGCTCGGGCAGGTCCTGGGCCAGTTCGTACATGGTGCCGCCCACCTGGGCCGCGAGCTCGCGCGTGGGCACCAGCACCAGCGCGCGCACCCGGCGCGGGCCTTGGGGGCGTTCCGGCTGCTGCGAAACCAGGCGCTGCAGCAGCGGCAGTGAAAATGCGGCGGTCTTGCCGGAACCGGTCTGCGCCGAGCCCCGCAGGTCGCGGCCTTGCAGAATCGAGGGAATGGCCGCGGCCTGGATGGGCGTCGGCGTCGAAAAGCCGCATCGGACGGCAGCTTGCACGAGCGCGGGGGCCAGGCCCAGTGAATCGAATGGCATGTGTGTGATGGGCGAGCGCGGCGGGCGAAGAACGGGAAACCGGCGAAAGAAGGAAATTGAGAAGAGGCGTATCGGATGTCGACGATGAAACAGCAGCGCGCCGGCCAGTCCGGCGGCAGCACCCTGGTGTATTCCACCGACGGCGGCGGACGCATGTGCCCCGGCTGCGGCGAGCCAGTGGCCCGTTGCCGCTGCAAGGAACTCGAGAGGGCGCGCAGCGCGCCGGCCACGGACGGCATTGTGCGCGTGTCGCACGAGACCAAGGGGCGAAAGGGCAAGGGCGTGACCGTCGTCAAGGGCGTGGCGCTCGAAGCGGCGGCGCTGCTGGCGCTGGGCAAGCAGCTCAAGACCGCCTGCGGTACGGGCGGCACGGTGAAGGACGGCACGATCGAAATCCAGGGCGACCACCGCGAAACCGTGATCGCGGCGCTCGCGAAGCTGGGCCACACGGTCAAGCGCGCCGGAGGCTGAGGCTCCCATGAAACCCGAAGACCTGCAGCGGCTGGTGACGCTCGAAATGCCCTTCGGCAAGTACAAGGGCACGCTGATTGCCGATTTGCCCGGAAATTACCTGACCTGGTTTGCACGCGAGGGTTTTCCCTCGGGCGAAATTGGCCGATTGCTCGCCCTGATGCATGAAATAGACCACAACGGGCTTTCCGGACTGCTGAAACCGTTGCGAAACCGCCCGCCGGAACGAGGAGTTTCCCGATAAGGGGCGATTTCGCCACATATTTTTCGAATTCGGGCCGGATAATGCTCGCTACGTGTCAGCGGGCCTTGCGGCTCCCGTGCACGTAATTCGGTGATCGGTCAGTTTCGCGCCACAGCGCAGTTCTTGTTTGTTGTGATTCTGGGACTCCATCGCTTTTTGTCTTTTTGTTGGTTTGAATCAGGAGTCCCTTGATGGGCAAGAAACTTTATGTGGGCAACCTCGCCTACTCGATCCGCGACAACGATCTGGAGCAAGCCTTCGGCGAATTCGGCTCGATCGTCAGCGCCAAGGTCATGATGGAACGTGACACCGGCCGTTCGAAGGGCTTCGGCTTCGTCGAAATGGGTACGGATGCCGAAGCACTGGCAGCCATCGAAGCCATGAACGGCCAGCCCCTGCAGGGCCGCGCCCTGACGGTGAACGAAGCCCGTCCGATGGAAGCTCGTCCTCCCCGCACCGGCGGCTACGGCGGCGGCGGCGGTGGTGGCGGCTACGGTGGTGGTGGCGGCGGCTACGGCGGCGGTGGCCGCAGCGGCGGCGGTGGCGGTTACGGCGGCGACCGTGGTGATCGCGGCGGCTACGGCGGCGGCGGCGACCGCAGCGGCGGTGGCGGCTACGGCGGCGGCCGCGGCGGCTACTGAGCCCTTCCCCCCTTCCGGGGCCTTCGGGCCCCTGAACCAAAAAGCTCCTTCGGGAGCTTTTTTCGTTTCCGGGCGCGCCTGCCCGAAGGCCGGGCCCCTGGGAGAACCCTTGCCCTGCGGTACGCACTTGTTCGTACCGCACCGGTCAGCCCACCGTCAGGCGCGCAGCCCGACCCTCGTTTCCCCCAACAAAGAGGAGCGAGACATGCGCATCAAGAGTCAGGCCGACTTCTTCTCAGGAGTCATGTTCACGGCCGTGGGCGGCGCCTTCGCCATCGGCGCCACCACCTACACCATCGGCGACGGCGCGCGCATGGGACCGGGCTACTTCCCGCTCATGCTGGGGATCCTGCTGGCGGTGCTGGGCGCGATCATCATGTTCCAGGCGATGGTGGTCGAGACCACCGACGGCGACCCGATCGGCAAGTGGGCCTGGAAGCCGCTGGCCTTCGTGCTCGGCGCGAACCTGGCCTTCGGCGTGCTGCTGGGCGGGCTGCCCAGCATCGGGCTGCCGGCCATGGGCATGATCATCGCGATCTACGCGCTCACCATCATCTCGAGCATGGCGGGCGAGCACTTCAAGCTGCGCGACGTGCTGATCCTCGCGACCATCCTGGCGGCCGGCAGCTACGTGGCGTTCATCTGGGCGCTCAAGCTGCAGATCCAGGTGTGGCCCACCTTCATCGCCGGTTGAACGAGGAGCACGCCGCCATGGAACTCTTCAACAACCTCGCGACCGGCTTCGGCGTCGCGTTCACCTTCACCAACCTGCTGTACTGCCTGATCGGCTGCATCCTGGGCACGCTGATCGGCGTGCTGCCGGGCATCGGGCCCGTCGCGACCATCGCGATGCTGCTGCCGGCCACCTACGCGCTGCCGCCGGTGTCGGCGCTGATCATGCTGGCCGGCATCTACTACGGCGCCCAGTACGGCGGCTCCACCACGGCCATCCTGGTGAACCTGCCGGGCGAATCGTCCTCGGTGGTCACCTGCATCGACGGCTACCAGATGGCCCGGCAGGGCCGCGCGGGCCCGGCGCTCGCCGCCGCCGGCCTGGGCTCGTTCTTCGCGGGCTGCGTGGGCACGCTGATCCTGGCCGCCTTCGCGCCGCCGCTGACCGAGCTGGCCTTCAAGTTCGGCCCGGCCGAATACTTCTCGCTGATGGTGCTGGGCCTGATCGGCGCGGTGGTGCTGGCCTCGGGTTCGCTGCTGAAGGCGGTGGCGATGATCGTGCTGGGCCTGCTGATGGGCATCGTGGGCACCGACGTCAACTCGGGCGTGGCGCGCTACAGCTTCGACATTCCGGAGCTCACCGACGGCATCGGCTTCGTCGTCATCGCGATGGGCGTGTTCGGCTACGGCGAGATCATCGGCAACCTCTCGCAGCCGGACGACGAGCGCGAGGTGTTCACGCACAAGGTCAAGGGCCTGTGGCCCACCAAGGACGACTTCAAGCGCATGCTCCCCGCCGTGCTGCGCGGCACCGCGCTGGGCTCGGCGCTGGGCATCCTGCCCGGCGGCGGCGCGCTGCTGGCCTCGTTCGCCTCGTATGCGCTGGAGAAGAAGATCCGCATGCGCCCCGGCGAAGTGCCCTTCGGCAAGGGCAACATCCGCGGCGTGGCGTCGCCGGAATCGGCCAACAACGCGGGCGCGCAGACCTCCTTCATCCCGCTGCTGACGCTAGGCATCCCACCCAACGCGGTGATGGCGCTGATGGTGGGCGCGATGACCATCCATAACATCCAGCCGGGCCCGCAGGTGATGACCAGCAACCCGGAGCTCTTCTGGGGCCTGATCGCCTCGATGTGGATCGGCAACGCGATGCTCATCATCCTGAACCTGCCGCTGATCGGCATGTGGATCAAGC
>NZ_JBQEQC010000010.1:0-261210 GCF_052044195.1 Variovorax sp. 22077
ACATCGCAGCGCCGACCGGCGGCACGAGCACCGAGCTTGCGGGCGGCTTCACGCTGGCCTTGGGCCCGTCGACCAGCCTCTACGGCGAAGTCGGCAAGCTGTGGTCATCGGGCGGCGACGCCAGGGTCAGGAGCGGCATCAACGGATCGATCGGCGTGCGCGTGAAGTGGTAGGAAATCGCTTCAGCGCGTGACGGTCAGCGTGACGGAACAGTCGTGTTTCACGGTGCCCGAGCTCCATCCAGTGGGGCGCGCATCGTCGATGCAAAGCTTGCAGGGGCCAGCGGCGCCGGGCCCTCGCATGTCGCGTGCTCAGTCCAGATGGATCTGCACCCCCTGATCGACCAGCGCCTGCAGCTTGTCCGCTTCCTGGCCAAGGAACCGACCGAAGGCCTCCGGCGATGAAGCCGACACGCTCACGCCCGTCCTGGCGATCTGCGCCATGAGTTCCTCGTCCTGCAGGGCCAGGCGGATGTCCGCGTTGATCTTGTCGACGATCGCATCGGGCGTCGCGGCGGGTGCAAGCATGCCGAACCATGTACCCGTGACCAGGTCGACGCCCAGTTCCCTGAACGTCGGTATCTCGGGCGCGGCCGGGTGGCGCTGCGCCGCGGCGATGGCGACGGCGGCCACTCGTCCGGCCTTGACCTGCGCGTACGAGGACATGCCGTCGAACATGCCGTCGACCACGCCCGCGATCAGGTCGGACATCGACGGCCCCTGGCCCTTGTAGGGGACGTGCGTGAAGGTGATGCCGGTCTTCCTGGCGAAGAACTCGGCGCCGATGTGCGGGCTGGAAGCCAGGCCTGAAGATGCGAGCTTGAGGCTGCCCGGCGTGGCCTTGGCGTCGGCAATGATCGCCTCCAGCGGCTTGCCCTTGAGCCGGTTGGTGACCAGCAGCACGTTGTGGCTGGAACCGAGCAGCGCGACGGGCCGGAAGGATGTCTTCGCGTACGGCAGGCTCTTGCGCAGCACCTGGTTGGCGGTGAAGCCGTAGCTCGTGAAGAGCAGGGTGTGGCCGTCTGCCGGGGCCTTGCCGACCAGTTGCGTCCCGATGATGGTTCCGCCGCCCGCGCGGTTGTCCACCACCACGGGCTGGCCCCACATGCGCGACAGCTTGCTGCCGAGCTGGCGCGCGAAGTAGTCGGTGACGCCACCGGCGCTGTAGGGCACCACGATGGTCACGGGGCGGGCCGGAAAAACGGGTTGCGCATGCAGCGCCGTCGTCGTGCTCGCGGCGGCCAGCGCGGCGCACAGCAGCCGCAGGGGATGGGTCCGCATCGTCTACTCGCCCTGTTCCCGGGCCGGCGGCGCCTGGCAAGCCTGAAGCACCTTTGCACCCAGTGCGCTGCCATGCACTGCCAGATGAGCGCCGAGTTGGATGGCCTGCAGCAGCTCGGTCGGCGCGAGGCCATGCCCCAGGCCCGTGGCGACGATCTGTCGCACAGCATCGGGATTGAAGGCGGTGAAGCAGGCATGCAGCGCGAGCTGGACGAGGCTGCGCTCGGCATCGGTCAGGCCCGCGCCGGGTCGGCCCTTTTCGATGAAGTCGAGCAGCACCTCCACATAGCCGGCGTCCAGCCGCGCCAGTTCGTTCAGCCGCAGTGCGTGAGCGTGCCCGAGCCGGTCGATGCGGGCCTGGAGCGCCGTGCTGACGGCCTGCGAACCTCGCGAGTCCTGCAGCCCGGCGAGTTCCGCGAGGATGGCGGTCGCCTGGCCGACGCTGGCCAGGCCCTGCACGGCCACCAGGTGCAGCACGTCGACGATGTCGGCCTGCGTTGCGCCCACTTCCAAAGCCCGCTTCATGTGCGTCTGAAGGCCGGACTCGAACAGATGGGACGAGGAGCTGTCCAGCGCCACGTAGATGAGCTCCACCATGCGCGGCGTGAGCGGCCCGGTGCGCGCGGGATGACCGGCATAGCGTGCGTACTGCTCCACGAATCCGGGGCATGCGTCGAGCATGGTCTCGGTCCACGGTCGCCAGTAGCCGCGCTCGGCGATGAAAAATTCCTTGATCCGCGCGCGTTCCTTGTCGATGCGGGTTTCCGGCGTGTTCATGCTGCTGCGTCCTTCGGTGTGTTCCGGTGGCACACGAGCGTCTGGCCCGTCACATACTGCGCGGCAGGTCCGCAGACGTAGCGCAGTAGCGCGTACAGCGACCGGGGCTCCACCTCTGGCGGCACCTCCAGCGCGTTGATGCGCAAGGCGCGGCTGCCCCATTCGCAGGCCAGCGTCGAGATGAGCATGCGTGCAGCGGCGCCGTCGCCGGCGTCCTGCCAGCGGGTGCTGCGCTCCGGCGTGTCCTGTGGCAGCAGCACCGTGAGGCTGGCCTGCTGCGAATGACGGGACGCGAAGCGGATGGCGGCCTCGTGCACCGCCTGCAGCAGGCCGCTCTTGCGGTGCAGCGCGGAGAGATCGATGCATGCCGGGTAGTGCGGCCCGGCGCCGGCCGTTGCGGATACGGCCTGCCAGGGTTGCACGGGTCCGCCGAGTACCTCGAGCTGCAGCGGCAGGTCCAGCGGCAGCACATCCAGCGTGGCGGGCGCAAAACCCTGGCTGCCGCCATAGATCGACGATCCGCCATTCACCGGCAGGACCTGCCCGCTGAGCGGCGCGGCACCGGTGCTTGCCAGGAAGAACAGCGCCCGGGCCATCTCGTCGGGTGTCGCCATGCGTCCCAGCGGTGTCTTTGCCACCGCGCGCTCGGGGTCGATGCGCCCCGCTTCGATCAGCCCGGCGACGAGCTCGGTTCGCACGAAGCCGGGGCACAGCACCGTCACGCACAGGTCCGGCCGTGCGTTCGCCAGGGCGCGTGTCTGCGCGATGAGCCCCGCCTTGCTCGGGCTGTACAGGCCGCGAAACGGAATGGCGCTCAGGCCCGCGCCCGACGACACGTTCACGACGCGAGCGCCCGGCTTGAGCAGCTGGCTGCACGCATCCACCACCGCTGCAGGCGCAGCGAGGTTGAGCGCCAGCAGCCGGCCGGCCTGTTGGGGGCTCTGCTGTACCAGCGGCGTGTTAGAGGCATCGGACATGCCCGCGTTGTTGATGAGGGCGTCCAGCGCCGGCGTACCTTCGGCCAGCGAGGCGATCTGCTTCGGGTCCGTCAGGTCGATCGTGCGCGGCACATGCGCGCCCTCGGCGGGCAGCTCTTGCGCCAGCTGGTGCAGGGCCTGCGCGTTGCGATCGACCAGCACGCATTGCCAGCCGGCGCTTGCGAACAGCCTCGCGGTGTCGCGTCCGATGCCGGATGCGGCACCGGTGATCAGGGCCGTGGGCATGGGCTCAGATGTTGGTCAGCGTGATGCCGCCGTCCACCGTGAGCGCCTGCGCGGTGATGAAGCCTGCCTGGTCGCTGGCCAGGAAGCAGATGCTCTGGGCGATGTCCTCCACCGTGCCCAGCCGGCCCAGCGGCGTGCGGGCGATGCGGTTGGCATCGCGTTCGGCATTGCGGTTGCGCTGCGTGCCTTCGGTGGGCACGGCCGAAGGGCATACGGCGTTGACGCGGATGTTGCGCGAGCCTAGTTCCGCCGCCGCCGCCCGTGTGATGCCGAGCACGCCCGACTTGATGCCCGAGTACACGACCGAATTGGCGGCCGATCGCAGCGCCGCGACCGACGCCACGTTCACGATCGCGCCGCCGCGTTCGGGGTCCATCACGGCCACGGCTTCCTGCAGGCTCCAGATGACGGACTTGAAGCCCACGTCGAGCATGCGGTCCACCGTTTCCGGGGCGATCTCGGGAATGGACTGGTAGCGCACCCAGGCCGCGTTGTTGACGAGGATGTCGAAACGCCTGCCGCCGAGGTCGAACGATCGCTGGATGGCTTCGCGAATGCCTTCGCGGCTGGCGATGTTCTGCACGATCGCGAAGGCCTGCCCGCCACGGGCCCTGATCTCGTCCACCACCGGCGCGACCAGCTCTTCCTTCAGGTCGTTCACGCAGACGATGGCGCCGCGCTCGCCCATCTGGCGGGCGGTCTCGCGCCCGATGCCGGCGCCCGCGCCGGTGATGAGGGCCACGCGGCCAAGCAAATCCTGGTTCATTTCAGATCCTTGTTCAGACAGACTGGATGAAGTCGCGGCCCACCTGCCGGGCCAGCACGCCCGAGCCGAAGGCGGCATCGAACTTGCGCACCTCGCGCAGCGCGTAGTGCAGCGGCACTTCCCAGGTGAAGCCCATCCCGCCGTGCAGATGGATGGACTTCTCCAGCACGAAGGCAGAGCTGGCCAGTGCATTGGCCAGCACGGGCGAGGTGGCGCGTGCGCCGCCGAATTCATCGGTGCGAAGCAGGCGCTGGATGCCCGCGCTGGAGGCCTCCTGCAGCAGGCGCATCCGCGCCAGCAGGTGGCGCACCGCCTGCTTGGCCGAGAGGGGCCGGCCGAACTGCACGCGCGTCGACATGTACTCGGCGGTGGTGGCGAGCGCGCCTTCGGCGGCGCCGTTGACCAGGCCCGCGATCAGGATGTGGCTGTCGCGCTGAAGGGCGGAGAAGGTTGCGGCATCCACCGTGGCGAGCACTTCGGCCTTGTCCAGCACCAGCCAGGCTTGGGGGTGCTCGGGGTCGAGTGCGGCATCGTCCTGGATCGTGACCGAGCCGAGGTCGACCAGCGCCGCGCCGCCCTGGCCGTCGGCCACCAGGGCCCAGTCGCAGTGACTGGCGTGGCGGGCCTGGCCCGCGAAGCCTTCCTGCAGGCTGCCCTGCAGCGCCCAGGTGGCCACGCGCTCGCCCGCCGCGAGCTGGGCGGCGAGTGGTGACTGGCCCAGCGCCTTGGCCACGAGGACGGTTTCCAGCAGCGGCCACTGCAGCCTCAGCTTGCCCGCTTCCGCCACGATGGGCAGCGCGAATTCGATGCCCAGCGCGAGGCCACCCGCCTCTTCGGACGCGCACACGCCGCACAGGCCTGCGCCTGCCAGCACCTGGGCCGCGTCGCGGAAGCCGCGCGCCTGCGCGTCGGTGATGGCTGCCGCGGCGGCCTGGCCGAACTCTTCGGGCTTGAGATCGTTGTCTGTGGTGCTCATCTCAGAGGTCCTTGGGCAGATCCATGATGCGTTGCGCGATGATGTCGAGCTGCACTTCGGTGGTGCCGGCGTAGATGGTCTCGGCGCGGGAATAGAGGTAGGCGGTGGTGAAGTGCTTGCGGGCACGCTGCGCGAGCGCGCTGGAGCGCGGGTTCACCTGCGACACCAGCGACAGCGCCAGCCCCATGAAGGCCTGGTGGGCCTCGGACCAGAAGAGCTTGGTGAGCGAACCGCGCGCGCCGATCCTGTCGCCGGCCATCATCTGGTCCACCGTGCGCTCGACCAGGCCCTTGAGCGCATCGATCTCGCCCACGACGTCGCCGATGCGGCGCTGCACGTGGCCGTCGTCCAGCAGCGTGGCCAGCTGTGGGTCGGACTTGCATGCGGCGATCAGCTGGCGCAGCTCGCATTCGAAGCGCCACGCGCGGTACATGCGGTTGGTGGCGCGTTCGATCGACAGCACGCGGATCGCGGCATTCCAGCCTTCGTCGGGCGCGCCCAGGCGGGCGCTGTCGGGGACCACCACGTTGTCGAAGAAGACTTCGGCGAAGGAGTCCTTGCCATCGATCGACTTGATGGTCGACACGCGGATGCCCGGCGTGTTCATCGGCACCGCGAACATCAGCAGGCCGCGGTGCTTGTCGGCCACCGTGCCGGTGCGGGTCAGCAGCAGGCAGTAGTGCGCCTTGGCCGCGCCGCTGGTCCAGATCTTCTGGCCGTTGATGCGCCAGATGTCGCCTTCCTGCACGGCCTTGGTCCGCAGCCGGGCCAGGTCGGAGCCGGCATCGGGTTCGGAGAAGCCCTGGCACCAGTAGTTGCGCATGGCCAGGATGTTCGGCAGGAAGAGCTGCTTCTGCTCCGCGGTGCCGACCGTCTGGATGATGGGGCCGGCCAGCTCCTTGCCGATGGAGCTCACGCTCTCGGGCATGGGCAGCGCGCCCACTTCCTTGTTGACCACCAGGTGCTCGCGCAAGCTGAGGCCGAGTCCGCCGTAGGCCTTGGGCCAGGTCATGCCGGCCAGGCCGGCTTCGTACATCGAGGCTTCCCAGTCGCGGCACTCGTCGAGCGTGGGGGTGCGGTAGTTCAGGCTGTCCGCGCGCATGTGCTCGGGCAGGTTGGCGCCGAGCCACTGGCGCGCGTACTCGCGATAGACGGCGGGGCCGGCAGACGCGTCGGGAATGGCCGGGTTCTTTGGCATGTGCATTGGAAGTGGCTTCAATGAGAATTGGCGTGGCCGGCGGCGGTGGGCACCATCAGTGCGTCCAGCACCAGGACGCCTTCGCCCTCGGGCTTGACCAGGATGGGGTTCATGTCGATCTCGGCCACGTCCCGGGCATGCCGGCAGGCGAACTCGGAGAGCTGGGCCACCGTGCGGGCGGCCGCGGCCACGTCGGCCTTGGCGCGGCCGCGCGCGCCGTCGAGCAGCGGGAACATCTTCAGGCTGCGGATCATCCGCACGGCCTCGTCCTCGGAAACCGGCGCGACCTGCACCGCGACGTCCTTGAGGACCTCGGCGTAGATGCCGCCGAAGCCCACCATCACCACCGGGCCGAAGACCGGGTCGCGCGAGACGCCGGCGATCAGCTCCACGCCGCCGCGAACCATGGGAGCCACCAGCACGCCGTCCAGGCGGGCATGGGGCGCGTGCTTCTTCGCATTGGCCATGATGCGTTCGTACGCTTCGAGCACCGCGGCGTCGTCATGCAGGTCGAGCGCCACGCCGCCGATCTCGGTCTTGTGGGCGATGTCTTCCGAGGCGATCTTGAGCACTACGGGATAGCCCGTGGTCCGCGCGCTGCGCACGGCCTCGTCGGCGGAAGCCACCACCTCCTCGCGCGGCACGCTGATGCCGGCCGCGGCAAGCGCGCGCTTGGCATGGAACTCGTTGCGGAACACGGCGGCATCCACGCCGTCGACCGGGCCGCCGTAGGCGGGGGTGGCGGGCAGGGTGGCAAGCCGGCCGAGCTGCACCAGGCCGGCGAGGCCGGTGGCCGCGGCCGGAATGCTCGGGAACACCGGGATGCCCAGCGCGTTGATCTCGGCCACCGCATCGGGAGGGCCCTGGCTGATGAGGACCATCAGCCGCTCGGGATGGCTCGCGCGGATGCTGGCCAGCGCCTCCATGTAAGTGCCGCGCAGCCGCGGGTTGTACAGCGACAGGGCCAGCAGCAGCACCAGCGTGCTGCCGTTGGCGTCTTCCTGCAGCGCGGTGAGCATCTTCAGCAGGATGTCGGGGCGCGCCGACATCTGGGCCGATGCATCCACGGGGTTGTTGGTGCCGGCGGTGGGCACGGCCTCGCGGATCAGGGCCTTCGTGCTGTCGGTGAGTTGCGGCAGGGTCATGCCGGCCTCGACCATCGCGTCGGCCATCATGATGCCGAAGCCGCCCGATGCGGCCACCAGCGTCACGGCGTCGGTGGCGGGCAGCCGGCCCGTGCCGAGCAGCACCGCCGCATGCCCCACGTTCAGCAGGTCTTCGAACGAACGCACGCGCAGCACGCCGTAGCGCCGGAACACGGCATCGAACACCGCGTCGGAGCCGGTGAGCGCACCGGTGTGCGATGCCGCCGCGGCCTGGCCCTGCTCGGTGGCTCCGATCTTGAGCACGATGACCGGCTTGTTGTTCGCGCGCGCCATGTCCAGCGCCTCGACCAGACGGCCCGCGTGCCGGCAGGTCTCCATGCAGCACAGGATGATTCGGGTGTCCGCGTCCTGCGCCAGTGCGGCGATGCCGTCGGCGACATCCACGTCGGCCTCGTTGCCGGTGGCGATGAAGCGGCTCACGCCCATGCCGCGCTCTGCCATGTTGCGCATGGTGAAGCTGCCGATGTTGCCCGACTGCGAGACGATGCCGACCTGCCCGGCCGGCGGCAGGCTCTGCTCCAGCGCGATGGAGAAGGAGCCCACCAGCCGGTCCACCACGTTCACGGTGCCCAGGCAGTTGGGGCCCAGCAGGCGCATGCCGTGGCTGCGTGCCACGCGCACCATCTCGGCCTGCAGCGCGGCGCCTTCGGGGCCGGCTTCCGCGAAGCCGGACGACAGCACGATCACCCCGCGCACGCCGCGATCGGCGCAGTCGCGCACGGCCTGCAGCGCCGCCTGCGCCGGCACCGCAAGGATGGCCAGGTCGGGGGCGGTCGGCGTGTCCAGGACGGAGGCGTAGGCCTGCAGGCCCTGGATGGTTCCGCCCTTGGGATTGATCGGATAGATGGCGCCCGCGTAGCCGTACTTGCGCAGCAGCTGCACGGGGCGGCCGCCGATCTTGGTGATGTCGTCGGAAGCACCGACGACCGCCACGCCCTGTGCCTTGAAGAATGCGTCCAGCCCGGTGCCGGTGGCTGCGTGAACCTGCGTCAGCATGGGATCAGCGTCCCTTGAAGACCGGCGCGCGCTTCTCGAGGAAGGCCATGCGGGCTTCGCGCGCGTCCTCCGTCTTCGACAGGGCCACGGTGAATTCCTGCTCGAAGCGATAGGCGTCGCGCTGCGGCATTAGATCGACCATGTTGGCCGCGCGCTTGGCGTAGGCGATCGCCAGCGGCGCCTTGGACGCGATCTCGCGGGCGAGCTCCATCGTGACGGGCAGCAGGTCCTTCTCGGCCAGCACGTCCTCGATCACGTTGCGCTTGAGCAGCTCGTGCGCCGTGAGGCGCTGGCCGGTGAAGAACATGCGGCGCAGGGTGGAGCGGCCGAAGAGGGTCTTGAGCATCGAAGCACCGCCGGCCAGGCCGACGTTGATCTCGGGCATGCCCACGGTCGCGTTCTCGCAGGCGTAGAGGATGTCGCACGCGGCGGCCAGCCCGAAGCCGGCGCCCAGCGCCGTGCCGTTGATCGCGGCGATCACCGGCTTGGCGCATTCGCGAATCGCGTTGCCGGTCTCGCGGGTGATGCGGTTGTGTTCGAGGAAGTCGCCCGCGATCTCGGCGTCGGGGCGGTCCTTGAGGTCGGCGCCCGCGCAGAACACACTGCCGGTGCCGGTCAGCACGGCGCAGCGGATGTCTTCGCGCTCGGAAATCGCGTCGAAGGTCGCCACCATTTCACGGCGCATGGCGCGGTTCAGCGCATTGACCGGCTTGCGGTCCATCGTGACCAGGGCGACCCCGCCGGAGACTTCCAGACGGACAAATTCATTACTCATACACCACCTCTCGAAGAAGCCGGCTTGACGCGGCACGGATCGGAATTGAATTGAAGCCAGTCGACAAACAGCCCGGGTCTCAATTCCGCGGGAATTCCGATTTAGGGGCCTGGGGCGGTGTGCTTCCGCCGGCTTGTCTCTGTTCTCAATATGCTCGATCGATTGTAGAAATGAACTCGAAAATCGATTTCAAACTAATCTGAAGGAGAGTTCTGCAAGAAATGAAGGAGTCGCTCCTGCGCCAGCGGGAAACAGGGGGATACGATGCGGCGGCGCCGTGTCGCATGCGTGGCCGCGACGAGGCTGATTGACGTGGCTCAATGCAATTGAATAAAGAGACGAATTCGAATTCAATTTCGAATCAATTGAATTGAAAATGGAAATTCAGCGCCTAGGAAACCTCAAAACCGCTCTGGGCGAATGCCCCGTCTGGCACGACGGGCAGCTGTGGCTGCTGGACTGCCGCGCAGGCCTGGTGATTGCGCTGGATGCGGACACCGGCGCGGTCACCGCGCGCCATGAAGTCCCGCCGCCGCTGGGCTCCTTCGCCTTCAATGCCGATGGCCGCATCGTGCTGGCGCTGAAGGAGCAGATCTGCGCGCTCGACCCGCGTACCGGCCATCTGCAGACCCTGGCGCGGATCGACGCGAGCCACGAGCACCTGCGGCTGAACGACGGCATCTCGATGCCCGACGGCAGCTTCGTGGTGGGCACCATGCACGTCTTCCGCGAGCCGGGCGAAGCTCCGTTGGGCGGCCTCTACCGGCTCGACACCGGCCTGCGGCTGAACAAGCTCGACGACGGGTTGGGCATCTGCAACGGCCCCTGCGTGAGCCCGATCGACGGCCGGCTGCATGTGGCCGACAGCGAAAGGCGCGTCATCTATTCCTACGCCGTGGCGGGCGACGGCACGCTCGGTGACAGGCGCGTGTTCGTGCGCACCGACGACCAGGGCTCCGGTCCTGACGGCTGCTGCTTCGATGCCGAAGGCGGGCTGTGGACCGCGCTGGTGCGTACCGGCACGCTTGCACGCTTCGACGCGCAAGGCCAGCTGACGCGAAAGATCGTGCTGCCCGTGACGCATCCGAGTGCGCTGTGCTTCGGCGGGCCGCAGATGGACGATCTGTTCGTCACCACCATCAGCGACAGCGGCAGGCTCAGCGCATCAGGTCCGCTGGATGGCGCAGTGCTCAAGCTCACGGGGCTCGGCTGCAAGGGGCTGGTCCGCCCCCTGTGCCGGATGCCGCTTCCGCCCGGCTAGGTCCGAAGCGGCGCGACGTCCAGTCCCGCCGGCTTGCCGTGCGCGGAAAAGCGCAGCTCGGGCCCGGCCACGTGCTCGGCCACGAAGTCGAGGAACAGGCGGATCTTCGCCGGAATGATGGGCGTGTCGAGGATGGTGGCGTACATGCCCTCGTCGAAGCCCTTGTTGCTGATGCGATAGCCGTCGAGCACCCGCACCAGCCGACCCTGGAGCACGTCGTTGTGCACCGTGTAGTCGTCCATCAGCACCAGGCCTTCGCCCAGCCGCGCAAGCTCGAGCAGCGCGATGCCGTTGTTGCTGACGTGGCGCGGCTTGAAGGCGATCTGGCTCAGCTCGTCCTGCTGCTTGAAGGTCCAGACGTATTCGTCGCCCGGCAGCTGGTAGGCCAGGCAGTCGTGCTCCAGGATGCTCTCGGGCGAGACCAGGGCGGGCATGCGTTCGAGATAGGAGGGAGCCGCCACCAGGTGCCGCTCGCTCTGGAACAGCATGCGGCGCTTGACGCCCGCCTCGGCCGGCGGCGAGATGCGGAAGTCGATGTCGACCTGGTTGCGCCGAAGGTCCACGGCGGCTTCGGTGAGCGAGAGCTCGATGTGGATCTCAGGGTAGAGCTTGCGGAAGGCCGCGATCAGCGGCGGCAGCACGCCCAGCCCGAACATCACGCGCGAGTGCACGCGCAGCAGTCCCTGCGGTGCCGCACTGATGGCGGTGATGTTGGTCTGCAGCTCCTTGATGCGCCACAGGATGCTTTCGAGCTGCCGCGCGTATTCCTGTCCCGACTCGGTCAGCGCCACCTGGCGCGTGGAGCGCAGCAGCAGCTTGACCTTCAGCTCCTCCTCGATCTCGGTGATCATGCGCGACACACCGGTGGCCGAGATGCCGAAGCGCCGTGCCGTCTCCGAGAAGTTGCGCGTCTGCGAGATGGAGAGAAAGAGCTCCATCGCTCGCAATCTATCCATGGGCGCCGCCTGCCCGCGCGAAGGCGCTCGCAACACAGGCCCGGAGGCCGGAGATCTTCAACTTACTTCTCCTGTTTACGCAGTTCTGAGCTGCAGATTCAGCCATAGTCAAAGGAAGCCGTCTCCCTAGAATTTTGGCAACCCAGGCGGGTGCAATTTTCGCGGAGACAGTACATGGAATTCGGGGTGTTCATTCTGGCCCAGCAGCGCGGCTATCACCAGACGTCGCAGCAGGTCATCAACAACTCGATCGAGCAGACGGTGGCGGCGGAGCAGGCGGGCTTCAACACGGCCTGGTACGCCGAGCACCACTTCAACAACTACTCGCTGTCGCCCTCGCCGCTGATGATGGTGGCGCACATGGCGGCCAAGACGAAGCGCATCCGTCTGGGCACGGCGGTGTGCATCCTGCCGCTGTACCACCCGGCGCGGTTTCTTGCGGAAGTGGGCTTCGTCGACACGGTGTCCGACGGCCGCCTGGAGCTGGGCATCGGCTCGGGCTACCAGCAGTTCGAGTTCGAACGCTTCGGCGTGAAGATCGAGGACTCGGGCGCCATCTACAACGAGTTCCTCGACATCCTGCCCAAGGGCCTGACGCAGAAGATCGTGGCGTACGACGGCGAGCACCTGAAGCTGCCGCCGAGCTCGATCGCGGTGCGCTGCCTGCAGGACCCGATGCCGCCGCTGTGGATCACCTCGGGCAACCCGGTCACGCTGGGGCGCGGGGTGCGCGAGGGCCACAACCTGTTCGTGACCGCGCTGCTCAAGGGCAACGATGCCATCGGTGAGCTGCGCCAGAGGCTGGACAAGGTCGCGGGCGACAACGGCAAGGACCTGGACCGCGACGTGAAGTTCGGCTTCCTGCGCTGTGCGTACGCTTCGGACAGCAAGGCGGAGATCGATGCGTACCTGGACTGCGCGCGCTTCCAGCGTCGCATCTCCGAGAGCCTGAAGTTCCGTCGTTCGCAGTCGGACGACGGCTACATGATCAAGGAGGTGCCCTCGGAGACGGACCCGACGATGGAGCAACTGCGGCAGAACCTGCCGGTGGGCTCGGTCAACGAGGTCATCGACAAGATGCTGGAGGAGATCAGCATCCTGCGCCCGAAGCACATCGCGCTGCAGACGCAGCTGGGCGACTTCGACCAGAAGACGATGCTCAGGCAGATCGAGCTGTGGGGCGAGAGGATCATCCCGGCGATCCGCAAGGAGGTCGAGTCGATGAACGCCGTGGCAGCCTGAGGCACGCACTCGCACATGTCGAGCATGACTGTTTTCGACGGCGCTTCGCTGCGCGGCCGCGTGGCCGTGGTCACGGGCGCCTCCAGGGGGATCGGCCTTTCGATCTGCGAGCACCTTCGCGCCATGGGTGCGCAGGTGGTGCAGCTGGACGTCCTCTTTCCCGAAGAGTCCGAAGCGCCGGTCGAAGCGAACGGCATGCTCGCGATGCGCTGCGACGTGGCCGATCCCGCCTCGGTCGCCATCATGGCTTCGACGGTGCGCACCGCTTTCGGTCGCTGCGATGTCCTGGTCAACAACGCCGGCATCACCGCATCGCCCGCGGCGCTCGAGGACTTTCCCATCGACGAGTGGGACCGCGTGTTCCGGGTGAACCTGCGTGGCGCGCTGCTGTGCGCCCAGGCGCTGGTGCCGATGATGTTCGAGGCGCAGGCCGGCAGCATCGTCAACGTGGCATCCATCTCCGCCCGCTCGCCGACGCGCGCAGTCGCCTATGGCGCGACCAAGGCCGGTCTGCGCGCACTGACGCAGCAGATGGCGGTGGAGTGGGGACCGCGCGGCATCCGGGCCAACTCGGTGAGCCCGGGGATGATCCGCACGCCCCTCTCTGAGGTGCACTACAGCCAGGAGGGCATGCTGGAGAGCCGGGTCTCGAAGATCCCGGCGCGCCGCATCGGCCGGCCGGAGGACATCGGCGGCATCGTGGCGTTCCTCGCCAGCGATGCGTCCAGCTACATCAACGGCGAGGACATCGTGGCCGATGGCGGCTTCCTCAAGGCCTCGCTCAACAACCTTTACAACAACCCCGCACAGTGAGCCCAGCCATGGAATCGCCAAAGCGCCTGCAGAACGTGTTCGTGGTGGCCGAGCGGCCGGCCGAACTCCATTCCTTCTATGAGTCCGCGCTGGGACTGCAGCTGAAGTTCCGTGACAAGGATCGGTGGATCCAGTACGGCGTCGGCAACACGAGCGTCGCGCTCGCCTGCCGCGAAGAAGCGGCGCCCGCCGTCTCGGGCATGGTGATGGTGTTCGAGGTGGACAGCTTCGACGGCGCGCACGAGCGCATCGCGGCCAGCGGCGGCGAAGTGCTGGGAACGCGCGACATGGGCGCCCACGGCGCCGTGCTGTCGCTGCGCGACCCCGAAGGCAACATCGTTCAACTCTTCAAGCGCCAGGGGACGCCGACGCCATGAGCCTCGCCATGCCACAGGCCGATGAGGCCATCGACCCCAAGTTGTTCCGCCAGCTGCTCGGCTGCTTCCCGACGGGGGTGGCCGTCGTCACCACCTGCAAGGCCGATGGCAGCCCTGCGGGCTTGACCTGCAATTCGTTCAGCTCCGTCTCGCTGGAGCCGCCCCTGGTGCTGTTCAGCCTGCGCAAGGCCAGCAGCCTGCTGCCGACCTTCGTGGAATCCGGCGCCTTCGCGATCAACATCCTGTCGCAGAGCCAGGACGCACTCTCGGGCCGGTTTGCGTCGAGCAGGATCGCCGACAAGTTCGAGAGCGTGGCCTGGCGCAGGGGCCCGCTGGGCACGCCGCTCGTCGACGACTGCCTGGCCAGCTTCGAATGCAGCGTGCATGCGCGGCACGAGGCGGGCGACCATGTGATCTTCATCGGCGAGGTCAGGCACATGACGCCGGGCTGCTCCGACCATGCCCTCGTGTTCTACAAGGGCGCCTACATGATGCTGGCAGAGTCGCTGCGCAAGCTCGTCGTCGACGGCAAGCTCGGCACCGCCGACATCGACGAGGCCTACCGTGCGCTGTACGGCACGCTGCTGCGCCTGGCGTGCGAGCGGGCCACCGACGCCGAGGTGGATGCGATCGAGGCCGCCGTCGACGGCATCGAGAAGCACCAGGACGTCGGCGCGCTGCCGCAGCGCATCGATGCGATGGCGAGCTTCTTCTCGTCGATCGCGCAGGCGGGGCACAACGAGGCACTGCGCCTCATGGCCCAGACGATGACCGCCGTCTTGCGCGAACGCATGACGCACGTGATTCCGGCGCATCCGCGCCCTGACGTGTTCCCGCTTCGGCGCAAGGTGGTGCAGCGCCTGCGGGCGCGCGATGCGGATGGCGCTGCGGGGGCGCTGGACGAACTCATCTTCGTGCTGCGCAAGGGGGATGGCGCGCAGCTGGCGTCTTGACGACCTTCGCTCAAACGACGTCGATCGCTCCGGGCAGCACCCGCTCGTAGCGCTTCATCTTCGCCGCCTCGATCCCCAGCCAGGCCGCCACCTGCTGCGGCGACGTGCCCCGCCGCAGCTGCCGCAACGCGAAGGTATGCCGCAGCCGGAACGACCCGCCCTCGCGCGAGTCCATGCCTGCTTCCTCGAGCACGCGTTTTGCGCACTCGTATTGGGAGGGCTTCTGCCACTGTTTGCCGGTGCGCGTGGAAGGGAAGATGAATGGGCCCGTGATGCCGGCGTCTGCACGCACGGTGAGCCAGTGCTGAAGCAGTTCTCCGGCCCAGGGGGCGATGGGGGTCTCGCGGGCAGGTGAATTGCCGTTGCCAGGCACCAGCAGCTTCCACGGGCGTTCACTCACGCGGCCGGCATGCGCGATCACCGACTCCAGCGTCAGCGCGCGCACGTCCCCTGGCGTCAGGCCTGCGCCCAGCTGCAGGGCAACCGAAGCCCTGTTGCGCACTTCCTGCCACGTCATCGTGGCCAGTGCGTCTCGCGACGCTCCCGGCCGCGGCCGCGCTGCAGACAGGAATGCGATGAGCTGCCGGGCCTCTCCCACCGAGAGGTAGTCGGGCAAAGGATCGGCGTGCGCAGCATCGGCGTACCGCATCTCGGGGTTCGCCTTGATCCAGTCCGCTGCTGCCGTGTTGGGTGGGGTTTCGTTGCGCGAGGCATGGTGGCGCAGGACCCGGTCGATCAGGCGCATCAGGCGCAACGCATAGCGCGGCGTGAGCGACAGGTCGGAGGTCTTGCGACCGAAGCGCGCCGCCTGGAAGGCCTGCAGGTCGGCCAGATCGAGCGAGGGCAGGGCGACCACCGGCGACTGGCCGAGGCACCATGCCGCGAACGCCTCCCACATGTCCTCGTACACGGCGACCGAGCCCTCGCGGCGAAGCAGCCCGGATCCACGCTGGTCTGCCAGCCAGGCCTCGAAGGCTTCCTTGAACACGGCCGCGTGCCGAGGCGGCGGCGCGTCATCGAAAAGGGAGAGGGTCAGGCCTGCCGGCATAGGGATGGGGGCGTCTTTCGGATAAACATACTAACGGCAAGCGCTTATTGGGTGGAGATTTGGATTGCCGTTTTGGGATGAGCAGGTCGTTTTTGGGTGTTCTACTAACTGTGCGTGCCGTTAGTCTAATTATTAGTGCCGCAGAGATGAGAACAGGTGATCCAGGGGCTTGGAAAGCACTCAGGAGAGGGTCGAGCCACACAACACGCAGTCAGAGCTGATCGGCAGGCAATGACACGCCCACGAGACCATCTCTGCTTTCGTATATCGATCGCTCCGACAGTGATGCGTGTGCAGTGCGGTAGCCTTCGCACCAGTGCTTGCTGGCGGTCCTCTTCGACGTACACGCGCCCGGGGCATCGCCGTGCGAACGAGTGCTGCCCAGCGACACGCAAGCCGATGCACAACCTGGCACGCGGGCCTGCACCACACCAGGCGCAAGAGATCAGTTGGGGCGAATCTGCTGCGAGACGCTGCGCTGTCGCAACACCTGCGTCGCGAATGCGGAAGGGGTCGCAAGGTCTTCTGCTGGCGCGGCAGGCATCGGCATGTCTGCCGCCGCACCTCCAAGCTCTTGGTGAGCCAGCAGCGCCCGAACCCGTCCGACGAGCGCCGATCGATTGGCCACGCGCAGTTTCTTGAACGCGTTGCCCAGATGGAAGCGGACCGTTGGATATTCGAGCCCGAGCCGGCTCTGGATCTCCTTGTCGGGACAGCCGCAACTGACCAGCCACGCCACCTCGGCCTCGCGCTTGCTCAGGCGTCCTTCGCGCTGCAGTGTTGCCTCTGCGGATTCACCTTGCTCGATGGCAGGTGCGGACTCCTTCCAGCCCAGCCGTGAAAGCGCGGCGGTGATGGCCGGCTCGACGAGGTTCAGGATCTCGATCTCGCCCGCATCGAAGTTCCCCCGCTCCCGATTTCGCCAGATGCGAACGTCCCCGACGCACCGCTCGCGATCGTAGAAATAGACGTTCACTCCCCAGTACATGCGGTCGCGACGAAGGAAGTCGTTGAAGAACTCCGTACGCGACAGGTCTGTCTGGCAGAGCACCTGCGTTGCCAGGGTCGGCTTGCGGCGCTGCATCATGGGGTAGGTCAGCGGGTCCACGAAGCGGAAGTAGTCGTCCCAGGACCTCAGGTTCTCCTCGGACATGTTGAGCGCGGTCGTTCGGCCGAAGCGCTGCCTTTCGCCGTCCCACACCATCGACACATAGGTATCGGCACGAAGGAGATCGAGCATCGGCAGTGCCATGCGCTCGCGCAGCTCGTCGCCGTCGGTCGCGTTCGCGACGAGGCGCATGAGGTCCGACAGGGCCCTGGTCTGGATGGTGGAGAGGTGCATGGTCGATTCCAAGCAAGCTTCATGCGCGGGGCGCCAATGCTAGGCAGCGCTGTGGTTTTCGCCAGTCGGGTCTGACCCTAGGCTCCGCGCGGCGAGCGGCCCACCTAACGATTTCTATAGGTCCCCGACAAAACCCCGCTGCGTACATTGAATCGTCACCAAACGCTGAACGAGCCATGCACGCGATCGACCTTCCTCTCTCTGCCATTCGCAAGCTCCTTGATGGAGCATCCGTTTCAAGCCTGGATCTGGCCGAGGCCTGCATCGCACGGTCTCAAGCCTTTAGCGACCTCAACGTGTGGGTCAGCTTCGATCCCGAGGCGTTGCGAAAAGAAGCGCGCGACGCGGACCGGCGTCTTGCCGCCGGCGAGCGCCTCCCCCTGCTGGGCATTCCCATCGCGCTGAAGGACAACATCGAGGCGGCCGGCATGGCCTGCGGGGCCGGTACCGCGTCACTGAACGGAAAGCAGCCCCGGGCGGATGCGGAGCTGGTCGCGCGCCTTCGGGCCGCAGGAGCCGTGATCGCGGGCAAGGTGGGCATGCACGAGCTGGCGTTCGGCATCACCACCAACAACGCGGTCACCGGAGCCGTCAGAAACCCCTGGGACTGCACCAGGATCCCCGGCGGCAGCAGCGGAGGGTCGGGTGCCGTGGTCGGCGCGCGCATCGTTCCCGCCTCCATCGGAACGGACACGGGCGGGTCGGTCCGCGTCCCGGCGGCCCTCTGCGGGGTCAGCGGCTTCCGGCCGACGGTCGGGCGCGTGTCGGCCCAGGGCATCGCACCAATTTCGCTCACTCGCGACACTGCCGGGCCGCTGGCCTACACCATCGCGGACTGCGCCCTTCTCGACGAGGTGATGACAGGCGCCAAGGACGGCCGGATGAAACTGACGCTCCAGAGGCTGCGCCTTGGCGTCCCGAGGCGTCCGTTCTGGAACGACCTGGAGCCCGCAGTGGAACAGGTCGCCGAATCCGCGCTCGACACGCTGCGGCAGGCCGGTGTCGAACTCGTGGATGTCGACATGTCCGCCCTGAGCGAGCTCAATGCCAGTGTCAGCTTCCCGGTGGTGTTCTTCGAGTTCGTGCGTGACATGCGCAAGTATCTCGAGGCGCGCGGGCGCGGCGTCACGCTCGAGGAGATGATCGCAGCCGTCGGCAGTCCTGACGTGCGCGGTGCCGTCGGTACCCTCCTGACCGGCGGCGGCATTCCCGAGGACGTCTACGAGAGCGCGCTCCAGGCGAGGGCGAAGATGCAGGCGCTCTACGCGCAGGCATTCGAATCGCACCGGATCGAAGCGCTGGTCTTCCCCACGACGCCGCGGGTGGCTGCCCTCGTCGGCGAAGACGAAACGGTCGACCTGAACGGCACGCAGCAGCCCACCTTCGGGACATTCATTCGCAACACAGACCCCGGCAGCAACGCCTCGTTGCCCGGCGCGACCATCCCGCTGGCACTTGCGAACAACCTGCCGGTGGGCCTCGCGCTCGACGGCCCCATCGATTCCGACCGCCGGCTTCTGGCGATCGCCGAAGCCGTCCAGTCCGCGCTTGCGCCTGCCCCTCAACTCACAACGCCCAACTGAAATCCCGAAGGAGCATTCCATGGATCGTCGTCATTTCCTGCAAGCAACGCTGGCCGCAGGGGCAGCTTCCGCACTGCCCACGGCCTTCGCGGCCGACCCGCTCAAGGTGGCCGTGATGATTCCCCAGAGCGGCCCCGGTGGCTTGTTCGGTCCGTCGTGCAAGGCATGCGCCGAGATGGCCGCTACGGCCCTGAACGCGCGAGGCGGCGTGCTGGGCCGCAAGATCGAACTTCTCTACGGCGACGCGGGCCTTGCACCTGCGGAAGCGGGCCAGGCCGCGCTGAAGCTCTGGAAGGGCCAGAAGGCGGGTGCCGTGATCGGCATGCACGACAGCGCAGTGCGCGGTGCGCTCGTGGGCCTCTTCAAGGGCCAGGTGCCGTACTTCTACACGCCCGTCTACGAAGGCGGGGAGTGCGCGAAGGGTACCTACGTCAAGGGCGAGACGCCGCAGCAGCAGCTCGAGCCCGTGATCCCATGGCTGGCGGCCGAACGCAAGCCGACCAAGTGGTACATGATCGGCAACGACTACATCTGGGGCCGCAACACCAACGCCACCGCCAGGGCCTACATCGAGAAGACCGGCGCCAAGGTGGTCGGGGACGAGTACCTGCCCTTCACCGTCGACAACTTCGATGCAAGCCTCGCGCGCATCCGCGACAGCGGCGCCGATGCCGTGCTCGTGTCGCTGGTCGGTGGCGCTTCGGTGACCTTCAACAAGTCGTTCGCGAGCTTCGGCCTTTCGGACAAGGCGATTCGCCTGGGCACGCTGATCGAAGAGAACACGCTGGCAGGCATCGGCTTCGCCAACGCGCGCAATCTCTATTCGAGCTCCGGCTACTTCGCGAACATCGACACGCCCGCGGCGAAGGCCTTCGCCGCGGACTATGCCAAGGCCAACGGCGCGAACGCGCCGGCATTGAACGGCCTTGCAGAATCGACCTACGAAGGCTTCCTGATGCTCGAAGCGCTCGCGAAGAAGGCAGGCAGCCTGGACCCGGCGAAGCTCGATGCCGCCTCCGAAGGAACGACCTACAGCGGTCCGAGGGGCGCGGTGACCGTCAAGGCGCGCCACGTGGAGCAGGACATCTACGTGGCCGACGTCACGGACAAGGGGTTCCGCGTGGTGAAGACCTTCCCGAAGGTCGGCGCGGGCCAGACGTGCAAGGTCTGAACATGCTCGATGGCAACATCCTGCTGCACGGCCTGAACCTGGCCTACGAACTGGCCACGCTCGCACTCACGACGCTGGGCCTGGCGATCGTCTTCGGCCTGCTCGGCGTCATGAACATGGCGCACGGGGAGTTCGTGATGCTCGGGGCCTATTCGGTGGTGACGGTGCAGAAGCTGGGGCTGCCGCTGGTGGCAGCGGTTCCCCTGGCGGTGGTGGTGTGCGGCACGCTCGGGTACGTGGTGGAGCGCTGGCTCATACGGCCGCTCTATTCGCGGCCCTTCGACACGCTGCTCGCGACCTGGGCGCTGGCCATGCTCCTGAGAAAGCTGGTCGAAGCAGTCTTCGGCAGGGAGTACCGGAACGTCGAATCGTCGCTGACCGAACCGATGATGGTCTTCGGTTCGCAGTACCCGGCCTATCGCCTCGCGCTGATCGCTCTGGCAGTGGTCGTGATGGCGGGGCTCTTCCTCTGGTATCGGCGCAGTGCGGCCGGGCTTCGAGTGCGCGCCATGACGGCGAATCCCGTTCTTGCGCAGGCGCTGGGCATCAATACCCGGCGGCTCGCTTCGCAGGCCTTCGTCATCGGGGTCGTGTTCGCCGGCCTTTCCGGCGTGCTGCTTGCGCCGCTGATCCGCATCGAACCGGGCATCGGTGTCGACTACCTGCTGGACGCCTTCTTCGTGCTGGTCGTCGGCGGGCTCGGGACCTTGGGCGGCATGTTCGGCGGCGTCGGAATCATCGGCGGCTCGCAGGCCATCGTCAGCAGCGTGGCAGGGCAGACCAGCGGCTACGCGGTCGTGCTGATGCTCTCAATCCTCTTTCTGTGGCTCAAGCCCAATGGCCTTTTTTCGCGACGCTAAATCGGCGGCCTTCCTGGCCGCGGTCCTGGTTGCGCTGCCGTTCGCGTCCAGCGAGTTCGTGGCGTACCAGATCGCCCTGTTCCTGATCTACGGGATCGCTGCGCAGGGCGTGGCCCTCTGCTGGGGGCGCCTCGGATTCCTGCCCCTGGGGCACGCGCTCTTCTTCGGGCTGGGTGCCTACCTGTTCGGCGGAATGCTCAAGGGCGCGGAGTCGAACCCCGCCCTGTACCTGGCGCTGCCGCTCGCCGTGGTGGCGCCGGCCTTGCTCGCCTACGTCATCGCGCGCCTGGTCTTCGCCAGAAGCTCGCGCAGCGGCCCCTACTTCTCGCTCATCACGCTTGCGCTGACGATGCTGGGCTTCCTGGCGGCGCAGCAGTGGAGCGGCCTCACCGGCGGCTTCAACGGCATGACGGACATTCCCGACATTCCCGGCACGGCCCGCTACGAGACCTTGTACTGGCTCGTGGCGGCGGTCGCGGTCATCTCGACGCTCGTTCTCGCGATGCTGGCGGCCCGGCCCATCGGGGTGATCTGGGAGGCGGTGGCGCAGAACGAGGAGCGGCTTCAGCTGCTCGGGTACGCAACGGACCGGGTCAAGGCGAACGCCTATGCGTTCTCCGGCTTGCTCGCTGCAGCGGCAGGTGCATTGTTCTCCGCCCACCAGGGCATCGTGACCCCGCAGGCGATGAGCTTCATCCTCTCGACCGAGTTCGTGATCTGGGCCGCCGTCGGAGGGAAGGGGAGTTCGCTGGGGCCGTTGCTCGGTGCCACCGTGGTCGGCTACGCGTCCGCCGAGCTTCGTGAGCAGTTCCTCTACTGGGAAGTCGCCGTGGCGGCCCTCTTCATCGTCGTGGTGCTGTTCCTGCCGAACGGCGTCGCCGGTCTGCTGAAGCGCCGGGCCGATCCGCGCCACAGCGAAGATTCACCCGCCCCCGCCACGCATGAAGCAGCCACGACCACGGCGCCCGTCTCCCTGACCCTCGATGGGGTGAAGACGGCCCAGTCGGGCGTGACGATTCTCGACGGGCTTTCCCTGGCCCTCAGCGGGCCCGGCATCCGCTGCGTCATCGGTCCCAATGGCGCGGGCAAGACTTCCTCGTTCAACGTCATCACAGGGCGACTTCCGCTTCTGGGCGGAGGCGTCACGCTCAACGGCCACGATATCGGCGGGTTGTCTGCATGGCGCGTGGCGCGCAAGGGCATCGGACGCAAGATGCAGGTGCCATCGGTCTTTCCCGACCTCACGGTGCGCGAGAACCTGGGCCTGGCCGTTTGGGCCGGACGGGCATCCGCCGTCGACACGCTGAGACGGGCCACGCTGGGGTGGCACACCAGCCTTCTCGCCGAGATCCTGCAGGAGTTTCCCGCCCTCGCGTCGCAACTCGACGCACCGGCCGGCACTCTGGCGCAAGGGCATCGGCAAGCGCTGGAACTGGCGATGACGCTACTTCCCGAGCCGAAGCTGGTGTTGCTGGACGAGCCCTGCGCGGGCCTGTCGCCCGGCGAGACCCATCAGATGATCGATGCCATCAAGGCCCTGGTGAGCCGGATCGGTGCGGCTGCGCTGCTGATCGAGCACGACATCACGGCGGTGGATGCCATGGGCGGCGACGTGTATGTGCTGCACCAGGGGCGCCTTCTCGACAAGGGTTCGCTCGCGGACATCCAGGCCAGCGCAGCGGTGCGGGCGGTGTATGCGGGAGGTCGCAAATGACTCTGGTCTTCAAGGAATTGGTATGCGGCTACGGCGACACCGTCGTGGTCCGCGGAGTGTCCGGAGAAATCCGGCCCGGTCATGCGCTCGCCATCGTGGGAAGAAACGGCGTCGGCAAGAGCACGCTGATGAAGGCCCTGGCTGGCCAGTTGCCGCTCACGAGCGGCGATATCGAATGGAAAGGCCAGGCTCTCGGCGACCGGCCGCTGCACGCGCGCCTCGGCCTGGGAATCGCATTCGCGCCGCAAGAGAACGTCGTGTTCGGCGAGCTGACGGTGGCGGACAACCTGTGGCTGCACCTCGACGACCGGAAGGCCGAACGGTACGAGGAGGTCTTCCAGCACTTCCCGCTGCTTCAGCGCCGGCTCGCCCAGCGGGCGGGCTCGCTCAGCGGCGGCGAGCGCAAGCTGCTGTCCTTCGCACGGACCATGGGACTGCAGGCCAGGCTCTCGATGCTCGACGAACCCACCGAGGGCGTCCAGCCGGAGAACATCGACCGGATGGCCGCGATGGTCAATCGCAGGAAGGCCGCCGGCGATTCATTCATCATCGTCGAGCAGAACCTGGAGTTCGTGGCGGCCTTTGCCGACTCGGTCCTGGTGCTGGACCACGGCGAGGTCGTCCTGCAGGGCAGCTTTGCCGCCCTGGGCCGCGAGCGGATCGAGCAGCACATGGTGGTGTGAGCGTCCTTGCTCGAGGCGCGACGCGTGTTGCCTACTGTTCCTTCAGGCTGCCGTCAGCGCGCGAAGCTCCTCGAGCAGCTTGACGGAGGGGCCCGGCAGCATGCCGGAGCGCCTGCGAAAGGCGGTCAGCATTCTCCTGTCGCTCGCGCCCGGAATGTCGAGCGCATCGATCAGCCCGGCCTTTCGCTCGGCGTCGTACATCGGCGCCGGCATCCAGCCGAGAAAGCCCGAATGCCCGATCAGGCTCTTGAGCGCCATGACCGAGCGCGTCTCGACGACCACGTTGGGCAGCGCCAGGTTCTGCCGTGCGAACACGCTCTTCATGTGCTCGAACGGCCCCGTTCCCTTCGGAAGGATCGCCCAGCGCTCGCCCAGGGTGTCTGACAGCTTGAGCTTGCGTTTCTTGCGCAGCGGGTGGTGGCGGCCGGCCACGACGTAGCTGGTGTCCTCCCATCTGCAGTCCTTCACGGCAACGATCTCGGCCGTGTCCTCCGTGTCGACCCCGAGCGCCAGGTCGATCTCGTGCGAGACGAGCGCGTCCGCCAGCCGGTCCCAGACGCCTTCGATGATCTGGACCTGAAGGTTGGGCCACTTGCTGCAGGTCCGGCCGATGGCCGAAGGCAGCACGAGGCAGGCGATGCTGCCGACCGCGCCGACACGGATCGTGCCCTTCGCCAGCCCGAGCATGGCCTTGATGTTCTCGCTCGCGTGCTCCGATTCGCGCTGCAGCAGCAGCGCATGCGGCTGCAGCGCGCGGCCCACGTCGGTGAGCTGCATCCCCTTCGAATGGCGCTCGAACAGCGGCGCCCCGGCCTGTTCTTCCAGCCTGCGGATCGTGCGGCTCAGTGCGGGCTGGGTGATGTTGAGCGCGTCGGCCGCTCGCCCGAGGCTTCCCGACGAAACGATGGCGTTGAAGGCGACGAGTTGCTGCAGATCGAAAGTCATGCCAAACGGTAATGACTTTTTCTCGAAAAGGCAATTTTCAAGATGGGAGCGCGATTCCACACTCCCGCCATCGAGACAGCATTGCGAGTTCGCGGTGCACAGCAGGAAGAAACACGCAATGACCGGATCCGCACCGCACGCCGCTGCCGCGACGCCCGCACACCCCGCCACCGCCGCGGGCAGCATCACCGTTCGCGAGGCCGTGTTCGACCTGATGCGCCGCTTCGGAATGACCTCCGTGTTCGCGAATCCGGGGTCGACCGAGCTCCCGATGTTCCGCGACTTCCCGAGCGATTTCCGCTACATCCTCGGCCTGCAGGAGGCCTGCGTCGTGGGCATGGCGGACGGCTACGCGCAGGCGACCCGCAACGCGTCGTTCGTGAATCTCCATTCGGCGGCCGGCGTCGGCAACGCCATGGGCAACATCTTCACGGCCTTCAAGAATCGCACGCCGATGGTGATCACCGCCGGGCAGCAGGCGCGTTCGATCCTTCCGTTCGACCCGTTCCTGTCGTCGGCCCAGGCCACCGAGCTGCCGAAGCCCTACGTCAAATGGAGCATCGAACCGGCCCGCGCGCAAGACGTGCCGCTCGCGATCGCCAGGGCCTACTACCTGGCCATGATGCCGCCTTGCGGTCCGGTGCTGGTGTCGGTGCCCGTGGACGACTGGGACCAGCACACCGAGCGGGTTCCGACCCGGGCCGTGAGCACCCGGACACGTCCGGAGCCCGAGCTCATCGCCCGGATCTCGGCCGCGCTGGAGGCAAGCGAGCGCCCGGCATTCGTGGTGGGCGCCGCCGCCGATCGGGACGGCGCGTGGAACGAAGTCGTCGCATTGGCGGAAGCCCACAACGCCCGCGTGTGGGTCGCGCCGATGTCCGGACGCTGCAGCTTTCCGGAAGACCATCGCCTGTTCGCCGGCTTCCTTCCCGCCATGCGCGAGCGCATCGTCGAACTGCTCGAAGGCCACGATCTCATCCTCGCCATCGGCGCGCCGGCCTTCGCCTATCACGTCGAAGGCGCGGGCCCTCATGTGCCCGCCGGCGCAGCGCTGTGCCAGTTGACCGAGGACCCGGACACCGCGGCCTGGGCGCCCGTCGGCATCTCGGCCGTCGGCAGCATCCGGCTGGGATTGCTGGACCTGCTCGCCGTGCCGCCGAAGAAGACGCGTCCTCTGCCCCCCGCGAGAAAGGCCGCAGCGCGTGCGGAGCCGACGCCGCTGATGTCGGTCGCCTACGTGCTGCAAACGCTCGCGGAAGCAAAAAAGCCGGAACACATCGTGGTCGAAGAGGCGCCGAGCGCACGGCCCGTGATGCAGGCCCACCTGCCCTTCACCCGCAGCGAGACCTTCTACACGATGGACAGCGGCGGCCTCGGCTACGGCATGCCTGCGTCCGTGGGCGTTGCATTGGGCAAGCCCGGCAGCCGGGTCATCTGCCTGATCGGCGACGGATCGAGCATGTACTCCATCCAGGCGCTCTGGAGCGCTGCTCAGAACAAGCTGCCGATCACCTTCGTGATCCTGAACAACCGGCGGTACGCCGCCCTGCAGGACTTTGCGCCGGTGTTCGGCTTCTCGCCCACCGACGTCGTGCAGGGCACCGAACTGCCCGACCTCGACTTCCCGTCGCTCGCCAAGGGAATGGGATGCGCCGCAGTGCGCGTGACCGACCCGGCCGATCTGCGCAAGGCGCTCGACGAGGCCCTGGCCAGCGACGTGCCCTGTGTCGTGGAGGTCCGGGTCGCCTGACCTTGCCGATCGTTCCCGCGTCCAAAGGCGGGAGGAATTTTTTCAAACCATCCTACGGAGACAAGCCGATGAAGATTTCGATGTTGATCAATGGCGAGCGCACGGACGCCCGCGACGGCGCAACCTTTGAGCGGCGCAACCCTCTGGACGGCAGCGTGGCGACGATCGCACCCGCGGCGACGACGCAGGACGCCATTGCCGCGGTGGATGCCGCAGCCGAGGCCTTCAGGACCTGGTCGACCACCGGCCCCAGCGAACGCAGGGCGCTGCTCATGAAGGCTTCGCACGCGCTGGAAGCCAAGGCCGAGGCCTTCGCCGCGGCCGTCGCCGCCGAGACCGGCGCATCGGCCATCTGGGCAGGTTTCAATGTCCACCTCGCCGCAGGCATGCTGCTGGAAGCCGCATCGCTCACCACCCAGATCAGCGGCGAGGTCATCCCCTCGGACGTGCCGGGCAACATGGCCATGGCCGTGCGGCAGCCTGCGGGTGTGGTCCTCGGCATCGCGCCCTGGAACGCGCCGGTGATTCTGGCCGTGCGAGCCATCGCGACGCCGCTGGCCTGCGGCAACACGGTGGTTCTCAAGGGCAGCGAGATCTGCCCCGCCACGCACGGGCTGATCATCGAGGCGCTGCAGGAGGCGGGGCTTCCCAAGGGCGTGGTGAACTTCGTGACCAACGCGCCCGCGGACGCCGCCGCCGTCGTCGAAGCGATGGTGGCGCACCCCGCGGTCCGACGCGTCAACTTCACGGGCTCGACCCACGTCGGCAAGCTCATCGCAGCCACCTGCGCCAAGTACCTCAAGCCGGTCGTGCTCGAACTCGGCGGCAAGGCCCCGCTGGTCATCCTGGACGACGCCGATGTCGATGCTGCCGTCAACGCGGCGGTGTTCGGTGCCTTCGCCAACTCCGGACAGATCTGCATGTCGACCGAGCGCATCGTCGTCGACGAGAGCATCGCCGACGAGTTCGTCGCCAAGCTCAGCGCCCGGGCCGCCAGCCTGCCGCTGGGCGATCCGCGGCAGGGGCCCGTGGTGCTCGGTTCGGTGGTCGACCTGAGCACGGTCAATCGCTGCAACGAACTGATCGACGATGCGCTTGCCAAGGGCGCCAAGCTCGTCATCGGCGGCAAGGCGAAGGACACGCTGATGCCCGCGACGCTGCTCGATCACGTCACCTCGGAAATGCGCATCTTCCGGGAAGAGGCGTTCGGCCCCGTGAAGGGCATCGTTCGCGTCCGCGGTGTGGAAGCAGCGGTTGCCTGCGCCAACGACAACGAGTACGGCCTCGCAGCCGCGGTGTTCGGCCGCGACGTGGCGCGCGCCATCCAGGTGGCGGGGCGCATCGAGTCGGGCATCTGCCATGTGAACGGCCCCACCGTCCATGACGAAGCACAGATGCCGTTCGGCGGCGTCAAGGGCAGCGGCATCGGCCGCTTCGGCGGCAAGGCCGGCGTGGAGGCGTTCACCGAGCTGCGCTGGCTGACGGTGCAGACCACGCCGCGCCAATACCCCTTCTAGGACACGCACAGGCGCGCAAGCGCACAGACGCGCCGGCGTCATCGCCGGGCGTCATCTCACCGTCGGCAAAGCGCCGAGGTGGACGAGCGAAAGCATGCGGCAGCGACACCGCCGCACCCCGATTCCTAAAACCGGAGACAAGAGAAATGAAGTTTGCTTCGATGAGCCGCCGGGCACTCGCCTGCGCCCTGATCACCCTGGCCGCCGCACCCGCCGTGGCGCTCGCACAGGATCAAAAGCCGATCGAATGGGTCGTCGGCTATGCCGCCGGCGGCGGCTCCGACACCGTGGCGCGAACGATCGCCGAGGAGATGGGCAAGTCGTTGAAGCGCACGATCATCGTGAGCAACAAGCCCGGTGCCGCAACGAACATCGCCGCCGACTACGTGGCGAAATCGAAGGACTACGGGAACATCATGTTCACCGCCGACTTCGCCACGCTGGCGGCCAACCCGGCACTGTTCGCCAAACTGCCGTACGACGCGGAGAAGGACTTCGTGCCGGTGGGCATGCTCGCGAGATTCCCGCTGCTGCTGGTCGTTCATCCGAGCAACCCCGCGAACAACCTGAAGGAGTTCATCGCGTGGGTCAAGGCCAACCCCAACGGTGCGAACTTCGCATCGGCGGGAGCCGGCAGTCCCCAGCACCTGGCCGCGGAACTGTTCAAGGAACGCACCGGGCTCGCGCTGCAGCACGTGGCCTACCGCGGCGGCGCGCCGGCGGTCATCGATCTCGTGGGAGGCCAGATTCCGTTCGCGCTCATGGACAGCGCCACGGTCCAGCAATACGTGGTGTCGGGCAAGCTCAAGGCACTGGGCGTGGCCAGCAAGGAACGCCTGAAGAACTTCCCCGACGTTCCCACGCTTTCGGAGCAGGGCCTGAGCGGCTTCGATGCATCCGCCTGGCAGGGGCTGGTCGTTCCCAAGGGGACTCCGCCCGAAACCGTCGCGGCACTGAACAAGACGCTGCAGGCCGCGCTCGCCTCCACGCCGGTGAAGGCGCGGCTGGAAACGCTGTCGCTCGAAGCACTGCCCGGCACGCCGCAGCAGATGACTTCCTATGTGCATGCGGAACGCGAGCGCTGGGGCGCGCTGATCCGCAAGAACCAGATCCGCCTCGACTGAAGGTCCACCTCATGAAAACGCAAGTCGCCATCATCGGCGCAGGCCCCGCGGGGCTGATGCTCTCGCAGATCCTCCACCTCCAGGGCATCGAGTCGATCGTCCTGGAAACGCGCAGCCGCGAGGCGATCGAGGCCACGATCCGCGCCGGCGTGCTGGAACAGGGGACCATCGATCTCATGAAGGAGATCGGCGCGGGCGCCCGCATGCAACGCGAGGGCTTCCGGCATGAAGGAACGATCCTGCGTTTCGACGGCATCGACCGCCGCATCGATTTCCCGGAGCTGACCGGCGGCAAGGCCGTCATGGTGTACGCGCAGCACGAGGTCATCAAGGATCTGGTGGAGGTGCGCCTGGCATCGGGCGGCGACATCCGGTTCGAAGTGTCGGACGTGAGCCTGCACGGGCTGGACTCCACCTCGCCGAGCGTTCGCTTTCGGCAGCCCGGCGGCGAGCTGCAAACCATCGAGGCCGACTTCATCGCCGGCTGCGACGGCACACAGGGCGTCAGCCGGCCCTCGATTCCCAGGGGCGTGTTGAAGGGCTTCGAGCGGCTCTATCCGTTCGGCTGGCTCGGCATCCTCTGCAAGGCGCCGCCTTCCTCCGACGAGCTGATCTACGCGCTGAGCGATCGCGGCTTCGCGCTCGTCAGCACCCGTTCGCCCGAAGTGCAGCGCATGTACCTTCAGTGCGAGCCCACGGACAAGATCGAGAACTGGTCGGACGACCGCATCTGGAGCGAACTGCGCGCGCGCCTGGCCACCCGCGACGGCTGGGCGCCCATCGAAGGCGAGATCTTCAGCAAGACCGTCGTCGGCATGCGCAGCTTCGTGACCGAGCCGATGCAGTACGGCCGCCTGTTCCTGGCGGGGGACGCGGCGCACGTGGTGCCCCCGACCGGTGCGAAAGGCCTGAACCTGGCGGTCGCCGACGTGCGCGTTCTCGCTCGTGCGTTCGGGGCGTTCTACAAGTCGGGCCGCGAAGACCTGCTCGAACGCTATAGCGACATCGCGCTGCGGCGCATCTGGAAGGCGCAGCGCTTCTCCTGGTGGATGACCTCGATGCTGCATCGCTTCCCGGGTGCCGACGAATTCCAGCACAAGGTGCAGATCGCGGAACTCGACTACATCACCGGCTCGCGCGCCGCGTCGACCGCATTGGCGGAGAACTACGTCGGCCTGCCGTTCGACGAACCCGCCCATTGACCCGTGCACGACCGTTCGCCAAGAAGCGGAAGCGGAAAGAGTCGACCCACCCCTGGGCGCCAGGCCATGCCGAACGCCCGACATGGAGACAAGACATGAACCATCACTTCCCTTCGGCGAATGCCGCCGGCTCGGGGGGGCGCCCATGAATGCCACTGCTGCGGCCTTCAAGGGCAATGCCGACATCGGCCGGCTGCTGGACGACGGCCCCTACACGACCATGCAGAAGCTCGTGGTCTTCCTGGCCGCCCTCTCGATCGTGATGGATGGATTCGACGGCCAGCTCATCGGGTTCGCGATTCCTTCGATGATCAAGGAGTGGGGCATCACGCGCGAAGCCTTCGTTCCGGCGGTGGCGGCGGGCCTGATCGGCATGGGCATCGGAAGCGCCTGTGCGGGGCTGTTCGCCGATCGCTTCGGCCGCCGCATGGCCGTCATCGCGAGCGTCTTCCTGTTCGGCGCGGCCACCTGCGCGATCGGCCTTGCGCCCGACGTGCTGACCGTGGCGGTGCTTCGATTCATTGCCGGCCTGGGCATCGGCGGTGCGCTGCCGAGCTCGACCACGGTCACGGCCGAGTTCACCCCGGCGCGCCGAAGGACGCTCGCCGTCACGGCCACGATAGTGTGCGTGCCCCTGGGCGGCATGCTGGCGGGCCTCTTCGCCGCACAAGTGCTGCCGGCCTTCGGATGGCGCGCGCTCTTCTTCATCGGCGGCACCTTCCCGATGGCCCTGGCGGTGCTCCTGTTCTTCACGCTGCCGGAGTCGCCGCGCTTCCTTGCCCGGCATCCGGCGCGCTGGGGCGAACTGGGCAGGCTGCTCGCGCGCATGGGTCGCCCCATGGCGCGAGACGTCCGCTATACCGATGCCACCGAGCAGGCCGCGGAGACAAACGCAGAGAAGAGCGCCGGCTTCGGCGCGCTCTTCTCGAACGGCCTGGCCCGCGACACGCTCGCGACCTGGGCTGCGTTCTTCATGTGCCTGACGGCCGTCTACAGCGCCTTCAGCTGGCTGCCGACGATGCTCGCCTCGGAGGGGCTTTCGATGAGCGTCGCCGGATCGGGACTGACCGCCTACAACCTGGGCGGCGTGATCGGCGCGCTGGGCTGCGCGGTGGCGATCTCCCGCTTCGGATCGCGCTGGCCGCTGGTCCTGTGCTGTGCAGGCGCGGCCGCCAGTGCGTTCGCCCTGCAGACGCTGAACGTCGGAAAGGAGACCAGCCTGCTCATCTTCGGATTCGGCGTGCACGGCATGTTCGTGAACGCGGTGCAGTCCACCATGTACGCGCTGTGCGCATTCATGTACCCGACCAGCGTCAGGGCGACGGGCACTGCATCCGCACTGGCCTTCGGGCGCCTCGGCGCCATCCTGAGCGCCTTCGCAGGGGCGGCCGTGATCACGGCGGGCGGGGCCACGGCGTATCTGGCGCTGCTGGGCTCGGCGATGTTCCTCGCCATGGTCGCGCTGCTCATCGTGCGCCGGCACATTCCCGGGCGCGACGTGCTGCTGCAACGCGGTCGAGGCCAGAGCCTGCCGGGCGTGTCGCCGCCGCAAGGAATTTCACAGAAGAGGTCATCATGAAAATCTCGATCGTCGGCGCGGGGGCGATGGGCTCCCTTTTCGGCGGCCTGCTCGCCGAGTCGGGCAACGAAGTCACGCTGATCGACGTGAACGACGCGCACATCGATGCGGTCCGCACCCAGGGGCTTCGCCTGGCGACCGACGGCGGTGACCGGCAGGTCACGGCGCTGAAGGCCGTGCGACCGGAAGACGCCACCGGCTTCCCCGATCTGCTCCTGGTGTTCACCAAGACACTGCACACCGGCGCGGCCCTGTCCGGGGTAAGGCATCTGATCGGACCGGGGGGGCATGTGCTGTCGCTGCAGAACGGCCTGGGCAATGTCGAGAAGATCGCGGAGCTCGTGCCGCTGGAGCGCGTGCTGATCGGCGTCACCACATGGCCAGCGGACATGGTCGGTCCCGGCCACGTGCACTCCCACGGCCAGGGCGTCGTGCGGCTCATGGCGGCCGACGGTGTCGAGCGCCGCTTCGTGTCCCAGGTGGCCGAAGTGCTCACGAAGGCCGGGCTCGATTGCACCTCCGACGGTACCGTGTGGGCGGCGATCTGGGAGAAGGTCGCGTTCAACGCCGCGCTGAACAGCATCTGTGCGGTCTCCGGCTGCACGGTCGACGAACTCGGCAGGTTGCCCGACGGCAGCCGCCTCGCGAACGAAGTCGTCACGGAAGTGCTGTCCGTCGCGCTGCGCCTGGGCATCGACGTCGATGCCGCCAAATGCCGGGCCAATGTGGCGAACGCCATCGACCACCACAGGGGACACAAGCCCTCCATGCTGCAGGACGTGCTGGCCGGCCGCCGTACCGAGGTGGAGAGCATCAACGGTGCCGTCGTAGAACTGGCCGGTCCCCTGAACATCAAGCTGCCTGTCACGGAGACCCTGCTGTCTCTCGTTCGCCTCGCAGAAGCGCGCTCCGTCGCCTGACGCCGCAGTCGACTGCCATGCTGTTGAACATCGAAGACTATCGGCGCGCAGCCCGCGCGGTACTGCCGCGATTCGTCCATGACTACATCGAAGGCTCTGCCGACGATGGCCATTGCATGCGTCGAAACGCGGGCGATCTGTCGGCCATCGAGCTCACGCCGCGCGTGCTGCGCGACACCACGAAGGTCGACACCGCCGTCGAGGTCTTCGGCCGGAAATGGGCGCTGCCCATCGGCATTGCGCCGACGGGGCTCAACGGCCTGGTCCGGCCGGAGGGCGACCGGCTGCTGGCGGTCGCTGCCGCCGATGCGGGCATTCCCTTTTCACTGTCGACTGCTTCCAACATGCGGCTGGAGGATGTGCGCGCGGCCGCGCCAGACGGCGTGCAGTGGATGCAGCTTTACGTCATGCACCGCGAGATGGCGGGCCAGATCGTCGAGCGGGCCCGGGCGGACGGCTACCAAGCGCTGGTGCTGACGGTGGACGTTCCCGTCAGCGGCAACCGCGAGCTCGACCTGCGCAACGGATTTCGCATGCCATTCCGGCCGACACCTCGCCTGGCCTGGGACCTGGTGAGCCACCCCCGATGGTCGCTTCGGATGGCACCTCGCGGCGCGCCGGATTTCGCCAACCTGACACCCTCCGGAAGCGGCGCGGGTTCGAGCAGCATGCAGGCGGCCTTGCTGGCGCGCGCCATGGACCGGTCGCTCGTCTGGGAATCGCTGGCGTGGCTTCGTGGAATGTGGAAGGGGCCGCTGCTTCTCAAGGGCGTGCTCCATCCGGACGATGCACGCATGGCGCTCGACCACGGCATCGACGGCCTGATCGTGTCGAACCATGGCGGCCGCCAGAACGATGCGTCGCCCTCGGCGATCTCCGCGCTGCCGCGCGTCGCGGGAGCGGCCGCCGGGCGCATCCCCGTGTTCATGGACGGCGGGATCCGGCGCGGCGGCGACGTCGCGAAGGCTCTGGCCCTGGGCGCCACGGCAGTGTTCGTGGGTCGGCCCACGCTCTACGGCCTGGCGGTGGGCGGGCAGCAGGGCGCAGCGGCCGTGCTGAAGATCCTGGCCGACGAGCTGGTGCGCAACATGACCCTGCTCGGCGCCACCACGGTGCGCGATCTGCCCGCGCGCCGGTTGGCGGTCAACGCTTCAGGCGGCTGAAGCCGTCGACGCCCCCGAGGCGATGCCGCTGGCGCGGTAGGCGCGGGGCGAGAGGTCGAACCGTTGCCGGAATGCCCGGCTGAAGTGGCTCAGGTCGTTGAAACCGTGCGCCATCGCGATCGCCGAGATGCCGAGGCCGGCGCGCGCCGGATCCTGCAGGTCGGCCGCCGCACGCTCCAGGCGCCGGCGCCAGATGTACCGCGTCAGGGATGTGTTCTCGGCTTCGAACAGCTTGTTGATGTAGCGCGGCGAGAGATTCAGGGCGGTGCTCACCATGGCCGTGTCGAGTTCGCACACGTCGAGGTGGCGCTCCACGAAGTCCCTCACGCGCATCAACGCGGTTGCACGGTATTCGGACAGCGGCAGCGGTGAAGCCAGGATGACTTCGTCGAGGGCTGCGGCCAGCAGCTCGGTGAAGTTCCTGACCACCTTCTCCGAGGCAGCGGGCGGCAGGAGCGAGGCCTGCTTGCTGAAGCTCACCAGGTACCCGAAAAGGATCGGGCACATCTGGCTCGATTCGCCGAAGCTCGTGGCCGTGATGCGGTGGATACTGCCGGCGCGGTGCGCGATGGCCGAGCGCGCCAGCTTGATCGTGATGATCTTGAAGGTGTCGTCGAACCTGAGCGAGTAGGGCCGCTGTGCGTCGCAGACGGCGCCGTCTCCTGCTCTCAGCACCACGCTTCTTCCATCTTGCTGCGCCATGGCTACGCCGGAGAGCACGAAATTGAAGATCAGCGACTCTTCGCTGGCACGCGCGATGGCCGAAGGCTGGCGTTCGACGCGGTGCGCCGAAGCTTCGATGCGGGCAACGCTCAGCCCCTCCAGGCGCGATCCCTCGACCGAAGCCTCGAAGGCCATGCCGCTCATCGGCCTGCACTCCAGATCGACCAGCGCACGGCACACGACGTCCTGCCAATAGCCGAACTTGTCGTGCTGACGGAGGCCGGCGGTGGAAGCGAGGATCGAGGTCGAGGTGACGGTGGAGGTCGACATGGCGGCCCGCCTTGGGGCTGACGTTGCACTTGCTCGGTGCCCGGGCAGCGCAGGCCCGGTGCATGAGTCCGGATGCCCGGAGTTTGAGCGAAATCACGCAAGGTTGATGCCAAGAAAACCCTAGGTCGCGCCACGGTGGCGCACGCATTTCGGCCCCTGGGCAGGGCCGTTCCAGTCAACTTTTCCGGCCGCGCCAGCAAAGTCGCACGCGCCGGAAAAACGCAAAGTTCGGCCAGGCCTTCGCGGAGGGCTGTAACCGCAACGGAGCGCACCTTGAAGACATTCACTTACATGCACAACGCCGGCTCCGCCGGCCTCCTCGGCGGCCGCCGCCAGCTGCTTCGCGGCGCGGCGGCGCTCGGCGCGGTGGCGGCCCTTGGCCAGGCCGGCAAGGTCTGGGCAGCCGACAAGGACACCATCAGGATCGGCTACATCAGCCCGAAGACGGGGCCTTTCTCTCCCTTCGCCGAGGCCGACGACTTCATCCTCGACCAGGTGCGCAAGTCGCTCGCGGACGGCCTCACCGTCGGCGGCAAGAAATACAAGGTGGAGATCCTGGCGCGCGACGACCAGAGCAGCCCCGACCGGCAGTCCAACATCGCGGCCGAACTCATCAACAAGGAGAACATCGACCTGATGCTGGCGCAGGTGGCGATCGGCCCCAACGCATCGCAGCAATGCGAGCTGAACGGCGTGCCCTGCATCTCGACGGTCGGCCCGTGGCAGGCGTGGATGTTCCCGCTCAAGGGCGATCCGGCCAAGGGCTTCAAGAGCGTATTCCACTTCTTCTGGGGCCTCGAGGACATCTCCGACGTGTACCTCGACATCTGGTCGGCCGTGCCGTCGAACAAGGCGGTCGGATCGGTCTTCAGCAACGACGTGCCGGGCAACGCCATGGGCGACATGAAGCTCGGCATGCCCGGCGCCTTCGCCAAGGCGGGCTACAAGGTCGTGGACATCGGCCGGTTTCCGGTGGGCGCCGACGATTTCTCCTCCTACATCCAGGCGTTCAAGAAGGACAACGTCGAGATCGTCACCGGCCTGTTCAACCCGCCCGAGTGGGCATCGTTCGTCAAGCAGTCCGCGCAGATGAACTTCAAGCCGAAGGTCGCGACGGTCGCCAAGGCCCTGCTCTTCCCGGGCGGGGTCGCAGCGCTCGGCCCGCGCGCCGACGGCATGTCCACCGAGATCTGGTGGACGCCCGCCTATCCGTTCAAGTCGAGCCTCACCGGCCAGACGGCCAGGCAGTTCGCCGATGCCTACACCGCCGCCACGAAGCGCGAGTGGACGCAGCCCATGGGCGTCGTCCATGCGCTGTTCGAAGCGGGCATCCAGGCGCTCAAGGCGAGCGGCAATCCCAAGGACCCGGTCAAGGTGGCCGACGCCGTGCGCGTGATGAAGCACGACACCATCATCGGCAGGCTCGACTTCACGTCCAGCGGCATCAAGAACGTCTCCAAGATGCGTGTCGTCGGCGGCCAGTGGCGGGTGAGCGCGGCCGGCAAGCCCGAGCTCTTCATCACGAACAACAAGACGGCGCCGGAGATTCCCGTGCAGCGCAAGTTCGAACTGCTGAAGCTGGGCTGAGGAACGGCCATGCTGCTCGAACTGCGCGACACGACCAAGCGCTACGGCGACATGATCATCATCCCGAAGCTCTCGCTTTGCGTCGAGGAGGGCGACTTCATCGGCGTGATCGGCCCCAACGGCGCCGGCAAGAGCACGATGTTCGGGCTCATCTCCGGCAGCACGCGCTGTGACGGCGGCAGCGTCTTCCTCGACGGCATGGACGTCACCGCGCTGGATGCGGCGCAGCGTTGCCGCGCCGGCATCGGGCGCACCTTCCAGATTCCGCAGCCGTTCGAGGGCATGACCGCCTACGAGAACGCCCTGGTCGCGGCGACCTTCGGCAGCAATGGAAACCGCAGCGCCGCACAGGCCCTGGCGGTGGACGCGATCGAGCGCTGCGGCCTCGCGCCCGTCGCGGACAAGCTGGCGGGCACGCTCACGCTGCTGCAGCGAAAGCGCCTCGAGCTCGCGCGTGCGATCGCCACGCAGCCGCGCCTGCTGCTGCTCGACGAGGTGGCCGGCGGGTTGACCGACGGCGAGATGCAGCAGCTGCTGCAGCTGATCGTCACGATCCATCAGAGCGGCGTCACCATCCTCTGGATCGAGCACCTGGTGCACGCCCTGGTGTCGGCGGCCGACCGTCTCGTGGTGCTTGCCAGCGGCGCCGTCATCTGCGACGGCGACCCCGGATCGGTCATGGGCGACCAGACCGTGAGGGACACCTACCTCGGCTCCGACATCGGCGAGGAGGTCGGCCATGCTGCGCACTGACCGTCTCGATGCGTACTACGGCCTGTTCCAGGCGCTGTTCGGCTTCACGTTCGAGGTCAGGCCCGGCGAGACCGTCGCCCTGATCGGATCGAACGGGGCAGGCAAGTCGACGCTGCTTCGATCGATCGTCGGTTCGGTGCGCACTCGCGCGGACGGGGTCCTGCTCGACGGCCGGCCCGTGGGCGGCGAGCCGGAGCGCAAGCAGCTTGATCGCGGCATTGCACTGGTGCCCGAAGGCCGGCGGCTGTTTCCCAGCCTGACGGTCCGCGAGAACCTCCAGCTGGCGATGCGCAACGGTCGCAAGGGGCCATGGACCGTGGAGCGGCTGATGAAGGAGTTCCCGGTGATGCAAGCGTTCCAGCACCGTCCGGCGACGGCGTTGTCCGGCGGCCAGCAGCAGCTCGTGGCCCTTTCGCGCGCGCTCGTCTGCAATCCCGACTACCTGCTGTGCGACGAGATCTCGCTGGGCCTGTCTCCGGTCGCCGTCAACGAGGTCTATGAACTCCTCGGCCGTGCACGCAGGGACGGCCTGGCGGTCGTGCTGGTGGAGCAGAACGTGAAGCGCGCGCTCTCCGAGTCCGACCGCTTCTATTGCATCCAGAAAGGGCGCGTGGTGCTGGAGGGCAGCTCCGAGCATGCGGACCACGCGCAAGTTGCCCACGCCTACTTTGGAATCTGACATGCAGGCACTCATCGAAACCATCGCGGGCGGGCTGATGCTCGGCGCGCTCTATGCACTCTTCGGGCTCGGCCTCAGCCTGAGCCTCGGCGTGATGAAGATGATCAACATCGCGCATGGCGACCTGATCGTGCTGGGCGCCTACCTGTGCAGCACGGTGATGCAGTTCCTGGGCATCGGGCCGTTCGTCTCGCTGCTCGCCGTGGTCCCCATGATGTTCGTCATCGGCTATGGGCTGCAAAGGGTGTTGCTCAATCGCGTGGTGGGCAGGGGCGCGCTTTCGCCGCTGCTGCTCACGTTCGGACTCTCGATCGTCCTGCAGAACGTGCTGCAGGAGTTCTACACGGCCGATACGCGCAGCCTTCAGGCTGGCGAGTTCGCGCTGCAGGGCTTCGACCTGGGCGGGGTGTCGATCGGGCTGCTTCCGCTCGTCTCGACGGTGATCAGCGTGGCGATCTTCGCGGGCACCAGCTGGCTGATCGGCCACTCGCACCTGGGCCGGCAGGCGCGCGCCGTGGCGGACGACCCCGGCACCGCGCGGCTGGTCGGCGTCAACGACCGCAACTTCTTCGCGCTGGTCACCGGCTTCGTGCTCGCCGTGATCGCGCTGGCGTCGGTGATGTACGGCATCAGGACGCCGTTCTCGCCCACGGCGGGGCCCGAGCGCCTGCTGTACTCGTTCGAGGCCGTCGTGCTCGGTGGCCTCGGCAATGTGTGGGGCACGTTCGTCGGTGGCTTGATCATCGGCGTGGCGCAGCTCCTCGGTGCCAAGGTGTCGTCGGGCCTCGGCCCGTTCTTCGGACACCTGGTGTTCCTGGTCGCGCTGCTGGCGCGTCCGCAAGGGCTTTTCGGAAAGGGTTCGCGATGAACTCGCTCGCATTGATGGAAGAGGCCAGGCCACGCAAGGCGGGCAGGGCGGCAGTCGGCGTGGTCCTGCTCGCCGTGCTCGGCGCCCTGGCCGTGGCGCCGTGGTTCACGAGCTTCGCAACCCAGCGGCTCCTCGTGGAGATCTTCACCGTCTTCGCGATGGCGCTGGCCTGGAACCTGCTCGCGGGCTACGGCGGCCTGGTGGTCGTGGGGCACCAGATGTTCGTCGGCGTGGGGGCCTATGCGCTCTTCGCGCTGTCCAACAGGCTGGGAATCAACCCGTGGATCATGCTGCCGCTCGCGACGGCGGCGACCGCGCTCTTCGCATTGCTGAGCGCGCTGCCGATGTTCCGCCTCAGCGGTGCGCATTTCGCGGTGGGAACATGGGTTCTCGCGGAGATGCTGCGGATCCTGACGCTCAACAACGAATGGCTGGGCGCGGGGGGCGGCATGCCGCTGGAGGCGCTCGCGAGCTTCGATCGCTGGACGCGCAACGCAGGTGTCTATTGGTCCGCGCTGGTCACCGGCGTCGGCGCGCTCGTCATCGCGCGCCTGATGCTCAGGGGCAAGCTGGGCCTGGCGCTGATGAGCGTGAGGGACTCGGAGGCTGCGGCGGCCGCATCCGGCGTTTCGATCCAGCGGGCCAAGCTCGCGCTGTGGGCCATCGCGGGCTCCATCACCGGACTTGCGGGCGCCGTGGCCTACATGAACACGCTGCAGGTGACGCCCGATGCGACCTTCTCGCTGAACTGGTCCGCCGCGGCCATCTTCATCGCAGTGCTCGGCGGCATCGGAACGCTGGAAGGCCCCATCCTGGGAACGATCCTCTACTTCGTCCTGCGCGAGTCCTTCGCCACGTACGGCTCGTGGTACTTCATCGGCCTCGGCTCGCTCGCCATCGCCACCATGGTGTTCGCACCCGGCGGAGCCTGGAGCCTCGTCACGCGGCGATGGGCCATCAATCCATTCGGCGTGCGGCGCGACATGCCCCGCCGCTGAGCCCCTTCCTCTTCACCCATTCACTCACAGTCAAGGAAATCCAGATGTCCGAAACAGCTTTCAAGGTCGCCGTCGTCCAGGCGGCCCCGGTGTTCCTCGATGCGAAGGCGTCGACGGAAAAAGCCATCGGCCTGATCGCCGAGGCGGGGGCCAACGGTGCGAAGCTCGTGGCGTTTCCGGAGGTGTTCATCCCGGGCTACCCCTGGTGGCTCTGGCTCGGCGCGCCGGCCTGGGGGATGCAGTTCGTCTCCAGGTACCACGCCAACTCCCTGCGGGCCGACGGGCCGGAGCTGGCGGCGATCGCCGCGGCGGCCAAGAAGTCGGACATCAACGTCGTGATCGGCTTTTCCGAGATCGAGGGCGGATCACTGTACCTCAGCCAAGCCCTCATCAGCGACAAGGGCGAGATGGTGTTCAAGCGCCGAAAGCTCAAGCCCACGCACGTGGAGCGCACCCTGTTCGGCGAAGGCGATGGTTCCGACTTCCGGGTGGTCGACACCAGCGTCGGCCGTCTTGGCGCGCTGTGCTGCGCGGAGCACATCCAGCCGCTTTCGAAGTACGCGATGTACGCCATGCACGAGCAGGTGCACGTGGCGTCCTGGCCGTCGTTCACGCTGTACCGCGGCAAGGCCTATGCGCTCGGGCACGAGGTCAACCTGGCCGCCAGCCAGATCTATGCGCTGGAGGGGGGCTGCTACGTGCTCCACTCGAGCGCGGTCACCGGACAGGACATGTTCGACGCGCTGTGCGACACGCCCGAGCGCGTGGCGCTGCTCAACGCGGAAGGCTGCAAGCCCGGCGGCGGCTACTCGATGATCTTCGGGCCCGACGGACAGCCCCTGGTGCCGCACATGCCGCAGGACCAGGAAGGCCTGCTCTACGCCGACATCGATCTCGCCGACATCGCCGTGGCGAAGGCGGCGTACGACCCATCGGGCCACTACGCGCGCGGCGATGTCGTGCGCCTCATGGTCAACAGGAACCCGCGCCGAACCTGCGTCGATTTCGGGGAAGGCGTGACCGACGGGGCGCAATGGACCGAAGCGAAGGTCGAGTGAGAACAGCTCAGGCCGCAAGGCCCCGCGCTGCCGATCCGTGCGAGGCCTTAGCAAGCGTCACTCCATTGCGCAGTTTCAGCCGGCGGGCAGGGCGGTGCCCTGGCAGGCGGCCAGCTGCCAGCGCCGGTCCTGGCGCCGCCAGACGGCCAGGTAGCTGCTGCAGACCTGCCGCAGTTCGCCGCCACGCAGCACCTGTGCCCGCATCTCGCCCGCCACGATGAGCGCGTCGCCGCACGGCGTCACGGTGAGCGGCGCGAGCTCGAGCTCCCGGTAGGCGATGGCGCCGGCGGCGAGCTTGTGCAGCAGGCTGTCGCGCGAATCGACCGTGCCGGTGGAGTGCACATAGCGCAGCTCGGGCGCGAGCAGCTCGCCCAGGGCGAGCACGTCGCCGGCCAGCATGGCGTCGCGACGGCGCGCCTCCAGCGCGTGCAGTTCCTCGTCGGCAGCGCTCAAGGGGCGCGGCGCGTCATTCGTCGCGGATGCCGTTGCGCAGCACGCCGATGGCATCCACCTCGATCTCGCACACGTCGCCCGGCTTCATGAACACCTGGGGCGTGCGCTTGTTGCCCACGCCGCCCGGCGTGCCGGTGACGATCACGTCGCCGGGCTCCAGCGGGACGAAGGCCGAGATGTAGGCGATCTGGCGCGGGATGCTGTGCACCATCATGTCGGTGGTGGCGCGCTGCATCTCCTGGCCGTTCAGGCGTGTGACCAGCGTCATCTTCTGGTCGGGCGCGATCTCGTCGGCCGTCACCATCCAGGGGCCGAAGGCGCCCGTCTTCCAGAAGTTCTTGCCGGGCGCCCATTGCGAGGTGTGCAGCTGCCAGTCGCGCACGCTGCCGTCGTTGTAGCAGCTGTAGCCGGCGATGTGCGACCACGATTCGGCTTCGCCGATGTGCCGGCCGCCCTTGCCGATGACGATGGCGATCTCGCCCTCGTAGTCCAGCCGCTCGGAAACGCGGGGGCGCACGATGTCCTCGCCATGGGCCAGCTGCGAATCGGCCACGCGCAGGAAGATCACGGGCTTCTCGGTCACCTCCTTGCCGGTCTCGCGGATGTGCTCGCCGTAGTTCAGGCCGATGCAGAAGATCTTGCCGGGGTTGGGAATGACCGGCAGCAGGCGCACCTCCGACAGCGGCAAGGTGGCTCGCGCGGCATCGACCTGCGCCGCCGCCTTGGCGGTCAGTCCCGCGGCGATGAAGGCCTTGAGGTCCGGCGCCTGCGCGCCGAAGACTTCGCGCAGGTCGACCACGCGGTCGCCCACGACAGCGCCGTAGCTGTCCTGGCCGTTGTACTGGTAGCTGATGAGTTTCATGGTGGTTCCTTTGGATTGAGAAGGTGGGAGGCCAGGCCGTCCGACACGGGCACTGCGATCAGGCGGACTTTTTTCAGGGTCGACGCCCGCTCGGCGCAGAAGATCGAACGCGAGGAAGACGGACCGGGCGGATCATGGCGGCGTGGGTCGTCATGGCGCCACCGGCAGGTGCCGGGAGATGCGGTCGAGCTCGGCCTGCGTGCGCGCCACGCCGACGATGTAGCGGTCGGGCCGCAGGATCACGGCCTGCGCCTCGTGGCTGCGCAGCCACGCGTCGAGTTGGGCGTCGGGCCGGTCGATGACGAGCGCCTCGCTGCGGGCCCAGCGCTCGGCGGTGGCGGGCGCCGCGCGCGCCAGCAGTTCGCGCCGGCCGATGACGGCGCTGCGCCGGCCGAGCAGTTCGTCCAGCAAGCGGCCGTCGTCCAGGCGCGGCTGGGGGAAGGGGCGGCCGGCCAGGTCCTGCTGCTGCGCATCGAACGCGCCCTGGCCCAGCAGCTGCGGCGGAAGCTCGAAGACTTCGGGTTCGCCCTCGGCGAAGCGCGCGTCGCGTTCCGCCGCGGCGGCCGGATCGGTGGTCTGGATGATGCCGCCCAGGCGCACGGCCAGCTCGATCAGTGCGCGCACGTGCGGCTTGCGCTCGGATTCGTAGGTGTCGAGCAGTGATTCGGGAGCGCGTCCGGCGATCACCGCGTCCAGCTTCCAGGCCAGGTTGGAGGCATCGCGGATGCCCGCGCACATGCCCTGGCCCAGGAAGGGCGGCGTCTGGTGGCAGGCATCGCCCGCCAGGAACAGCCGGCCCTGGCGCCAGCCGTCGGCGATCACCGAATGGAAGGTGTAGATGGCCGCGCGCTCCAGCCGCGCCTGCGCAGGGCTGACCCAGGGGGCCACCAGCTTCCAGAGACTGTCGGGCTGCACCAGCGCCTCGCGGTCGTCGTCGGGCAGCACCATGATCTCCCAGCGGCGGCGATCGCCCACCACGTTGCAGTAGGTCATGGGCCGGCGCGGATCGCAGTGCTGCACCGTGTGCGGCGGCAGGTCGAGCGCCTCGTTCAGCACCACGTCGAACACCAGCCAGGGCTGGCGCAGGCCGAGGTCGACCATCGGGCTGCCGATGTGCTCGCGCACCGGCGAGCGTGCGCCGTCGCAGCCGACCACCCAGCGCGCGCGGGCCTCGAACGCCGGGCCGCCATTGCCGTGGCTGTCGCCCTCCCGGCAGTGAAGCGTCGCGCCGTCGTCGTCCGCTTCGATGGCGCTCAGCGTGGTCCGCAGCCGGACGTCCACCCGCGGGAAGCGCGCCAGGCCTTCGCGCAGCACCGCTTCGAGCTCGGGCTGGTGGAAGTAGTAGTTGTTGGCGCAGCCATGCGGCCCCAGTGCCGCGGTCCCGCCGCGGATCAGCAGGGTCTGCCCCGCGCCGTTGACGAAATGCATGCCCTGCGTGCCCGGCCGCGAGATGGCCAGCACCTGCTCGCGCAGCCCCGCCGCCTGGAAGATGCGCAGCACCTCGCCGTCGTAATGGATGGCCCGCGGCAGCGGAAAGATGCCAGCTTCCTTCTCGATCACCAGCACCGAGCGGCCGGCCGCCCCCAGCAGATTGGCCAGCGTGGCGCCGGTAGGCCCCAGGCCCACGATGGCCACGTCGTACACGGGCGGCCGCTCAGACATGCTGGTCTTCCTGCATGCGGCGGGCGACCTCGGCCTGCCACTCGGCACGGCTCATGAACTTGGGGAAGCGCTTCGCAATGGCTTCGGCCCGCGCCAGGATGGCCTCGTCGGACTGGGCCAGGTCGATCGGCTCGCGCAGCGGCTGGTCGCAGTACCAGGGCGTGTCCATGAACAGCTCCAAGCGGTTGCCCTCCGGGTCGCGGCAGTAGACGGAGACCGCGTTGCCGTGCGTCACGGGTTGCATGTCCGTGGCGCCTTCGTCCAGCAGCCGGCCATGGAAGGCACGCAGCGTCGCGAGGTCGGGCACCCGGAAGGACAGCTGGTTGACCACGTTGAAAGCCATGTCCGCGGGCCGGCCGGTGGCCAGCACCAGCTGGTGGTGCTCGCTCGGGTCGCGGCTGAGGAAGACCAGCTGCACCGGGCCCAGGTCGCCCGCGTCGGTCTGGGTGAATCGCAGGGCGCGCTTGTAGAAGCCGGCCATGCGGTCCAGGTCGGTCACATACAGGCCGATATGGCTGAACTGCAGCTGGAGGGGGAAGTTGGGTGGCATGGATTGTCGTCTTTCGATAACGGGGCGCAGCTTGTCTGGCTTCGAAGAACAAATAATATCTCAATTATCTTATTTTGATAATTGGCATGTTTTTCGTATGATCCGCCCGCGTGCAGCCTGCCCGCATTCGCAAACGGAGACATTCATGACCCCCATCCAAAAGCTCGCCGCGGCGGCCGCGGCCCTGCCGCTGGCGGCAGTGCTGGCGCTGTCGGGCACCGCCGCCAGTGCCCAGCCCGACTACCCCACCAAGCCCGTGCGCATCATTGCCCCCTTCCCCGCGGGCAGCGGACCCGACGCCAACGCCCGCGAACTGGCGGCGGAGCTGACGAAGATCCTGGGCCAGTCCTTCTACGTGGAGAACCGTCCGGGCGCCTCGAACATCATCGGCACCGAGGTGGCGGCCAAGGCGCCCAACGACGGCTATTCGCTCTACATCGGCACCACGAGCTCGCTGTCGGTGGTGCCGCACCTCTACGGCAAGCTGCCCTTCAATGCCGAGCGCGACTTCGCGCCCATCAGCCTGCTGGGCGTGCTCAACACCGGACTGATCGCCACCCCCTCGGTGACGGCGAAGGACGCGCGCGAGCTGATCGCGCAGCTCAAGAGCAGGCCCGATTCGATCAACGTGGCCACGCAGGGCATCGGCAGCTATTCGCACCTGTCGGCGGCGTGGTTCAACAGGGAGGCCGGCGTGAAGTCCAACCTGGTGCCCTACAACAGCAACAGCCCGTATGCCGACCTGCTGGCAGGGCAGATCCAGCTGATGTTCGACGGCCTGCCCGCCGCGGCCACCAACGTGCAGGCAGGCAAGCTCAAGCTGCTGGCCATCACCGGCCGCGAGCGGCATCCGAGCTTCCCCAGCGTGCCCACCTTCGCGGAGCAGGGCCTGCCCGAGTACACACCCATCGCCTGGCAGGGCCTGCTGGCGCCGGCAGGCACCGCACCGGCCATCCTGGAGAAGCTCAGCGGCGCGATGGCCAAGGTGTGCCAGTCGCCCGAACTGGCGAAGAAGTGGCGCGACTACGGCGGCGAGTTGCGCTGCAACACGCCGGCCGAATTCGCCGCCTTCATCCAGGCCGACCGGGCCATGTGGGGCAAGGTGATCCGCGCCGCAGGCGTCAGGCTCGACTGAGCGACCGCGGGCCTGGCTTCGGCCGAGCGGGCGGCGACGAAGTGCTGATCGACGCGGCCTTCGCCCGCGTCAACCGACACGACTGCAACCAGCGCGGGCGCGGGCCCACGCCCGCGCACAGCGACGTGCCCACTGGGAGTCAGCCGCATCATGTGTTGAGCCAGTGCGCGCGCCGAGGGCCTGCGCGCGGGCGATGCGGTGTGCACGCTGGAGCCGGCCCACGCCCGGCTCGAGTCGGGACAGGCGATGGCCCAGCTGGTGCTGGCGATGAAGGCGCGCTGACGACGCGCCGAGGTCACGACGACGGCGTGCCGGCGGTCCAGCCCGCGGCGCGGGCCCGCGATCAATACCGGTAGTGGTAACGGTAGCCGTAGTAGACGGGCGCCCCGTAGTAGACCGGGGCCGGCCGGTAGTAGACCGGAGCGGGCCTGTAATAGACCGGCGGAGGTGGTGCGTAGTAGACCGGGGCCGGCGGCACATAGACCGGCGCGGGCGGGTAGTACACCGGGGCCGGCGCGACGGCGACGCCAGGTACTCCGACACCGATGGACCAGCTGACGCCGGCCGTGGCTGCTGACCCCGCCAGCAGCGCCGCGGCGGCGATGACGCCGCCCACCATGTATTTCGAAAACTTCGAACGATCGAGGCTCATCTGAACTTCCTATCTTGAACAGACCCGATCCCCCTCCTTGACCGGTATCCAACGCCGCGGGCGCGCCGCTGGCCTACACGATCTGGTGACGATCGTTTCCAATCGTCACTGCGCCTGCAGCCCGCCGCGATGTGACGACCGGCCTGGCACTCCCAGTGATGGTCTGCATAACGCGTCGGCAACCGAGACCGATCGCGCAAATGCCTGGATCAGCGTCTGGCAATTCGCGCATGCCCACTTGCCTCGAACGTGCCGCCAGACGGTGGACACGCCGGCAGGCTGGCCTGGGCCGGATCGAGCTTCTTGCTGGCGTGCCCGGGCACAGGCGTCTCGAAGACGCGCGAACATCGGTGACGCGCGCGCACTCCAACAAGCCCGGAGACGCAAAGTTCAGCGAACACGCGCCGATAACGAGTCGATCACGACTCCGCGCTATAGGCAGTCGCTGGCGGTACAGGCGACGGAAACACCTCCTCCAGAAACGAGAGGAAAGCCTTGAGGTTCGGGCTCGCATGCCGGTTCCCGGGCCAAACCGCCGTGATCGGTGCGCCGTCGACGGCATATTCGGCGAGCAAGGGCAGCAGCAGTCCCCGCTCAACATACGGGGCCGCGATGAACGATGCCAGCATGCCGACCCCGCCACCGGCGGCGAGCACCTCGGCGACCGCATCGCTGGCATCCACCACGATGGCCGCATCGGGTGTGAGTTCGATCGCTCTGTTCCCGATTCGGAAACTCCAGGCCAGCGTCTGCCCCGACGCCTGGTACCGGAAATTCACGCAATCGTGATCCTTGAGTTGGTCGGGATGGCCGGGCGCGCCACGCGCTGCCAGATAGGCCGGTGAGGCGAATGCGCTGATGCGGGTTCGTGCAAGCCCTCGCGACATCAGGTTCGAGTCGGCGAGGTTCCCGATGCGAATCGCCACGTCGATCCCTTCCTCGACGAGATTGACGAAACGGTCATTCAAGCGAAGGTCGACGTGGAGCCTGGGATACCGGCGACGAAACGCAGGCAGCGCCGGTGCGAGCAGGCGTATGCCGATGGGCAGCGGCGCCGCGACTTTCAGCGTCCCGGAGGGCTCGGACCGCACCGCCGCAGCCGATTGGACGACGTCCTCGGCAGCGCGCAGCAGCAGCAAGGCCCGGCCATGCAGCTCTCGCCCCTCAGGCGTCAACACGAGGGAGCGCGTGGTCCGAGTGAAAAGGCGCACGCCCAGCCGATGCTCGAGGCGCTGGATCGTCTTGCTGACGGCCGAGGGCGAGACGGACAGCGATTGCGCGGCCGCAGTGAAACTGCCATAGGACGCCGCACGCGCAAACGCGACGACGCCGGTCAGGCTCTCCAGACTGATTTGTTCCTTCATGGCATCAAACAAGTGACTTGTTGATGGATTATCAAATACCCAATGAAGATCGACAATCCTATCGAGCAAGCCGCGGCACCCGGCTGCGTAGAGGGCGAGGCGCCGCACATCCATGGCTGGCGCTTGCAGCCGGTCAGATCTTTCAAAGGAACCCATATGACGACGAAGATGATGAAGGCGGTCAGGCAGCACGAATTCGGTGGTCCCGATGTGCTGCGTTACGAGGACGCACCGATGCCCGAGCTGAAGCCGGGGGAGGTGCTGGTGCGCGTACATGCGGTGGGCCTGAACCCTCCCGATTGGTACCTGCGCAATGGCTACAAGATGCTGCCGCCGGAGTGGCAGCCGAAGGTGGCTTTTCCCTTGATCCTCGGGACGGATGTGTCGGGCGTCATCGACGCCGTGGCCGACGATGTCGAGGACTTCGCCGCAGGCGACGCCGTGTACGCGATGGTCCGCTTTCCTGGTGGCCTTGCCGGAGGCAGCAAGGCCTATGCCGAGTGGGTCAGCGTGCCGGCGTCGGAAGTGGCGCGTAAGCCGCGCGGCATCGACCACGCGCATGCCGCTGGCGCGCCGATGTCGCTGCTCACTGCGTGGCAGTTCATGATCGAACTCGGGCACGATGAACCAAACCCGCTGCAGCCGAACAGACACGTGCCGGTCCCGCTGGAGGGCAAGACCGTCCTCGTCAATGGCGCTGCCGGCGGCGTGGGGCAGTTCGCGGTGCAGCTTGCCAAATGGAAGGGCGCGCGCGTGATCGCCGTGGCGTCCGGCAAGCACGGGACCTTCGTGCGCGATCTCGGCGCCGACGAGTTCATCGACTACACCCAGACAGCGGCCAGCGAGACGGTGCGGGACGTGGATCTCGTCGTCGATACCGTGGGCGGCCCGACCACGGGGCGCTTCCTGCGCACCCTCAAGCGCGGCGGCGCCCTGTTCCCGATCTTCCCTCTGGGCTTCTCCGGCGCCCAGGAGGCCGAGAAGTTGGGCGTCACGGTCTCGACGACGCAGGTCCGATCCAGTGGAGCGCAGCTTGCGCGGCTCGCGGACTTGCTCGACGCGGGAACGGTGCGTGTGGCCATCGACAGCACATTCCCACTCGCGGATGCACGAAGGGCGCATGAACGGGCGTCCGGTGGGAACATCCAGGGAAAAATCGTCCTCACGGTTCGTTGAAGCCCATGTCCACGATCGAGGCTGCGGTCGACGACCTTCTGAACAATCGGCAACTGACGGCGGCCGAAGCGCTCGACCGTCACTTCGGGCCCACCTTTCGCCAACGCACCAATGGAAGCTGGGACGACCGCGCCGCCGTTCTCGCGAGGGCCATCCAACTCCGGGACGTGGTCGAGCACGCCACGATCACCGTGCTCGACGAACTTGCCGTTGGCGACCGTTACGCCGAGCGGCACCTGATCGATTTGCGCCACCGCGACGGAACTCGGACAGTGCAGGAGGTCTACCTGTTCGCGGAACGCGACGCTGACGGGCGTTTCACTCGCATCGAAGAGGCGGCTGTGGTGTGGAGGGATTAGCCTCACGGCAACGATCAAGGCGCGGCCACTGGCATGAGACTCCATGGGGTACGCGTCTCCCTGATGGGATGACGCACGGCTTCAGATCATGCAAGGCTCGGACCGGTTTTGCAGACCACCGCTAGAACTTCGCGCGCAACGTCAGCTGCACTTCACGGCCCGGGCCCGGCAGGATCAGGTTGTCGACGCTGCCGTGGGCCGATATGTAGTACTTGCGGTTCGCGATGTTCTTCAGGTTCAGCGAGATCTCGTAGCGATCCGTCTTGTAGCTGGCTGCCAGGTCGGCGGTCAGGTAGGAGGGCAGGGTCACGAGGTTGCTCAGCGAGGCGTAGCGCGCGCTGACGTAGTTCAGGCCGCCGCCCGCGCTGAATCCGTTGCCCAGGTCCTTCATGGCCCAGACGAAGGCCGAGTGGCGCGGCGTCAGAGAGGGGGTCTTGCCCTGCACCGGGATTGCCGCGCCCACGGGCAGCTGCAGCGAGCTCACCGTGGCCAGCGACTTCGTCATCTTCGCGTCGAGGTAGGCATAGCCCGCGCTGACGTCCCAGCGCCCGGGCAGCCGGCCGTTGAGCGCGAGCTCCAGGCCGTTGGTGCGCTGCGTGCCGACGTTGATCTGGCGCCGCGGGTCGTTCGGGTCGGTGTTCTTGATGCCCGAGCGCTCCAGGTTGAACAGCGCGGTCGTGAAGTTCAGCGCACCGTCGAGCAGGTCGAACTTGGCGCCGATCTCCTTGTTGACCGTGATCTCGGGCGCGTTGTCGATGTTGCTGGCCGACAGCGCGAAGTTCTCGCCCGACGGCTGGAACGAACGGCTGTACGACACGTAGTAGGACTGCACGGCGTCGGGCTGCCACACGAGGCCCGCGCGCGGGCTGAACTTGCGGTCGGTGCGCTCCAGGGGCGCCAGCTTGCGCTCGAAGGAGGTGTCCTGCCTGAACACGTCGTAGCGCCCACCGACCAGCGCCTTCCATTGCGGCGCCAGCGTGATCTGGTCCTGGAAGTACAGGGCGGCGGTCTTGAACTCGCTGTTGCTCGGGATCGCGCTGTCGGCCAGATAGTTCGCGACCGGGATCGGCAGCGGGTCGGCCACGGGGTTGAACAGGTTCACGCGCTGCGCGCCGGTGGCGGAGGACACCGAGTACAGGCGCTTGCGCTGCACGCCGAGCTCGGCGCCGATCAGCCATTCCTGCTTGAAGCCCCCGAGCTCGTTGCGCCAGGTCAGGTCGGTCTGGTTGAACCAGCCGCTCTCGTCGCGATCGACGAAACCGCGCGTGCGCCCCACCGTCAGGCGCACCGGGTCGGTGGTGCCGCTGGGCAGCGTGTTGTTGCGGTCGAGGTGATAGCTCGAGTAGCGCGTGGTGTTGCGCAGGCTCAGCGTGTCGTCGAACCGGTGGTTCAGCGTCGCGGTGAAGGTCTGCACCTTGCTGGTCACCGTGTCGTCGCGGCGGCCGTGCGCGGAGCCGTAGTAGGCACCGACGGGCACGTCGACCGGCCGGCCGTTGAGCGCGGGGATGCCGAAGTCGGTGAGGCGCTGGTCGCGCAGGTTCGTGTACTGCAGCAGCAGGTCGGTCTGCGGATTGAACTTGATCGCGAGCGAGGGCGCGATGTTGTAGCGGTCGGTGAACTGCTGGTCGCGATAGCTGTCGGACTTCTCGCGCGCCACGTTGAGGCGGAACGCCATGTTCTCGCCGATGGGCGTGTTCAGGTCGGCCGTGGCGCGCTTGTAGTCGTGGCTGCCGAGACCGAGCGAGACCTCGCCGAAGCGGTCGCCGAACACCGGCTTCTTGGTCACGCGGTTGATCAGGCCGCCCGAGGAGCCGCGGCCGTAGAGCACGGCGGCCGGCCCCTTGAGCACTTCGATGCGCTCCGTGTCCGACAGGTCGCGGAAGTACAGCGCATCATCGCGCACGCCGTCGACGAACCAGTCGGAGATGGCGCTGAAGCCGCGGATCACGACCTGGTCGCGCTGGCCGTCGCCGTGGTTGAAGCTCACGCCCGGCGCGTTGCGCAGCGCGTCCTGCATCGAGGTGGCGCCCTGGTCGCGCAGCAGCTGTCCGCTCAGCACGTTGACGGCCTGGGGGACGTCGCGCAGCGGGGCGCTGCCCTTGGTGGCGGTGCTGGTGGCTGCCGGGGCATAGCCCTTGTCGTCCTCGGCGGTGACGGTCACCTCCTTCAGCGTCGAGGAAGGGCTTTCCTGTGCAGCGCTCTGTGCCAGGACGGCGCCCGACAGCGAGGCGAGCGCGGCACCGGCCAGAAGGGAAACGCGCCGCAGCGGGCGCGGGGAGGGAAAAGCGATGGCTGGGAGGCAGGAGGAGGGCGTCATGTTGTCCAGTTCTTTTTGCAAGGCGGCGCAGGCGCACGCGCGGCCGCACGACAGGCCCTTCCTCCGCGGGGAAGAAGCGCGCGTGTCATGCCTTGCCTTGAAAGAATCTGGGTGAGGCGAGGGGCCGCGAGGGCTTGGAAGAAGCCTCCTGCGGCACCTGGTGGTGACGGCCGCTGCACGCGGCGGCCCGGATTGTAAAGACTCACAGGCCGGCTGCTGCGAGCCTGCCCTGCGCGAGCAGTTCGCGGGTGCGCTTCAGCGTCGACAGCAGTGCGCTCCTGTAGCCGCCTTCGCCGTCCAGCCACGCCTGCTCGGCCTGCTCCTCGGGGCCGCCCGGCGTCTTGCCGCGCAGGCCGAGGTAGCCGTAGAAGCGAAGCTGCAGGGCACCCGAGGCGTCCTCGAACAGCTCGTTGACGATGGCGCCCTCGCGCGGACCGGCGGCCTGGAAGAAGGTCACCTTGCTTTGCGGCTCGAACGCGATGATCTCGCGCAGGTCCGCGCCGCCGATGGTGGCTTCGCGAACGATGTGGGTCGCGCTTTCCTGCACCACTTCGCATCGGGTGCACAGGCCCGGAGGAAGAAAGAGCCGGGCGTCGCGCGCCTTGAGGACGAGGCCGGCCCAGGCCTGCTCGCGGCTGAGCGCCAGTTCGCCTTCGGGGTTCACCGCAACGGTGGCGTTCGAATAGATCATGATGGTCTTTCTGCGGTTGGTTCGATCGATGGATGCCGCTCAGGCTGCGGCGGCGATGCCTGCGGCAGTACCTGCAGCGAAAGCGCGGTAGGAGCGCAGCGGGCGGTCCAGCAAGGCGGTGAGGCGCTGGACATCGCCGGCCTCGGGCACCATCCCGTCGCTCAGGAAGCGTTCGCTCATCAGCCGCATGTCGTAGGCCATCCACGGCGGCATGAAGTTCAGCAGGTTCTTCTCGAAGCCCGCGGTGTCGTCGCCGCCGTACGCGACGGGGCGGCCCAGCACCTCGGACCAGATGGCCGCGACCGCGTCGCCGGTGAGCGTGTCGGGCCCCACGAGGTTGATCCGCTCCAGGGGCTGCGGCTCGCCCGCACGGTCGCGGCGCAGCAGCTCGACCGCGGCGATCTCGCCGATGTCGGCCGTATCGATCATCGCGAGCCCCTTGGCGCCGATGGGCATCGGATAGACGCCATGGCCGCTCACCACGTCCTTGACCGTGAGATCGTTGTCCATGAAGTAGGCCGGGCGCAGGATCGTCGCTTCGAAGCCCATGGCTTCGAGCATCCGTTCGACGCCGAACTTGCCCGCGAAGTGCGGCACGTTCACGTACCTGTCGCTGTGGATGACCGACAGGTACACGACACGCCGGACGCCGGCATCGCGCGCCGCATTGAGCACCACGAGGGCCTGGGTGAATTCGTCCGGGACGACGGCGTTGAGCAGGAACAGCGTGGACACGCCGGCGAAGGCGCCGCGCAGCGCCTCCACATCGAGCAGGTCGCCCTGCACGATCTCGACGGAAGCCGGCAGGTTTGCCTTGGCGGGATCGCGCACGATGGCACGCACGCCGGCGCCGCGCTCGATGAGGTTTTGAACGACTTGGCGGCCGACTTTTCCGGTTGCGCCGGTCACGAGGATGGTCATGGAAATACTCCTGTGGGTTGAAGAAGGCTCCATCGTGCTCGTTCCATTCAATGGCCGATAGCCGCTATATTTGGACTTGCTGTCTCTCTGGTGGAACACATGGACCTCCTTGCCCTGGCCGACTTCAATCTCGTGGCCCGACACGGCGGCTTCGGCCGCGCCTCGCGCGAATCCGGGCGCCCCAAGGCCACGCTCTCGCGGCGCGTGGCCGACCTGGAAAGCGGCCTGGCCCTGCGCCTCTTCGAGCGCGGGCCGCGCGCGCTCAAGCTCACCGAGGAGGGCCGCGCGCTCTTCGAGCGCACGGCGGTTCTGCTGACCGAGTTGGACGAGGCCGCCGCAGCGATCGCTTCGGGCGGCGCCGCACCGCGCGGCAGGTTACGGGTGAGCGCGCCGCTGCTTTTCTCGCAGGCCGCGATGGGCACGCTGGCGGCGCGCTTCGCGCTGAAGCACCGCGAGGTCCGCCTCGAGGTCACCACGGAAGACCGCGAAGTGGACATGGTGGAGGAGGGCTACGACCTCGTGATCCGCGTGAATCCGGCGCCGGACGAGCGGCTCGTCGGGCGCATCTTCCTGCGGGACCGCCTGGTGGCCGTGGCGAGCCCGGCCCTGAGGAAGCCCGCGGCGGGCAAGACCGCGCCGGCCGTCGTGCGGACGGGCGACGCACCGGCACACGCCGCTGCATGGGAGCTGTCGGCGCGCGGCCGCACGCGCACACTGGCGGTCGAGCCGGTGCTGCAGCTCTCGTCGCTGTTCATGATCCGCGATGCCGCGCGCGCGGGCATCGGCGTCGCGTGCCTGCCGGCGTCGCTGGTCACACGCGATCTGGCGGCGGGGCGGCTCGTGCACTGGGGCGACGTCGAAGGCCCCGAGATCGCTCTGTGGGCCCTCTATCCCTCGCGCAGGCTGCTCAGCAGCCGTGTCTCGGCTTTCCTGGAATTCCTGCGGGAAGCCTTTCCTCAGGGAACGCCCGACGAGCTCGCGGCCTTCGTGGACTGACGTGCGCGGGTGGGGCCAGTTGCTAAGATGCCCGACCATGCCAAGGCGATCGAGACCTCCCATGAATCGCCCCTGCGGATCCACCGTCCTGCGGGCCCCGCGCCGCGTCGTTGAAGGCGATCCGTTCCTGTTCGGCGAAATGACGGCATGACGGCGATCACCCCCGTGCCCGGCGGCTACGCGGGCGTCCATGCCGACATCGTCTCGCTGCTGGAGGCTGCGCGCCAGGCTGCTGCACGCAGCGTCAACGCGCTGATGACCGCCACCTATTGGGAAATCGGCCGCCGGATCGTCGAATTCGAGCAGGGCGGGCAGGAACGCGCCGCCTATGGCGAAGCGCTGATCGAGCGCCTGTCTGCGGACCTCTCCACGCGTTTCGGCCGTGGGTTCAGCCGGCAGAACCTGTGGCAGATGCGGCTTTTCTATGCCGCCTGGTCCACGGCATGGGTTCCGTCGCCGTCCTCCGCCCCGGCGCGCACCCGCCGGATTCCCCAGACACCGTCTGGAGAATCGGTTTCCGCCCGCAAACTCCAGACGGTGTCGGGGACATCGCCCGACCTGCAGGCGATCGCCCAGGCCTTTCCGCTTCCCTGGTCGGCCTACGTGCGCCTACTGTCGGTCAAGAGCCCGCAGGCGCGCGCCTTCTACGAGACCGAAGCCCTGCGAGGCGGCTGGTCGGTGCGGCAGCTGGATCGCCAGATCGGCAGCCAGTTCTACGAACGCACCGCGCTGTCCGCCAACAAGGCCGCCATGCTGACCAAGGGCGCGGTGGCCGAGCCCGCGGATGCGCTCACGCCCGAGCAGGCCATCAAGGACCCGTTCGTGCTGGAGTTCCTCAACCTGAAGGACGAATACTCGGAGTCCGACCTCGAAGATGCCCTGGTCCAGCACCTGGCCGACTTCCTGCTGGAGCTGGGCGACGACTTCGCCTTCGTCGGCCGGCAGCGGCGGCTTCGCATCGACGACAGCTGGTTCCGGGTCGACCTGCTGTTCTTCCATCGGCGGCTCAAATGCCTGCTGGTCATCGACCTGAAGGTCGGGAAGTTCAGCTACGCGGACGCCGGGCAGATGCACCTGTACCTGAACTACGCCCGGGAGCACTGGATGAAGCCCGGGGAGAACCCGCCGGTCGGGCTGATCATGTGCGCGGAGAAAGGTGCCGCCGAAGCCCGCTACGCGCTGGAGGGCCTGCCCAACAAGGTGCTGGCGGCCGAATACCAGACCATGCTGCCCGACGAGGCGCTGCTCGCCCAGGAGCTGGACAGGACACGGCGCGAACTGGAGGCACGGCAGCACAGGCGCACCGCGCCCGACTGATCAGGCTGTGGCCCGTGCCGTCCGTCGGGGTGGTCAGCGCGGGTGGCGCCGCTGGCGGAGACGATCGTGCGAGCAGCCGACGGACAATCGAAGCCATCCTCGATCCTCGACGTGGAAGAGACCATTGATCAGCGAACTCAAGACCTTCATCGCCGTCTGCAAGCACGGCACGTTCGCGGCAGCGGGCGAAAGAATCGGCCTCACGCAGTCGGCCGTCAGCAGCCAGATCAGGCGGCTCGAGGAGTCCCTGGGCTTTGCGCTGTTCGACAGGACCGGTCGCTCCGCCACGCTCAACGAGCGAGGCCAGGGCACGCTGGAGCGCGCGAAGGAGATCTGCGCGCTGTACGAGAAACTCGGCGACGCGCCGGACGACGCCTCGTTGAACGGCCTGCTGCGCATCGGCGCCATCGCCTCGGCGCAGCCGACACTCCTGGCGCGTGCGCTCGAGCGGCTGCGCCAGATCCATCCCAGGGTCCGCGTGCATGTGGCGCCCGGCGTGTCGATGCACCTGATGGACGACCTCGACACCGGCAAGATCGATGCGGCACTGATCATCCGGCCGCCGTTCGGCATGCTGCCCGACCTGACATGGCAGCCGCTCGTTCAGGAGCCCTTCGTGCTCGTCGTGCCGAATGCGGTCCGCGGCAAGGACTGGCGCACGCTCATCCAGACGCAACCCTTCCTGCGCTACGACCGCGCGTCATTCGGCGGCCGGATGGTGGAAGGCTTTCTTCGTCGCGAAGGCCTGTCGGTCAACGACGCGGTCGAGATCGACGAGATCGCGGGGCTGATCCACCTGGCGTCGAAAGGGCTCGGCGTGGCCCTCGTCCCGCTGGTGGAGGCGCACGTGCCGCTGCCGCCGGGCGTGCGCGCCGTATCGCTCGGGGAATTCACCTTCTACCGCGAGATCGGCCTGCTGCGCCGCAAGCCTCGGCTGACTCCGCCCATCGTGGCGCAGTTCGCGGAGTGCCTGCTCGAGGCATCGCAGACGAGGCCGACAACGCAGGCACGCAGGAAGAAGACGCCGGCTCCGCGCTGAGCGTGGAACCGGTCCGTGCCTCGCAGCCGACGGGCCGCAGGCACACGACGCAGGTGATCCTTCGCTCAGTCGCCGAGCCCTCGGTCCTTGGCGTACCTCGTCGGCTTCGAGCGAAACGCCACCAGGCTCACTTGGCGAACAGCGACCCGAGATCCGCGAAAGACTTCATCTCGATCGCGTTGCCCGACGGATCGAGGAAGAACATCGTCGCCTGCTCGCCCACTTCTCCCTTGAAGCGGATGTAGGGCTCGATGACGAACTTGGTGCCGCGCGCGATCAGCTTGTCGGCCATCGCCTGCCACTGCTCCATCGGAACGATGGCACCGAAGTGGCGCACCGGCACATCGTGGCCGTCCACTGCGCTGCTGCTGCGGTGGCCGCACTCGTCGGGTGCGAGATGCGCCACGATCTGGTGTCCATAGAAATCGAAGTCGACCCACTCGGGGGCGCTGCGGCCCTCTGGGCAGCCGAGCAGTTCGCCGTAGAACGCGCGCGCTTCCGCGATGTCGCGGACCGGAAAGGCCAGGTGGAAGGGGATTCGAGTGGTGCTGGAAGTCATCGTGAATGCCGGTGGGTTGGAAGCAGGTCACTGTAGGAAACTGCACCAACGATGAAAAGCAATATGTTTTTCTTGTGAGCAAGATGAATTTCGATGAATCGAGCATCGACACCATCCATCGGCCGTGTTCCTTCTACTCGCTCAAATCGCCACTGGACCGCTGAAACTTCGCTGCCGATGACTCGATCTTCAGCACCCTAGCCTCCGAGGCCTTCGGAAATTCGCTTGCGACGATGCCCATCCGACTACTTGATCCGCCGCAGGAGATCCTTCGTTTTCTTCTTCGAGGTGAAGCGGTTGCGCAGATCGCGCAGCAGGACCGGCACCAGCTTCCACGCCGATGCCCCGTCGAGCCCGCGCGCCGGGGCGAGGTTCAGCAGGGCGATGAACAGGCTCATGTAACCGAGTATCGCGACCGCGACAGGGAACACGGGCGCGGCGCCGAGTGGCGTCGTCTGCGCCAGCACGATCAGCGGTATCGCGACCGCCAGCTGCACCAGCACGCCGCCCCAGGCGACCAGGGCGGCCTCTCTTACGCTGCCCGGCTGCTCGTAGACGCAGACTCCGTGAATGAAGGTCAGGTAGATGTCGGTGGCCGGATAGCCGAGCCGCCTGGCCACGAGCGCATGACCTGCCTCGTGCAGGAGGATGACCAGAAAGTACGCGGCGACGGCAACGAAGGCGTGGAGCGGTTGCCGGATCAATACGCCGAGCAGCACGCCTGCCGCGACGAGCGCCGACCAATGGACATGCAGCCGTGCGCCCAGGATCCGGGGCCTGCGGAGAGTGATACAGCCGCGCATATGCATGTGCTCCTCCGTGTTCGAAGAGCGCGATTCTAGAAGCGGCTGCGCGACGGCAGGCTACGGCTGGGCTGCAGGCTCGACAGCCGTCCAGACAATGCAGTTTCTCCCGCTGCCCTTGGCACGGTAGAGCGCGTCGTCCGCCGCCTTCGTCAAGGCTTCGAGCGAGGTGTGATTCGACCGGCGGACCGTGGTGCAACCGATGCTCACGGTCACGGGTGGCAGGTCTTGGTTGCCGTCGCGCAGGCGGGAACGCTCGGCCTCGACGCGTATGGCCTCGGCGACCTGCATGGCACCCGATTCGTCCGTGTCGGGCAGAACCACCACGAACTCCTCTCCGCCATACCTCGCCGCGAGATCGCCCCGCCGACGGACGTGCCTTGCGATGCAGGCCGCGAGATGCTGCAGCGCGACGTCGCCCTGGGCATGCCCGTGCTCGTCGTTGTATCGCTTGAAATTGTCCGCATCCACGAAGAGCACCGAGAGGCAGCTGCCGCTTCGCTGCAGCCGGTCCCACTCGTTTTCCAGCGCCGCATCGAGTGCGCGCCGGTTCTTCAGGCCCGTGAGCGGATCGGTCTGGGTCAGCTCCCTCAGGTGCTCCTCCGCCATCACACGGCCTCGCAGGGCGAAGGCGAGGAGCCACACGCCCGCGCAGAAGGCGCTGCCCACCAGCAGCGACGAGAGGCCCACGATCCACGAGAGCTTCTTCCACGATTCCAGCGCGTCGTCCATCGCGGGTGCGACCACCGCGATGAACGGCGTCCCGGGTACGCGCCGGAAGGTGTACAGGCGAAGCGTCCCGTCGATGACCGACGGGGCCGCATAGAAGCCCGACTCCCGATCGAGCATGCGCGGAAAGGTCGGCGACTCCTTGACGCTGTATTTGCCCATGGCGGGCGTCCGCGCGACCAGCGTTCCGTCCGTTCGCACGATCGACGCCACGCCATGCGGGCCGATGTCGAGCTTGTCGAGCAGCTGCGTGAAATACTCGAGGTCGATGGCCACGAGCGCCGTCCCGGCGAAGGCCCCGTCCGGACGATTGATCCTCCGGCTCAGCGCGACGGCCTCCACACCCCCGCGCGAGCGGGCGCGATAGGCCTTCGACACATAGAGGCCGACCTCGGGAGAATCGCGATGCACGGTGAAATAGTCCCGGTCGCTGAAATCCCACCGGTGCGTGCTGGAACAGCAGCCATCGATGAGCCGGCCCTTGTCGTCGGTGACGCCCATGCCGGTGACGTAGCGGGCGGACAGTGTGGAGCCGAACAGCAGTTCGTGCCGGACGTCCGCCTTCAGGTCGCGGATGGCGGGCTTGTCCAGCGCAGCGATCAGCATGAGCAGCGATTGATCCGCCGACTCGATGGTGCGCGAGATGTTGCCGGCGAGGACGGCGGCCACGTTCCTCGACATGCCGTGCGCATGCTCGATGGCCGTCTGGCGGTCATTCCACAGCGTGAAGGCGCTGATGGACAGCACGACCAGGGTCAGCAATGTCCCGAGCGCACCGACGACGAGCGGGTGACGGCCCGCCGATGTGGCAAGTCTCGAAGAGCTGGCGCGAGGGGGCATGAGGATCTCTTGGCGATGGACGGCGCCGGCGCTTCCCGAGTCATCGTCTCCCGGGTATCGATGCCTGAACCGACTCGCATCTCTTCGCGGGGCGACGGGAGAACCGGCTTGCCGCGACATCGCCTTCTCGGGGCCCGCATCGCGCTGTCGGTCGTTTATACGTGCGACTCGGTTGGTTGAACTAATCAACTACATGCGCCGAAACGACAAGGGCGTACCGGGCCTCATCCGTCGCCATGGCACGAAGCCGGCATCTGGCCAGTCTATCGACGGATTTCAGCGCACCAGGTCCTGGAATCGGTAGTACGCACCGACGATGGGAAGAAACCAGGGCTTGCCGAAATGGCCGGGGATCGCCGGCCAGTCGAAGTCGCGCCATGGATTCAGGTCCGCACGGCCGTTCATCACCTCCGCCATGATCGCGCCCATGTAGGTCGACATATGGGTGCCATGGCCGCTGTAGCCCATGGAATAGAAGAGCCCGTTGCGCTCCCCGGCGCGGGGCAGGCGGTCGCGCGTCATGTCCACCATGCCGCCCCAGCAGTAGTCGATGCGGGTGTCCCTCAGTTCGGGGAATAGCTCCACGAGCGAGCGGTGCAGGATGGCGCCGCTCTTCCTGTCCGAGGCGGGGTTGCTCGCCGCGAAACGCGCGCGGCCGCCGAACAGGAGGCGGTTGTCGGGCGTGACGCGGAAGTAATTGACGAAGTTCTTGGTGTCCGTCGTCATGCGGCGCCGCGGCGTGAGGCGGTCGAGCACCTCGACCGGCAGCGGCTCGGTCACGATGATGAAAGCCCCGACGGGAACGATCCGGCGACGGATCCAGCCCAGAGGCCCCACGGCCGAGGTGCCGGTCGCCAGCAGCACCTGCCGGGCGAGGATGCTGCCGCGAGGCGTTTCGACCCGATGCGCCGAACCGCCCTGGCGTTCGAGGCCGATGACGGGCGTGTTCTCATGGATGTGCACGCCGCGCCTTGCCGCCGCCACGGCCAGGCCGTGGCCATAGCGGCCCACGTGCATGCCGGCGCTCTTGCGGAAAACGAGGCCGCCGAAATAGCGATCGGAGCCGATCTCGCTGCGCAGTTCTCCCCGCGTGACCATGTGGGTGTCGGGATCGCACTCCTTCTGCATCAGCGCCTGCGAGCGCGCAAGCGTGTCGTAGTGCGCCGGCTTGGCAGCGAGCTTGAGCTTGCCGACGCGCCTGAAGTCGCAGTCGATGCCTTCTTCGGCGATCAGCGATTCCACCTTGGAGACACCCGCGTCGAACGCGCGATAGAGCATGTTGGCGCGCTCGCGCCCCAGCCGTCCCGCCAGCGCGCAGTAGTCCTGCGCGAAGCCGTTGTTGCACATTCCGCCGTTGCGGCCGGAGGCGGCGCTGCCCACGGTCGCAGCCTCGAACACCGCAACGCTCGCCCCCTTCTTCGCCAACGCGATCGCCGCGGACAGCCCGGTGAAGCCTGCGCCCACGATGGCGACATCGACACTGCCGCTGGGCGCCTCCGTCTGCCCGCCGGTGAATCGGGGGGCTGTATCGAGCCAATAGGGCATCAGTTTCATGGACGAACTTCCGGCGCCTTCGCAGACGCATGCGGGTGGATCTGAGGGTCAACCGAACGACTGGTTGGACAGGGCGAACAGGCGCGCCTGCGCATCGGTATCGAGCGAGCGCGACGAGGCTTCGCGCACCATGCCCACGGCATGGTCGACGCATGGCAGGCCCGATTTCTCGAGCCACGTGGACAGGCCGCCGGCTTCCGTCACGTCGATGCGAACGAAGCGGCCGCGGGCGCTGCGCGCGAGCGCGACGACGAGGTCCGTTGCGTCCACCGCGGCGTCGGCGCCGGACGCGACCACCGGTCCGATCACCAGGCCGCGACCGAACTCCCGCAGGCAGGCGTAGGCCGATGCGCCAGTGCCACGATCAAGGACCACCGTCGTTCCCACGCGCAAGAGCGCATCCAGCAAGGCGCTCCTGTCCATTCCCGTGGCGGCGAGATCCAGCTGCCGCACCTTGGCGGCATCCGCCGCACGCATCGAGCGCACGCCTGCCGGCGCGGGTGCATGGGCCAGGGCGGCTTCTCCGGTCAAGACGGCCTGATGCTGGAACACCCGGCCGCGGGCAGCGAACCCGAACCGGGCATAGAGTGGCAACCCTTCCGTGGTGGAGTTCAGCAGCACCGTGCGATCGCACGCGGCGTCGAGCAGATGCTCCATCAGGGCGCGGCCCAGCCCCTGGCCCTGCATCTTCGCGTCGACGATGATCATCCCCGCCGAGGCATGCGCCGGACCGAAGGGCCACCACATCGCCGTGGCGACCAGCCGCCCGTCGGCTTCCGCCGCAAAGCCATGGCCCAGTTCGAAAGCGAAGCGCCAGTCGGCCTCCCGATAGGGCCAGCGCAGGGCAGCGGATTGCCCGAGCGCCTGCGGCAGGTGGGTTTCGCGCAGCGCGGTCAACTGAACACCGATTCCAAGCGCCGGCTTGAGCAGGTCGCGGGAGGTCCCGAAGGCCATGGCGCCTCCTAGAAGTCGGCCACCTTCCCACGGGCCGAAGCCAGGAATCTGTCGGGGTGGTAGGGACGGGGATCGACGAGCGGGGATGCGCCGCTGACGATGTCGGCGATCAGGTGCCCGGCGCCAGGGCCGATGCCGAAACCGTGGCCGCTGAAGCCGGCGGCCAGCACGAGCCCGCGCAGGCTCGGCATTTCGCCGATGCCGGGGACGCCGTCGGGCGTGCTGTCCACATAGCCGGCCCAGGCCGCGGTCACCGAGCTGTCCGCCAACGCCGGCACCAGCTCGACCGCGCGCCTGTACGTCAGGTCGACGACCGAGGCGTCGGCCTTCGGATCGAGGATGCGCATGCGCTCCATGGGCGTCGTCTCGTCGAGCCGCCATCGGGCGAAGCCTTCATGGCCGCAGCGGATGCCTTCGAGCCCGCCAGGTGCGAGATTGCGCCAGCGCCGCTGGAACATCGGCAGGAACTGCGGCGCGAAACGCAGCAGCTGCGGCGTCGGGTCCACACGTCCCCGTCCGCTGATGGCCAGCGTGTAGCCGCCGTCGGCGCGGCGCGTCATGGACACGCCAGTGGTGTGGAGCGCTGCGGGAATGTCCTTGCCCGAGGGGGTCACCGACAGCGCCGTCTGGCGGATCGCAGCCTGGGGAAAACGGATGCCATATTGGCGACAGAACGAGGATGCCCACGCGCCGCCGGCGAGCACCGCGACCCGGGTGCGGATCGTCCCGCTCTCGGTGACCACCGCGCAGACCTGGCCGCCTTCGGTTTCGAGGCCGCGCGCCGCGCAGCCCTGGTGCACGGTGCCGCCGAGATTCATGAAAGCCCGCGCCACGGCCGGTGCGGCACGCGAGGGGTCGGCGGTGCCATCCGTCGGGGCGAAGACGCCGCCTTTCCATGCCTTGCCGGTGGCGTGACCGCGCTGCGCCGCTTCACCCGCGGTCAGCATGCGCGTCTGCACATTCACGGAGCGTGCGAACTCGCCCCAGCGCGCCCAGCCGTCGAGTTCCTTCTCGCTGTTGCTGAGATAGAGCAGCCCGCATCTGCTGAAGCCGGTGACTTCGCCGGTGTCCTGCGTGAATCGCTCCCACAGGTCTAGGCTCTTCGTGGCCATCGGCAGTTCGCGCGCATCGCGGTTCTGCTGCCGGCACCAGCCCCAGTTGCGGCTCGATTGCTCGGCACCGACGCGCCCCTTCTCGACGAGCGCGACCTTCAGGCCGCGCCTGGCCATGTAGTACGCGGCGAAAACCCCGATGATGCCGCCGCCGATCACGACGGCGTCGGCGTGCGTCGGCAGTTCAGGACTGGATTCGACGGCGGATAGAGGCGCAGGCATTCTGGGTATGTCCCTTGGACGTCAGTGAAAACTTGAAGGCATGCTCGATGGCGATGGCGGTCGATGCCGGAAGGCGATCAGTAGCCGACGATCGCCTTGGTCTCGAGGTATTCCTCGAGGCCGTGGACGCCGTACTCGCGTCCGTTGCCGGAGCGCTTGTAGCCGCCGAACGGCGCGTGGCTGTTCCATGGCGGATAGTTGATGTGCACCTGGCCCGCGCGCAGCTGCGAGGCCACGCGCCGCGCCCGCTCGCGATCGGCGGACTGCACGGCGGCGCCGAGTCCGTAGGCCGTGTCGTTGGCGATGGCGATGGCCTGCGCTTCATCCCGGTAGGGCATCAGCACCAGCACGGGGCCGAATATCTCTTCCTGCGCCACGCGCATGTCGGGCGTCACGTCCGAAAAGACCGTCGGTCGTGCGAAGTAGCCACGGGTCAGGCCGTCCGGCCTGCCCGGGCCGCCGCAGACCAGCCTGGCGCCTTCTTCGATCCCGCTGGCGATCATCGCCTGCACCCTTGCGTACTGCGCGGCGTTCGCGATCGGCCCCATCGATGTCTTCTCATCGCGCGGATCGCCTAGCGTGATGCCGGCAACCGCCGCGCGGACCAGCGACTCCACCTCGGCCAGCCGCGACGCAGGCACGAGCATGCGCGTCGGCGCGCTGCACGACTGGCCCGCATTGCGCATGCCTGCCAGCACGCCCTTCGCCACGCCTTCCTCGAAATCGGCGTCGTCGAGGAACAGGTTCGGCGACTTGCCGCCCAGCTCCTGCACGACGCGCTTGACGCTGACGGCACCCGCCTGCGCCACGAGCACGCCGGCACGCGTGGAGCCGGTGATGGAGATCATGTCGACATCGGGGTGTGCGGCCAACGCAGCGCCGACCACCTCTCCGGTGCCGCCCACCAGGTTGAAGACGCCGGCCGGCGTGCCGGCGTCGTGCATCACCTGCGCGAAGAGCCGCGCGCTGAACGGCGACAGCTCGCTGGGCTTCAGGACGACCGTGCAGCCGGCGGCGATCGCCGGCGCGACCTTGGCGGTGACCTGGTACAGGGGCCAGTTCCACGGCGTGATCAGCGCGCACACGCCGATCGGCTCCTTGGAGATCGCGAAGGCGCCCTCCGGGGAGAGAAACTCGTATCGCCGCAGCACTTCGATCTGCGCGCGCACGTGGGCGATCCCGAACGGCACATGGGCCGTCCTCGCGAACCCGATGGGCGTCCCCATCTCCGTCGTGATGGCTTGCGCGAACTGCTCCGCCCGCTCTTCCAGCAGCGCGAGGATCCGGCCCAGCAGCGCCATGCGCTCGTCGACCGTGCTTCGAGAGAACGAGCCGAAGGCGCGGCGGGCCGCGGCGGCGGCGAGGTCCACGTCCGCCGATGAGCCGGCCGCGACATGCCCGACGACCGCCTCGGAGAACGGATCGACGACGCCAATGCGTGGCGCTTCCGCGCGATCCTGCCAGCGGCCGTCGATATAGAAGCGCAGGTCGTCGCCATTGCCGCCGACACTGCTGATGCCGCTGGCGCCGCGGACGTTGTCAGTTGCCGTCATCGGGTTGCACTCCACTGCAGTTCGTCCGTTCGGAGGCAACGCGGCTCAAGCGGTCACCCACACCTTGCGCACGGTCTCGATGGTGCGCCAGGTTCCGACGTAGCCGGGCTTCATGATGAAGCAGTCGCCGGCCCGGTAGGTGATCGGCGCGTGGCCCTGCTCGGTGATCTCCACCACGCCGGAGAGGATCAGGCAGAACTCCCAGGTCTCGCCCTTGATGGAGTGATTGAGGCCGACCGTCGATTCGAACACTCCCGCGCGCACCTTGCCGTCTTTTGCGCTGTCGACGTCCCAGTTGCGGCATACGATGTCGCCCTCGATGACCCGCTCCGCCGGCGGACGGTATTCGCGCGGCGCGCCGAGCTTGTCGAGTTCGAAGGGGATGAGAAGCCTGGACATTGAAAGCCTTTCTTGAGGGTCCGATGCCGATCAATGCTAAGGAAAACACTGCCGCATCGATGCTGAACCACGCAGGGCTAAAAGCGGGAAATGTGCGTTTGCAGGGGCCTCTTGGTGGATCGTGCCGCGGCGCCGGTTCGTCACCGGCCGCGCGGGTTCCGCCAGGCTTGCGAGGTGCTACAGCTGCCCCTGGCACACGTACTTGATGTGCATGTAGTCCTCCAGGCCGTGCACGGAGCCTTCTCGGCCGTAGCCCGATTCCTTCACGCCGCCGAAGGGCGCGGCCTCGGCTGCCAAGGCGCCTTCGTTGATGCCGACGATGCCGGTCTCGAGCGCGTCTGCCACGCGCGAGATGCGGCGCACGTCCGTCGAATAGAAGTAGGCGGCAAGGCCGAACGGCGTTCCGTTGGCCGCGGCGATCACCTCGGCTTCGGACTCGAAGCGCGTGATCGGCACGACCGGCCCGAACGTCTCTTCGCAACTGCATTCCATGGTCGCATCGGCGTTCACCAGTACGGTGGGCGCGAAATAGTTGGGACCGTCGCAGCGCGCGTCGCGAAGCCGCTTGCCGCCGACCACGACGCGCGCGCCCCTGGCGACGGCGTCCTGCACGTGGCGCTCGATCTTGTCCACGGCACGTGCATTGATCATCGGACCGATCTGCGAATCGGCCTGCGTGGCGGGGCCCACCTTGAGCGCGCCCACCCGCGCCACCAGCCTGTCGACGAACGCATCGTGCACCCGGGCCTGCACGAACACACGGTTCGGCGACACGCAGGTCTGGCCGCCGTTGCGGAACTTGGCGGCCATCAGGCCGTCGACCGCCGCATCGAGGTCCGCATCGTCGAACACGATGAAGGGTGCGTTCCCGCCGAGCTCCAGCGAGAGCTTCTTCAGCGTGTCGGCCGAACGGCGGGCGAGGTGCTTGCCCACGGGCGTCGAGCCGGTGAAGGTGATCTTGCGCACGCGCACATCGTCGAGCCATGCATCGACCACTTCGGGCGTGCGCTCCCGCGAGGCGGTCACGATGTTCAGCACGCCGGAGGGAACGCCGGCCTCGGCAGCCAGCTTCACGAGCGCGAGCGAGGTCAGCGGCGTGTCCTCTGCGGGCTTGCACACCACCGTGCAGCCCGCGGCGAGCGCTGGTGCGATCTTGCGCGCGATCATCGCCGCCGGAAAGTTCCACGGCGTGACCGCGGCGACCACGCCCACCGGCTCGCGCAGCGCGAGCATGCGGCGGCCCGCCACCGGCGCGGGGATGATCTCGCCGTTGGCGCGCGTCGCCTCCTCGGCGAACCATTCGATGTAGCTGGCCGCATAGGCGACCTCGCCGCGGCCTTCGGCCAGCGGCTTGCCCTGCTCGCGCGAGATGAGCCTGCCGAGGTCCTCCTGGTGCGCCATCACGAGGTCGTTCCAGCGCTTGAGGATCTGCGCGCGCTGCTTGGCGGGCACGGCGCGCCAGGCGGGAAAGGCGGCGTGGGCCGCATCGACGGCAGCCCGTGCATCGGCGGCCGTGCCGTCGGGCACGCTCGCAAAGATGGCGTCGGTGGCCGGGTCGCTCACTTCCAGGCGGCGTGCGTCGGCGGCTTCGCGCCAGTCGGTGCCGATGAGCATGCGGCCGGGCATCAGGTCCGGGCGTTCGATATGGAGAGGCATGGTGGTTGTTTGATGGTTCTTGAGAGGGAATGGGAACGCGCCCGGATCAGCCGGCGGCCACGCGCTCGGCGATCGCCATGCCGAGCTCCGTGGTGGAAGCCGTGCCGCCCAGGTCGCGGGTGCGCGGTCCGTCGCGCAGTACGGCCTCGATGGCCGCCAGGATCGCGTCGTGCGCGGCGCGCCCCGGACCTTGCCCCTGCGTGAGGAAATCCAGCATCAGGGCCCCGGACCAGATCATCGCGATCGGATTGGCGATGTTCTGGCCGTAGATGTCGGGCGCCGAGCCGTGCACCGGCTCGAACAACGACGGAAACCTGCGCTCCGGGTTCAGGTTGGCCGAGGGCGCCAGGCCGATGGTGCCGGTGGTCGCAGGCCCGAGGTCGGAGAGGATGTCGCCGAACAGGTTGCTCGCCACCACCACGTCGAAGCGCGTGGGCTGCAGCACGAACCGCGCCGACAGGATGTCGATGTGCTGCTTGTCCACCGTCACCTCGGGGTAGTCGGCACCCACCGCATCGGCGCGCGCGTCCCACCAGGGCATGCTGATGGCGATGCCGTTGCTCTTGGTGGCCACCGTCAGGTGCCTGCGCCCGCGCGCACGCGCGGTCTCGTAGGCGAAGCGCAGCACGCGATCGGCGCCGTGGCGCGAGAACACCGACTCCTGGATCACGATCTCCCGCTCGGTGCCTTCGTACATCACGCCGCCGAGCGAGGTGTACTCGCCCTCGGTGTTCTCGCGCACCACGAGGTAGTCGATGTCGCCCGGGCTGCGGCCGGCCAGCGGACAGGGCACGCCCTCGAACAGGCGCACCGGCCGCAGGTTGATGTACTGGTCGAACTCGCGCCGGAACTTCAGCAGCGATCCCCACAGCGACACGTGATCGGGCACCGTCGCGGGCCAGCCGACGGCGCCGAAGTACAGCGCGTCGACGCCCTTGAGCTGCTCCTTCCAGTCGTCCGGCATCATCCGGCCGTGCGCCGCGTGGTAGTCGGCGCAGGCCCAGTCGAGGTAGCGGCAATCGAGTTCGAAGCCGAAGCGCTCTGCGGCGGCCTGCACCACGCGCACGCCCTCGGGCATCACCTCCTTGCCGATGCCGTCGCCGGGAATCACTGCGATGCGGAAGGTGGGTGTCATCTCGGTTCTCCATGAATCGGGCGGGGTTCTTCCAGGAACACCGGGGAGCCGTCTTTGCCGGGCCGTTGGTGTTGCCCCCGGAAGAGGGGGTCGGCAGCCACGCGAAGCGGGCAGAGCCTGGGGGCGAAGCTCATGCCCTGCGGTCCATCTCGTCGAGCCAGCCCTGGCGCAGCTCCGGCACGGAGCGCGCGAGCAGCTCGTAGTAGGGGTGGTGCGGGCCCCGGTCGTAGTCGGCGCGTGCCACCTGCGCGAGCTTGCGGCCGTGCTGCATCACGACGATCTCGTCGCACACCGCGCGCACCGTGTGCAGGTCGTGGCTGATGAAGAGGTACGACACGCCCAGCTCGCGCCGCAACTCCGCCATGAGGTCGAGCACCGCCGCGCCCACCACGGTGTCGAGCGCGGAAGTCACCTCGTCGCACAGGATCAGGTCGGGCTCGGCCGCGAGCGCCCGCGCGAGGTTCACGCGCTGCTTCTGCCCGCCCGAAAGACCGCCCGGCAGGCGCCCGGCCACGGTCTGCGGCAGCTTCACCAGGTCGAGCAGCTCATGGATGCGCCTGCGCAGCGGCTCGCCGCGCAGGCCCTTGTAGAACTCCAGCGGCCGCGCCAGGATGCGCTCGATGGTCTGCGAGGGGTTCAGCGCCGTGTCGGCCATCTGGAACACGATCTGGATGCGGCGCAGCTCGTCGCGTTCGCGCTGCTGCAGCGTCGGCTTCAGTTCACGGCCGCGGAACAGCACGCTGCCGCTGCCGGGCTTGAGCAGCCCCGCCACCGCGCGCGCCAGCGTGGTCTTGCCTGAGCCCGATTCGCCGATCACGCCGATGGCCTGGCCGCGGTAGAGCTTCAGGTCGATGTCCTGCAGGATCGGCTTGGCGCAACGTCCCTGCGCATCCACCGGGCCGTAGCCGGCGCAGAGCTGCCGCACCTCGAGCAGCAGCTCCCGGCCGTCGTTCGCGGCATTGGCGGGCGAGCGGGCCTGCGGGCGCGCCGCGGCCAGCAGGCTCTTCGTGTAGTCGTCGGCCGGCGCGGCGAGGATCCGGCCGGTCGCGTTCAGCTCGCGCATGCTGCCGTTGCGCAGCACCAGGATGTGGTCGGCCATCTGCGCCACCACCGCGAGGTCGTGGCTCACGTACACCGCCGTGGCGCGGCGCTCCCGCACTACGCGGCGGAAGGCGCGCAGCACCTCGATCTGCGTGGTCACGTCCAGCGCCGTGGTCGGCTCGTCGAGGATCACGAGGTCGGGGTCGCCGATCAGCGCCATCGCCGCCATCAGCCGCTGCAGCTGGCCGCCCGAGACCTGGTGCGGATAGCGCGTGCCGATGCGCTCCGGATCCGGCAGCGCCAGCTCGCGGAAGAGCTGCACCGCCTTCGCCTCGGCCTCGGCGCGCCTGCACAGGCCGTGGATCACGGTGGGCTCCACCACCTGGTCCATGATCGTGCGCGAGGGGTTGAACGAGGCCGCGGCGCTCTGCGCGATGTAGGCCACGGTTCGGCCGCGCAACGCACGCTGCGCCCGCGCATCGAGCGCCAGCACTTCCGTGTCGCCGATGCGCACGCGGCCGCCGGAGATGCGGCAGCCGTGGCGCGCATGGCCCATCAGCGCAAGCGCGGTGGTTGTCTTGCCGGAGCCCGATTCGCCGATCAGCGCCAGCACCTCGCCGGGCTGCACGGAGAAGCTCAGGTTGTCGACCAGCGTGGCGGCACCCGCATGGATGCACAGCCCTTCGACGATCAGGTTCGCGCCCATGTCATCGGCTCCCGTCTGCGCCAGGAACAACGCGGAGCCGGCTTTGCCGGGCCACCGGTGTCGCTGCCGTCGTGGAGGTCGGCTGCCGCACGAAGCGGGCAAGCCTGGGGATGGGTTTCATCAGCGTGCTCCTCGTTCGCGGGCCTGACGTCCCGGAAGGTTGTCGATCACCAGGTTGACCGCGATGGTCAGGCTCGCGATGGCGAGCGCCGGCACGATCACCGAGGCGCCGCCCATGGCCAGCGCGCCGATGTTCTCTCGCACCAGAGAACCCCAGTCGGCGGCCGGCGGCTGGATGCCCAGGCCCAGGAAGCTCAGGCTCGCCAGCAGCAGCACGATGTAGACGAACCGCAGCCCCAGGTCGGCCAGCATCGGGCCGACGATGTTGGGCAGGATCTCGCGCAGCATGATGTAGAGCGTTCCTTCGCCGCGCGTGCGAGCCACCGTGACGTAGTCGAGCGCATTGATGTTCACGGCCAGCGAACGCGCGATGCGGTAGGCACCGGGAACGTAGATGATCGCCGCCGTGACCACCAGCATCGGCACCGACGAGCCGAAGCCCGCCACCATGATGAGCGCGAACATCTTGCTCGGGATGGCGGTGAGCGTGTCGAGGACGCGGCTGAGCGTCGCGTCGATCCAGCGGCCGCTCGCGGCCGCCAGCAGCGCCAGGACGGTGCCCGTGCCGCTGGCCAGCAGCGTCGCCAGCAGCGCCACGCCGACCGTGTAGCGTGCGCCCTCGATGATGAGCACGAGCATGTCGCGGCCCAGGTAGTCGGTGCCGAGCCAGTGCGCCGCGCTGATCGGCGCGAAGACGTTCGCGGTGCCGGCGCCCGCCGGGCGCAACGAGAGCAGCCAGGGGCCGAGCGCCGCCGAGAGCACCCAGAAGAGCAGCACCGCGAGGCCGATCAGCCCCGAGGGGCCGAATCCTGCGAGCCAGCGCAGCGGCCCGCCGCGCCGTGCGCTTCCCGTGGTCGGCGGCGTCACCGGGGCGGCTGCGCTCAGGCGAGTCGAAGGCGTGGAGGACGATTCCATGATGGCTTCCCCTTGGTCAGCCATGCCGCAGGCGCGGATTGGCAAGGATGCCGCAGACGTCGGCGGCGGTCACCAGGAGCAGGTAGGCGCCGCAGAAGATCATGGCGCAGGTCTGCACCAGCGGCATGTCGCGCTGCGAGACGCCATCGACCATCAGCTTGGCGATGCCCGGGTAGTTGAAGATGGTCTCCACGATGATCACCCCGCCGAGCAGATACGACAGGCTCAGCGCCACGGCGTTGGCGATCGGCCCCACCGCATTGGGCAGCGCGTGCGCCAGCACCGTGCGCATCGGCGATGCGCCCTTGAGCCGCACCATCTCGATGTAGGGCGCTTCCAGCTGGTCGATCACGGCGGCGCGCGTCATGCGCATCATCTGCGCGACGATCACGCAGCACAGCACCAGCACGGGCATCGCGAAGGCCTGCAGCATCTGGCCGAGCGAATCGATGTCGCTGACGAAGGACAGCGCCGGCAGCCAGCGCAGCTTCACCGCGAACACCAGCACCGCGAGCGTCGCCACCAGGAACTCCGGCACCGACACCACCGCCACCGCCGAGGTCGACGCCGCGCGGTCGAACCACGAGCCGCGCCACACCGCCGAGGCGATGCCCAGCATGAGAGCGATCGGCACCGAGAACAGGGCCGTGACGGCAGCCAGCAGCAGCGAGTTGGGCAGCCGGCTCGCGACCAGCTCCGACACCGGCATCTGCGTCGTGGACGAGCGCCCCAGGTCGCCCCTGGCCATGCCCGCCAGCCACTGCGCATAGCGCTTCGGCGCCGGCACATCCAGCCCCATCTGCGCACGCAGCGCGGCCAGCGCCTCCGGCGTGGCGTCCTGCCCGAGCTGCTCCTCGGCCGCGTCGCCGGGAAGCACCGCGGTGATCGAGAACACGATCACCGACACCGCCAGCAGCGACAGCAGCGCGAGCGCAATGCGCTGGGCAAGGAGCTTGAGGATCACCTGATTCATGTCAACTCCTCCGGTCAACCATCTGCCACTTGCCACCGTGTGCCGCCGCAGGCCGGCGCAGCCCCGCCGGTTCGCGGGACACCACGGAACCGGCTTTGCCGGGCCGCAGGTGTCGCCCCCTGCAAGGGGGTTGGCGCAGCGACACGAAGTGCGCGAAGCCTGGGGGTGTGCTCATGCCTCCAGCCACACGTTTTCCGCGAAGTTGTAGCCCATGAGCCCGCCCAGCGGAATCGGCGACAGGCCCTTGAGCTTGGAGGTGTGGCCGTCGATGCTGGCCAGGAACATCGGAATGCCGAGGCCCGCGTCCTGGTGGATCATGGTCTGCATGTCGGCGTACATCTGCTTGCGCTTGGCCAGGTCGGTTTCGGCGCGCGAGGCCAGCAGCAGCTGGTCGAACTTCTCGCTCTTCCAGCGCGACTCGTTCCACGCCGCGTTCGACTGGAAGAACTGCGTGAGGAGCACGTCGGCGCTGGGGCGCGGGTTCACGTTGCCGAAGCCGACGTGGCTGTTGAGCCAGTGGTTCGACCAGTAGCCGTCGGCCGGCATGCGCTTGATGTCGAGCTCCAGGCCCGCGCGCTGCGCCGCCTGCTGCAACAGCAGGGACATCTCCACCGAGTACAGCGCCGCGGGCGACGTCACCAACGGCACCTTGCCGGTGACGCCGGACTTCTGCAGGTGAAACTTCGCCTTCTCCGGGTCGAACGGGCGCTGGGGCAGTCCAGCGAAGTGGAATCGGTTCGTCGGATCGATGGGCTGGTCGTTGGCCACCACCGCGTAGTCGAGCGCGATGGTCTTCTTCATCTGCTCGCGATCGAACAGGTGCTTCATGCCGAGCACGAAATCGGGGTTGGCGCCGGGGCCCACATCCTTGCGCATGATCAGGTCGGAATACTGGCCCGACTGGGTGACGAAGATGCCGAAGCCCGGCGTGCCCTTCACGCGTTCCACCGAACGCGGATTGACCGAGCCCACCAAGTCCATGCCGCCCGACAGCAGCGCGTTGACGCGCGCGCTCTCGTCGCCAATGCCCACGAACTCGATCTCGTCGAGGTAGGGCTTGCCGGGCTTCCAGTAGGCCTCGTTGCGCACCACCACCGAACGGATGCCGGGCTTGAACTCCTTGAGCTTGTAGGGGCCCGTGCCGATGCCGGCGTTGAAGTCGGTGGTGCCGTCCTTGACGATGTGGAAGTGGTAGGTGCCCAGGATCACTGGCAGGTCGGCGTTGGGCGCGCTCAGCACGATCGTCACTTCGTTCGGACCCGTGGCCTTCACGCTCTCGATCTGGTCGGCGAGAACCTTGGCCTTGGAGGCGGTGGCCGCGTCCTTGTGGCGCATCACCGAGAACACCACATCGGCGGGCGCGAGCGGCTTGCCGTCGTGGAACACCACGCCCTTGCGCAGCGTGAAGACCCAGACCTTGGCATCCTTGGTGGTGAACGATTCGGCCAGCGCGGGTTGCGGCGTGAGGCTGCTGTCGAGCGAGGTCAGGCCGTTGTAGACCATGTTGCAGCGCGAGTAATCGGTCTGGTTCGACTGCTTGGCCGGATCGAGCGTGTCGGTTGCCGCAGCAGTGGCGCCCGCCACGCGGATGCGCCCGCCGCGCCTCGGCGTCTGTGCGTGGGCAGACACCGCCATGCCCGCGAGGCTGCCCGCCAGCGTGACCTGCATGCCGCCGGCCATCAGCATCGCAAGCACGTCGCGTCGCGACGCGCCGCGTTTCAACGCGCTCATCACGCGAAGGCTTTCGCCGGGACCGACGAGGTCTTCGAACCTCTTGTTGCTGCTGTCGCTCATGATGGGTTACTCCTGTGTGGCCGGTGACCGGGGGTTGAAGAACAAAACGAACGCTGAACGAAACGGGTCGGACTCGCTGCGCGCTCAGGCCAGCTTGTCCTTGAGCGAGTAGTAGAGGCCGACGGCCGGAAGGAACCACGGCGGGCCGAAGTGCCCGGGAATGGCGGGCCAGGCGCGGTCGCTCCAGGGATTGGCGCCGGCATCGCCGTTCATCACGGCGGCCATGCGCTGGCCCATGTGCACCGACATCTGCGTGCCGTGGCCGCTGTAGCCCATGGCGTAGTAGAGGCCGTCGCGCTCGCCGGCGTGAGGCAGGCGGTCCTGCGTCATGTCGACCAGCCCGCCCCAGCAGTAGTCCAGGCGCACGGCACCCAGTTGCGGAAAGGTTTCCGCGAGCCCGGCGCGCAGGATCTCGCCGCTCGCGGCATCCGACTGGGGGCTGGAGATCGCGAATCGCGCGCGCCCGCCGAACACCAGCCGGTGATCGGCCGTGAGCCGGAAATAGTGATGGATGTTCGCGATCGTCGTGTACGTGCGCCGCGCCGACAGCAGCGCCTGTGCGCGCTGCGCGCCGAGCGGCTCGGTCACGACGATGAAGCTGCCGATCGGCACGATGCGCCGGCGCAGCCAGCCGAAGCTGCCGTAGCCGCCATGGCGCGTGGCACCCGTGGCCAGCAGGACCTGCTGCGCGGTGACGGTGCCGCGTGAGGTGTGCAGCCGGTGTGCGTGGCCCTGGCCGAGCCGTTCGAGCCGGTTCACCGTCGTGGCGGTGTGGATCTGCGCGCCGTGGCGCTGCGCCGCCTCGGCCAGGCCATGGGCGAAGCGGCCCATGTGCATCTGGCCGCTGCGCTTGTAGAGAAGGCCGCCGTGGAAGCGCTCGCTCTGCACCTCGGCGCGCACCCGCGCCGCATCCAGGAGCTCGACGTCGGTGTCCACGCCGTCGTCGATCAGGCGCCGCGCGCTGCGCTCGAGCGCCTCCATCTGGCCAGGCCGCGTGGCGAGCTTGAGCTTGCCGTGCCGCAGGAAATCGCAGTCGATCGCCTCGTCGCGTACCAGCCGCGCCACGGTGTCCACTGCGGCGTCGTAGGCCCGATACCAGGCGCGGGCCTTTTCGACGCCGACCTTGGCGGCCACATCGGCATAGTCCACGGCCAGCCCGTTGTTGACATGCCCGCCGTTGCGGCCCGAGGCCTCCGCCGCCACACGCGCGCCAGCCTCCAGGACAGCGACGCGCGCGCCGCGCTTCGCCAGGGTCAGCGCCGCGGACAGGCCCGTGAACCCGCCGCCGACGATCGCGACGTCGACCTGTTCCGGCAGCGCATGCGCTGCAGGCGTGAAGGCTGCGGCGCTATCGGTCCAGTAGGAGTCGAGCTTCATGGCGGGGCGAGCAACGGGCGAGGCAGGGAGACCGCGGTGCGATCAAAGACCGACGACGCCGGGAAGGCCGCCGATGTCCTTGATCTCGGTGTAGCGATAGGCCGGGTTGCCCGGGCCGTGGCCGCGGTTGACGAAGACCTTGTTGACGATGCCCAGGTCGTCCGCCGACATCAGGTCGTAGCGCATGCTGGACGAAACGTGCAGCACGTCCTCCGGGTTGCAGCCGAGCGAGTCGAACATGTACTCGAAGGCCTTCAGCCGCGGCTTGTAGGCCTGCGCCTGCTGCGCGGTGTAGACGCGGTAGAAGGGCGCGCCGAGCATCGCCACGTTCTTCTGGATCTGGTCGTCCGAGGCATTCGAGAGGATCACCAGCGGGATCTCCTTGGCGACTTTCGCGAGGCCGGCCGGCACGTCGTCATGCGGGGTCCAGGTCGGTACGGCGTCGTAGATCTTCTGCGCGTCCGCGTCGAAGTACTGGATCTTCCATTTCTTGCAGAGGCGCCGCACTGCGTTCTTGAGCACGACCTCGTAGGGCTTCCAGTCGCCCAGCACCTCGTCGAAGCGGTAGGCCGTGAAGTCCGCATGGAACTCCTCCATGCGTTCTGCGGGGATGCGGTCGGCGAACAGGTCGGCGGCCATCTCCTTCATGCGGAACCGGGTGAGGGTGCCGTAGCAGTCGAAGGTCACGTATTTGGGACGGAAGCTCATGGTGTCGGGTCCTTTTCAAAGGGAGGGCAGGGAAGGCAATTGCGACAAGCTCATTACGGATTGATTGCAGCACGCAGCTGCATGACGTATGTAGGGAAAAGAGGTGCCGTCGAAACCAAAGCTGCGGTTTGTGGTAGCGGCAACAGCATGGCGTGCGGTCTGCCCCGCGCACGTGCGGACATGCACCTTGGCGCGCCGCCGCGAGGCTGTTGCGCACGTTCTTGATGCACGCTGCGTGCGCATGCCGGACTGCGCCGCCATGAGGTCGCCGTCCCGCGTCGAAGGGCATGAAGCGTGCTTCGAGGATGCGGTGCAAAGGCGCTTGTGAGGGGGTCGACCGGAGGCTCGCATGGCGATGGGCTGCATGGAAGTTGGCGCGGCGTGGGGAAGTGACCGGGACGGCCGAGACGGCCGGTCGATGCTAGGCAAACCGTCGCGGCATTTGTGTTCGTATGCGGGCGTGCCACCGCAGCAAATTGCGAGAAGAGGGCGCCTGGCAGGCGAAGCTTGCGAGTTGCAGCGAAAGCGCCATCCGGTCTGGTGCGGCGCCGCAATGTCGTCCAAGATGGAGCGAATTCCCGTCGCAACATACAGAGAGATTCCGATGTCCGAAGCCCCTGAGAACGCACCGACCACGGATGGCGTGGTGCTCAGACCGATGACTTCCGCCGACCTGCCGCAAGCGCACGCGCTGTCTGCCGATTTGCGCTGGCCGCACCGGCTGGCAGACTGGGAGCAGGTCTTCGCGCATGCCGAAGGCATCGCGGCCGAGCGCGACGGCGAGCTCGTCGGCACCGGCCTACGGTGGCGCTGGGGCGAGCGCCATGCCACCATCGGCCTGGTGATCGTCACCCCCGCGTGCCAGGGACGCCGCATCGGGCATCGGCTCATGCGCTCGCTGCTCGACGGCATGGAAGACCGCTCGCTGCTGCTGCACGCCACCTCGCAGGGGCGCGGACTCTACGAGCGCCTGGGTTTCGTGCGGACCGGCGAGGTCCGGCAGCACCAGGGCATCGCCCAGCCCGCACCGCTGATCGCGCTGCAGCAAGGCTGGCGCCTGCGCCCGGCGGGTCTCAACGAACTGCCCGCGCTGCAGGCCCTGGACACCGCAGCGCGGGGCATGCCGCGAGAGGCGCTCATCGCCGAACTGCTGCAGGGGGCCGACGCCTGCGTGGTGCTCGACCACGACAACACCGCGAAGGGCTTCGCCATGCTGCGCCGCTTCGGCCGGGGCCATGCCATCGGTCCCGTGGTCGCGCCCCATGCCGAGGGCGCGAAGGCCTTGATCGCGCACCTTGCCGGCCTGAATGCGGGCAACTTCACGCGCATCGACATCGATTTCGACAGCGGCCTGGCGGAATGGCTGGAAGCGATCGGCCTGCTGCGCGTGGATGCGCCCACGACGATGGTGCGCGGCGCGCCCCTGGCCAGGCCTGCGGAAGCGCCAGCGCTGTTCGCGCTCGTGACGCAGGCCGTGGGCTGAAGGAGCACCCCTGTGGACACCTCCTTCACCTTCCTCTACAAGTCCGATCCCGTCCGGGGACGCCAATGGGCCGAAGTGTTCGGCCGCCGCCGGCCGGACATCGACTTCCGCGTCTGGCCGGACGTCGGCGACCCCGCGAAGGTGCGCTTCCTCGCGGCATGGGAGCCGCCCGACGACCTGGGCACGCGCTTTCCGCATCTGAAGGTGCTGTTCTCTTCCGGCGCAGGCGTCGACCAGTTCGACTTCGCGTCTTTGCCGCCCGCGCTGCCGGTGGTGCGCATGGTCGAACCCGGCATCGTGCGCGGAATGGTCGAGTACGTGACGCATGCGGTGCTCGGCCTGCACCGCGACATGCCGCAGTATCGGCGCCAGCAGCAGGAGGGGCGCTGGAAGCCGCTGCCGGTGCGCCCGGCGGGCGAACGGCGCGTGGGCGTGCTCGGCCTGGGATCGCTCGGGCAGGCCGTGCTGGCGCAGCTCGTCGCGCTGGGCTTCGACTGCGCGGGCTGGAGCCGCTCGCGCCACGAGGTCGAGGGGGTGCAATGCCACGCCGGTGCCGATGAGCTGCCGGCCTTCCTCGCGCGCACCGACATCCTCGTATGCCTGCTGCCGCTGACCGACTCGACGCGCGGCTTTCTCGACGCGCGCCTGTTCTCGCAGCTGCCCGAGGGCGCTTCGCTCGTGCACGTCGGACGCGGGCCGCAGCTGGTCGATGCCGACCTGCTTGCCGCACTCGAAAGCGGCCGCATCGCGGAGGCGGTGCTCGACGTGACCGACCCCGAGCCGCTGCCGCCCGGGCACGCGTTCTGGCGGCATCCGCGCATCCAGCTCACACCGCACATCGCGAGCATGACGCAGCCGCTGAGCGCTGCCGAGGTGCTGCTCGACAACATCGAGCGCTTCGAGGCCGGCGAGCGGATGCTCGGGCTGGTCGACCGCGCACGCGGGTATTGAGAAGAGAAGCCGCGACGAGAAGCGCAGAAGGACCGGGTCGCCGCGTCGACCGCACGATCTGCTGTACGCGGCGCAACAACCGCAGCGTGCTTCGTGCGACACCCTCAAAGCAGCATCACCTCGTGCGGGGCGCCGCCTAAGCTGAAGGCATCGAAAGCTTCCCTCGCTCTCGCATCTTCACACCCATGACGCACCCCACCGCACTGCCCCAGCAAGCCGCGCTCGACGCGATCGACCGCGCCCACCTCATCCACCCCGTCTCGCCCTGGCGCGTGCACGAGCAGCGCGGGCCCACCGTGCTGGCCTCCGGGGAGGGCGCATGGCTCACCGACACCAACGGCCACCGGCTGCTCGACGCCTTCGCAGGCCTGTGGTGCGTGAACGTGGGCTACGGCCAGGAGAGCGTGGTGCAGGCCGCGACCGAGCAGATGCGCCGGCTGCCGTACGCCACAGGCTACTTCCACTTCAGCAGCGAGCCTGCCATCCGCCTCGCGCAGAAGCTGGTGCAGATCACGCCGGCATCGCTGACCCGCGTGTACCTCACGCTGGGCGGCTCCGACTCGGTGGATGCCGCCGTGCGCTTCATCGTGCAGTACTACAACGCCATCGGCCGGCCGTCGAAGAAGCAGTTCATCTCGCTGGAGCGCGGCTACCACGGCTCCTCATCGACCGGCGCGGGCCTCACAGCGCTGCCCGTGTTCCATCGCGGCTTCGACCTGCCGCTGCCCACGCAGCACTACATCCCCTCGCCGTATGCCTACCGCCACGAGCACGGCGCCGATCCGCAGGCGCTGATCGCCTCCTCGGTCGCGGCGCTGCGCGCCAAGGTGGCCGAGCTGGGCGCCGACAACGTGGCGGCCTTCTTCTGCGAGCCGATCCAGGGTTCGGGCGGCGTCATCGTGCCGCCCAAGGGCTGGCTCAAGGCCATGCGCGACGCCGCGCGCGAGCTCGACATCCTCTTCCTGGTCGACGAGGTCATCACCGGCTTCGGCCGCACCGGTCCCATGTTCGCCTGCGAGGCCGAAGGCGTGGAGCCCGACCTGATGACCGTGGCCAAGGGCCTGACCGCCGGCTACGTGCCGATGGGCGCGACCCTGATGTCCGAGAAGGTCTACGCCGGTATCGCCGACGGTGCCCCTGCAGGAGCGCCTGTCGGCCACGGCGCGACGTACTCCGCGCACCCGGTGGGTGCCGCCGTCGCGCTCGAGGTGCTGCGGCTCTACGAGGAGGGCGGCGTCCTCGCCAACGGCCAGCGCGGGGCGGTGCATTTCGCGGCCGGGCTCGACGCGCTGCGCGCGCATCCGCTGGTGGGCGACGCTCGCCACCGCGGCCTGGTGGGGGCGCTGGAGCTGGTGAGCGACAAGGCCAGCAAGCGCCGCTTCGACCCGGCGCTGGGGCTGTCCGACCGCATCTTCGCGGCCGGCTACCGCAACGGCCTGGTGTTTCGCTCCTTCGGGGACCACATCCTCGGCTTCGCGCCTGCGCTCACCTTCACCGAGGACGAGTTCGCGCAGCTCTTCGCACGGCTTGAGAAAACGCTCGACGACGTGCTCGACGCCCCCGACGTGCGCGCCGCGCTGGCCGCCTGACCGGGAAAGCACTGATCCGGCGCCGCGGCGGCAAAGCAGAATCAGGACCTGTTTCGTTTTTTCAGGACTGCCATGTCTGAAGCCTTCAAGATCGACCGACTCGACCTGCGCATCCTGGCCCAGCTGCAGAAGAACGGGCGCATGACCAACGTCGATCTCGCGGACGCGGTCGGCCTGTCGCCCAGCCCATGCCTGATCCGAGTGAAGCGGCTGGAGCAGGCCGGCTACATCGCCGGCTACGGCGCGCACCTGCGGCTGGAGAAGCTCGGCGATGCGCTGACGGTGTTCACCGAAGTCACGCTGCAGGACCATCACCGCGAGGATTTCGTGCGCTTCGAGGCCGCGATCCGCGAAGTGGACGAGGTGCTCGAGTGCCACCTGGTGAGCGGGGGTTACGACTACCTGCTGCGCTTTCTCACGCGCGGCGTGAACCACTACCAGGAAGTGATCGAGGGGCTGCTCGAGCGCAACATCGGCATCTCCAAGTACTTCAGCTACATCGTGATCAAGTCGCCGTTCATCAAGACGCATTGCCCGATAGAAAGGCTCTTTCCTCACTCCCGTTGAATCGTGCCGGCGCCGCCCGGGCGGTTTCTGACGGGTTGAAAACATCGACCCGCGCCTGGAGGCTCCGGTAGATCGGTGCTTCGCGGCGGGTCGGGCAGCCCCCTGGATTCCGCTCGGGGCCGCAGGTGCGAACGCCTGCCACGGATGCGAGGCTCGCGAAAGGTCGCGGCGACTGCGCAAGAATCGGTTGTCACCGAGTCTGCCTTTCTCATTTCCATGCCTCTGCCTCCCACGGCGCCCACCGAACTCAAGGGCTTCATCCTGACCCGCCATTGGCGGGACGCCGCGGCGGGCACGGAGATCGAATACTGGCTGGCAACGGACGCCGGGCCGCTGAAGGTCGTGCTGGCCGCCCAGACCTCCGTCGCGTTCGTCGCCGCCCGACACCGCGCGGCGGTGGAGGCGGCGCTTGCCGCCATGCCAGGGGTGGAGATCCGCGAGCTCGATCTCAAGACCTTCCAGCAGGAGCCGGTCGTCGGCCTCTATGCGAAGCACTTCCGCCAGATCGGCCGGCTTGCGCGCACCCTTCGCGCGCAGGACATTCCGCTGCTCGAGGCCGACGTACGCCCGCCGGACCGCCATCTGATGGAGCGGTTCATCACGGCAGGCGTGGCGGCGGAAGGAGGGCGCCTCGACCGCGGCGCGCTGGTCGATTGCCGGCTCAGACCGGCGCCCGACTACCGCCCGGCGCTGAAGATGGTGTCGCTGGACATCGAGACCAGCCAGTACGAGGCGCTCTATTCGATCGCACTGGACGCCGCGCAGGATCGCACCGTCTTCATGCTCGGCGACCCGCCAGCCGGGCAGGGCGGGGAAGAGGAGCGGCAGGACTTCTCCCTCGTCTACTGCCAAAGCCGCAAGGCCATGATCGAACGGCTCAACGACTGGTTCGAGCGCAACGATCCGGACGTCATCGTCGGCTGGAGCGTGATCCAGTTCGACCTGCGGGTGCTGCAGAAGACCGCCGACGATTGCGGCGCGCCCTTTCTGCCGGGACGGGAGCGGCGCCCGCTGGACTGGCGCACTCATCCCGGAAAGCAGGGCTATCTGTTCGCCTCCACGCCGGGGCGGGTGATCGTCGACGGCATCGAGGCCCTGCGGGCCGCGATGTGGAGCTTTCCCTCCTTCAGCCTGGAGAACGTCTCGCAGTCGCTGCTGGGCGAAGGCAAGGCCATCGGCGACGAGTACGACAAGATGGCCGAGATCGAGCGGCGCTACCAGGAAGACAAGCCCGCACTCGCGCACTACAACATCCGCGATTGCGAGCTGGTGCTGCGCATCTTCGAGAAGGCGAAGCTGCTGCAGTTCGTGATGGAACGCGCCCAGACCACGGGCCTGCAGATGGACCATTTCGGCGGCTCCATCGCGGCCTTCAGCCACCACTACCTGCCGCGCATGCACCGCCTCGGCTACGTGGCGCCGAACGTCGGCGAGATCCCGAGCAAGGCCTACCCCGGGGGCTACGTGATGGACTCGAAACCGGGGTTCTACGACTCCGTCGTGGTCCTGGACTACAAGAGCCTCTATCCATCGATCATCCGGACCTTCCTCGTCGATCCCGTCGGCCTCGTGGAAGGCGGCAGCGCCGGCGGCGATCCGCGCCTGATCGTGCAGGGCCCCCAGGGCACCACCTTCTCTCGCACCAGGCACTGCCTGCCGGAGATCGTGACCACGCTCTGGCGCGCGCGGGACGAAGCCAAGCGGGCCCGGAACGAACCGCTGTCGCAAGCGCTGAAGCTGCTGATGAACTCGTTCGCCGGCGTGCTGGGCGCCTCCGAATGCCGCTTCTTCAATCCCAAGCTGGTGTCCGCCGTCACCCTGCGCGGGCACGAGATGATGAAGCTCACGCGCGAATTCGTGGAGCGCAGAGGCTACGAAGCCATCTACGGCGACACCGACTCCATCTTCATCTGGCTCGGCCGCACCCACACCAACGAGGAGGCGCATGCCGTCGCGGCAGGCCTGGTGAAGGACATCAACGACTGGTGGACGCGCACGCTTCGCGAGACCCACGACCTCGAGAACTTCCTGGAGATCGAGTTCGATACCCACTACAGCAAGTTCTTCATGCCCACCATCCGCGGTTCGGACGTGGGCAGCAAGAAGCGCTATGCCGGCCTGAGCAAGGACGCCGACGGCAAGGAGGAGATGATCTACCGCGGCCTGGAGATGGCCCGCAGCGACTGGACGCCGCTGGCACGGCAGTTCCAGGAAGGTCTGCTGTCGCGGATCTTCCGGGGCGAGCCCTACGAGGAGTTCGTGAGGGAGTACGTGCGCGCGACGCTGTCCGGCGCCAAGGACGAACTGCTCGTCTACAGGAAGCGCCTGCGCCATCGCCTGGACGCCTACCTCGTCAACGTGCCGCCGCAGGTCCGCGCCGCGCGCCTGGCCGACGAGCACAACGACCGCCTCCATCGGCCGAAGCAATACCAGAACGGCGGCTGGATCCAGTACGTCATGACACGCACCGGCCCCGAGCCGCTGGAGGCACGCCATTCACGCATCGACTACGACCACTACCTGGGCAGGCAGCTGCAGCCGATCGCCGATGCCATCCTCCAGCCGATGGGGGCCAGCTTCGCGGCGTTGACGAGCTCGCAGCAGCATCTTTTCTGACACCGGACGAGCGTGGGTTCGAACGCCTGCGACGAACGCGCTCGATCAGCAGCCGCATGCCTCATGAGGGCCGCGAGCCGTGGATTGCCGAACGGCGTGCCGGCTCCCGGCGCTTTGGAGGCCCCCGTGTGGCGATGCTAGGATTCAAGACCACCCGCCCTCTTGCTTCTGCAATCCACCAGACATGCGTTCTTCGATGAAGAAGTTGCTGCAGCTGCTTTTTCTTTCTGCACTGTTCGCTGGCCACGCCCACTCGGCACAGCCTTATCCGTACTCTGCCGATCAGGCGAGAGCGTTGCTGACACAGCTCGGCGCTCATGTGCTGGTCATCAACTCCGACCTCACGCTGATCAAGAAGAAGCCGGCGAGAGAGTTCGACCTGCTGACTTACTACCCGCTGCCCAAGATCAAGCTCGACGAGTACAAGCGCAACGGCCACATCACCAACAAGAACGACGACATCGCCGACTTCGTGACCTACGAGATCAAGGATTACGAACTCATCAACGAGAAGAACGAGAAGCTGCAGGTGAAGGAGAGCAGCAAGGCGGCGTCGTTGCAGGATTTCGCGCTCTGGACCTACGACCATGTCCTGAGCAGTCAAAGAGGTTTCCACGTGAAGCTGGACAAGCCTTTCGAACGCGTCAAGGGCCACATCACGCTGGTCTTCGAGATGCCTGGACGCATCACGCGCGAAGTCCGGGTTCCGGTCGATCTCTCCGTCACAGACGAAGACCCGCGGCCCGATACCTGAAAGTGCGCCAACGCAGCTTGGATGTGACCACGAACGCGGAAATCCCTGGCGGAACCGTCGATATCCACAGGCGTTGTCACCTAGCCAAACCCGATGAACGACATTTCTGCCGATACCGTCGCGCGAGCCATCGAAATGCTCGCAGCAGACAACGCAACCGACGAACTCCTCGAGGTCCAGTTCCATGCGCTGGTAGGCAACGAGCTTGATGCGTGCCGCTTGCGCGACTGCATCCCAGAGGCGTTCGGCCTCGTCTTGGCCGCGCACCTGTGCCCGACCTTGAAGCTGCCGGACTACTTCCAGGCAAGGGATGAGAACGGTGTCTGGCAACACATCCCCCTGAACGCCGAGCCCGTTTTCGTGCATGCATTGCCTATTGCGCTGCGCACTTTCCACGATGGACCCCGGGCACGCTTTCAAAACATTGCAGAGATGAGCTCTGTGGTCGACGCCTTGAAAAATGCGCTCAATGCGGGTGGATCCCTCGACGGCTGCACGCTCGGCGGTCCACAGATAAACGGCTTGTCGGCCAGCCTCTACAGAGGGTAGCCATCGGCACAGCGAGGCCGTCTAAACGCTAGCCTTCGACCCGCACGTTCGCCCCGCCACTCGCCGCGATCACGATTCCTGCCAGCACCGCCAGCAGCCCGGCCACCAAGCCCCAACGCAACGGCTCCGCCAAGAGCCAGGCGCCGACCAGGCCCGCGGCGACCGGATTGACCGTCACCGAGATCGCCACGCGCGTGGGCGTGGTACGCCCCAGCGCAAAGGCCCAGAGAAAGAAGCCGATGGCGCCGCCGAACACGCCGAGGTAGGCGACGGCCAGCCACTGGGCCATGCCGAAGCGGGCCACGGGCGCGAAGCTCCCCGCATGCCAGGCGATGCCCGCGAGGCACAACGCACCGGCTGCCATCGCCATGACGGTGAAGGAGAGCGGCCCCGACCGACGTATCACCGCGCGCGAGCCGACGCTGTAGAAAGCCATGCACAGCGCCGCTGCCAGCATCAGCAGATCGCCTCGCCACGCGCCTGGCGGCGCCGTTCGCAGGTCCGAGAGCAGGGACAGGGCCACGCCCGTCATGGCGACCAGCACGCCGACCGTCTTGCGGCGGGTGAACGGTTCGACGCGCAGGACACCGGCCACGGTCATGGTCAGCAGCGGCAAGGCGGACAGCGAGAGCGCCCCGCGTGCGGCCGAGGTGTAGTGCAGCGAGGCGTTGAAGAGCAGCGGGAAGAGTCCGAAGAACAGCAGTCCCAACGCAACGGTCGCCGGCCAGTCGCGTCGCGCAGGCCAGCGCTCGCGGCTGCTGCCCAGCAGGGCCATCGGCAGCAGCAGGCAGAAGCCGATGCCGAAGCGGAACGCGCCGAGAGCGATCGGGTCGACCGCTCCGGCCACGTAACGCGTCGCGCCCACCGCTGCTCCGCCCAGTGCGCTGGACAGCACGGCGGCCGCGACGCCCGCAAGTTCTCCCACGTTCATGCTCCAGGTCGTTGTCGTGGCGGCAGCGTAGAAGCCTCACTATCATCAATCAACCGAATTAATTTGATGCATCTCATCAGGGAATGAAATGGCTCTTCCATCGCTCGATCCTGATCTGCTGAAGGCGTTCGTGGCAGTGGCCGAACACCGCTCCTTCACCCGTGCGGCGACGGCGCTGAACCGCACGCAGTCCGCAGTGAGCATGCAGGTCATGCGGCTGGAGGAGCGGGTGGGCACCGCTCTCTTTCATCGCACGAAAGTCCATGTCGAGTTGAGTCTCGCAGGCGAAAGACTGCTCGGCTACGCGCGCCGGATCCTGCAGTTGGGTGACGAGGCCGTCGGCCAACTGCAGCAGCACAAGGTGGAGGGCAGGGTGCGCCTCGGCGTCATGGACGACTACGGCACACACGTCATGCCGCCGGTGCTTGCGCGCTTCGCGGCCGACTATCCGCACATCCGTGTCGAAATGGAAACCGGCCTCACGGCCCGCATGCCGCAGCGCCTGGGCAAGGATTTCGACATCGTGATCGCGATGCATCCGCATGGCCAGGGCGGCGGCGAACTGCTTCGGCAGGAGCAGGCCGTGTGGGCCACCTCGGCCTCGCACCCGGTGGAGTTCCAGCATCCGCTGCCTGTCGCCCTCTATCCCCGGGGATGCCTGTTCCGCGATTGGGCCACCGAAGCGCTCGACAGCGCCAGGATTGCCTGGCGGCTTGCCTTCGTCAGCCACGGTCTTGCGGCCGTGGAGTCCATCGCAGCGCAAGGCCTGGCGGTGACGGTCGTGAAGTCAGGGACCTTTCCGGCAAGATTGCGGGCCTTGTCCGGGGCCGAGAACCTGCCGCGGCTGCCTGCGGCGGATATCCGGCTGCACCGCGCGCGCAACCTGCCGCGTGCGGCATCGCTTCTGGCCGAGCAGATCGTGCAGGCCGTCGGTCGCTGAGAGCAGGCCCGGGAAGGGGCACCTTGTCGATCGGCTCCGTGCGTCTTTCAGTCGCCCAGAGAATTTCTCCGATCGCTCCTGGCATTTGAATCCGATATGAAGAGGTCCCCGTATGGAAAGAAAGTCGCGCCGTGGATTCGCGGCTTTTCTTCGATTGGAGCGTTGATGCGAAGGCTGGCCGCCGTGTCTCATTCAGTTTGGATCGGCATGCTGGCTGGCTGCCCTGTCGCCCATGCACAGGAAAACCATCTCCCGGAGATCCAGGTGCAAGGGCCGCGCGATGCAAGCATTGGCAGTGCCGATAGCGCGAGCGAGGGCGCGGTGGAGCGGGAGTCCTATCAGTCGCGACCGAAGCTGCGCCCGGGCGACATCGTGGAAGCGGTGCCCGGTGTGGTGGCCACTCAACACTCGGGCGACGGCAAGGCCAACCAGTATTTCCTGCGCGGCTTCAACCTCGACCACGGTACCGACTTCGCGGTCACGGTCGACGGCATGCCGGTCAACATGCCGACGCACGGCCATGGCCAGGGCTATGCGGATCTGAACTTCCTGATTCCCGAGCTGGTGTCCGGCGTGCGCTACCGCAAGGGCCCGTACTTCGTGCACAGCGGCGATTTCTCGCTTGCGGGCAGCGCCTCACTCGACTATTTCAGCGCGCTCGATTCGCCCTTTGCCGAGATGACGGTGGGCTCGCACGGCTTCCGCCGCCTGCTGGCCGCAGGCTCGCGCACCGTGCAGGACCAGACCTGGCTCGGCGCCATCGAACTCGAAGGCAACAACGGCCCCTGGAACGTGCCGGAGAAGCTGAGGAAGGCCAACGCCGTGCTGCGCTATTCGCAGGGCTCGCAGACGCGCGGCTTCAGCGTCACCGCCATGGCCTACAGCAGCCGATGGACCTCGACCGACCAGGTGCCGCAGCGACTGATCGACAGCGGAGAACTGCAGCGCTTCGGCAGCCTGAATCCGACCGACGGCGGCAAGACCCGGCGCATCAGCCTGTCCGGCAAGTGGTTCGACAAGGGCCCGAGCGGCGATACCGAGTTCAGCGCCTACGCCATCGACTACCGCTTCGATCTGTTCTCCGATTTCACCTACTTCCTCGACAACCCGGACAACGGCGACCAGTTCGAACAGACCGACCGCCGCCGCGTCTTCGGCGCGCAGGGCTCGCACACGATGGCCAACAGGATCGCCGGTCTCGACGGTGTGCTGAGTCTGGGGGCGCAATGGCGCGGCGACCGCATCGGCGAAGTCGGCCTCTACGACACGGAGGCGCGCAGGCGCTTGGGCACGGTGCGCAACGACAAGGTTTCGCAGGATTCGTTCGCCGTGTACGGGCAGCAACTGGTCAGTTTCAGCGACCATTGGCGCGGCTACGTGGGCCTGCGCGGCGACGCGCTGCGCTACGACGTCCAAGGCCGCGAGCCCGTCTTCGGCCCGCTCAACAGCGGCAGGGGGCACGACGCGCAGCTGAGCCCCAAGTTCGGCCTGGCCTTCGCGCCCACGCCGGCTCACGAGTTCTATTTCAATGCGGGCGTGGGCTTCCACAGCAACGACGTGCGCGGTGCCACCATCACCGTCGACCCGAAGACCGGCGACGCGGCCGATCGCGTGCCTGCGCTGGTGAAAGGCCGCGGCGCGGAAGTCGGCTGGCGTTTCCAGCCCCATGAAAATCTCACGGCCACCGTGGCGCTGTGGAAGCTCGACCTGGCTTCCGAACTGGTCTACGTCGGCGACGCGGGCACCACCGAGCCGGGCCGCGCGAGCACGCGCCGCGGGCTCGAGGCCACGCTGCGGTGGAACTTCGACCGCGCCTGGCGCCTCGAGGTGGACGCCGCCGTGTCGCGCGCCCGTTTCAAGGGCGTGGCGCCGGAAGGCGAGGGCAACCATGTGGACAACGCCATCGAGCGCGTGCTGGCGGCCGGCATCACCTACATCGAGGGGCCGCTGACCGCGTCATTGCGGCTGCGCTACATGGGGCCGCGCGCTCTCGATACGCTGAACGCCGTGCGCTCGCGCGCCACCACGCTGCTCAATTTTGGCGCGCGCTATGCGGTCAACCGGCAGCTCACGCTGGGATTGGACGTGTTCAACCTGGCCGGGCGCAAGGGCAACGACATCGAGTACTACTACGCTTCGTGCACGGCGGGCGAGGTGGTCAGCGGCAGCTGCGGCGGCGGCGTGAACGACCGCCATGTGCACCCGACGGAGCCGCGCAGCGTGCGCATCAGCGCGCGGTACACGTTCTGAGCCTCGCGCTTCAGGCGAAAGGCAGCACCTTCACATCGAGCACCCGCTCGCCGAGCCAAATGGCCGCCACCAGCACGGCCAGCGCCGAGCCACCGCGCAGCACCAGGACCGGATAGCGCTGCCAGTTGCGCAGCGCCAGCAATACGACGAGCACCACGGCAACGACCATGAGCTGGCCGGCCTCCACGCCCAGGTTGAACTGCAGCAGCGCGATCACGAAATCGCGCAGCGGCAGCTCGAGCTCGGCCAGCGCCCCCGCAAAGCCGAAGCCATGAATGAGGCCGAACAGGAAGCTGAAGAGCTTTCGGCGCCCGCGCAGTACCGGATGGATGTTGTCGATGGCGGCGAGCATGATGGTGATCGCGATGCCGGGCTCGATGATGCGCGGCGAGATGGTCACGATCTTCAGCCCCGCGAGGGCCAGCGTGATCGAGTGCGCGATGGTGAACATGGTGACGATGCCCAGCATCGGCCACACCGCTTCGCGCCAGGCGAGCACGGGCTCCCAGCCGCCGCCGCGACGGCGCAGCACGGCCGGCAGCAGCAGGCAGATCAGGAACAGGATATGGTCATAGCCGATGAGAATGTGATGGATGCCGTCGCGAAAGAAGCTGCCGTCCGGACGCGTGGCCGTGTCCGCAGCATCCTGCGAGCCCGGCCAGGCCAGGGACACCGGTCCCGCCGACGGATCGAGCGACAGCACCACGGGCTGTGCTCCGCCTGCCGCTTCGACACGCAGCAGGCCGCGATGCGTGGGATCGACTTCGCGGAACAGGCGGTAGTCGATGTCGAGCGCGGCGCCAGCCTCGCAATGCGCCTGCAGCCGGAGAACGAGGTAGGCACCGTCGATGCGGTCCTCGACCGCGGGTACCTGCGCTTCAACCAGCGCGCACCGGCCCTGCTGCAGACGCAGGCGCGCGAGCGCATAGGCCCGGATGTCCGCCAACCGGGTGCGCACTTCACCCCAGCTGAGCTTCCGGTCGGCGTTGGCGTCCAGGTCGAGCATCGCGTCGAGGTCGCGCAGCGCAATGTCCCAGCGCAGGTCGATCGTGTCGCCGGTGCGCTGCAACTGCAGGTAGGCATCGCTCGCCTTGTGGGCGTGGGCCGCCGCCGACCCGAAAAGCAGCGCAGTCACCAGCAGCACGAAGAGCGCGACGCGTTCACAGTGTTGCATCGACACGGGCATCCTTCAGTCCGATCTGCTGCATCAGAGCCTTCACTTCCCCGCGGGCGGCACCGTCGTTGGCAGCCGACGCGGCTCGCGCGAACACCAGCAGGTCGATGGGCTCGCGCTGCAGCCTAACGTTCAGGCGTGCGAGTTCGAGCGCGCGCTTCGGGTCGTTCTGCACGTCGAGGGCGAACATGGCTTCTTCACGCGCATGCAGCGCGGTGGTGCCGGGGCGAAGCGCGGCTGCCTCGAAGCGCCGGCGCAGTTCTTCGGCCGCGTCGTGGGCACTCTGGGCACTCTGGGCACTCTGGGCACTCTGGGCACTCTGGGCACCTTGGGCACCTTGGGCACCTTGGGCGCTCTTGCCGCGCGCGGCGGCGCCGGCGATGGCCAGCCGCAGCAGCACCGCGTCGCTGCGCGCCTCGTCGGCCAGCAGTTTCGGGATCTCGGCGTGGCGCCCGACGCGCTGCAGATAGTCGCTGTAGGCCAGCAGCAGATAGCCGGAGCGCTGCGCCGCCACGGCCTTGCGATAGGCCGCGTCGGCTTCTGCCTGGCGGCCCGCCAACTCCTCGACTTCGGCAAGACTGGTCAGCAGCCATTGGCGAGTCCCGGCTTTGTCTGCATCGCGCAGCGCCGGTTCCGCCAGAAGGGCCTGCAATGCCTGTCGGGCGTCGTCGTGGTTGCCGCGCAGCCCGGCGTTCTCGGCAAGGCAGGCGACGCCGTACAGGGCCGGGCCCACCCGCCCGAGCGACCGGCAGGCGGCATCGGATTCGTTGTAGCGCCCGCGCACGCGAAGAATGGTGGCGAGCGTGATCCAGGCCTGCGCATCGTTTGGACGTCGGGCGAGCGCCACCTTCAGGGTGGCCTCGGCGCCATCGAAGTCATGAAGGAACTGCGCGATGGTGGCGCGCATGACCAGCACGGCGGGCGGCGTCTGTGCCGGTGGTGCGGTCTCCCAAGCCTGCAGCGCGCCCATGGCGTAGCCGGCGTAACGCGCATCGCCTTGTTCACGTGCAAGTTCGAGGTAGGCCGAGGCCGCAGCGATGGCCGTAGCCTCGTCCTTCGGTCGCTGTGCCAGTTCGCGGCGCAGCCGGTGTTGCTGGCTCGACCATCCAGCGACGACGGGCAGTGTCTCCACGACCTCGTCGTCGCTCGCGGGTACGCGCGGCACCGCATGCGCCGCGAGAGCGGCCATGGCGAGCACGGCGATTGCCGCCCATGCTTTCGCGGATGCGGCCAGGCGCATCTCGGCTACTGCGTGGCGACCGGCTCTTTGGTCTCCGACGTCGGAGGCGGGTCGAAGGCCGCCACCTCGGTCGGTTCGCTCGTGTCGAGCATGGTCGCCACCATGGCCTGCACGTAGGCGACGAACAGGTCGTAGGGGTCGGCAGCCACGGGCGGCGTGTTTTGCGGCGGGCTCTGTGGCGGCGTGTTTCCGCCGACCGGCAGCGGGAACGGATAGAACCCGCCCCCGCCGCCACCTCCGCCGCCGCAGCCCGCAAGGGCCGTGGCCAGCAGCAGGGCGGCGCCAATGCGATTGATGTTCCGGTTCATGCCGTGCTCCCGTTCACGGTGCCGCGGCGGCGTTGACGGCGCCGGGCAGCGGGGTATTGAGGTACGGGAAAGCGGCGGGGAACTGCGACGGGCTCTGCAACGCGCCGTCGGTGATGGCCGCACCGCCGGCCGGTGCATCGCTCGGCTTGCAGCCGACCTTGAGCGCATCGTTGGCGCCGGTCAGGACGCACAGGGCGCCCATGGCCACGCGCAGTTCGATGTCCACCACGTCGTCGCCCGGGCGGCGTCCGTTCGGGAAGCCCGCGTTGTCGCCGCCGGCCACGCCGAGGTTGCTCTGGCTTGCCATCGCGGTCGGAGCGATGCTGGTGTTCAGGCGCAGCATTTCCGAGGCCTTGACGTTGGCGGGCTTGTTCAGGCCGTCGATGCCCGTCAGGAATGCCGCGACCAGGTCGGTGCGCGGAAAGTTCGTCGGTGCGGGTGCACTGGGGTACAGCGTCTGGATCAATGCCGGCAGCGTCGGATTCGTCACGTAGGTTGCGAACTGGCCGTCGTCCATCGGCCTGGAGCTGTTGAACCTGTCCTTGTCCTTCAGGCCGATGACGACTTCGTTGACCAGCGGCATGCCCAGGCGGGAGACCTGTGCCCAGGCGCCGCCGTTGAGCGTCGTGGTGCCGTGGCCGCTCTTGGGCGGGCTGGCGATCAGTCGGCCCTGGCGCGCGCTGGCCGTGGTCCAGCCGCCGATGATCGGGCCGGTGCCGCCCGCAGTGAGACAGGAGATCGGCACTTCGAGCGCCAGGGTGCTTACGTTGCGCGTGGCCAGCGTGCCCGCGCCGTAGGCGCTGGTCGAGCCGAGCGGGTTGAGGTTGATGAGGTCGAACACCTGGCCCAACGCGACCGCGAACGGGTCCTGGCGCTGGCCCGCGAAGACACGGCCACCGCCGGCACAGCCCGGGATGTTGATGTTGTAGATCTGCTGGGCCGCATAGGCGGCATAGCCGTTCGGGCCGCCGAAGGTCTTCTCGCCGATGTTGTCCGTCGGCCGGTCGAACACGGCGCTGCCGTTGGCCGCGTTGGTGACGGCAAACGCCTGCCCCTTGCGGCGGTCACCGCGCACGACGGTGAGCGTGAATGTCTCGCGCAGATTGCTCGTGGCCTGGTTGGGCGCCGAGATCTGGCCGGCCTGCACCAGCGGGATCGAGACCTGCTTGCCCGAGATCGGCAGTTGGATGTCGCGCAGCGTGTTGGTGAAGCGGAACTGGAAGGTGAGGGCTTCCATGGCGCTGCCGGTGTTGTCGATGTGGATCTCGTAGAGCCCGTTCGGGTCCATCGTGAAGTAGTTGGGGCCACCGTACGGGCCCTGGTCGGGCTGGTAGTTGGCGATCAACGTCACGAAGTCCTGGCGGTTGGGCTCGTAGCTTCGGAACATGTAGAAGTCGGTGCCGTCGAGCTTGGGCATCCCGGCAATCGAGGGCGCCTCGCGGTGGCTGGAGGCGAATGCGCTGACGGCGGCGGCCGCACTGAGCGCAAGAACACAGGCATTGACAGGCGTTGGAAGCAATCTCATCGGCGTCACCTCGATAGTCAAATGTTGGAATGAGCGGCAGCGACTTGCGCAAGGCGAAGCCGTGCGCACAACCCATACGCCGAGAAAGTTCGGTTGGATTCAGCGGCAACGGGATGGGTAATCCCTGATTGCAGGGCCTGCGCTGGCCGTAAGGCGGCCTCTTTCCCTCGCGGGATGAGAGCGCGGCGAAACTTGCTTTTTGATGCAGCGGTCACATCACCTTGACAGCGCGGCCGATGAACCGGCTTGGCCTGGTCTGGGCGTCCGCGAGAGTTGCGAGTCAGATTAGACTTCGCGCATGCAAGACATCATTGCCGGTTTTCTCCGCTTCCAGACGGAAGTCTTTCCCAGTCGCAAGCAGCTCTTCAAGGAGCTGGCAACGAGCCAGACGCCGAAGGCGCTGTTCATCTCTTGTTCGGACAGCCGGATGGTGCCCGAGCTCGTCACCCAGCGAGAGCCCGGGGATCTGTTCGTCATCCGCAATGCGGGCAACATCGTTCCTTCCTTCGGTCCGGAGCCGGGCGGGGTCTCGGCGACGGTCGAGTTCGCCGTGTCGGCGTTGAAGGTCAGCGACATCGTGATATGCGGCCACTCCGATTGCGGTGCCATGAAGGCAATCGCGACCTGCGCCTGCCTTGACACGATGCCTGCCGTGAAGAACTGGCTGCGCTATTCCGACGCCGCGCGGATGATCAACGAAGCAAAGCCGCACGCCGATGAACGCTCGCGCGTGGACGGCATGGTTCGGGAAAACGTGATCGCCCAACTGAACAATCTGCGCACCCACCCGTCGGTGGCGCTGGCATTGGCCCAGGGCAAGCTGAATCTGCATGGCTGGGTCTACGACATCGGGAGCGGCTCGATCGAGGCGCTGGACATGGAAACGAACGCCTTCGTGCCGCTGGCGAGCCATCCATCGGCCAGAAAGCCGGACGGCGCCTGACTCGCTGCCGCAAGGATGCAAGCAGTGCGCGGAGGACGATGTAGAGCGAACGCACGGGCTGCTGGATTCCTGTCAGTAGGCCGAATGAGGAAAACATGAACGGCGATGCGCGCAACGGCAGCGGCGCCCATGCAACGGGGAGCGTGAAGCTGCTCCCGCAGAGCGCTTTGTCGTCATGGCGTCTGGGAGCCATCCACCGAAGACCTCTCGCGTGCGAGGTCGCGAGCGAGGTCGCGATACTTGTTTGCCAGTGCCCGCAGATCGGCAGCGCTGACAACTCCCCGGGATAGGTGAAGTACCGGCAAGGGAGAGACGTATGCTCCCTGAAGTTTCTGCCCTGTATCAGGAGTGGCGATTCGCGCTCCGATCCACAAGACATCGAATACGCTTATGCGCTCAGGGCTGTGGCCGCGAGCCGATCGAAGGCATTTCTGGCGGCGGTCGAAGAAGCCAGTCGCGCATGCGGGGCCCGCTAGCATCACCCACTTGCATGCCCCGCACGCCGAGTGCCACGGACCTCCGCCCCCCTGGGCCGCGCACCCGCTGCGGGTTACGACACCTTCCCGGTCTCGTGTTGATGGCCTGACCGTCCTGCGATCTTCGCCAAAGCGTCAGCAACTTGTTGTCGCCGGAAGGCTGGCGCAGCCGAACATGATTTTCGGGCGTGGACACCCGCTAAGCGCGCTCATGGTCGGGCTCGTCGTGGGCTCGGCCGCCGCGTACGCGGATCCGCAGGGGTGTCGCACGTGGGCGTCGTGCCGGCAGACGGATCGAACGGCCTTGCTCCAGCGCATCGGCCATCCGTTCCCGGATCAGGTGCATCAGCCCTTGCTGCGAGGCCCGGTCGGTGGTGACGCGCCGCGCGTATTGCGCGGCGAGCTCGAGGACCGCCCCGGCCGCGGCCAGCCCGGGTTCCTGGCGCAGCAACGTCTCGAAGAGAGGTCCTCCTGTACGCATGTGTTCGGCGTGGCGCTTCATCGCGCGCAGGTGATCCGCGGTTTCGACGCGCCACCTCGCGCGCTGCACGACGAGGGTCTTTTCGCTGATGGCGTCACCCGCCAGGTCGCGGGAGGCGGCCCGGATCTTGACCGGATGGGTGCCCTCCTGGCGCAGCACCACCTCGTCACCGAGGCGTGGACGGGAGGCCGATTCGGCAAGGGCGCGCTCGAGATCCGCGCCCCAGACGGTGCGCTCACCGGCTTCCGAGCGGACCGTCGCGTAGAAGGACATGCGCTGTGTCGCGTCGAACCGGTACGGCGCGGCCCCCGCGGAGACGAGCAGGCCCTGGATGGTCGGGCGCGAGCCCTCGCGCGAACGTGGCCTGTCTTTGTCTTGCTGGCCTGGATCGCGTGCGCTGCCCGGGGCCATCGGCGCCTGTGCCGCTTCACGCGAGGGATGCCTGCGCGCCTGCATCCGCTGCAGCTGCTGGATTTCGGCCGGCGTCGGCTCATAGCCCCCGACCTCGATCCCGCGCAGCGTGGCCTCGCGCCACAGGTTCTGCCGGAAAGCCTCGGTGCCTCTGAGCGAGATTGCCTGCCAGCCGCGCGCTTGCGCGATCGCGACGACGTTGCGCAGTACCTCGAGGTTCTCGGTCCCTACGCGGATGCGATGGCCGTCGTCGATGAACGCCAGCGTGCGATCGGGGAAGAAATAGCGGTCGTCGACGCGCAGGTAATTCCGCTCGATGGCGTCGGGGACACGGGCGTGCGTGCCCTGGGCGGGTGTAGCGTCCGCTTGGCCAGTGCCGGCCAAGTCCCCGGACATGCTGCCCTCGCTGTCGGTGGCGAGGCCTGCAGGGGGGGCGATGCGGGACATGGTGGCATCCTTTGTGATGAGGGGAAGGGAAGGTGACGGGCGCGGCTGCTGGAACGGCTTCAGGTCTTCGGGCTTCAGTCGAGGACCTGCGCCATGAATGCGTCGGCCCAGCGCTGGAGGTCCTCCTCACTGAGCTTCTCGACGGGGATTTCCACGTCGTCGAAGTCGAACGAAAAGTCCTCCAGCCTCCATTCATCGTCCTGTTCACCGCCACGCCGGACATCGGCGTCTTTCGTTGACGCAGGGCGGCCGACCGGCCGCGGCGCGCCGGGATCTGCGGGGAGCGCGGAACACTCCCCCGCGGCAGCGGCCTCGCTGTCGGCGGGTACCGCCCCTGCGACAGTGACGGCGCACCCCGATCGGGCCACGTCCAGCTTCGGCACCGGCGGGGGAGGCAACTCCCTGCTCGCGAAGACCTTGTCGCGGAAGTAGAAGATGCGCTGCGCGAGCACGGGACGCAGTCCTTCATAGAAAAGGATCATCCGGGAGGAGCCGAGCTCCTTGATTTCCTGTGGCAGCAGCAGGCGGCGAGGCTGGTCGCTGATGGTGACGGAGGCAGACTTGCCCGCGCCGCCCCACATCGGACGGCTGATGCTCCTTTGCCGGACCGTGCGGGTGCCCAGTTCGCGCGAGATGGCTTCTGCATCGTCGTATTCCCTGGGCGGGAACACGATGCGTGCGGCCAGCATCTTCCGGATGGACTTGGCGCCTTCGAGTCCGTACTTCTCCACGAGCTGGGAGTTGGACTGCACGATGATGACCGTGCGCACGTTGTACCCTGGGAGGAAGGCGGTGGACTCCGCAATGACCGGGATCCGCCCCAACGCTGGAAACTCGTCGAGCATCAGGAGCAGTTGGTGGCGCAGCGCCGGGTTGTGCTCCGGCAGCTCGCGCGTCTGCAGGCCGATGGCCTGCTGGAAGAAAAGATTGAGCAAAGGCTGCAGGCGAGCGATGTTGTCCGGATTGATCTGCACGTAGATCGAGATCGGCCGCTTGCGAAGCTCGCGCAGATCGAAGTCGTTGGCGGACGTGGCCGCGTCGATCATTGGGTTGAGCCACAGGTCCAGGCGGCTCGTGAAGGTCTTGCGGATGCTCGAGGCCGTCGTCGGGGCGAGGTCGATGACGTCGTAGAGACTCTGGACCGCCTCATGGGACAGCGGATAGCCGGCCCGGTCGCAGGCGTCGATCACCCGCTTCCAGTGCTTCTGGAAACCTTCGTCGTCGCTGGCCATGCCCTGGCGAAGCACTTCCCCCAGGGTGCGTGGGGCCCCCTCGGTCTCGAACAGGTAGAGGGCGATGCCCAGGAAAAGCGAGCGCGCCGAGGAGGTCCAGAAAGGATCTCCGGCCAGCGGATCGGGAAACAGCATCGTGCCGATGCGCTGCAGATCGTCGATGCAGCGGTAGGGCGACTCGGACACGTAGCCCAGCGGGTTCCAGCGCGCGGAGCACTCGCGCTCGGACAAGGGGTCGAACAGGTGGACGGCCTGCCCGTGCGCCGCGCGAAAACCCGCGGTGCGCATGAAGTTCTCGCCCTTGACGTCGCTGACGATGGTCGAGCCGGGCCAGTTCAGCAGGTTGGGAATCACCACGCCTACGCCCTTGCCGCTGCGAGGGGGCGCTTCCAGCGCGGCCCCCTGCTGGCCCGGCAGGACCAGATAGCGCCCGCCCAGGCGTCCGAGGATGATGCCGTGTTCGTCGAGCAGGCCCGCCTTCGCGATCTCGCGCCGGCTGGCGAAGCGCGCTTCGCCATAGAGCGGGCGCCGCCTCGGCAGCATCGCGAGGCCGACGAGACCCAGCGTCAGGCCCTGCGAACCGACCAGCGAGGCCAGGAGCGTGCGCCACACCGCGGGACGCTCGCCTTCGGCCGCCCAGTACTGGTAGATGGTCAGCAGCGTCGCATGCTCCGGTGGCAGTTTCATCGCGATGAGGAAGACATAGCCAGCCAGGTACAGGCCGAGCGTCGCCGCTGCAAGCAGCGCGACCGCGATCCTGAAAGGGCTAGGCCAGGCCTCGGAGCTTGGTGCCTGGTTCATGCCAGATCTCCCGCACGATCCGGTGCTGCCGCTCGCGTGCGCACTGCACCACCACATCCACGCTCAATTGGGCCAATTCAACGCCTTCGCGCGTGCTCATGCCCCGGCCTGCAGGACTGCGTCTCATGAGCTGGGCCAAGGCCACGAAGGCCATCTCGGCACTGTCCGCATGCACGCTGGTGATCGAGCCGGGATGGCCCGTGTTGACGGACACCAGGTAGTCGTAGACCTCCTCGCCGGTGCGCAGCTCCGACACGAAGACCCGGTCGGGGCGCTGCCGCTTCGCGCTTGTCAGCAACTGGCTGGGCGTGACCTCCGCCTGCCCTTGCGCACCCTGCGAATAGAAGAGCCGCACATGGTTGGGCTGGTTGCGCAGCGACAGCTCCTTCACGTCCTCGATGGTGATGAGCCGGTCCTGCGCAGGCACCTCGAGGATCAGCGCCTTGCTGACCGTGGTCTTGCCAGACCCGGTGGCGCCGGACAGGAGGATGTTCTTGCGCAGCTGGACGGCCCGGCGCAGGAAAGGCACGAACTGCCCGCCCTCGAGAAGCGCCGCGAGCTCGCGGTCGTCGTCGCGCAGCTCTTGAGAGGCCGCCTGCGGCGCTCGCACCCCGGGTGCGCGGCGTGTCTGCGCGAAGACGTGGCGTTGCTTGAGTTCCTCCAGGGTCCAGATGGCGCCTGACGGCCGCCGGATGGTGATCGATACGGTGCCTTCCAGGGTGGCCGGCGGCAGCACGATCTGGATGCGTTCGCCGCCGGGCAATGTGGCGGACAGCAGCGGTTCGCTCGCAGAGACGCGCTGGCGCGTGAAGTTGGCCACCAGCTTGGCGATGGACATGCACCATTCGAAGCTGGCGAACGCGAGGGCCTCGCGCGTCCAGCCCGTCTGCCGTTCCACGAAGGCCGCGCCCGGCGCGTTGATGCAGATCTCGGTCACTTCCGGGTCGTTCAGCAGCGGCTCGAGCGGGCCGAGAAACAGCGCCAGCGACGAGGGTGGGGTCGTTGCAGGGCCAGGAGGCGCCGCACCCGGAGGCTGACCTGCAGGCTGAAGGCCGCTGGGCGTCGCGCCGGACTCGCGTTCAAGGAGGGGTGGAGACGGTCCGAAGGGCATAGACGCTCCTGAAATCCACATCGCGGGCGACCAGGATCTGGATGCGCTCGCCCTGGTTCTTGATGACGGTGGGTGGCATCGAGACCGTGCTTCGCAGGATCTCCGTGAGCACGTCGCGGCTGCCCTGCGGCGCCAGCACCACGCCGGTGCCACCGCCGACGGTGGAGCCGCCTTGCCGATGCGCGGCGAAGGCCTGCATGGTCCCGTCGATCACCGAGACCAGGATGGCCGCACCGAAGCGCTCCCAGAAATGGGTATCGACGAAGCCGGGCAGGCCGTTGCGGCCGAGTTCATCCGTCCCGGGCGATGCGAGCTGGACGACGACGCCGGTGGGCGTGCGCGCCTCGCTCCAGAGGATGAAGACGCGCCCCTGGCCCTGGCGGGGAGCCCCGCGTTGCTCGCCCACGTACTTGGTACCGCGTTCCAGGAGGACGACCTTGCCGTCCGCACCGTAGATGTCGTTCGCACCGATGCAGGTGGTCATGCCTTCGTAGGTCGAGTCGATCGCCGTTTCCAGCGTGCAGTCGATGAAGGCCCCCTTGGGCAGCAGCAGGCGCCGGGTCGCGAGCATCGTGGCGGCGACGGCGGGCGTGGGCGTCGGTTTAAGGTTCGCCGCAAGCGTACTGCTCCCGCTGCTTGTGGTCGCTGACCCGGAGGCCGGGGCGGCGCCAAGCAGTTGCGCCATATGGGGCACGCTACCGATCCCGCTGAAGGAAGGCGTGTCCGTGGCGGTTCCCAAGGATGCATGCGCGGGTGCGTTGCCGCCCTGCAGCATTGGCGCACGCCGCAGGACCGGGGCGGCCAGCTGCCGGTCAAGGGCCAGCTCTTCGGGTGTCTTCGGGGCAGGTCCGCCGTTGGCCGCTGCGGCCGCAGGCGCGGGGGGCGGCCCCGCGCTGGCTGCCGAGCCTGCATCGGATGCGCGGGGCGGCTGAATGTGCCCCAATGGCGGGACTTTCATCTCGCCGCCGGCACGGGCCATGGCCGTCCTGCGCGCAGCTTCTAGACTCTCGCGGTTGCGGGAATACTGGCTGCCGTAGTACCAGAAGAGGAACCCGGCGCCAAGGAGAAGGATGGTGGAAAGGGCCAGCGAACTCCTGATCCTCGATTGGATGGATCGCTCGCGATTGACCGAGGGAATGGTGCGCTCTCCCTCGACCGACGCGCCCTCGCCGTCTGCCAGGCGTTCGGCGCGCTCGTGCATGTCGCGTGGGGCGAGGATCTCCCCGGTCGCCGGGTCTACCTCGCCGGCTGCACCGCCGGGACGTCGGTTCCCGCGTTCGAATGAAGATGGCTGTTCCACGCCGCTGTGCGAGGTCATGGGCCGTCTCCGGCGGTGAGTCGCTGGACGCCTTGCACGCTCGTGTGGGTCGGGGTGCGGGCACCGTCGCCGTGGAAGGACCGGTTCACGACGCAACCCACCAGCCTGCCGCGGCGCAGCATGAACCGTCGTGCGAGCCGGTGGATGACCACCTCGTCGTCCTCGACATTGAAGTTCAGCAGCGACTCGGACCCGTCGTCGTTCTGCACGAACAGGGCCGGGAATTCGGCACGAGCCTGGAAGCGCAGCCGGGTCTGGATGCCGTCATCGGAAGCGCTCAAGGGCTTCAGCGACCCGCTGCCGCAGAACCAGTAGTCGCTGTTGCGAGGCCCTTCAGGTGCCCGGCGCATGAGCGCTTCGGCACGGCGACGTTCCTCGTCGGCTGCCGCCGCACGCGCTTCGTCCTCGGGATAGGTGAAGCGAATCGAATACACCATGCGCCGCGCCGCAGCCCCCGAGGGCGCATGGGCGGAGACCACGTAATCGAAGTGATAAGCCCGCCGGTTGGTGAGCACGGTGAGGTTCGTGGCGGCCCGTGCTTCCCTCGGCTTGATGAAAAAATGGTTGCGCTCCGCGCCCACATCGAAGGCGCCGTTGTCACCCGAGCCGAGGTTCACGAACTCCTCTCCCTCGGCGAAACGCAGATGAATCTGATAGCCCACGTAGCCATGCAGCGCGACGACGTCATCGGCGTTGTAGGCAACGATCCGAACGCGCGCATCCACCTTGCCCACAGGGGGCACGGTCACGGCATCCGCGAAAGGCGCCGCGAAGCACAGCAGCGAGGCCATGCCGGTTTCGAGCGCCAAGCGCCACGGGCAGCGGTAGGGCTTCATCGCGCCTCCTGCGGGTGGGCCGGAACGCTCGCGGTGGCGACCTCGGGTTCGCGGCGGTACTCGACGATGCGGAAACCCAGTGGATTGAGCGAGCGCCATTTGTTGTCCTTGGAAGGCTGGACATATGCAAACTCCACGGTCGACACCCAGTGACTCGCCTGCTCGTCACCGGTACCGCCGGCGCGGGTGTATCGGGTGAACCGGACCTGGGCCAGCCTGTCCCTGCCGCTTTCCAGCTTGAGAAAGCTGACGGAGCGAATCTGCGTCCGTATGGTCGTGCCGTCCTTGTAGGCATTCAGGGGAGAGGCCGGATTGTTTGGGGCCCACAGAGCGGCCCATTCCTGGTTGAGACGAGGCGAATTCTGCGAAGCGACCAGTTCGTAATCCGTCTCCGCGATCCCATAAAAGTAGCGCTCGCGCGCCACCACATAGTTCTGCAGCAGATTGCGCGTCACCACCTGTTCGATGTCGGTCGTCCCCTCGTAGGCCGGAACGATGTCGACGATGCCGGTGCTGCTGTCGACACGGATCAGAACGGGGACAGGCTGCTTGAGCGGTGTGAGACCGGCAACGGCGGCCACCGAGAGCAAAGCGATACCGGTTGCGATGGCGGTCAAGACCCACGCGAGCCTGGCTGAACGCTCCGACCGGCGAGCGCGGTCGAGCTCCCAGTTCCGGGCTTCGTCCAGGTAGCTTTCAATACCGGCGTTGCGATTCATCGACCGCTCCCGGGAGGGTGGTGCCTGTCGCGGCATTGATCGGCGTGAGCGGCCCTTCGCACTCAGGCGGCAGCGGCGGGCGAGTGCCGCAGGAAGAAATCAGGGCCGAAGCAAGGAGAGTGACCACGAGTCTCATCGAACGCTCCCTTCGGTCAGTCCGTCCGGCGGTGATTGGGCATGGCACGCTCGCGCGGGACCACCGTACCGCCGCGCCGCGATGTCCCGTCGCGAACCATCGAGGCGATCCCGGAGCCGATGCGGTGACCCGCCTGGCGTCGGAAGGAGTCCCACCGATTTCCGGGTTGTCGACCCATGCCGTCGAGGACGCCCCGCCCGACCTCGTAGCCGGTGCGTTTGGCCCCGCCCATGGCCCACTGCGCCATCCCGCTGACCACGCCGAACGAGGAGAGCGCGACACCACTTGCAAGGCTCGCAGCAATGGGCATGACCTGGCGCATGACAAGGAAGATGAACGCGGAGGCCAGGCACACTCTGGCGCCTTCCGTGACGGTGACCGCGCTTCCCAGCAAGACGGCATTCTGGGTGTATGAGCGAAGAACATGCAGAAGGAGTGCCGCCGTCAGCGTGGCGAGCACCGTGATGAGTGCGTAGTTGGCGAGCTGGGCGAGCCATGCCTCGAAGAAGCGCTTGGTGGCGTCGAAGAACAAGAGGCCAATGAATAGCGGGCCCAGCGCGAGGAGCAGCGCCAGGGCGACCTTGGACAGTGCCAACAAGAATGCGGTGACGACGACCGTCAGCCCAATCAGCAGATAGACAAGAAATCCTGCGAGATAGTAGGCAAAGTTTTCGTTGAGGACGCTTCCCTTGCTCAACAACTGCTCTGCGATCGAATTTCCGTCCGTCCAGATCTGGTCGACCGTGGATACAGTCGAGCCAGAACCGAGAATGGCTGCGGCCAGCTGGTCAGGGCCTCGCGTAAATGTGTCGACAGCAACGTCGTTGTACATCCAGAGTCTCAAACTGAGACCCAGCACGATGCCGACCATGAAAATGCGCTTCACACCCTCCCAGAGGGGTTCTTGAATTCGTCCGGAAAAGCTCAGGAAGCCCCAGAGCATCACATAGACAGTCGCGAGCGTGACCACCGCAGGTTCGATTGCCGAGGCGATTCGGGCGGCATTGGTGCTCACATAGACGCTTAGCTGCGCCGTCAGCCAGGTGAAGAATTGCTCGAAGAATCCCATGTGAAGCTCCGGCTCACTCAATGTTCGGGAGTCGATGGCAAGGGGATGGACTTCAGATCCTTGAAGTGCCCGATGCCCTCCAAGATCCTGCGAGTCGTGTCTTCATTCCTGGACTCCGATCGCATCCGTGCTGGAGGGTCGGCGGGCGTTGCAGGGTGGCGTCTTTCACTCACTTGTGCGACCGCGTAGATTCCTGCGGCCAAGATGGAAACTAGAGCGTAGGCCCATTTGCGTCCAGGCATTTCAGACTCCTTCCTTGCTCAGTAGTTGACGGCTGAGATCGTCTTGATGCTGCCGATGTCGCTGACAGCTTTCTCGCGGATGCGTTGAGTTCGGATAGCCTCTTCGGCCTGCGCCATCTGATAGAGCGCCTGCAGCTTCGTCTGCTCGTTCGTGAGCATGTTCTGCTCGGCCTGGATCCTGGCCTGCAGATCCTGGATGGCCTTCGGGTCCTGGGCGGAGGCAATGCGGTCGATCAGTTGCTGCAATGCGGAGAAACGCTGGCTGGTGTTCTGGTAGGCGCTTCGGGTCATGCCGTTGAGCATGGCTGCCGATCGCCGCCCCTGCTCGACGACCTGTCGAAGCTCGGGACTGAGCGCGTCCAGCTGGGTGCTCGACAGCACGCTGTTGGCCTTCATGACGGATTGCACGAGGTTGCTCAGGCCGGCGTAGCTGGTCGACGATCCGTTGACCGTGCCCATCAGGTCGCCATAGCTGGTCGGGAGATAGTTGCGCGCCGCATCGGAGGTCTGAAGCAGTTGCTCCATGCCTCGGGGACCCGTCATCGCGTTGTACGTCTGCGTGAGCTGGTTCCTCGCCTGCTGGAGCTGTTCGTACTGCTTTTGCATCGCAGAAATCTGCTGCTGCCAGTACATGACCTGCTGGATGAGATTGGCGATCGCCGTGAAGTCGATCACCGGGATGCCGGCCCTGGCCTGCAGCGGCGCCAGAAAGGTGGCGCCGGCGATGACGAGGGCGAGAAGATGTCTACGCATGGGAATCCTCCTGAGAAGACGTTGACGGGGAAGGCCCTCCTGCCAGCGTCGTGCGGAAAGGCGCCAGCCATTGATCCGGATGCGGGCCCAGCATCCTGATGAATTCGCGCATGAGACGGACATTGCCGGTGCGCCCCGAGATGACGTGCAGCGCATCGTCGAAGCCCCTGAGGTCGAGCTGCGCCACGACGCTCACATGGTTCTGCTTGATCAGAAACTGCCGCGAACCGGGTTCGAGTTCCTGCTTGATCAGTGCGAACTCCCGGTCCGTCAGATTGAAGCCCTGCGTGTATTCGTCATGGTCGGCTTCCGGATTCGGAAACAGGATCTTGGTCGGGGTCTGCTCGACGATGGCCCGGGCGATGCTGGAATCGAGCACGTGGTTGGTGCTCTGCGTGAAGGTGACGATGCTGGCGTTCTTCTTTCGCCAGGTTTCCAGGCCGTTCTTGGCGAACGTGGCGAACGCGGGATCGTCCAGGAGCTTGGCGAATTCGTCCATCCAGCACACCAAGGGACGTCCGTCCACCATCGTGTGGACCAGATGGAAGAGATACATGGTCAACGGCGCGCGCACGACCTCGTTGTCCAGGAAATCCGTGACGTCGAAGCCGACCAGCGCGTGGCCCGAAAGCAGGGGCGCCACGCGGTCTTCGTCGTTGTCGAAGACCCAGCCATAGGCGCCGTTCTCTGACGAACACCATTTGCGCAGCCGCGCGTGCATGCCTTCGGGGTCGGTGACGTCCAGAAAGGAGACCAGCCGAGAGAGGCACCGAAAGGGGCGCACCAGGCGCAGCGTGCCTTGGAGCGCCTGGTCGAGATCATCCTCCTGGCGCACCGTCAGGCTGTCGCCGGGCTTGCGCAAGACCAGGCGGCGCAGCCAACGCCGCATGAATTCGACGTTGTCGGGCATCGAGTCGTCAAGTTGCAGGGGATTGCAGCCCGTCGGCGCGCCGTTCTTGAGGGGCAGGTACTGGCCGCCGAGTGCCCGCACCAGGATGTGCAGGCCCTCGTCCTTGTCGAAGATGATCTGGGTGGCATCGAGGCGGTTGCAGATGGCCGCCATGCAGAAACCCAGCAGGGTGGTCTTGCCCGTACCGACCGGACCCACGCCGGTGACGTGTCCCACGTCGCGTCGGCTGCCGCCATTGGGACTGCGCGGGTCGCTCGCGTGCAGCGAGAAATAGTAGGGAGACCCCGCGCGGGTCATGAACATCGTCAGCGCGCTACCCCAGTAGTTGCCTGTCGCGCGGCCCGTGGGAAAGTTATGGAACGGCGACATCGCCGCGAAGTTGCGGCTCGTGATCGGCGCCTTGCGGCTGCGGTAGCCGAAGTTTCCCGGCAGCTGGGCCCAGAAGGCTGCCTCCAGCGCGAGGTCCTCGCGGGCGACGACCATCCCCGAGTCGCCCAACAGGTAGCGGGCACGGGCCATGTGGTCGTTGAGCTGCTTCAGGCGGGGCTGGTGCGCGCGCTCGCCGACGTCGTCCTGGGCATCGGCCAGCACGTGGAGGCTGAAATGATGGTCTCCTGCGACGAAACGGTTGCTCGCGAGGTCGTCCAGGGCCTCCTTGAGCTCTTCCGCCTGCGACAGCGCCAGATCTCCGGCGGCCGCCATTCGACGGTATTGGCGGCTCATCATGTCCGTGGCGCTGCCCTTGGCGAGGAAGGTGAAGCTCTGGGTCAGCACGAACGGAAACGGGGCCGTCAGCAAGGCGTCGAACATGCCCGGCGCCGTGGGCGTCGGGTACTCCTTGATGCCAAGGAAGGCGCCGATCCGGGTTTGGGTGCCCGTGCGGTATTCCATGGCTTCATGACCAAAGAACGGACGCGTGGTCGCCAGCACCTCGTCAAGAGGCGCCCGCGGCAGCGGCATGCGCTGCCACTCCCCGTTGATCAGCAAGCCGTAGAACTCCGCGAGCGAGGAACAGAGAATGTCGCTGTCTTCGGGTTGATAGATGCCCAGGGGCTGCGGATCGTAGCGCTCCAGGGCGACAAGCAATTCCTGGCGCAGCTTGTCGCAGACGTCCAGGGAGTCGCGAAGCTCCGCGCGCTCGCCTTCGGTGTCGGTGCGCTTGAGCAAGCGCAATGCGGCATTGCCCACCCGCGTGGACTGGGGCCGAAAAACGGTCGACAGGTAGAGCTCATTGACCATCAGCCTTTCGCGCGCCATCTTCTGCCGATAGCGTTGTTCGACCTCGCCCGCGAAACCCGGGACCGTCCGGCCCGTGGGATAACCGAGCTCGCGGCGTCGCACCACATGGGTCCACATCGCCAGGTGGGGAGAGGCGATGTTGCGCAGCAGGACGTTGAGTCGTTCATGCCAGTTGTTGATGTCCTCGTCGTCCGCGCTCTCGAAGCTGATGCCGCCCAGGCGCAGCGTCTGGACATAGTCCCCGGCGCGCGTTCTCGCAACGTGCGCATCGACATGGGCGGTCAGGGGAATCATCGCGGCGGCGCTGAGTTCGCGCTGCAGCGTTCTTTCGGAGCGGCTCAGCAGGTGCATGGCTTGCCCCTTTCAGTCCGCGCCCGATAAAGCACCTCGACCGGGCGTGAGCGCCGCCGTCCGTGCGCGTCCGGCAGATCCACCGCGAGGGGGCTGTACGAGTTGGCACACCAGAATCGCAGGTTGCCGTTGACCATGGCCGGCAGCCGGGTGCGTCCCCACAGCTGCAGCAGGTCGAAGAAGCGCGGCTCATGCAGGCAGACCAGGAAGAGCATGCCGTGGATCGGCAAGAACGCCAGCAGCCACGCGAGGTTCTTGGTCACGATGAAGGATTCGCTCGTGATCACGATGTTGAACATCATGGCCGAGTAGGTGACTCCCCAGACCATCGGGGGCCGGGTCATGCCGACGAACAACGCGTCGACGACGATGCCTTGGTTGCGGCTCATGGCGCCTGCCTTTCAGACCCCGAACAGGCCCCGGATCCATGTCACGATCTGCGGACCGCCGAAGACGAGCACGGTCCCGATGACCACGGCAACCATCCACCACCAGCTCAGGCGCCCGAACCAGGCCATGGCCCCGGAGACCATGACCGCGACGGCTGCCAGCGGGGTGAGGATGGTGACGAGTTGCTGCTGCGTGGCGTTTGCACCCCTGGCGAACGGACTGCTGGCGATGGCCAGCTCCGGCAGCACGATCAAAAGCCCCACGAGCAGCAACGGCCACGCTCGACGGATTGCGGCAGGCATGATGGCTTACTCCTTTCTGGCGGCGCCCACAGCGTGGACATCCAGTGGCTGTTGCGGTGCGCTCGGAAGCGGTGCGGGTCTTTCGGTCTGGCGACGGGCGCCGTAGACGTCCCACCACCGCAGCGCCGGCGCGGCGGTGCTCGCGATCGCCGACAGGTGGCCCGCCCCCGCCCGGTCGCTGGCCGGGGGCTGCGCCGGCGTCCCACCGAGATTGCGCGTCGCCGAAGCCAACTCACGTTTCAGGGCGGCGATGTCGGTGCGCAGCCGGGCCTGCTGCCGCGCGGCTTGGTTCGCAGCCTTAGGGTCGGATGCCCCGAGGTGTTCGGCGCGGCGTCTCTCGAGGCCTTCGAGCTCCTCCTCGGACCTCTTCAACTCCTGCCGAAGGATCTCGGTCCGTTCACTGTCGCGCTCGCCTTGCTCGGACGGGGTGACGATGCGCCGAGGCGCGGATGAAGCCTGCGCCTGCACACTGCCCGTGCAGGCCGCGCCGGACGCGATGACCACGAAGCTGGCCAGGGCGGTCCGGATGCCCTTGCTCGCCAGGTCGCCGCGTTGAAAGTCCTTGAATCGCATGGGTGCACTGTCTGCCCATGCTGGCTCGCAGGTCTACTGGCTCTTTTGACAGTGGCGCTCCACGCAAGCGAGGTGCGAGATTCCGCATTGCGATGCCGCGAAGTTCCGCATCGCGAGGAGCGGATCATGATCAACGTGGTGGTCTTCGGCAATCAGAAGGGTGGCGTCGGCAAGTCCACACTGAGCGTGTTGTATGCGCATTGGCTGGCCGATCTTGGGCGGCAGGCCGTCTGCGTGATCGACCTGGACGGTCAAGCCAACAGCACTAAGTCGTTGCGCCGGTACCGCGCGGACAGCGGCGCCCGGGCATTGTTTGACTCGGGCGCGATCCCGGCCCTTCCACGCAACGAGTCTTCCATCGTGCTGATGGCCGGCTGCAGGCAGCTGGCCGACGTCGAGCTTGCGAGGCCGGAGGTCGTGATTCCCGCATTTCGCAAAAGCGTCGCCGGCTTGGCGCGGGCGTTCGATACCGTGATCATCGACACCCCTCCGGCGCTGGGCCTGCGCATGACGGCAGCGCTGATGGCTGCGACGGCGGTGGCGTGTCCGATCGAGCTGGAGGAGTACAGCATCGATGGCGTGACGGACATGCTCAAGACCGTCTTCGGCATCAAGCACCGCTACAACGCGCAGCTGCGGCTGGCGGGGATCGTGCTGAACCGGTTCAATGCCCATTCCTCGCGGCAGAAGGCAGCGATGCAGGAACTGGTGGCGAACTTCCACGAACTCGTGATCCCGGCGCGGATCTCGACACGCTCCGCCATCCCCGAGGCGCTCGCCACGGGTGTGCCGCTGTGGCGCTTGCCCAGGAGCGCGGCGCGCGAGGCGAGCCTCGAGGTGATGAAGGTGTTCGGCTTGCTCCAGCAGCGCATTCTCGCGCCGGAAGCCGCCGCGGGGGCGCCGGAGGAGAGCGCATGAGCCCAACGAAGGAGCTGGACCTGAGCTCGCTGTCCCGGTTCAAGGCGACGGACCTGCTGGCCGAAGGGACGGACCGTCTTGCGCCCGCAGCGCCGAGGCAGGTGGCGCTGGATGCGATCGACCTCGATCCCGGCCAACCTCGAAGGGGTGTGCGGACGGAGGGGATCGCCGAGCTGGCCGAATCGATACGCAGGCATGGCGTGCTCGAGCCCGTCTCCTTGCGCAGCCATCCCACTCATGTGGGCCGGTACATCGTCAATCGAGGCGAGCGCAGGGTACGTGCCGCCCGACAAGCGGGCCTGCTGAGCGTGCCGGGCTTCATCGACGAGCGCGTCGATCCTTTTGCGCAGGCGGTGGAGAACCTGCACCGCGAAGACATGTCGCCCTTCGATCTGTCCACCTTCATCGCCGAGCGGGAGAGGGAAGGGCATACGCGCGCGGAGATAGCGCGCAGGCTGGGCAAGCCACGCTCTTTCATCACCGAGGCGGCCAGTCTCAACGACGCGCCGACGGAGTTGCGGCAAGCCGTGGAGGAAGGCAGGATCGGTGGCGATGTGCGCACGCTGTACCGGCTGGTGACGACGGTGCGCGACCGGCCGCAGGCGGTGCAGGAGCTTCTGGCACAAGGCCACGCGATCAATCGATCGAAGCTCGACGAAACGATGGAGCGCACGGATCCCTCGCGAGCGACATCGCCGGCGCGCACCCATCGGGCGGCACCGGTCGCCAGTGGCGGGCGCACGGTACTGGTGGTGGATCACAAGGGGCAGCGCGGGTCTCTGCGTCTCAGAGCCTGCGGCAGCGATGTCGGCGAAGTCTGTTTCGCCGATGGATCCCGCGTCGTGCTGCCGTTGGCAGAGTTGCGCCCCGTGTGCTGGGCCACGGAGGGATAGCCGCCGCAGTGATCATCGGGACGCGTCGGGCTCGCTCCTTGGGATCATGTGGTGTTGCCGGTACTCGCGGGGTGTCATGCCCAGGACGCGCAGGAACGTCCTGCGCATCACCTCCTGCGAGCTGTAGCCGCATTGCGCCGCAATGGTCTTGAGGGGGCGTGTGCCCGCTTCGATGAGGCGACATGCCGTGTCCAGACGAATCTGCTGCACGCCATGTGCTGGCGTGAGCCCCGTCGCGCGACTGTAGAGGCGGGTGAACGAGCGCGTGGACATGGGAAATCGCTGCGCCAGCCGGGCCACATCGAGCTTTTCGTGCAGGTGTGCGGCGATCCACGCGTGCAGCATGGCCACCCGCGGGTCCGGCGCCGGCTGATCGATCAGGCTGCTGCGGTAGCGCATCGGCCCGTAGCGCCGACTGCGCGGTTCTGGCAGGCGCTCGGCCAGCGTGTCCGCGAAGGCAGATCCCTGATCCGCCTCGAGCCATGACAGTGCCAGGTCCGTTCCCTGGCCCGCCTTGATGAGACGCCAACGCGGCGAGACCGGGGAGGCGGCGATCCAGTCCGAACGCCTTGCCTTGAGGGCCAGCCAGCTGGGGGACACGGGATTGGCCCGCTGGCGCGCCGGGGCGGACGTCGGTGCCAGCGCGAGCGCGTCGACATCGACAGCCGCGCAGCGAACCAGGTGCTGCAGGTTGTTCGAGAACCATCCCTGAAGACGCTGCACATCGCTCGTGCCCGCGGGTTCACTCCCAGCCTGGGGCCCACCCGCGATGACGAGCGAATTCGCATTCCCTTCGAGCCGATGCGGCAATACCTGCGCTGCCAGCAGGACGCCGCTGGAACTGCAGACCGCGCGGCCCTCGATGGAAATCAGCCGCACGGCATAGCCTGCCACCTCGGCTCCGCTGTGCCGCAACGCGTTGGCACCCTCGAAGACCGCAAGCATGCCGCTGACGTCCACGAGAGGAAATCCCGGCAGCAGCAGAAACCAGACCGTGTGCATCGCTCAGGGGCATGGATCCCTAGATCGGGACGTGCGTCGTGGTCATCCGGCGAAGCTCGCTTCGAGCCTGCCGAGGCTTGCATGTTCGAGCCCCGTGAGGTTGGCAGAAATGGTGGTCATTTCGTTGTCACTTGGGGAGATATCGCTTCTAGACTCTTGAATCCTTGCTTCAAAGGTTTACCTCGATGGGACACCGTGCTCGGCAACCGCATGGCGAGGATGGAGCAACGCCGCGCGTGCAGCATGCAGGCGCTGCATCAAGATTCCGTTGAGGCCACGCGCCGCGATCGCTGGCGGCGCCCCGGGGATGTAGGAAAGGGCATCCATGAATGACTGGACACAAGATGTTCTCGGCCAATTGACCGAAGTGAGCGAGACATCCCAGGCGCTCGAGTTGATCCACGTGGCGGCGACGCATCTCGGCTTCGAGAGCTGTGCTTACGGACTGCGCGTCCTCTTTCCCTTCACCCGCTTCGAGGCGCGGATGCTCAGCACCTACGATGCGCAATGGAGTCGCCGGTACCTGGAGCAGGGCTACCTCGGGATCGATCCCACCGCCATTCACGGTTCGCGCAGCCGGGCACCGATCATCTGGAGCGATGACGTCTTTCGGGACACGCCGCAGATGTGGGATGAAGCGCGCTCTTTCGGGTTGCGCGTCGGATGGGCGCAGTCGGTCTTCGACGCCGATGGCCGCGTGGGCATGCTGTCGCTTGCGCGCTCGAGCGAGCCGCTCACGGCCGCAGAGCTGCGCACCAAGGATCCCTTGCTTCAGTGGCTTGCCAGCACGGCCCACCGGGTGCTGTCGCCCCGTCTCGGAGAGAGTCCCTGGCTCGAACTCGCGCCGTTGACCAGCCGCGAGGTGGAGGTGATGCGATGGACGGCCGACGGCAAGACGAGCGAGGAAATTGCGATCATCCTGGACATCTCCGAGCGGACGGTGAACTTCCATGTCAGGAACGTGATGGCCAAACTGCATGCCAACAACAGGAGTTCGGCGGTGGCGCTTTCCTCGCGCCTCGGGGTCCTGAGCTGAGCTTGCGTTCGCGGCCGGTGCATGACACGGTACGCCCGCTCATCGGTTGGCGCCGTCCTGGCGACCGGGGTGCGGACGCCAGGTGGTGTCCACGTCGATCGCGCAGGCGAACAGATGCCGGCGACCGATACGCATCGGTGGACCCAAGCGGCGCGCACGCAGACCCGCTTGGCGCAGGATGCGCTCCACGCCCAACGGCGAGACGCTGACCAGTCTCCGGGCTCCTTTCTGCGCCACGGTGCGCATCGCCACGCTCAGCATCTCCAGCGCCAGCGACGTTCCGAGGGGGTCATCATGGGTGACACCTGGCTTGGCGTCCAGATCCATGGCCGCGAACCGCGACAACTCCCAGATCTTCGGTGAGCATGGCGCCGACCTGCGGCCCAGGAGCTCGGGAAACACGGTGGCCAGAAGATAGGGTCGATGTGTCGGGAGCAGGCGACCGGTCCCGACGATCTTTCCGCCGTCGTTGCGGGCGATCAGATAGGCGGTGTCCTTGCGATCGAATTCATCCAGCTCGAACCGCGCGCGCGTGTCCAGGTCCCAGCCCAGCTTCTCGACGAAGACCCGATGCCTGTAGCGAGCCATGTCGAACAGCACCTCTGCGGAGAATGAATCGGCGGTCCCGGTGATGATCTCCATGACGCTCTCCCGCTCAATGAAGCCGCATTACAGCGTGACGGAAAACGCCGGTGCACTGGCAGAACTGGCAGTTGCCGGCAGCGGCGAAACGATCGGACGCAAGGCGGCCGCGCGAGGAGGGCTGCGCCGCTGGTCGCCATCCAAGCTCATGGCTCCAGGCGCTTCAGCGGGAGGACGCGTTACGCGATCGTGCGCGCCTTGCCGATCGCAGGCGATGGGTCACACGCGTCGCGTTGTCCAGACGGCGCTGACGCCTGCCGCGGCAATCAAGAGGACGCCGATGAGGGCGCCTGGGCGGGGCGTGTCATGCCAGATCAGGTAGCTCAGCAGCATGGCCCAGACGATGAGGCTGTAGCGAAACGGCATGACGACCGAGAGATCGACGCCGCGACAGGCGGCGATGAGCGCGTAGTTGCCCAGCGCCGCGCAGGCGGCCGCGCCGGCCAGTGCCACGATCGCCTGCGGGCGCAGGACGCCCCAATGCTCGTGGCCGCCTAACAGCAGTCCGAACAGGCAGACGGCGAAGGTGGTTGTGACGGCGATCGTCGCGGAAGGGATCGCCAGCGGGATGCGGCGCGTCACCAGATCGCGCGCGGCCAGCGAAGCGGCGCACAGCAACGCACAGAGGTGCCCGGCGGCCGAAATGTCCGGTCGCGCCGTCGGCCGGATCACCAGCAGGACGCCGGCGAAGCCGATGCCGACCACGAGCAGGCGCGCGCCTTGCCAGGGCTCCCAGCGCAGCGCCATCGCCGCCAGCGCAATCATCAGCGGCGCGGTCATCATCAGGGTGCTGACGGTGGCCAACGAGGCCAGCGACAGCGCCAGCACAGAGGTGAAGGCGGTGCAGACCTCCAGGCCGCAGCGCGCGAGCACCTTGGGTTCAAGCGCGCCGCGCCAGTTGCCTCGCGCTCCCCACGCGAGCGGCAGGATGAACAGGCAGGCAAAGGCGCCACGCACGGCCAGAACCTGTCCCGGCGGCAGGTCCCGTGCGCACAGCTTGACGAGGGCATCGTTGAGCGCGTAGCAGCCCATGGCCGCCAGCATGAGGGCGATGCCCCTGCGATGGGCACGCGCCGAACTCATGGCGCGGGCGAGGAGGGGGGCGGCATGCCTGGCCCCGCGCCCAACCGGGCGCCGCATTGCCTGAGCACGTCCCACAGGGCCTGGGCCTTGAGGACGATCTCCGCGACTTCGTCGTCGGGGTCGGACATTGCGACGATGGCGCCCCCCGCGCCGATGGAGACCCGGCCGTTGGCTGCCACCAGGGTGCGGATCACGATGTTGAGCTGCGTCGTGCCGTTGAGTGACAGATAGCCGATGCTGCCGGAGTAGATGCCGCGGGCAGCACCTTCGATCTCGTCCAGGATCTTCATCGTGCGCACCTTGGGCGCTCCGGTCATGGAGCCGCCGGGAAACGCGGCCCGCACACAGTCCACCGCGCTGAGGTCGGCGCGCAACCGGCCCCGGATGGTGCTGACGAGCTGATGCACGGTGGCGTAGGCTTCCACGGCGAACAGGCTCGGGACATGGACGCTGTCGATCTCGCAGACCCGATTGAGGTCGTTGCGCAGCAGGTCGACGATCATCAGGTTCTCCGCGCGGGTCTTCTCGTCGGCGGTCATCGCCTCGGCGATCGCAAGGTCCTCCTCGGGCGTTGCGCCGCGCGCGGCGGTCCCCTTGATCGGTTTGGACTCCACCGCGCGGTCGCCGGAGATGCGCAGGAAGAGTTCGGGGGAGGCGCACAGCACAGCGCAGCCGCCGATGCGCAGATAGGCGGCATAAGGTGCCGGGTTGTGCCGGCGCAGGACCCGGTAGATGTCCAGCGCACCGATGCGCCCCTCGCCCACCAGCTGATTCGTGAGGCAGACCTCGTAGGTCTCACCCTGCAGGATCTCATGCTGGCATCGAAGGATGAGGTCCCGGTAGGTCTGCAGGTCCAGGCGCCATGCCAGCGGCTGCAGGTCGCGGGCTGCGTCGTTGCTGGAGAGGGCGGCTTTCGGTACGCTGGCGAGGCACTCGCGCATGGCCTGCATCCAGCGGCGGTTCTCATCGCCCGGCGTGGCCTCGTCCAGGCAGGCGATCCAGACCTGTTGCTCCGCATGGTCGAACGCGAGAAAGCGATCGGCGAGGATCCATGCGGCGTCCGGTGTGTCCGCGTCGTGCGCGCGAGAGCCGTCCAGCTCCCGCTTGAGCTCGTAGCCGAAGTAACCCACGAAGCCGCCGGTGAAATCGAACGGAAGCCCGGGGGATTGGAGCGGCACGTCGGGGATGTGCGTGCGCAGGTAGTCGAAGATGCTTTCGTCGCGTACCTGGAGGACACCACCGTGGCGCACCTGCAGCTCGCGCGGCGCCGTGCAGTAGGTCAGCACCTGCGCGCGCGGTCCGCTGGCGTCGCCCATGAACGAAAAACGTGCCCGGCCGGCTTCGGCAAGGCTGCTGTCGAGCCAGAACGCGCAGTCGCTGTGCCCGAAGGCGCTCACGAACACGTCCTCCGCGTCGGCCGCCGTATCGATGCACTCGGCGTGCAGCGAGAGTGCATGGGGCCCTTCGAACCGGAGGGAGGCGCCGGGGCCGTCGCGCAGCTCTCGCCGCCTCGCCTGCGCGTACCACTCCTGCGTCAACTCCCGGAAGTTGCGCAGCAGCCTCGCGCCGAACTCCGTGCAGATCGACTCCGGATGAAACTGCACGCCCCACCAGGGGCGTGCGACGTGGCGCAAGGCCATCAGCGTGCCGTCAGACGTCCAGGCCAGCGGTTCCAGGGACGGGGGCAGCTGGGTGACCGCCAGGGAGTGGTACCGCACCGCCTCGAACCGGTCGGGAATGCCACGAAAGAGGTTGCGCTGCGAATGGGAGATGCGGTCCAGGCGTCCGTGCATGGGCCGCATCGCGAGGTCGACCTTCGCGCCGCAATGGTGGGCGATCGCCTGATGGCCCAGGCAAACGCCGAGGACGGGCTTGTGGGAGTGCTGCAGCGCGTCCGCCGAGATTCCCAGGTCTGCGGCGTGTTGCGGTCGCCCGGGTCCCGGCGAGATCACGATGTTGTCGAAAGCCAGGCGTTCCGCTTCCGCCCAGGGCTTCTCGTCGTTGCGCAGGACGATCGGAGGCTGTCCGTTGCAGGCGGCCAGATACTGGTAGAGGTTGTAGGTGAACGAATCGTGGTTGTCGATCAAGAGGGTGCGCATAAGAGGCTCCTGAAGGGGTGGGAGGCCTCTGCATCGTTGGGGAATCGCACGACTGGCACAACTGCGCAATCTGCCAGTTTCCAAGAAGGGCGCCGAGGCATCCGTGCCGAACAGGCGCCGAGGCAACCCCGCGTTCATTGGGTGCGCGATGCCTATGACCTGGTGTCCGGCCCCGTCAGGACGTGGACGAAGGGCGGGTTCGACACCCGGTACTTCGTCGGCGCGGAACTCTTGTTCGGCAAAAACCTGGTGCAGGAAGCCAAGGCACTCGTGGACGGTCGCCCATTCTTGAATCACCCGGTCGCAGTCCTCATGTTCGTACCCGGGAACTTCAGCTCATTGCCTCTCGCAGAAGTCAGCCGTCCGCACCTAGCTCACCATCGCAGGCCATGGACGCCATGCAGGCCTGTGGCACCAGCCGATCCTTGCGCCATCCTGGCGCTGCCATGTGTTGGAGAACGTTTGGGGAGCACTGGCCGTGAAGCATGTAGCGCCGCTAGCTCCGGCCGCTCATTCCATCTGCCTTCAACCAGACTGGCGTGGCATCGGGCCCGAGGCGGTCTTGCGTCTTGGTCCAGAACTGCCGGTCGTCGCGCCCAAGCTCAGAGACATCCATTTCCACGCATCGTCTGGCCGTGCACGCCGCATAAGATCTCGCCATGTCCGCCGCATCATTCGTACGCCCTCGGTGCACCGCGTGCGCGCGCCCGCTCAGCGCCTGCATCTGCTGCTGGGTTGCGCCTACGGCGCACGCTGTGGAGGTACTGGTGCTGCAGCACCCGCTGGAGGTACACCAAGCCAAAGGCAGTGCCCGCCTGCTCCACCTCAGCTTGGCGCACTGCCGCTTGGTCGTCGGTGAGGCCTTTGCGACGCCGGTCTGGCCGGCGGACGGCAAGCACACGGTGCTGCTGTACCCGGACAGCCTGCAAGAAACCGCCACGCATCCGCGCGCCCCATCCCCACTCGCGCCATCGCCCGCATGGTTGCAAACCCCATCGCGCCTGCGCCTGATCGTCCTCGACGGTACTTGGCGCAAAAGCCGCAAGATGCTCTGCCAAAGCCCGCCGCTGCAACAGTTGCCACGCCTGGCTCTGCGCAATGTTCCGCCTTCGCGCTACCGTGTCCGCAAAGCCCATGGGGCTGACCAACTGTCCACGCTGGAAGCGACCTGTTTGGCCTTGTGCCAGCTGGAAGGCGATGCGGCGCGGTTCCAGCCCTTGTTGAATGCCTTCGACGGATTTGTCGAGCACTTGGGGCGGGCGGGCGGGCAGCGGAACGCACAAGCCGCTGCGATCTCACCTCCAACGAAGGTCACGGGGCTTGTGGAAGAGAACGCTCGCATGGCCGGTGCCTGCCTGCATTCCGCCGAAGAGCGACTGGTCCAATGAGTCAAGGTGCTCGCGGTTTCAAGCGTTGGTCTGTTTGTCTGCTGACTGGAGTGCCCCCCTGCGGCGGGACTGCTGATTTCCATGCGATCCTGACCCCCAGGGGGTGCGGATGGAAACCTGGACTGGGTTTGGACCGCAAATCCAGCTTCTTTCGGCACCACCGATTGATCATCGGAAATCCCTGCTGCTCGTCGATCCCGCCAGTCGCCCCAACAATGGCGTGAGATCCTCGAGCCTCGATGCGATCAGGTTCTTCACGATGCCTTCGCGCTGCCAGGTGCCGTGCACGACCATGAGCCGCGCTCCCAGCAGCTCTTGCCGCTGCACCTCCCGCAGGCTCTTCCACACGATCACCTGCACGACGCCGGTCTCGTCCTCCAACGACACGAAGATCGTGCCCTTCGCGGTTTCCGGCTGCTGGCGCAGTGTCACGATCCCGCAGTGACTGACCTGCTCGCCGTTCTCGATCTCCTCCAGGTCCTGCGCTGTCATCAGTCCGCGCAGCGTGAGCCGCTCGCGCAGCAAAGCCATCGGGTGGCGGCGCAACGTCAGTCCGGTCGATGCATAGTCGAACACGATCTCCTCGCCTTCCGGCGCTTCGTCGAGTGCCAGGAAGTCTTCGTTGACAGGGGCTTCGCGCAGCAGTCCCGGCGCCGCACGCAATCCTGCCGCGTCCCAGACCTGCTGGCGCCGGTGACCCGACAGACTCATCAACGCATCGGCTGCCGCCAGCAGCTTCATCTCGTGCAGTTCGAGCGCAGCGCGCAGCGCCAGGTCCTCAGCGCCGTCGAAGACACGCAGTGCACGCGCCTCGACGATCCGATCCGCCGACGCCGACTTCAGCCCGCCGATCATGCGCAATCCCAGGCGCACCGCGGGTTGGTGGTCCAGGTCTTCCAGCGTGCAGTCGACGTCGCTGTACATCACGTCCACGGGCCGCACGTCGACGCCATGCCGCCGCGCGTCCTGCACGAGCTGTGACGGCGAATAGAACCCCAGTGGCTGCGAATTGAGCATGGCCGCCAGGAATTCCGCCGGGTGGTGGCACTTGATCCAGCAGCTCGCGTAGACCAGCAAGGCGAAGGACGCCGCATGGCTCTCGGGGAATCCGTACTCGCTGAAGCCCTTGATCTGCTCGAAGATCGCCTTGGCGAAGCTTTCCTCGTAGCCACGCGCCGTCATGCCATCGACGATGCGCGAGTGATAGTGCTCCAGGCCGCCCTTTCGCCTCCAGGCCGCCATCGAACGCCGCAGCCCGTCGGCCTCGCCGGGCGTGAAGCCCGCGGCCAGGATCGAGATCTGCATCACCTGCTCCTGGAACACCGGCACGCCCAGCGTGCGTCCCAGCGCCTCCTTCAGCGCTTCGCTCGGGTAGGCCACCGGCTCCTTGCCCTGGCGCCGGTTCAGGTATGGATGCACCATGCCGCCCTGGATCGGACCGGGCCGCACGATGGCCACCTCGATGACCAGATCGTAGAAGCAGCGCGGCTTCAGACGCGGCAGCATGCTCATCTGCGCACGGCTCTCGATCTGGAAGACGCCGACCGTGTCGGCCTTGCAGATCATGTCGTAGGTGGTGCTGTCCTCGGCGGGGATATCCTGCATGCCGAAAACGCAGCCCCTGCGCAGGCCGATGAAGTCCAGCGCCTTGCGGATGGCCGTGAGCATCCCCAGTGCCAGGCAGTCCACCTTCAGGAGGCCCAACGCGTCGAGATCGTCCTTGTCCCATTCGATCACCGTGCGCTCGGGCATCGACGCATTCTCGATCGGCACCATGCGACACAGCGGCCCCTTGGTCAACACGAAGCCGCCCGTGTGCTGGCTCAGGTGGCGAGGAAAGCCGATCAGCTGACCCGACAGATGCATGAGCTGCTGGACCTGCAGCGAGTCCATCGACAAGCCGACCTCCTGCAGCCGCTCCGGCCGAACCTCGCGCCCGTCCCACCACTGATGCCCTTTGGCGATCGCATCGACCGTCTCCAGTGACATGCCCAGTGCCTTGCCCACGTCCCGGATCGCGCTCTTGGGCCGGTAGCTGATCACCACCCCGGTGATGGCGGCGCGATCCCGCCCGTACTTCGCGTAGAGATACTGGAGCACCTCCTCGCGCCGTTCGTGCTCGAAATCGATGTCGATGTCCGGTGGCTCGTTGCGTTCCTTGGAGATGAAACGCTCGAACAGCACGCTCATGCGCGCGGGGTCGACCTCGGTGACGCCCGTGCAGTAGCAGACCACGCTGTTCGCCGCACTGCCGCGGCCCTGGCAGAGGATATGCCGAGAGCGCGCGAACATCACGATGTCGGCGACGGTCAGGAAGTAGTGCTCGTACCTGAGCTCGGCGATCAGCGCGAGTTCATGCTCGATTTGCGTCTGAACCTTGGCCGGAATGCCGTCAGGCCATCGTCGCCCCGCTCCTTCGTAGGTGATGCGTCGCAGGTAGCCGGCCGGCGTCTCGCCCTCGGGCACGACTTCGTCGGGGTACTGGTAGCGCAGCTCCTCGAGGCTGAAGCGGCAGCGCGCCGCGACCTTGAGGGTCTGCGCGAGCAGGTCGGGCGCGTAGGTCTGTGCAAGCCGAAGCCGGGTGCGCAGATGGCGCTCCGCGTTGGGCTGCAGGTCGAGGCCGCATTCGGTCAGCGGCTTGCCCAGTCGCGTGGCCGTCATCACGTCCTGCAGCGGTTTGCGTGAGCGCACATGGAAGTGCACGTCGCCGGCGGCGACCAGCGGGATCCCGGTCTCCTTGCTGGCTTCGCTCAGCCGGTGCAGCCACATCTCGTCGTCGAGCAGGCGCAGCTTCTCCACCGCGAACCAGCAACGGCCCCTGAACTCGCGGTACAGCCAGCGGCCGAGCCATTCGAGCTGCGCAGGTGTGGCCCCGCGTTTCGCAGACGCCAGCACGACACAGCCCTCCAGTTCGGCGCCGCCGATCTCTCCGAGCGGCAGCCGGTACGTTCCCTTTTCGGAGACGCGCCGCAGCTTGGTGATGAACTCGGACAGGTTGCCATAGCCTTCGAGGTGGCAGGCCAGCACGGTCAGCGTAAACGCTGGAGCGTTTGCCTCTGAGGCGTCGGCATCGACCTGGAACTGGCTGCCGATCAGGAGCTTCAACTGGTGTTCCTTGGCGGCGACGTGTGCGCGCACGACGCCGGCCAAGCTGCACTCATCGGTGATCGCCAGTGCGGTGTAGCCCAGCTGCTTCGCGCGCTCGACCAGCTCTTCTGGCTGGCTCGCCCCGCGCAGGAAGCTGAAGTTGCTCACGCAGCGCAGCTCGGCGTAGTCGGGCAGCCCCATCAGGTCGGATCCCTCTGCCGCCGCTCAAGCAAAGGTGCCGTGCAGGAACCAGGCGGTCTCTTCCTCAGCCAGGCGCATCTGGAAGATCCACAGCACGCCCGCGTGCTCACTGACGGCGACCCAGTAGTCACGGGCGATCTGGCGCGTCGTCTCCCGCTGGCTGTCATCCACCTTGGTCGTGCGATCCCACCAGCCGCCCTCGACACGGTGCGGACCCACGAGGAGCTGCAGCACGCCCTGGTACAGCGGCCGGTTGTTCTCGGTCGCCAGCCGCAGCGGTTTCGGCAGGATGAAGGTGGGCTGCGGCACGTCGACCGCGCGAGACTTCGCACGCGGTGCCGGCTCCGGTGCGGGGCGCCAGCGGCACATCCATTCCATGCGGTGGTCTTCGAGGATGACGGGACGCAGCACGCGGTCCGGACCGAGGCGCGCGGCGATGCGCTCCAGCACGAGCGCCAGGCTCTCGCCGGACTGCCGGGCCTCAGGCAGCATCGAGAAGCTCTTCTCCTCCAGCGCCTGCACCTCGGTGGCCAGCAACTCCAGGTCGCCCACGGGGGCGAGCAGCTCGACCTTGCCGAGGTGCTCGGCCAGCAGCCGGATCAAATGCTCCGTGTCGCGCGTGGCCTGGGCCGTGCGCACCGTCAGTTCACCACCGTCGCCGGCGGACTTCGCGCGCATCGCGTCGTGGCACCAACGCAGCGTGAAGGCGGTGACGCCCGAGCGCCGCGCCATCAGCCAGCCGGCCATCTGCAGCATCAGGCGTCGAGCGCCGAAGAGCAGGGCCGGTGCATGTTCGACGCGCGCCATGAGCTCTAGCCTGGCATGGAACGTTTCCGGCAGCTGGGCCCACGGGTAGGTCTCCGGGCGCAGACCGTAGGCCTGGTCCAGGGTGGCGAGCAGTTGCGCGTCGAAGCGGCGGCTCAGACCACCTCGGGGCAGCGCGCGGACTTGGCCCAGGGTCCGACAGCCCAGGCGGGCCAACGTGGCCTGGTGAGCGGCGACCGGGGTCAGGGTTTCCAGTGGCAGGGCATCGAGCAGCTGGGCGAGCGGCTTGGCGAAGCCGTTCGACAGGCCCGATCGTGCGAGGGCCAGTGCGGCCAGGCTGGTCGGGGCCCAGCCCAGCTGCCGCACCCCGAGGCTCGCGCAGTCGTCGCGCACCCGCTCCACCAGGCGGCGCTTGCCGCCGAAGAGCCGCACGCTCTGCTCCAGCTCCATCACGACAGCGGGGCATGCCAGCAACGCCTCGAGGACGGCCACGCGTGGCGTGAACTGCAGGCACCACGTCGCCAGTCCGTCGAGCGCGTCAGTGCGCGGCTGCGGATCGTCCGGAAGGCGGTCGGGGAGAAGGGCTGCCCATAGCATGGGAAAACTCTGGGGAAATGTCCTGCGCGAGACCCTGGCGCTTTCGCGCGGCGATCAGTCGACTGGGGTGGCGAAGGCGCGGGGTTAGGATGGCCTCCAGCCCTCCGGGCACCGAGGGCAAGGTCAGCCCACCCGCGTGTGGCGGTCCCTTGCGCTTGAGCAGGTGGATGTGCAGCTCCCAGTCAACGCCCAGGCGCACCTGCAGGCGCAGCGGCGCGGCCGAGGCCTCGTGCTCGGCGGCCGCAGGCCGGCAGAGAATCACCGGGGCGTCACAGCGCTGTGCGCACACCTGCAGCCGCCGGATCTGTTCCTGGCGCGCCTGCGGCAACCAGCTCACGAGCATGCCGGCGGCGTTGGCCTTGATGAGCTGTTCGGTCGCCCAGAGACGCTCGACGGGCCTGTCGGCCTGGATCCAGACCAGATGCCGCTCGTCAAGGCCCAGATGCTTCAGGCCTGGCAGGTGCGGCGGCTTCGGCGACCCGACGATCACGATCTGCTTGCCCTGTCCCACCAGCGTGCGCATCGCGGGGGCGAGCAGTCGCCATTCGAGCACCGAGGCCTGGACCTGCAGGACTTCCGTCAGCGACTGGCACGGCCAGCCGTTGCCCGGAAGTTCCGCGTCCAACGCATCGAAGCCGGTGCTGATGGTCGTGGTGACCGACGTGCCGAGAGCGTCGCCGCGCCAGATGGCCGACTCGACGGCGTGCGGAAGCGGGATGGGCCTGAGCGCCGCACCGGTTGTCCGGGAGGAGGGCGCAGGGGCCCCTGGCATGTTGTCGCCATCGGCCCATGACAGGGAGATGGCCATTCGCGGCTCCGATTACTGTATGGACATACAGTATCCAGGAAGCCTCAACGGTTGAGCAAGAAGGTTTACAAATTTTCTCGGCCATTGCCCTGGCAGGCGGGCGGGGCCAACGGGCTCAGCCCGCCACGTCGGCAGCGATACGCGTCAGCGTCTCGCGCGGTGCGGCTGTGATCACATCCCCGTGGCTCACGACAATGCGCGTGAGCTGAGGCTCCTGCGCCCACGCGCGCAAGGCGGCGGCGGTGGCCGCCGGGTCCTTGACGAACAGCTTCTCGCCGAGCCAGGGCATCTGCGGCTCCTTGACCCCGAAGCCCAACAGGCGCGCCATCACCTGCGCGCCCAGCCCGTTGGGATGCTGCACGTTGGCGATGATGTCGTTGACCACGAGCGTGGTGCCGCCGGCGCGGCGCACCCACAGCGCAGCTTCCTTGTCCTCCATGCCCGGCACGGCCTGGAAATCGACCGTCGGGTCATCGAACACGTTGGTGGTGGCATCCACCGGCACGGCCTGGCTGACGGCCTCCTGTGCGCCGGGCGCGCACACCACGCGCGCGGCCGGGTAGCGCCGCTTCCAGGGGCGCAAGTCCAGCCTGTGCGCCACGCCGGGCACGACCAGGAAAGCCACGTCGCCCAGGGCCTCCAACTGCGCCATTGCAGCGTCGCGCATCGGGATGGCACTCCATACCAGCAGGCGTGCGCCTTCCAGCACCACCACCGTCATGCGCCGCGGGAAATGGCCCAGCGGCATCGAGATCTCCCCGGCCACCGTCCAGACCCCGTCCCCGAGGTGCTCCAAGGGGCCGTGCGCATCGACCTTCCATTCGTCGTGAAGTCGGGACATCGCAAACCTCCAGATTGAATGCGCACGCACCATCGCGCGGGCAGCGAACGCACGATGCCAGCCGTCGTCGCGAATGTTTGCAGGACGCTGCCGATCTCGTCCAGCGGTGGACCCGAGGGTGGCTCCATCACGTGCCGCTCTCGCACGCCCCGGCATCGGCCTGCCTTCCCGGCGGCAAAGGTGGCCCTCAGCCCGGCAGCGACCCGAGCCAGCAAAAGCAGTGCTTCGGCGGGCATCGGTTGTTGATAATTCTGGATATCGTCGACGTGGGCCATCATCACCCCCCCGGTGGCTCAGTTCTGCTTCGGCGTGGGCAGCCAGATCGCTTCGGCCAGTTGCTCGAACGCATTCGCGACAGCGCCCTTGCATTTGCGCTCGCCGTGACGCGAGAGTTAGCCATCCAGGAATGCGCTGGCTGCACAGTCTGAGGCCGTTTCGACAGGCGGGCCCTGTACTTGCGTGGCGGTGAACACCGCGGCGCAGCAAGGGCTGATCATCGGGCCAGCCCATCGACGTGGTCGAGATCGACAGCCTCTTGATCGATGAAGCGCCCATGGCTGCGCAGCAGTGGAAGCAACGCATCGTCTGCATAGGCGCAGCCTGTGCGCCCTGGATCCGTTTGTTGAGCCTTTGCAGCCAACTCTGGCAGGTGTCCTGCACCGGCTGCCAGCAAGCTTGCCAACTGCATGTAGCCTGGACGCCAGGCGCTGGCGTCAGGAAACACTTCGCGCAGGCTGGCAAGGATCTGCATGCCCGCGTGATCCAGGTCCCCGAAAAAGTACACAGGCGGTACCGGCACGCCACTGCGCTCGTCCACCAGCGGCTCGAACAGCCAGCTTTCGATGGCTGGCAATGACGCGGCGGACGCCGGAGTGCGCAAGTACAGGCGGCAACCGGCGCGGGAGCGCAACCTGCGGGCGCTGCCTCGGAAACCCGCTGCATAGACCAGCAGGCTGCCCATCCATGCGGAGGTACGTACATCGGCCATGTGCTCGAACGTGACCAGATTCTCAACGAACAGCACGTCATTGAAGGCGCTGGCCCTGCCATCATGAGTGGCTGAAGACGGCGGTGCCAACAACAACTGGATGGGCGCCTCGGTGAACTGGCCCGGCACGCAGCCTAGGAGCCTCAGCAGTTCCTCGCGATGGTCCAGCAATTTGGATCGACCCTGGAAGGCGCGCGCGGAGGCTTCGCGCACGGCGATCGGTCGACCCGATCTGCACAATGCCGTCAAGGTCGAGAGGCTACGGGTGGCCTCTTCCAGCGGGAGTCCCTCCATCGGGACCAGTGGGCTGCGGGCCAGGTGGTCAAGCACGGCTGCCGGATCGACGGGTGCTTCCTCCGGATGCGCGGCCCAGTGCGCCGCCAGGTGCGTCCGCCATTGCTGTCGCCAGCGCTGGGCTTGCGGGGTGTAACCGGCCCAGGCCGCCAGGGCGTCGAAATCGCACAGTTCCAACCGGGGCTTACGGTCGCTGAAGCTGGCGAATGCCCGAGGTGCCTCGAGCAGCAAGGCCACCCAGCCCGTGGCGCACAGGTCATCGAGCTGCATGCGCAGCAACTGGATCTCGTCGGCATCCACGGCATCGTGCAGCTCGGGGGCGGCCTTGCGATCCAGCGGCAGGCGCACCGGTCCCTGCGCTGTGCTGCGCTCGGCCTTGGCAAGCAGCAGCCGGGCCAAGTGCAGCAGGAATGGATGCCGCGACGGCACGGCGGATATCGATCGCGATGCAGGCGTGTCCATGATCAAGGCGGCGGACTGCCATCGGCCGGCGGGCGTTGGGTTCGCATTGCCTGTTGCTCTGTCTGCCATTGGGCGCGTGCGGCCTCGCGGGCCTGCTCGGCGTGTGCGCTCCACAGCCGGGCCAGGGCCGGGCGGTTGAGCGTCTTCTCCTGCGCTTCGCTGATGAACAGCTCCTGGAAGCCTTGCCCGCTCGGCCTGCGTGCCATCACCTTCGAGAACGTGAACTCCTTGTCGAATTCAGGCTTGACCGCGCCCGACTTGGAGGTGGGCATTGCCACGACAAGCTGCAGTCCGAGCGTCTGCGACAGGAACTGCAGCACGTTGCGCGAGCGCGTTTCGTCCATTTTGGAGAAGGCCTCATCGCTGAGCATCAGCCGCAGCGCCGGCGCTTCGCGACGGTCGCGGCCGAAATGCCCGAGCGCATGGGCCAGGACGGCCGAGCGCACGACATAGAACGGCGTTTCCAGCTCGCCCCCAGATCCTGTACCCCAGGTGGACAGCCGGGTCGTGCCCACCGGGCTGGTACGCAGGATGTCGTAGCGTCGGTAGTTGCGGTAGTCGGCAAGTTCGCGCAGCGCACGTTCGCTGGCACCTTGGTCGTTGGCCAGCAGCAGGCGGTGGATCTCTTCTGCGGTGGCACGTTGTTCGTCGGTGAGCCGGGGCGAAGTGAAGATGGAGCCGCGATCATGCTCCAGCCCTTCGACCGCACCTTCCACAGCCTCGAAGAACTCCTGCACCTTCTGCATGCGTGGTACCCAGTCCCATTCCAGCCTGAAGGTGTCGCTACCGAAGCGGATGTCCTGTAGATGGCGGTTGAGTCGCTGCAGCGTCAGTGCGCCCTGTTTGACGTCGTCGCGCACCTTGAAACAGAAGCTGCTCGTGAAGACATGGTTGAACTGGCCTTCTGCATCGCGCAGCGCGCGTGCGTTATCCGCCAGGCCAATGGCGCGTTGGCGCTGTGCCTGTTCGGCAATAGCGGCGCGGGTGTGCTCGACCAGGGGAAGCAGCTCTTGCATGCGGTCTACGCTGCGCGGCGGGTCGGTCCAGGCGAAGCGCTCGCTGTCGTCACGCGCCCCGGACAGGTAGGCGCCTACGGCCTGGGCCAGTTCGCGCAAGGTGCGGGGCAAGCCTTCACGCAGGCTCTGTATGCGATGGCGCAGCGCGTCCAGACTGGTCTGCGGCTCGGCCGACAGCGCCAGGGACTCGTCCAGCAGCTGGGTCTCGGTGGCCAGGGTAGGCACGGCGCCCGCAAAACGCGACGCCCAGACCGTGGCGTTGGTGCAGGCGATGTCGAGATCGGGCAGGCGCTCGATCAGGGCCTTCTCGCGGCGGCGCAGTTCCGCGAGCTCCTTGTCCGTGGCGCCGACCTGCTTCAGCTCGTCGTCGCGCTGTCCGGTGACGCTGCCTATACGAGCCTTCAGATCCTTCTGCTCGGCCAGCAACGCGTCGATGGCCGAGAGGTCCAGCGTCTTGAGCGCCTGCTCGGCGTAGGCATGCTGGGCCTGGCTCTCCAGCACTGCGAGTACCAGCGGTGCCAGTGGCGTGAACACCGGGCCGTTGAACATGCGGGTGATCGCCAGCAGCGACTGGCGCAAGGCTTCCAGGGCACGAGTCTCAGACACCAGCCGCTTCAATTCATCCTCGCACCACTGCCGGCGCCTGTGGCGCGCGGCTTCGCCGAAGGCCAGTTCGCTGTCGGGTGCGCGACAGGCGAACATGCCGTAGCCCCGGCTGCCGAGGCCTTCCTCCATCAGGCCCTGCGGGGTGCGCGCCAGCTCCTCCTCGCTATCCACCTTGCGTACGCGGCCGTACTGCGCCATCAGGAAGGCTTGGGCCACCGGGTGCCGGCAGACCAGTTCATGCATCACGGCACGGGCTTCCAGCTGGCGGCCCTCGGTGTCTTCCATCGCCTTGCGGCCTTGCACGACCTTGGGCGAGCGCACGCGGTAGTGCTGCTTGACCAGCCGAGCACACCGCGCTTCCATCCCGGCCTCGACGATGATGGCGAAGCGATCACCACCCATATAGCCTTCGATGGCGCTCTGCCAGCGTGTGCCGGGACGGGGCTCCACCAGTTGCGCCAGCAGGTGGGGACGGGCCGAGGGAATCTCGCGCTCGATCAGTGCCACCGCGTCATGTGCATCCTTCGGGCCCTGGGTTCGGCCGGATTGCAGGCGGCGAAGTTCTGCGTCGCGCTGCTCGGTGTCGTCTTTCAACTGGTTCAGCCGCACGCCTACGTCGGTCAAGGCTTGCAGTACCGCTCCTTGCACCGAGCCCTCGCCGTCATGGATACCCTGGCGCAAGGTGGTCAACTGCGCGTCGAAAGCCTCCAGCTCGAAGGCGGGCAACTCCGCATCGAGCACGCCATCGCGTGCGTAGGCCTGCGCCATTGCGGGCCACGGCTTGAGAACTTGCGCCGCTGGAGGGCGCAGAGCCTGCACTGCAGCAGCCAGAGCCGGCACAGCAGACAGGTCCAGCGCCAGCAGTTGTTCGAGCTGCGCGGCCATCCCGCCGATGCCGTGCGCGGCCTCCTGGACCCGGCTCCAGTGCAGGCGGAACTGGTCAGCTTGCAGGCGGATCTGGTTCTCTAATGCATGCTTTTCGCGTGCAACGTCGCTATCGTCCAGCCGCTTGTCCACTCCCCGCAGTTGTTCGCGCAATTGAGCTTCCTGCGCTTCGAGGGAGGCGAGCTTCTCTTGCAGCTGCGTCTGCTTCCTGTCCTGCACGGCGATCTGGCGCTGCACCGATGCCAATTCATCCTGTGCTTCGCTGCGCGTGCGCAGTGCATGGGCGATGGTGGTGGTGACAAAGCGCCGCGCCTCGCCCAGCACCTGGTCCGCGCTGGCCTGGGCGGTGTCCAGCCGCTCCAGATTCAGCGCCAGGCGCTCGGCTTCCAGTTTCAGGCTGGCGATGGCGCGCATGAGCTCGCGCATCTTGTCGAGGTCTTTGCTGAAGTCGTGCGGCTCCAGGATCTCGTCGCGCACCAGGTCGTTGACGTTGCCCAATTCCTTGTAGGCCATGGCCTTGACGAGCGACTTGGCCGCCCGCGTGGCGTCGTGCTCGCCCACCGCCGTCTTGCCCATCAGCGCGCCGTACAGATGCTGCAGGTAACCGCCCTTGTCGGGGAAGCGTTGCACCACCGTGGCAGCCTTGTCGGCATTGGCGTGCAGGCGGTGCTGGAGCTGTACGTACAGCTCCTTGAGAGGCAGGGGCGATGCGGTGGTCACTTCGCCAGCTCGACGTGCCAGATGGTCCAGCGAAAGGACTCGGCGCACGATGAAGAACTGCGGCGCGCCCTGCAGAACGGCGCGCCGGCCATCCTCGAAGGCCTCGACGCCCACCAGCGCGGTGAAGGGCTCGGCCTGCTCGCCCGACTGCTCGGAGGCTTCGAACACAATGCCGGCGTAGCTGGTCGAGCGGGTGCGCAGGAACACGCCGTCCGCCTGTTGTCCCAGGGCATAAGCCGCCAACGTGCGCGGCTCCTTGCCGCCACGGCGGCTCTGCGTGGATTCGTCCTGGCCGATGTTGAACTGCACCACATGCTGGTGCGCAGCCGTCAGCACGGTCTGGATGGCGTCGAGCAGCGTGGACTTGCCCGACCCCGATTCTCCCGTCAGCAGCACGGCGTCGGCGAAGGGCCATTCACGATCCTCCAGCGAGCCCCAGTGCCAGGTGAGCAGCTTGGAGATCTTCACGATTCGACCCCGCTCGATGGTTCGACGGCGGGCGCAGGCGTAGTCTGGCGTCCCACCATTCGCAAGGCCTCGTCCAGGGCCTCGTCGCTGACGAAGCTCATCACCGGCCGCAGCACGGCCAAGCCCATCTGCATGTCGCCGGCGTCATCGCCTTCGACGAAATGCAGCACGCGATGCTTGCGCAGCTCGCGCAACAGGCTCATCCGTTCGCTGGCCGCATTGGGCAGCTTGTGCGCCAGAAGCGAGACCACCGCCTGTGACAGTTCCTCCAGGCTGATGGCCAGGCGTTCGTCCACCAGTGGACGGCGTCCGGTTAGCGCCTCTGTGTAGAGAAAGCGCAGGGCGATCACGGCTGCCACGAAATCACGCGACAGGCGGGCGCGCAGACGGCGCACACCGTCTTCCTCGTCCTCGCCACCGCCTTCGCCAGGGGGGTACAGCCGCAGCAGGAGAGCATCGCTGTCGTGGACCAGCACGAAGCCGATGCACGCGAACCATTCGCGCAGCAGTTGCTCGCACTGGATGGCATCGTCGTACAGCGCGGCTTCGGGCCGGGAATGCTCTCGCCACACCACACCGCTGGCAAGCAGTCGCCCCGCCAGTTCGGCAAAGCGTGCGGGCTTTATGTCGGCGGTACCTTCGGTTGCCAACCGTTGTTCAACGTATTGAGCCAAGGATTGCAGCATGGTGTGTTCAGTGCTCCCTGCGGGCCTGGCCGGATGTCACGTCCATCCCTTCCATCGGTTCGACGCGCAGCTCGTAGTCATCTGCCAGGAAGTAGGGCGTGCTGACCTGGCCCGACGTCTTTCGAGCCTGTAATAGGCGTCTCCCCTCGGTCGAACGCGCGGCGCCCACGGCGTGCAGCAGGCGGACCGCGTCCTCTGCGGTGTCCACCGGCAGGGCCGTCAGCGTGATCGGTCCACCCTGCAGGTGGGGTAACAGGCCTTGCAGCACCTGTTGATCGCTGAAGGCGAATGCCTCGGCTTCGGCTCGGCGCAGCAGCGCATTCAGGCGGCTGGCCTCGTCCACGACCAGCGGAGCCTGCGCCACGCTCTCCGATTCGCGGTCACGCACCGTCCAGCGCAGCACGCCGCCTGGCAGGCGGATCTCGGTGGTGGCCAGGCGGCGGGTCAGGGTGTCGAGCAGCCTTTCGCGGGCGGACTCCGGCTGCTCCTTCAGCCAGGCCATGGTGCGGCCCAGGGGGGATTCGGCACCATAGTCCAGGGACAGCGCTTGTCGCAGCAGGCTGGTGAAGCGGCGCACGTAGTTGCTCATCTCCGAGCGCAGCATCGGCAGCTTCAGGCCGCAGGCGGCCTCTACCATGCTCTCGATGCGGTCCGCGAGCCATAGCATGGGGCTACGGCCCTGTGTTGTCTGCTCCAGCCAGGGCGCGCGCTGCAGCAGGTGGGCGTCCACCAAGGTGCGTTGCTCATCGTCGAGTGCGCGCACATCTTCCAATGCCTCGTTGATATGACCGCGATGGCGTTCGGCCGAGTCGGCAACCAGGCGCACGGCGTATTCGCGTGCAAATCGCTTCTCGATGAAATCATTGAACTCGTTCCAGGCCACCTTCTGCGCCAAGGCCTCGCGCGTCAGGCTCTGGATCAGGTGACGGAAGTATTCGATGTCGTCCTGCAGATCCTGCACCACGCGGCTGGCGAACTCGTGTGCATCCAGCAGCTCATCGACGTCTCGGGTGGCAATGAAGGCCGCCAGCGCCTTTCGGGCCGAGCGCATGTTGCGCTGGCGGGTCTTGGCGCGGGAATCATCAAGATTGGCAAAGGTCTCGCTGAAGGCTTTGCCCGCGCGGCTGAGCTTGAGCGTGGGTTTGAGATCGATGGGGTCGCGGTAGTCCTCCAGCCAGCCATGTTCCTTGAGCTTGCGCAGCAAGTCGCTGGCGTAGGTGCGCTCTTCTTCGGCCCGCGCTGTCGCCCCGACCTCGAAGGCCAGGCAACGCAACGCGGGATCGTTCAGCGCATGCCGGATCACCTCCAGCACCAGCTCGCGTGTCAGCACCTCCGCGTAGTCGGCATTCGCACCATGGACCCGTTCGTGCAAGGCACGCAGGACGGCGGCGCACAGTTCGCGGTTGTCGTGCGTGAGAGGCCGGAAGAAGTGCTCGCGCGGTGGGCTGAAGAATGGCATGGCTTGTGTATCGACCGCTAGCCCAAAAACCGATTCTCGTTGTGCCAGCGAAGGTAGGCCTCGCCGGGCCGGTGATCCGGATGCTCTGGCAGTCGAGGCAGCGGCTGTCCGTGCAGACGGTAGTAAGCCTTGCCGTTGAACCACTCTTCGCGAATGCGGGGGCTGACCTCAATGCGGTGATCCGGCGTGACAGTCACCAGCCCGATGTCGAACAGCTTGTGAAAGTCAGAGCGCAACAACAGTCCGTTGGCGGGATCGTGCGGACCGCTTTCCGAATAGGGCTGGATGTGCGCCGCCTCCAGCACGGGCAAGGTGGATTCACCTGTCAGCGCGCAGCGGCGCTGGTAGGCATCGGTGACCAGCACGCGGAAAGCGCCTTGGCCGAGCCTGGGGCGCACCGGTAGGGGGGCGCCATATCGCTCCGGCCGAGCAGGCTCGCCGGCCCGTGGTGACGCGTTGAGCGGCGCCGTCAGCCTCGACTGCACGCTGGCCCAGAGTTGAGCCCCTGGTGGCTCGGCCGTATCGTAGTACCTTCCGCGGACGATGGCAGTGGCGAAGTCGATCGGGTCGGAAATCCAGCTGTCGCGCGGCCAGAAGAACGGTTGTGCAAGTACTGTGCAGCCGATCTCTGGATCCCTCACCGTGGGGTCTGTCAACAGGCCACGGACCAACTTCTCAAAACCGGCACGATGCGCAGCGCCGTTCTTTGGCCCAAAGGCCTCCCAGGCGATGGACAGTGGCAGCGATGTGGACTTCACGAAATAGCCGCCGCCGGCGATGTGGTGATAGGGGCGTTTGAGCTTGAATAGAAATGGCGTGCCCGGCTCCAGCGCCGCATAGGTGGCGGCGCCTCGCGGTTGCCAGAAGTTGACCTCATCGGGAGCCGATTGGCTCAGGAAGTTGAACCAGGCGTTGTCCGTTACCCCTGCCCAGAACCTCATACTTCGTTCCTGGTTTCGCGTTCGACGTCCCGTTGAACCGCATGCGGTGGTGTCGCAGTTGGCTTGCGTGCTCGGAGGCCGGGCAACGCAGCTGCATGGATTCTGTCAGGCCGAGCAACTCACCATCTTTGGTGGAGATCGCTGGTGAGAATAGCATCCAACCAGCCTCGTCAGCCAAGAGGAGGGGGACCGGGCCCTATCGCAACGCAGGCGAAGCGCGCCGCGTTCGTGCTTCCTTGTGCATGTTGACCGGGGTGGCGCCGAGGACCCGCGTGACCATCGCCGCGAGGAAGCGGGCAGGCGCCAACTCTTGCGGGATCTGCTCGGTGAGGATCTTCACCTTGGGCAGTTGCGCGATGTCCTGGTCGACGATGGCATCGAGGGCGGGGGCTGGCGCGTTTTCCTCCTCGACCTCGCGCCCAGGTTCCGGCAGGGCCGTCACGGCAGGCTCCTCGCCGGTCTCGGGGATCGCTTCGTCGTGGCCGTATTCCATCAGGACGAGGCAGGTGGCATGGTAGGCGTCGTCCTCGCGACCGAGCTTGGCGAGCAGGTCGAACAGCCACTCGGCGGTCGCCGGTTCCTTCTGGAGAATGTCGGAGCGCAGGCCGAAGACGAAGCCCAGCGCAGCGAGGGGGTGCCGCAGCCGCAGGTTCTTCGCGTCGCCATAGGATTCCTCGATGCGGTTGGGCGCATTCTTGCCATAGGAAGAGTCCATGCGCTTGGTCGAGATCAGCAGTTCCGGACCCGTCACCCAGTCCGACATCACGACATCCACCTGCTTGAGGTAGTTCTTGCCGAGGATGATCCCGCTGGAGGAGGTCGCGCCGGTGATCGCACCGTCCCTCTCGATACGCTCCCTGACGGCCTGGCGGGTCGTGGCAGGCAATGCCTTCAGCAGGTTGGCAATGGGCGCCGGCAGGATGCGCGGGTGAACCGGCCGCGGCCACACCTGGTCGGTGTTGAAGCCCGCGCGTCGCAACTCGTAGCTGAGCCAGACGTCCAGCGCCAGCGCCGGCACGCCGGACTGCGTCCCGGCCTTCAGGTAAAGGGGAACGCCCAGCAGCTGGGCCAGGGTGCCGAAATCGGGCTCGAAGCGCAACTGTCCGTCCGCGCTTCGGATCCAGGGATTGCTGTGGACGTTGTCGGGGGCAGCGCGTGCAACGATCCGATCAAAGATGACCCAGGCTTTGGCCTTGGCGCTCGGTTCAGTGGCCACTGGCCCCCCTCAAGGTTCGACGACGCGCGAATTCTGCCCGTGCCTGCCGGATATGGGCGAGCTGTTTGGTCGACAGGTCACCGAGGTCCGCCAGGAGCGCCTGATCCACAAGCGCGACCGCGTCGAGCAGCCGGCCATCCGCGAGCAGGCTGGCGACTTGCTGCTTGATGCTGCGGAGTGCATCTGCCCGCGCCAAGATCAACCCCGGCGACGGCATGGCCCAGACATCGGCTTCCTTCGGCTCGATCTTCAGGATGCCGCCCCCATAGGCGCGCCCCACCATCTCCGCATGCAGCAGCGTGACCGAATTCAGGCTGGCCAGCGGCAGGAGCTCGCAGCCGAGTTCCCGGTGCTTGGCGTCGAAGTAGACGCCGTGCACCGAATTGAGGTGTCGGGCCTTCGCATCATTGGCCGTGAGCCTGGGCGTGTCTGCGTTCATGCAGGTCAGCAGCAGGTCCGCCGCAGGGACCAGCGGCACCTGGTACCAGGTCTTGCGCACGCGGCATTTGTAGGCGGTATCGACACCGGTGCGATGGCCGTCGGCGATGTACGCGGCGGCCGCGGCCGAAGGCGGGTTGCCCGGATAGAAGAGAAGGGTGGCCTGTCCGTCTCGCCCCAGCTTCGCGAGCATGTCCTCGGAAAGCGAGAGGCCTCGCAGGTGCGAGCTCCCGGGGGGCGAGAGGCGCAGCAGTTCCTTGCTGCGCAGGCCGAGCTCCTTGGCGCGCTGGGGCGAGAGCGTGAAGTACCTGTTGTTGCCCGTGACGATGCCCAGGGTGGTGTCCCCCCATGTCTCCAGGTGGGTGAAATGGCCTTCTTTCAGCAGCTGGTGCAGCGGCTCGACGGCCTCGGGGTCGGCGAGGCTGGCCGTCCACTTGGCAGCCGGGTCCGTGGGTGTCCAGGTCTGTCCGACGCCCAGCGAGGCGAGCTCTGCCGCGTTCCTCGCTTGCCGGATGGTGGCATGGTGGGCCGGGCCCTCCTGGTACCCATCGGCCAGCAGCAGCACGACATCCGCCTCGGCTTCGGGAAACACCTGTTCGGCAAAAAGCACGAGCTGTACCTCGCGAAAGCGCTCGAAGAGAAAGCGGCGCACGGGCGCCGCGTAGTTCACCGAGAGCAGCTCGGCCGGGAGCACCAGCCCGAGGCGCCCGCCTTTCCCCAGGAAGAGGGCGGAGTGGATGGTGAAAGCGGCCCAGCTGGAGGCGAGGCCGGTGAGCGACACACCGCCGCGGAGTGCCGCTTCGCGCGAGCGCGCGCGGGACTCGCCCGAGAAATCCTGGTAGCGGATGTACGGTGGGTTGCCGATGACCGTGTCGTAGACCGGCTCGGGCTCGATCGCGAAGAAGTCGCTGTGCCTCACGTTGGCCTTGCCACCCGCTTCAAGCACACGCTGGCGGGCGACCTTCGCACTGTGGGCATGGATCTCGACACCGTCCACGACGGGTGGCGCGTCGGAGTCCGGTGCGAGTTCGCGAAGGCGAGCCACGGCCGCCACGAGGAAGGCGGCGTCACCGGCCGACGGCTCCATCACGAGGTCGTCGGCCCTTCGTATGGCCCAGTGGGCGATGAACCGGGTGATCTCGTCGGGGGTGAAGAACGCCCCTCGCTCCTTGCGCAGGGCAGGGGTGTCGTCGGGATGGATGGAGTGCGCGAGAGTCACCGGAGGCATTCTATTTTGGAGAGGGCGTGTACCCGACTGGCATGTCTGTCAGGTCGCGGCTTGGGGGCTTGGAGGTGGATCGGCGGCGAATGCGGTCATGAGGCCCGACCATGGTTCGTCCGATCAGATCCCATCCGGTGGCAGTTCACACCATGCAGGCGCATGCATGCCATAGCGTCCGTGCGCCGCGGAGGGCGCGCGGGACCGCGGGCGACGGGCTAACGCGTCTTGTTCGACTGAGACACCACGCTGCCGGCAAGCGTCTTGGTCACCTTCGACGCGTGAGGGTTGTCCAGTGCGCGCGAGGCTCGGTCTTCCGTCGGGGTACCGGTCTGCGCGGGGCGGCCGCTTTGCCGCAGCGCCGAACCGGCAAGTGAGCGCTGGATGCCGCTGGCCGAAGCGCTTCCGAGTGTCCTGCCCGCGACGGAAGCGACGGCTGGGGATGTTTGCTTGGTGTTCTTGGACATGCCTGTTCCTTTTCCTCCACGCAGACGGGATCGCAGGGCGCGGTGGAGGCTGGCGCCTGGATACTGCAATTTTATACATAACTGTGTATTTGAACAGTCCTCGGATCTCAGGGCTTCCCACATCGGTTGATAGACACTGCAATTGACCGTATCCGCTTGTTACTGTAGGTTGCGTTTCACCTCTTTGTTCGAGCCGTCCGAAGCGATGGCACCTTCCATGGCTGTCCTGATTCCTGCGTTGAGCACCTGCGTCTCCCGGATGACCTCGGGCGAGCGGCGCCTGGCGGAACGCCTGCAGCAGAAGCTCGATGAAGACTACCTGCTGTGGTACGACGTCCCGATCGGCCCCAGGCAGTGCCACCCCGACTTCGTGGTGCTGCATCCCAGCCGGGGTCTGCTGATCCTGGAGACCAAGGACTGGCGCCTGGACACCATCCAGCAGGCCAGTCGCGGCGACTGGTCGATCGCGCCCGACGGTGTTCCAAAGAATGTTCCCAACCCGATCGAGCAAGCCCGCCATCAGGCGCTGCAGGTCGTCGACGCGCTCAAGCGCGACCCTCAGCTGATTCAGCACGAGGGCAAGTGGAAAGGCATGCTCACCTTTCCATGGAGCTACGGCGTCGTCTTCACCCGGATCACGCGAAAGCAGTTCGAGGCTGCGGGGCTCGGCGGTGCGATCGAACCCCACCGCGTGGTCTGCTCCGACGAGATGCTGGAGGACGTCGAGCCGGAGGCACTACAGAGCCGGCTCTGGGACATGTTCCCGGTGCTGATGCGCGGCACGCTGTCGCTGCCGCAGATCGACCGGGTGCGGTGGAACCTGTTTCCCGAGGTGCGGGTGCCGCAGCAGGGAGCGCTTTTCGACGATGCCGACGAGCAGGCGACGATTCCCGACCTCCTGCGCGTGATGGACCTGCAGCAGGAGCAGCTCGCGCGCAGCCTCGGGGACGGTCACCGGGTCATCCACGGTGTCGCGGGGTCGGGCAAGACCATGATCCTGGGATACCGCGCCGAGTACCTGGCCAAGGCCGCGGCCGATGTGCACAAGCCCGTGCTCGTGCTTTGCTACAACGAGCCGCTGGCGGTCAAGCTGCAGGCGACGATGCAGGCCAAGGGACTGGCCGAGCGCGTCCAGGTGCGGCATTTCCATAAATGGTGCCGCGACCAACTCGTGGCGTTCGGCCAGCCGCTGCCGCCCAACGACCTTCCGGTGGGCGCCAAGATGGAACAGATGGTGCACAACGTCATCGACGGCGTGGGCCGCAAGATGATTCCGTCGGGCCAGTACCTCGCGGTGCTGGTCGACGAAGGCCATGACTTCGCGCCCGAGTGGCTCAAGCTGGTCACCCAGATGGTCGACCCTGCGACCAACAGCCTGCTGTTGCTGTACGACGATGCCCAGAGCATCTACGACAAGCGCAGCGGCAAGCCTTTCAGCTTTAAGAGCGTGGGCGTGCAGGCGCAGGGCCGCACGACGATCCTGAGGATCAACTACCGCAACACGCGCCAGATCCTGCAGACGGCGAGTGCGATGGCGACCGAGCTCCTGCGGCCCCAGGAGAAGGATGACGATGGCGTCCCGCTCGTGCAACCGGTGAGCTGCGGCAGGGAAGGGCCCGAGCCGATCGTCATCGACCTGCCGACCACCCGGGCGCAGGCCGACCGGATCGCCGAACTCATGGCCAGCGCGCACAACGAAGGCCATGCCTGGGGCGACATGGCGGTGCTGTGTCGGAGCTGGGCGCTGATGGACGAATGTGCCCGGGCGCTGGAGCGTCGCCGCCTGCCGCACAAGGTGCGCAAGGGCACGCGTGATTTCGATCCGGGGGCGGACACCATCAAGGTGATGACCCTGCATGCAAGCAAGGGACTGGAGTTTCCGGTGGTTGCGGTGATGGGGGCGCGTCAGGGTGTCGTGGGACAGGATGTGGGGATCACGAAGGACGATCATGATCCTTTGGAAGAGATGCGGCTGTTCTACGTGGGTGCGACACGCGCGACTTCGCGGCTCTTGATCGCCAACGCCGTCCGGCAATGAGCAAGACCTATCTGATCATCGAGTTGGCCGTTGCTCAATGGTTGGCGCCGACACGGTGTAGGGGCGCGTGCAGTCACGCTGACGCACCGGGGCGGCTCTGAAGTAGAAGATTTCCCGGCTGGATATGGCTCTCGCTGCAGGTGACTCAGAAATGTGCAGTAAGCTAGCATTCCGATAGCGGTTTACTTACAGGAGCCATCCATGGCAACCGGCAAATCTGAGGTCGTCAGCATTCGCGTGGAGCCGCACATCAAGGCTGCTCTGCAGTCGGCCGCCGAGCGTGAAATGCGCAGCCTCGCCAACATGGTGGAAGTCATGGTGGTCGCCTACTGCCGGGCGCAGGGCCATCCGCTCGAGGGTGTACCCGACGAGACGCTACCCAATACCAACCTGCGAGGTAGCGCTGCGTGAGTGAGCGACGCCAGGCCCTCCTGACCCAACTGGGCTTCCGTTTCGGTCTGAACGGTCCGCATGCCGCGCGGACCATGATGCTGGACGACCTGCGCCTGCTGATGGCCCACACGGCAGCCGATGCCGAACGGGCGGATTACGTCTCGGCCGTGGTCGACGCCAACGTTCTTGGCAAGGCCACCCGCAAGGCGCGCGAACTCGCGCTGCGGCATCTGGCGACCCTGTACGCGCTCGACGCGGCCAACCCCATCTTCCGTGCGCTGCGGCGCCTGTGGGAGCTCAACGAGGCCGCCCAGCCGCTGCTTGCCCTCGCTGTTGCGCTGGCCCGTGACCCGCTATTGCGAGGCTCCCAGCCCTTCATCCTGTCGCTTGCTCCTGGGGCAGCCGTGCCCCGTGATGTGGTGGAGGCCCACCTGAGCGCCGCCGACCCGGACCGGTTCAGCCCCGCCTCTCTGAAGTCCTTCGCCCAGAACGTGGCAGGCACCTGGACGGCATCCGGCCACCTGCACGGTCGGGTGCGCAAGACCCGGGCCGTCGTCCAGGCACAGCCGGAATCCATCACGCTGCTGTTGTTCTTGAGCTACCTGGAGGGCCGCACCGGGCAGCGTCTGTTCTCCTCCGATTGGATGAACTTGGTCAGTGGCTCTCCGGATGAGCTAGAAGCACTTGCAAACTCGGCGTCACATCGGGGCCTGCTCGTCTTCATGAACGCCGGGGGCGTCAAGGAGGTGCGCTTTCCCGGCTACCTCGCGCCCGAAGAAGAACGAATCCGCCAGGAGGTCTCCCATGTCATCTAAGGTCGCCAAGCTGGTGTCCGCGTACCGTCAGCACCTCACCGTGCCGTGGCAGGCGGGGCTCGCGGCCATCCAGCGGGTCATCTTCGCGGTCTACGACAAGGCAGACGAGCTTCGGTTGCGCGCGAACGTCGAGGAGTTCGCCTTGGCCACCCAGCAGGCCGGCAAGCGCTGGCTGCTGCTGGACCTGACCAACGCCTTCCCCGAGTGGATGGCTGCTCAGGAGTACCGCGACGCGTACTTCGAGTCTCCGGAAGACCTGGCGGGCTACCAGGCCGGCGAGCTGACGGAATTCGTCGCCGACCTCAACGCCAAGCTCAAGACCCGCATCGAAACCGAGGCGGGCCCTGACACCGTGGTGGCGCTGCTGGGTGTCGGCACGCTGTTCGGGCTGGCGCGGGTCTCGTCTGTTGTCGAAGGCATCAAGGAGGCCGTCGACGGCCGGCTGTTGGTCTTCTTCCCTGGCGAGCACCACCCCGAGAACCACACCTACCGCCTGCTCGATGCGCGAGACGGCTGGAACTACCTGGCCGTACCGCTGCTGGCCCAGGACTGACCGAACACGACACACGAAAAACCAAAGCAAAGACCACCATGCTGAACCGGGACATCTACAACAAGGCACCGAAAGAAAACAGGCTCGTCAACAACGGCGTTGCTGAAGTCTCGGAAGACCACACCGAAGCTGCTCAAGCCATCCTGCGCTACGAGCTCGAGAGCTTCGTCTGCGACGGCCAGTACGAGAAGGGCCTGGAAACCATCCTCGACAAGTTTTTGGTCAATCTCGACGCCGGCACCGAGCAACCGGGTGTCTGGATTTCTGGCTTCTACGGCAGCGGTAAGTCGCACCTTGCAAAGATGCTGCGCACGCTGTGGACTGACTACCAGTTCACCGACGGCGCCACCGCCCGCAGTCTGGCCAAGCTGCCCACCGGCGTGTTCGAGCACCTGAAGGAGCTCAGCACCCAGGGCAAGCGACACGGCACGCTACACGCGGCCGCGGGCAAGCTCGGTGCCGGCGCCGGTGACAAGGTCCGTCTTGCGTTGCTGGGCATCGTGTTCAAGTCCAAGGGCCTGCCCGAGCAATACAACCAGGCGCAGCTCGTGCTGTGGATGAGCCGCGAAGGCCTCCTGCCCACTGTCGAGGCCGAGCTGAAGGCCGCTGGCCGCTTGCTGGCCCAAGAGCTGCCACACATGTACGTGTCCGGGCACTTGGCGAAGGCGCTGCTGAAGGCTCGTCCGGACCTGGCCCACACCGAAGCCGACGCCCGCAAGCTGCTCAAGGAGCAGTTCCCCCAGGTCACCGACGTCACCAGCGAGCAGATGACGACTGCCATCGAGGCGGCGCTCGCCGTGGATGGCAAGTTCCCGTTGACGCTGGTGGTGCTCGACGAGGTGCAGCAGTACATCGGCGCTGACGCCGAAAAGGCCTTCCAGGTGCAAGAGGTCACCGAGACCCTGTCCAAGCACTTCAACGGCAAGCTGCTGTTCGTGGGCACCGGTCAGTCAGCCCTTTCAGGGATGCCCAACCTGCAGCGCCTGATGGGTCGCTTCCCGGTGCAGGTGATGCTGGGCGATTGGGACGTCGAGAACGTCACCCGCCAAATCATCCTGGCCAAGAAGCCATCGGCGCAGCCGGAGGTGGAGCATGTTTGGCGCGCCAATCTCGGCGAAATCTCGCGTCACCTGCGCGGCACCAAGCTTGAACACGTCACCGACGACGAGGACGTGATGACGTCCGACTACCCGCTGCTGCCGGTGCGCCGCCGCTTCTGGGAACGTGTTCTTCGGACCATCGACACCACCGGCACCGTCTCCCAGCTGCGCAGCCAACTGCGCGTGGTGCATGAGGCGGTGCTGGCCACGGCGGATGCGCCGCTGGGCCATGTTGTCTCCGGCGACTTCCTGTACGACCAGATTGCCGCGAACCTGGTCTCCACGGCGCAGTTGCCCAAGGAAGTGTTCGAAAACGTCCAGCGCTTCGCGGCCGGCGACGCGCACGCCCAGCTCAAGGGCAAGCTGCTCAAACTCATCTACCTCATTAACAAGCTGCCTGCTGATGCCGCAATGGACATCGGCCTGAAGGCGACTGAAGAGGCCCTGGCCGACCTGCTGGTGACCGACCTGTCCGCCGGTTCGTCCGAACTGCGCAAGCAGTTGCCCGCGCTGTTGGACGAACTGCAGAATAAAGACCGCCTAGTTATGGCCCTGGCCGGAGGCAGCGGCACCGAGTTCCGCCTGCAGACTCGCGAGTCCAGTGCTTGGTACGACGAGTTCCGTGCGCAGGAAGCCGAGCTGAAGGCTGCCCCACAGCGGGTCGAGCAGAAGCGAGCCGACCTGCTCAAGGGCCGCTTCGGTGAAGCGCTGAAGAAGGTCCGCGTCGTCCAGGGCAAGGACAACGTTGAACGCCGTCTCACGCCCACCTACGACGACAGCCTGCCCAAGGACTACGACAAGAGCCTGTACCTGTGGATTCAGGACGGCTGGCAGACGGAAGAGAAGTCCGTAATCGCCGAAGCCAAGGCCAAGAGCGCCGACAACCCCACGCTCTTCGCCTTCCTCCCGGCTCAGCACAAGACCGAGCTGACCAACGCTATCGTGGCGCTGGAGGCGGCGCGCACCACACTGCAGAAGAAGGGCAGTCCATCCACCGAGGAAGGCCGCGATGCCCAGCGCTCGATGGAGAGCCGCCAGCGCACCGCTGAGAAGGAGGTGGCCGAGTTGCTGGAACAACTGCTGGCCGGTGTGCGCGTGTTTCAGGCCGGCGGTCAGGAAACGCAGGACGGCAACGACCTGGCTGACCGCATCAACCGCGCTGCCAAGTCCTCGGCCATCCGCCTCTACAGCCAGTTCGACGCCGCAGACCACGACCTGTGGAGCAAGGTGCTCGACGAGGCTCGCAAGGGCAACCTCGAGGCCATGAAGTTCGTCGGCCACACTCAGGAGGCGGACAAGCACCCGGTCTGCCAGAAGCTGCTGGCCTACATCGGCCCCGGCAAAAAGGGCGCCGAGATTCGCGACAACTTCGAGGCGCCTCCTTTTGGCTGGCCGCGCGACGCCATCGACGGCGCACTGTACGCCCTACTAGCCACCGGCCACATCAAGGCGACCGATGCGGCGTCGAAGGCCGTCGACGCCAAGAGTCTGGACCGCGCCAAGCTAACGCAAACGAGCTTCCAGCGCGAGAGCGTCAACATCACCCCGCCGCAGCTCATCAAGATTCGCTCTTTGTTCAGTGCCGTGGGTGTGCCTTGCCAGCCCAAGGAAGAGCTGACCAAGGTGCCCGCCCTCTTGGTCAAGCTGCGCGACCAGGCGAGCAAGGCCGGTGGTCCCGCGCCCGCCCCCGAGGCCCCGAAGCTGGGCGCGCTGGAAGCCATTGAGGCCCAGACCGGCAATGCGCAGCTGCTGGAGCTGTTCACCCGCTATGACGAACTGGTGGGCCTGTCCAAGACCTGGACCAAGACGGCCGACGACATCGCCAAACGCCTGCCCGTATGGCGAAAGCTCAATGACCTGCTGCGCCACGTCAAGGCGCTGGGGCCCTACGTCACGCTGAAGGCCGAGGTGGATGCCATCGCGGCGCAGCGCAGCCTGCTGGTCGACCCAAACCCCGTGCGCCCCTTGCTGGACAAAACAGTGGACCTGCTGCGTCAGGCGCTGAACGCCAAGCTCGACGGCTTCCAAGAGACCTTCGCGCTGCAGCAGGCCCAGCTTCAGTCTGACGCAGACTGGAAGAAGCTCAATAACGCGCAACGGGCGGACCTGTGCGCCCAGCACCACCTATCGGCACCCGGTGCGCTGCAGCTTGGCACGCCCGAGCAATTGCAGGACGCCCTGGATGACTGCGACCTGGAGCACTGGGTTTCCAAGACCCAGGCGCTGCCCAGCCGCTTTGAGGCCGCGCGCCATGCCGCCGTGCAGCTGCTGAAGCCCAACGTCGTCCACGTCACTCTGCCCAAGCGCACGCTGAACGACCAAGCCGAGCTGAAAGCCTGGCTGGCCGAAGTGGAGGCCTTGCTGGACGCCAAGCTGAAGCAAGGTCCCGTGGCGCTCTAAGCGAAAACAAGAGGAGGCCAGGTCACACCGGTACCAGTTACCCCGTTACCTGAGTTACGTCGAAAACAAGACACAGAACACCATGTCGACCCACAGCATCAACAACCAGCCCCTGGCCAAGCCTCTGCGCAGCCAGCTCGAAGCCACCGTCAAGTCCGCCCGTGAAGTCGCTGAGAAGGGTGCCCACGCAGCCCTGAGCCAACTGGCTGTCGGAGAAGCCAGCGCCCCCGGCTACCTGACCGACGACCTCAAGGCCCTACGCCGTCGCCTGCGCGCCCACGGCCGCGCCCTCGGCGACAAGAAGGCGAACGACGACACCCAGGCCCTGCAGCACCTGGTCTGGGAAGTGGCCTACGAGCATTGGCACCGCATGCTGTTCGCCCGCTTCTTGGCAGAGAACGGCCTGCTGCTGTGGGAGCCCGGCGCGGCGGTGTCGCTGGACGACTGCGAAGCCCTGGCGCAAGAAGCCGACCCGGTGATGAACCTGGGCGCAAAGACCAAGTGGGAACTGGCCGGCCAGCTGGCCGGCCGCATGCTGCCCCAGGTGTTCAAGCCGCAAAGCCCGGTGTTCGAGCTGGCCTTCGCGCCCGAGCATCAGCGCGAGCTGGAGCGCCTGCTGGCCGCGCTGCCGCCCGAGGTGTTCAAGGCCAGCGACAGCCTGGGCTGGGTCTATCAGTTCTGGCAGGCCAAGCGCAAGGACGAGGTCAACGCCTCGGAAGTCAAGATTGGCGCCGACGAACTGCCCGCCGTCACCCAGCTCTTCACCGAGCCTTACATGGTGGACTTCCTGCTCCACAACTCGCTGGGTGCCTGGTGGGTAACTCGCCACCCTGACCAGACCTGCCCCGTGCCGTTGACCTACCTGCGCACGCTGGACGATGGCACGCCGGCGGCCGGCAAGTTCGAAGGCTGGCCCGACCGGCTGGACGAGTTCAAGCTGCTGGACCCTTGCTGCGGCTCGGGTCACTTCCTGGTGGCGGCCTTCCTGCTGCTGGTGCCCATGCGCATGGCGACCGAGGGCCTGAGTGCGATGGACGCGGTGGATGCCGTGCTGGCCGACAACCTGCACGGCCTGGAGCTGGACGCCCGCTGCGTGGAAATCGCCGTCTTCGCGCTGGCCTTGGCCGCCTGGCGCTTCCCGGACGAAAACGGTGACCCGCTGGGCGTGCGCGCCGACATGCCGGCGCCGCAGGTGGCGTGCTGTGGCCTGAAGGTAGCGGCCAAGCCCGAGGACTGGATGGCCCTGGTGCCGGACGACGCCGCCAACGCCGCCTACCTGCGGCAGGAACTGCGCCTGCTGCACGCCAGCTTCGCCCAGGCACCGCTTCTGGGCAGCCTGTTGGACCCGGCGCGCAGCCTGAAAGACGACTTGGCCACGTCTAGCTTCGACACCCTGCGCGACCTGCTGGCGCGTGCGCTGGCCACCGAGCGCCCAGCCACGCTGTGGGGGCAGGCCAGTGAGCTGCAGGACGACAGCTGGGACTTGACGCTCACTGCCAAGGGCCTGTTGGATGCGGCCCGACTGCTGGATGGGCGTTACAACCTGGTGGTGACGAACGTGCCTTACCTCGCGCGCGGTAAGCAACACCCTGCATTGAAGGACTACTGCGAGGACCACTATCCTGAGGCGAAAAGCGATTTGGCGAACGTCTTCTTGGAGCGCTGCCAAGAGCTGGCGCAGAGTGGTCAGCATGGAGTCGTGCAAGCAGTGATGCCGCAGGGCTGGCTGTATTTGTCCAGCTACAAAAAGCAGCGGCAGACCTTGCTTCGTTCAACTACTTGGAACCTTCTATCTCGACTCGGTTCAGGAGCATTCGAGGGAATTGGAGGCGAGGTCGTCAGCGTGGTCCTGTTCACCTTGACACGGGGCTGTGCGACAGGGAACTCATCTGTCGCAATGATTGATGCAAGCGAAACGCGGTCCGCACCCGAGAAAGCACGGCTGCTTCGTGACAGTCCTCTTGCCCTCGCGACGCACGAGGTCCTACTTGCAGCTGCTGACGCAATCGTGTCGTTCCAGGTAAGCGCCGCAGGCGTTCGGACACTGGTGGGCGAGCATGCGAAGCCAGGAACAGGCATGCAGACGTTTGATCTGCCCCGGTTTGTGTGCCAGTTCTGGGAAGTCGCGTCGTTCGACGATATCTGGGAGTACTCGCAATCCACTGTGGAAACGACTCGCCACTTCGGAGGCTGCGAAGACATTGTTCGGTGGGAGGGTGGAACCGGTTCGCTGTACATGCAGATGGAGGCGCTCAGGGCTCAGGGCTACACCAGTGGCATATGGAGAGCCGGTTCGCAGTTCTGGGGTCGCAAGGGTGTGGTTGTGAGCCTAATGGGGGACTTGCCGTGTTCCATCTACTTGGGCTTTCCGTTCAACCAAAACACGGGGGTTCTAATGCCGAACTCTCAAGACGACCTGCCAGCCCTGTGGGCGTTTGCGAGGTCCGGAGAACTTTCTAAAGCCGTCCGAGCAATCGACCAGTCACTCAAGGTGACTAACGGCACTGTAGCTAAGGTTCCGTTTGATATCTCGCATTGGCGGCTGAGAGCAGAGTCTGAGTATCCAGATGGCCTGCCAAAGGCCGAGTCGGACGACCCCACCCAGTGGTTGTTCCACGGCCACCCGCATTCCGCCACGGACCCGCTGCAAGTCGCCGTCGCCCGCCTGGCCGGCTACCGCTGGCCGGCCGAGACCGACACGGCAATGGAACTGGCCGACGAGGCCCGCGCCTGGATTGCCCGCTGCGACAAGCTGGCCGAACACACCGACGACGACGGCATCGTCTGCCTGCCCTCGGTGCGCGGCGAGGCGCCAGCGCATGACCGCCTGCTCAAGCTGCTGATTGCTGCCTGGGAGACCGTGCAGCCCGGCAGCTGGAAGCCCGCCGTGCTCGACAAGCTGCTGGTTGATGCCGACTGCGCCGGCAAGGGCCTGGATGTCTGGCTGCGCGAGAAGTTCTTCGAGCAGCACGCGAAGCGCTTCCACCACCGCCCCTTCATCTGGCATGTGTGGGACGGACTGAAGGAAGGCTTCGCCGCGCTGGTTAACTACCACCAGCTCGACCACAAGAAGCTGGAACGCCTCATCCACACCTACCTGGGCGACTGGATTCGCCAGCAGGAGGCCGGCGTGCGCGACCGCATCGACGGCGCGCAGCAGCGCCTGGCCGCAGCCCAGGACCTGAAGCGCCGCCTGGAACTCATTTTCGAAGGCGAGCCGCCCTACGACATCTTCGTGCGATGGAAGTCATTGGCCGACCAGCCCATCGGCTGGAACCCCGACCTCAACGACGGTGTGCGCCTGAACATCCGGCCCTTCATGACCGCCGAGGTGCTGCGCCACAACAAGAAGCCCAAGCTCAACATCACCTGGGACAAGGACCGCGGCAAGGATGTGGAGAGTGCGCCGTGGTTCAAGACCTTTGGCGGCGACCGCATCAACGACCACCACCTGACGGTGGCGGAGAAGCAACGGGCCAGGGGGGCTGCCTGATGCTGTTGACTCGTCTGAAGATTGAACACTACCGAGGCATCAAGGCCCTTGAGCTCGCGCTCGGCCCTACGACCGTCTTGGTCGGGGAGAACAACTGCGGCAAGACCACGGTGCTGCACGCGCTGCGAGCCTGCCTATATACCCTACGTTCGGCTGGGCGAGCTTCACCATTCGAAGAATTCGACCTGCACTTTGAGAGCAAGGCCGCAGACCCCACCACCGCGCCGCCCATCGTCATCACACTGACCTTTGAAGAGGCGAAAGCTGGTGAGTGGTCGGATGAGGTCGAGCAGCGGCTTGGCGGCGACGGTGGTGTGATTGCTCTGATGCCCCCCGACGACCGAAGCCGGGTCCAACTGCGTGTCACGGCTCAGTATTCGTCAGCGACCCAGGAAATCGAGACTGTCTTTGAGTTTCTCGATGCTGCCGGCAATCCTCTGCCCGCAAAGAACCGCAGCCGACTGACGGGCCTGCAGCAGTTGCGCCCGCTGTTCTACCTGTCCGCCTTGCGCGACGCCGGCAAAGAGTTCTCGCGGACTTCACAGTTCTGGTCTCCCTTCGTCAAGAACTCCCAAATCGACGACGCGACCAAAGCTGCCATCGAAACGCAGCTCGAGGACATCAACGCCCAAATCATCGAGGCCCATGGCACCTTCAAAGGGGTACGCGAGCATCTGGCCAAGGTTCAAGAGTTGGTCGCGCTCGGCGGGCAGGACGTCGTCAGTGTGGACGCCGTGCCGGCACGGGTGTTCGACATGCTGAATCGCACGCAGGTCAGCATCGCGTCATCCACTGGTGCGCGACTGCCTATCGGGCGGCATGGCGAGGGCACGCAGAGCTTGACCGTGCTGATGCTGTTCGACGCATTCCTGAAGTCGGAGCTGGCCCGGAAGCAAGGCGTCAAGGAGTCGAAGCCCATCGTCGCGCTGGAAGAGCCCGAGGCTCACCTGCATCCGAACGCGGTCAGGGCGCTTTGGAAGACCATCGACGACATTGATGGCCAAAAGCTGGTCGCAACACATTCAGGCGACCTACTTTCCGAGGTCGATGTCCATTCAATTCGCCGGCTGTACAAGAAGGACGGAAAAGTTCAAGTAGGCGCGCTACCTCGCGGACTCTTGGATGAGCGACAGTCGCAGAAGTTTGACTATTTCGTCCGCAGGACTCGTGGAGAACTCTTTTTTGCCAGGACCTGGCTTCTGGTTGAAGGGGAAACGGACGTAATCATCCTTAGTGGCGCCGCTCGAGTGCTCGGTATTGAGTTGGAGCAAGCGGCTGTACGTATCGTCGACTACGCGCAAAGTGACCTGTCTATTTTCATTTCCGCCGCCGATGTGCTTGGCATCCAGTGGCACGTTTTCTCAGATGGCGACCCGGCAGGACTCAAAAACATTAGGAAGGCACGGGATGCACTTGCTGGCCGACATGAAAGTGCCCACATATCCCTTCTTCCAAACAACGAGCCCATTGAGCCGTTCCTGTGTCGGCGAGGCTTCATGGACATCTACGAAGAGCATGCCAGCGCACAGAATAGACCACGTTACATCACGGTAGACAAGACGGACGATGCATATCCCGGCCAGCTCTACCAATGTCTCCCCAACAACGGCAAGCCGTCTGCAGCCCACGCTGTAGTGGCGGCGATGGTCGTCGCAGGAAGCGCGTCTGTCCCAATAGAAATCGCTGAATGCCTAAAGGCGGCTGTTCAACTTTCGAAGGGCGACCAGTGAAATACCTTGAAAAGCTCAACCCCAATCAACGGGCCGCTGCTCAGTGGAACGAGGGCCCCTTGCTGGTGCTTGCGGGGCCAGGGTCCGGCAAGACCGCGACCTTGACTGCCCGTGTCGGGCGGCTGGTTGAGCAGAGTCGCGACGAAGCCTTCCGGATTTTGTGCTTGACCTTCACGAGGAAGGCGGCAGCTGAGATGAGGGAGCGGCTGCAGAAGCTGGTACCAGACGCGAAAGAGCGAGTGCTGCTGACGACGTTTCACTCGTTCGCCACCGACATTCTTCGGCAACACGGAAGTCACTTTGGGCTGAGCCCGGATTTCGAGATTCTTGAGGAATCAGAGAGAGTCGGCCTCATCAAGTCGGTACTTGCGGAGAAGGCAGACGAACTCACAAAGTTCGTCTCTGCCGAGCGGGCATTGACTGCAGTTGAATTCCTGCTTCGGAATGTAACGCCCGATGCAAGGGTTCCAACTCTGCTCAAGGACCCTGAGGCAGGCCAACAACTCCAGGTGCTGTTCGCCCGCTACAAGGAGCTCTTGAAGCAGCAGAACTGCTTGGACTATGGAGCCATCCTGTACTTTTGCGAAGAGTTGCTCCGAGAGCGGCCTCGCGTCAGCAAGCAACTGCGCACGGTTTATCGCTTCGTCTGCGTCGACGAGTTTCAGGACACCAATGTCGCCCAGTACCGCGTACTGCGTGCCCTGGCGCCTGAGAAGTCCGCCAACGTCTTCATCGTGGGGGACGATGACCAAGTCATCTATCAGTGGAACGGGGCCAGTCCAAGCAGGGTGCGAGAGCTTGAGCAGCACTACGACCTGACGACCATCCAGCTGCCCGAGAACTACAGATGTCCGCCGGAGGTGGTGGCATTGGCCAACGCGCTCATCGTCCACAACGGTGAACGTTCTGCAGACAAGAAGCCTCTGCTCTCCATGAAGGCTGACTCGGGAGCGGACCCCATCGAGCTCTTGGCCTTCGAAGATGACCAGCAGGAGGCCCGAGGCATCGCCGAACGCATCAAGGCAAGGCTTGCAGCCGGGGCTCGCCCTGCCGATGTGGTGGTGTTGGCCCGTGCGACCAAGCTGCTGGAGCGTGTTCAGAAGGCTCTGGGCGAGGTTTCAGTTCCAAGCCACGTGCAGCGGCGGAAGTCTCAGTTCGAAAGCGCACCTCTCCGATTCATAGCGTCGGCTTTGAAACTGGCGTTGGTGCGGTCAGATGATGATTTGGCCGCAACAGTCACGAAAGCGCTGTCGGACTGTGTCGAGCAAGACTCGAGCGAGGAAGACTTGGCCGGCTTCTCCGCTCAACTCAATGGCGACCAACTGGAAGCACTTGGAGCGCTCGTTACAGACAGTGCAGCAGTCCCTCGACCGCTGCAGCAAGCCGTCTCCGCCCTAGTCCGCGGCCACTACGCGAAATTCATCCAAGAAGCGCTGGCCTATTTCGACTCCGTCGAGAGCGAAAGCCGAGACAGCGGTGACGAGCAGTACGCCGAGTACCCGTCGGAACGGGCGGTGTGGCAGAGCATCATTCGCGAGATTGGAGGCGAGGAAGATGCCTATGCGCTATCGCTGGGCCAGTTTCTTCAAGAACTTGCGCTGGCCAATAAGACACCGGAAGCACCAGCCAACTCAGTGCGCTGCCTGACCGTCCACAGCTCCAAGGGCCTAGAGTTTCGGCACGTTTACCTTGTTGGCATGTCCGAGGACCAGCTGCCATCGTTCCAAAGCAAGAAGTCTGGCGATGACAGTCGCGAAATGCAGGAAGAGCGTCGCAACTGCTTTGTCGCCATCACAAGAACCATTGAAACGCTGACCATGAGCTACGGAGAAAAGTACAACGGATGGCGCAAGGCGCCGTCACGGTTTCTCTTCGAGATGGGTTTGCTGGGAGCGGAGAAGTGAGCGCTTCTGCGGACCAGGCCACGTCCATGACCTTGCTGCGCAACGCTCTCGCAGCGGCTGTCGTGTCCGCGGCGAAGGGCAATTCGCACACGGCGGTCAGTGCCAGCGCAGTGCTTTGGCCCGACAAGGACCGTCAGTGGGAGTCAGCCATTGGGCCGTTGCGGCAGGCCATGCCCAACCTGCTGACATTGGGCGACTACGACCTTGAGAGCCGCTCTGGCCCGGCCATCTGGCTGAAGTGCGCGATGGCTGGGCTGGTGCCGGAGGTACCAATGAACGGCGTGCCGGTGCTCTACCTGTCGGGCGTCAGCCGGGCAGAGCTCCGCGCGATCGAGAGCTGCCCGAGAGACCTGCAGCCGCTGGCTGAACTTCAGTACCGCGGCGTAGTCTGGAGCCAGGCGTCCGCAAAGGACTGGACGGTCAGCGCCTTCCTCGCTTCCAAGAACGGGGGCCTTGGGTTGGACGTTGCTCAAGACAGGCAGACGCTGGAAGCGCTGGGTCAGGCTTTGCAGTCCGGCGTGTTGCTGGAGCGACCGGTGGCCGAGCTCCAAGGGCGCGCCATCAACGCGGAGTGGCTGCTGAGCCTGCTGGCGCCAAACCCTACCCGGGACCTCTTGCAGTGGATGAACGCGCCCGACACGACACGCCAGCAATGGGGCGACGTGCTGTGGGATGTGTTCACGAAGCGCTGCAAGTCCGACTTCGGCTTCGACCCGGTGGCCGATGGGGTGCTGGCGGCCGCCGAGCGTCTGGCCAAGGGGGAAGGCAAATGGTCTGCAGTCGCCGTGCTGTACCGCGACTCGTTCGCCAGCTTCCCGAACGTGTACCCGCTGCTGGCGAAGGTCCAGCCGCCGCAGATGGGCTTGTTCCCAGACCAGGAACTGCTGGCCGGCTATCCGCAAGCCAACGAGGAAAGCGAAAACGCCCTGCGCTACGCCTTGGCAGCGTGCGCGAGCATGGACGCGGCCCAGGCGCGTACAGCGGTTGCTACCGCAGAGAAGGAACACGGTCAGCGTCGAGGCTGGCTGTGGTCGCGCATGGGGCGCTCGCCGTTGGCCGCCACACTTGAGCATTTGGCGGAAGTTGCCCAGCGAAGCGCGGCTCTCCCAATCGGACAGACACCAGCAGAGCTGGCGGCCAGCTACCAGCAGTCGGGATGGCAGGTCGACCAAGCGGCGCTGAATGCACTCGGTTGCGTCCAGGCAAAGAGCGATGCTGAAGCCGTTGGCGCGGCCTTGCGTGCGATGTACCTGCCCTGGCTCGAGGAATCCGCCAGGAGGCTGCAAGAAACGGTCAAAGGCGCTGGTGGCTTGAAGGCGCTGTCGACTCAGGACAACGGAACGCTCCCGGAGGGAACATGCACGGTCTTCGTCGACGGCCTGCGGTATGACGTCGCCCGACTGCTGGAACAGCGCCTTTCGCCGCTTGGCAAAACCAGCATTGAGGCCAACTGGACCAGCATGCCCTCGGTCACAGCATCCGGAAAGGCGTGGTGCTCGCCGGTGGCAGGCTTCATCGCCGGCACAGCAGACGATGTTGACTTCGAGCCCAGGGTGGCCGCCGACGGCAAGCCGCTCTCAGCTCATAACTTTCGGAAACTGCTGAGCGAACAAGGTGTCTCGCCCCTTGAGAAGCACGAGACCGGGGACCCGCAGGGTCGAGCATGGACCGAAGCCGGCGACCTCGACCACTACGGGCACGAGCACGGCGTACGCCTGGCTCGCGACATGACGACCCAACTGGACCAGGTCGTCGAGCGCATCACCGAATTTGTCGACGCCGGCTGGAAGCGCATCCGCGTCGTCACGGACCACGGTTGGTTGTTGGTCCCGGGGGGGCTTCCGAAGTCCGAATTGGCGAAGCACCAGGCCGAGACCCGCTGGGGGCGATGTGCTGTCCTCAAGGACAGCGCCCATGGCACGCCGCTGACCTTCGGCTGGGACTGGTGCAAGGATGTGCAGGTGGCCTACGCCCCTGGGGTGACCAACTTCATGGCCGGCGCAGACTACGCGCACGGCGGTATCAGCTTGCAAGAATGCCTCGTCCCCGTCTTGCAGCTGGAATGCGCCGGCATGGCTTCACCAGGTGCTGCCGTGAAGATTCAGTCAGTCACATGGAAGGGCCTGCGGTGCACAGTGGTGGTGGCCGGTGCCTCGGTAGGCCAGCGAGTGGACATCCGTACCAAGGCGGCTTTGGCTTCCAGTTCGCTTGCGGCGAGCAAGCCCCTTGATGGTGGCAAGGCCAGCCTGGCGGTGGCTGATGATGAGCAAATGGGCGCAGCAGCCGTGGTGGTGGTGCTTGGGGCCGACGGCGAACTCCTGCAGAAGCAGGCGACCACGGTGGGAGAAAAGTGACGATGCAACTCGACGAATTGGACCGAAAGGCTACGGCCGCTTACGAGGGCTACGTGGTTCGCAAGGACTTGGTGCGCACGTTCAGCCGCCAGTTTCCGGTGCCGACCTATGTGGTCGAGTTCCTGCTCGGCCGCTACTGCGCCACGACGGACGAAGCCGAAATCCAGGAGGGCCTGGACATCGTGCAGCGGCAGTTGGGCTCTCGCACCGTGAAGGCCGGCGAGGAAGAGCTATTCAAGGCCCGGGCCCGGGAATCGGGCTCCGTGAAAATCATCGACATCATCACGGCCAGGCTTGACTCCAAGACGGACTCCTACGTCGCCACCTTGCCCAGCCTGCGGCTGAACGAGGTTCGGCTGACGCCGGAGATGGTCAAGGACAACGAGCGCATGCTGACCGGCGGCTTCTATGCCGAGGTCACATTGGGCTACGACGCTTCCATCGCACAAGAGAAAGGAGGCCGCCCCTTCGGCGTCGATGCGTTGCGTGCCATCCAGCTGTCCAAGCGCGAAGTCCTGGACGCCCTGGCCAAGGGGCGCGTACAGTTCACCACAGCCGAGTGGCGCGACCTACTGCTGCGCAGCGTCGGCTTCGAACCTGAAACGCTGCGCGAGCGGGCCAAGGACGCCCTGCTGCTGCGCATGGTGCCGTTCGTCGAGCGCAACTACAACCTGGTCGAGCTGGGGCCACGCGGTACCGGCAAGTCTCACCTGTTCCAACAGGTGTCGCCGTACGCGCACCTCATCTCCGGCGGCAAGGCCACCGTGGCCCGCATGTTCGTCAACAACGCCAGCGGCCAGCGGGGCCTGGTATGCCAGTACGACGTGGTGTGCTTCGACGAGGTATCGGGCGTTTCCTTCGACCAAAAGGATGGCGTCAACATCATGAAGGGCTACATGGAGAGCGGTGAGTTCTCCCGTGGCAAGGAAAGTATCCGCGCCGACGGCTCCATCGTCTTGGTGGGCAACTTCGACGTGGACGTGGAGCACCAGCAGCGTATCGGCCATCTGTTTGGCCCACTGCCGCCCGAGATGCGTGACGACACGGCCTTCATGGACCGCATCCACTGCTTCCTGCCGGGCTGGGATGTCCCCAAGCTGAACCCGGGGCTGTTCACCGAGCACTTCGGCTTGGTCAGCGACTTCCTGTCCGAGTGCTTCACCCAGCTGCGCAACCAGAGTCGGGTGTCCACCCTGCAAGGGCGCGTCTACTGGGGCGGCGCACTCTCTGGCCGAGACCTCAACGGCGTCAACAAGACCGTCAGCGGGCTCCTGAAGCTGTTGTACCCGAACGCAGAGACGGCGGTCAGCGACGAGGACCTGGAATGGGCCGTTCGCCTGGCGCTGGAAGTGCGGCGGCGGGTCAAAGAACAGCAGAAGCGAATCGGCGCGGCCGAGTTCCGCAACACGCACTTCAGCTACACGATGGGCGCGGAGGGCGTAGAGAAATTCGTCAGTACACCCGAGCTGCAGAGCCAGGGCGGCATCGGCGACGAGCCATTGGAATGCGGCCAGATTTGGACGCTGAGCCCAGGCGGACAGGACGAGCACACCGGGCTGTTCCGCCTTGAGGCCACAGAGGGCCCCGGCAGCGGCGTGCGGGTGCTCAACAACCCGGTTCCGGCGCCGTTCAAAGAATCGATTCGCTGCGCCGAGCAGAACCTCTACGCCCGCTCCCAACAATTGGTCGGTGACCGGGACCCGCGGTCCCATGAGTTTTCGGTGCAGCTTCGTGGTTTCGACGCGGCCAAGTCCGGAGCCAAGACCGGTGTGGCAGCCCTCATCGCGCTGTCCAGCGCGCTTCTCAAGAAGTCGGTGCGTGGCGGCCTAGTCGTGGCCGGCGAGGTGACGCTTGGGGGCACCATCGAGCCCATTCACAACGCGGTGACCTTAGCTGAAATCGCGGTTGAGAAGGGTGCCAAGTCCCTGCTCCTTCCGGTCTCATGCCGTCGGCAATTGTTCGACCTATCCGACGAGATGGCGACCAAGCTCGACATCGAGTTCTATCAGGACGGGCGCGATGCGTTGCTGAAGGCGCTGGCAGACTAACGCTGCTTGCTTTTCCGGCTTGCCGCCTTCAATGCTCACTGACTTCGCCATCGCCGATTCCACAACCCTCCAGTGTCTGCGAGGTGGTAGTGAAGTTGTAATTGGTGGCGACGCCCTTTCACTTGGTCCGCTGGTCGAGACGTTGATGTTTCGGCGAAGGAGTATCCGTCCAGGTCTTCGCCTAAAGATTTCCATCCCACAAGAAATTGGGAGTGCGCTTCGACAACTTCCGGAAGGCCGAACCTGGAGCTTTGGGCGGGGTGGCGCAGTCGGTGTTTTGCGGGCTCAACACGGGAAGCCCTCTGAGGAGGACGAACTGGAATCTCAGAGGTTCCTGCTTGCACTTCTTCGCTCCGCCACCTCTGCAGGCATGCCCAGACCAGCGGCCCAGGCCATCGCCGGTGCCGCGGGTGAGCTATTGGACAACATCGCGCAACATGCGGGCCCAGGAGAAGATGCCCTTGCGGCCTTCAGTGCTGAGGCCGGCTCGCTTTGGCTTTCTGTCGGTGACGCCGGGCAGGGCATGCTGCCCACGTATTCCCAGTACCCCGCAGTCACCACAGCGAAAGAGGCGCTGCACATGGCCGTCGTGGAACACCGTTCATCCACCGGCGAACCTCAGCGAGGGCAAGGGTTCCGAGACTTGCTGCGCGCGCTCGGTTCGCTTGATGCGTCGTTGCGGGTCCGAACTGGAGACGCGAGCCTAGAGTGCGAAGGCCCTGCCAGCGCTAGGCCGTGGGTATCACGTGAACAGGTGCAACTGCTGGGCTGCGTTGTTAGCGCGCACCTGCGGTGGTAAGGGCGGCAGCCTCAAGTCGAGCACGTGTTGAGGCGAAGGCGTCAGGTTCAGGCTTGATGAGTGGTATCGCCTCTCGGCGGCACAGACAAGCCTTTTGAAGAGTGCGCCAATGGGTGCCTCCGGATTTCCACCTCGGGGTCGATACCGTAGTACCTCATCTACTCCGAACGTCGGCTCTTGGCGATGCATCGCCTTAAAGTAAGGCGTTGCATCCAGCCATAGGACTTGCTCGAACGATTTCTCCAGCCGTCGGGCATATTCCGCCGCACCCCTCACGGCGATGAGAAGCGGCCTTCCTACGCTGGCCCGGAGCTTCTCCAAGCGGGCAATGTAGCGGTCGGCATCCACGCCGAGCTTTGCGCCTGTCAGGAACTCGAATGCGATGGATGTCACTTCCGGCCGAGCCGCGATGAAGTCAGCCCAACGCTCGAAGTCGAAGTCCGTTCGGCCGTTGATGTGCAGGGCGGTTGGAAGTCCGGCCTCGTTCATCGAGTACCACATCCAGGCAATTCGCTTCATCGCATGCAAGTTGTCCTGCCGCGGTGAGTCGAGGTAGAGACTGTAGTTCGGGGAGGTCGCGAAAATTGCTCCAGCCTCCTTCATGGCCTTGAAGGTCTCTCTAAGACCTGACAGGCCCCACGACCGTTCAACGTAGCGGTCGTCCTCGATGCCAGTGAGCACCCAGCCAGTTTTGGCGACTACACCGTGGTCACGCTTCAACTCTGCTGCTGTCTTCGCCCTTGTCTTGCGACCTCGTCCTGTGAGGGCTCGAGTCAGCGGGATGGCCGCGAACTCCAGTTCGACCGGACGGCGCTGTGCGACCTGCCCTTCGAGGATGGTCACCATCGACGGCAACTTCGGAAGTTCCGGTGTCGTCTTCCGGGGGATGTTCTCGAGACCGAAGCCGCGGACTTCTCTGAAGCGCCGGACGAATGTTTCGGGCCTTTTGGGGCAGACCAAGTCGCAAGTGGCGGCGTCATCACACTTACAGTGGTCCATACAAGTGAGAAGCGCGGTGCCGTTCGGCAAGTGCAATCCACCACAAGTGGGTTGGTCAGCACAGCCTTGGCAGCCGAGTAATGGTTGCGCCGAACCAATGTCCTTGAGGAGCCACGCTCCATCGTGAGCTTCGCGCGGCAACATCGGTCACACCTCGTACTCGATGTCGGTGACTCCGACTGCATCGAAGTTCTGGTAGACCCTCCCGGGCATGACCCCCTCATGCTGGTCCAGAACATTAAGTAAGCCGGGTGATGGAGCTTCCACTGTCGCCACCTGACTAATGTCCCTGGTGATGGCAACACCGCCATCCATCATCCTTCGTACGAGAACTTTGTCGCCAGGTCGAAGCACGTGGCCAGCCGCGGTTGTCGCTCGAAATACCTCTCGCGCCGTGCCTCCTGAGCCAGCATACAAGTCCATGGTGCGGCCGAAAAACTGGCGGCTCCAAGCCTTCGTGTGCTGCAAGCGTTTGCTGCGGATGAAATCAACCCCCATACGCGAGACCCCCGATGACAGGTGAGTACAGCTTGCGTTTGCCTACCTTGCGTTCGCGAAGTAGGCCCATTGTGTGGAGTGAGACCAGGCGATTGTTCCACGCCGTCACTACACCAACCTCGTTAGCTAGCTGGCTGACGGCTTGGGCGTCAGCCTCCCCGGCTTGCAGTACCAAGCGCAAGGTCTTGGCGACTTTCTCGTCCAACTGGCCGCGGACTACAGGGCAGATGAGTTGGTCACCCGCGAGTGCGCCTGAAACGTATGGCAGGCGCATGGCCTCGGCCACCAGGTCAGCCTCCGCCAAGGCGTCTTCGGTCAGATTCGCGAGAACAAAAGCTGAGCCTTGGCAAGACGCGAGCGCTTGAAGGCCTTGGATGAGCCGTCGAAGCGCACTTCCGCCGAGTGCTTCAACTTCCACGAAGTCAAGGATGACCGGCTCACCCGGGACGTGGTCCAGAAGAAGTCCCTTTACGGCATCTAGACAGCGGTCGCCACCTGACACTCCAGTCAAGATGGGGCGCCCCGTCAGGGACTTGAGTTTAAGGGGATACATCTTTCACTCATTCATGTGAATGAATGAAATATACGCCTTTTGCGTTCGGAGTCAAGTGCTTGGAGGAGGGACACCTGTGCCGCCGAATGTGGCAATGGTTCCGCAGACGCGTCAGCAGTCATTGGCGGGACGATGCGCTCACCCAAAAAATCGGGCTGTGCTTGGCTAGTCTTCAGCAGCCCGATTTTTGGCACACCGGGTGGGAAGGCCTAGGACTGCGATGCCGAACGGAATGCCCGGAAAACCACCACATTGCTCGGCAACGCTGCCTCGTCGGCAGGGGGCGCGTCTAGGACCGATGGGGATACGCGAACGGTGTCCGCTGCGCCGCCCAGATTCGAGAGCGCCGACTGCTTCAGCCGGAGCCGGCCGTTGTGCTCCATCTTCTCCAAGCGGACCGCCTCGGCTTGGTCCGCGCGAATCGCCAACGCTGTCGTGCACATATGGGTGTAGCGGGACAGGCTGCGCAGGTCCCGGTGCCCGCTGAACGCCTGCAAGTCCAGGATGGTCGGAAACAGCCCTGACTCCGCAGCGCAGCGGATGCCTTCGTGTCGCAAGTCGTGGATTCGAAGGTCCTCGATACCCGCCGCTTTGCAGATGCGCCGCCAAACCTCGAGCAAGGTCCTGAGGAGGATGTCAAAGACGAGATCGCTCGTCCTTGGCAACTGCTTCAACAGCACCACTGCTTCAGTGCGCAGTGCGAGTTTGCGGGGGCGCCCGATCTTCGACGTAGGCATCTTTGCCTGCCGTCCGTACCTGTCGATTTGGTCCCAGAACAGCCCCAGGGTTTCGCTACGACGTGGGGCCGCAGCCACCTGCAACGTCACGAAGGCTTCCATCCTCGGCACGTGCGGAAATCCTTCGGCGATGCCAGATATGCTGCACGGCGATGAGATCAAGGTGTATGGCGACAGCGCCTATGCTGGCCAGCAGGAGCTCATCGAGAGCAAAGTGCCGTTGGCCGAAGACTGCACGAATCAGCGTGTGCGCAAGATCAACGGCGTGCCCGATGAACTCGAGCGCACGCATAATCGCAAGAAGTCCAAGGGATGGGCCCGCGCGAAGCATGTGTTCGCGATCATCAAGCGGCAGTGGGGCTTCGCCAAAGTGCGCTACCGTGGGCTGCATAAGAACGCCACGCGCGCGTTTACCGCCCTTGCCCTAGCCATATCTACGTGTGCCGAGGGCTGTCGCTGGTACGGGTGCGTCCGTAAATGTGAATAGGGGTCGCAAGGCCTCTCGAATCGACGAAGAGCAAGCCCCATTCGATCCCTAACAGCCATGGAACCTTCAGCTTGTCGAAAATCGGCAGCTACTTCAGCGTAGCCTTAGAGACCCGGGCGCCGTATTAAAATCAGCTAGACCCGGCGGTTCAGGCCCGAGGGCTTCCTCCCGATCAACACTCAATCGGTAGCCTTGAGCCGGCTGGCATATTCGAGGAGTAACTTTCGCTGCTTCATACCCAACTGACCGAACCAAAGGATCAGCTTGGCCAGGTCGTCATCGGTTGAATAGAAATAAGCAAGTGGGACACGAAGCTCCTCTGCAAGGCGATTCGCAAATGCAACGTTGGGTTCGTGTATTCCGCTCTCGTACCGAGAGATGCGAGCGCTTGCGGTTCCTTCGTCCAGTCCTGCCTTGACGCCGAGTTTGTCTTGCGGCAGCCCGGCCGCCAGTCTGGCAAGTCGCAACCGAGCGCCGAAGACCGAACGAGATCGAGAAGGGCTGATTTTCACCCTACGATACTCGTAATGCCGGCCGCCAAAGTCTCTACGTTTATCGTAGAATCGATGCATATCGGATCGCGCCAGGCTGCTACTCGTGACCAATCGAACGCTTGCATCCCCTCTGCCGACGGCCCGACCGCTGCGCTTACCGGTCTCGATGACGCGCGCGCGGTCTCGGCCGATTGCCCCTGTTGTGCGGAGCCTGTCTGCTGCACGCATCGGTGCGCAGGTAAGGGCGCTGCGCATGGCCTCAGGACGGTCTGCGGGCCAGCTCGCGCTGGCGTCGGATATCTCGGCCTCGATGCTTTCGCGCATCGAGCGTGGGCTGGTTTCACCTTCGGTGGAGACCTTGGAGCGGCTCGCGCAGGGCTTGCATGTGCCGGTGTCTCGCTTCTTCGGGGACCAAGCCCGGCGCGCGGATTTCTGCCATGTGAGAGCAGGGCAGGGGCTGGTGGTCGACCGCATCGGGGCCGTGGAGGGCTACCGGTACGAGCTGCTGGGGCATTCGTTGTCGGGCAACCTGTTCGTGGAGCCCTACCTTGTGACGTTGCCTCCGGAGGCGGGGCCGTACGTGACCTTCCAGCATCCGGGGCTCAAGTTCCTGCACTTCCTGTCTGGGGCGGTGATCTACCGGTACGGTGCGAAATCGGCAGAGGTCGGGGCAGGGGACACGCTGCTGTTCGATGCAACGGCGCTGCATGGCATCGAGGCGATCCTTTCGGGGCCGGTGTCGTACCTCTCGGTGGTTTTCACGCTGCGCGAGTGACCCCAAAGTTGGCGCAACCTCTACATTGATTCTCATCAATGTGGTGAGATCGTGCTTCTGGCCCGCCGGCCTTAGTTTGGATGAACAGGTCTATCGTTGCTCGAAATTTCCCGGGCAGGATGGCTTGGCGTCGAACTGGCCGATGCGGGGCTTCGAGTTCCAGCGGATCGAATGACCGCTCAACGATCTGGAGAGAAAAAGTGCGCTTGCTGATTGCTTTGATCCTGCCCTGGCTGACGTTCTTCACCATCGGCAGGCCGATTGCCGGGGTCATTTGCCTCGTTCTCCAGGTCACGATCATTGGCTGGTTGCCGGCGACCATTTGGGCCGTGTACGGGTTGGGCCAGTACAAGACCGACAGGAAGATTGAAAAGGCGCTCAGCCAAAGGACGTGAAGGCGGTTGGCGCAGGAACCAAACCGTACTTGCTGGCCGTGCGCACGAATGGAAGTAGTTCGGCAGCCTGAGCTGGTCTGGAAGAAGGCGGGCGTCCTCCTCCAATGCTATTGCGCGCGGCCTGTCGATGGCTTCCCCTTGGATCCGCCCTGCGGTGGATCCTCTCCTATCATTTCTGATGTTCGGCGCGCCGAACGACGGGCAACTGTGCGCGGGAATCCGCGTCCGCCTGTCGAAGATCGCAGCTTTCTGAAGAGCTATCCGGATGCCGCATTGGCTCGGAGCTCCTTCTTGTAGCGCTTCATGAGGGATTGCATGAGCTCTGCGGGATCTGCTTCGAGCCCGTTGCACAGGAGGACGAGGCTGGTTAGCGAGGGACTCGAGGTGCCCGTCTCGAGCTTGGCGATGAAGGTGCGATTGAGTCCCGATGCAAATCCAAGCTCCTCCTGATTGAAGCCGCGCACCGCTCGCCGAGCTTTGAGCTCGGCTGCAAAGGCCTTCAGCAGTGCGGGATCCTGCGTCGATCGCATGCGATGACTTTCATCGCATGGTCTTCTTTATGCACCCGCTTCTATGGTACAAAACGTCAGCTGCGACGTCCTCGTATCGAATTTGGATCGAGGGTGGCGCCGGAGAACTCGGCCAGAACTCTTCGATTCAGGCCTTCCTTGCGGGCACGAAATCCAGATGACGCGTCGCCAACTCGCCTCGCCCCTTCCTACGGCACGACCGCTGCGTCTGCCGACCTCGGTCACGCGTGTCCGGCCGAAGCGGCCGGCGCCTGCGCCACGCAATCCATCCATGTCGCGCATCGGCATGCAGGTGAAGGGATTGCGCATGGCCGCCGGGCTATCGGCCGGGCAACTCGCCTTTGCGTCGGAAATCTCGGCGTCGATGCTCTCGCGGATCGAGCGGGGGCTCGTGTCACCCTCGGTGGAGACCTTGGAGCGGCTGGCGCAGGGGCTGCACGTGCCGGTGTCACGCTTTTTCGGGGACCAGGCCCGGCGCACGGATTTCTGCCATGTGAGGGCGGGGCAGGGGCTGGTGGTCGACCGCATTGGCGCTGTGGAGGGTTACCGCTATGAGCTATTGGGGCATTCTTTGTCGGGCAACCTGTTCGTGGAGCCCTATCTGGTGACGCTTTTGCCGGAGGCCGGACCGTACGTGACCTTCCAGCACCCGGGGCTCAAGTTCCTGCACTTCCTGTCGGGGGCGGTAACCTACCGGTACGGCGCGAAAGCGGTGGAGGTCGGGGCAGGGGACACGCTGCTGTTCGATGCGACGGCGCTGCATGGCATCGAGGCGATCCATTCGGGGCCGGTGTCGTACCTCTCGGTGGTTTTCACGCTGCGCGATTGAACGGCTCGCCGCGACACCGTCAGGCCTGTTGATCGAGCCGGTTGCCGATTCGGCTCGCCGCTCGGGCGTTCGCCCCTGCCTGTTCTTTTTACTTCTCCTGGCTTCGTTGTTCGGCATGTCGAACACCGAAGGGGCTTTGACCAGCGGTTGGAAATGGGCGCTCCCGGTCGATGAAAAGGGCGACGGCGGCTTGGACACCGGTGAGGTCCCGGCCGCGGCGGGCATGGTCGGCTTGCGGCGAACCTTGGTCCTGAATTTCTCCATCGAATCTCGACACAGGCTCATCTGAGCCCCAACGCTGTCCTTGAACAATCGTCTTTTGTTGCTGCTCCCGTAGGTCCGACAGCTTCTCGAAGACACTCATGCAGATCGATTTTGTGCTCCGCCAGGGCGGCATGTTCGCCGCGGCATCGGTCCTGATCGCTGGCTGCGGCGGCGCAGAGACCAAAACCAGGCTGGCTGCGGCGCCAGCGTCCATCGTCCCAGTCATGACGGTGCGTGCCGCCCGGCTGGCGCTGACGCAGGACCTGCCGGGTCGCGCGGCGGCCGTGCGTGTCGCCAAAATCCGTCCCCAGGTCAGCGGCATCGTCCAGCGTCGGCGGTTCGAGCAGGGCACGGAGGTGCGCGCAGGCCAGGGATTGTTCCAGATCAATCCGGCTGTGTTCAAGGCGGAGGTCGAAACGGCGGCCGGACATCCAGCAGGCTGAGCAGGTGATCATCGCGGCGAACGCGGACATCGGCGCTGCAAGGGCGGCCTTCTTCCCGTGGCTCTCGCTGACGGCATCCCTCGGCTACACCAGTCCGGCGATGGGCAGTCCGTTCGATGGCGCGCAGCGTGCGTGGCGCTTTGCGCCGCAGCTCTCCGTCCCGTTGATTTCGGCCGGCCGGCTGCGCTTCGAGCTGCGTCTGGCCGAGGTGCGCGAGTCCAGCGCTGTGGCGGCGTACGAGCGTGCGATCGAGACAGCCTTCCGAGAAGTGGCCGACGGTCGGGCGGGGGGCGAGACGTGCGCAATGCAGCTCGAAGCGCAGGCGCGCATGGTCGTGAGCGCCGAACGCCGTGCGGCGTTGTCCGGCCTGCGTTTTCGTGCGGGCCCTAGGGGCACCTCGAACTTCTCGATGCACAGCGCCAGCTCTGTGCAGCCAGGCAGGCACCGTTGGATCTGCGGCGCAGCGCGTTCGGTAATGCGGTGGCGCTGTACAAAGCCCTGGGCGGCGGCCTGATGGGCGCGGAGGACAAGCCCTGCCTTCGGGCGCCGCGCGGGGCGTCAGGATGGCAGCTGGCTCGATTCTTCTTCGCCGCCGACAGTCATGTGCTCAGCCAACCGAGCGGGTGACCAGCCCGAATGGAAGACCACGGCCAACTGGCGACCATTGGCCCTGACCCAGTGCGCCGGCGACCTCTGGCCGTGCCGTTCCAGCTGAGCGACAAGGGCTGCCTGCCAATGAACAAATGACTCGAGAAGGGTGTAACGCATGGCGTCTGGACTTTGCTTTGAAATTGGCCTGCCGTCTGTCGGACAGGATCCGGTCAAAGGCCCATCGGCGCAGGTCCTGAAGCGGCCTCGGTCCATCGGCTCTCGGCTTAAGCGGCTTGAAACGATGGCGCGCCAGCGCCGAACGGTCATCGGCGGGCATCACCACCGCACACGAGACCCGGTTGCGCGTCGGCACCGGCACTCTCTGGCGAAGACCTTGCATGGGCGACTCCCGGATCGCAACATGCCCTGTCCGAGGCACAGTTGGCCTTGATCTGGAAGCGCTGGAGGATGTGCCGGTACTGCTCCGACGCGTTCTTCATGCGTTGTGCGAAAGGCCCCGCAGGCATGGCGATCGGATCCGTGCCCAGAGCCTTCAGGCGCTCGCGCACAGCGGGCTGGGCCAGCGCCGCGGCCGCGGACTTCTGGAGGCGCTCCACCGCCTCAGCCGGCGCCTTGGCTGGCGTCAGCATGCCCTGCCAGGCGACGAAGACGACGTCTTGCATGAGTTCCAGTCCCACGGCTTCGCCGATCGTGGGCACCTCCGCCAGCAACGGAGAGCGCCGCGGCTGCGTCACGGCCAGCGCACGAATCTTTCCGGCCGTGATATGTGGAAGCAGCCGCGGCGTGACGACCAGCGCGAAAGCGATTTCATCACCCAGCAACGCGACGGTCGCGGGGCCAGCGTTCTTGCAGGGCACATGCGCGATGTCCCGGCGCGGATTGCGCGCGCAGGAGCTTCACTGCCACGCGCAGGGGCGAGCCATGGTCCCGCGTGCCCACGGTGATGCCGCCCGGGCGCCTCCTGGCGGCGGCGAGGGCCTCGCGCAAAGTGGCCGCACCGAGCGACGGCAGGCAGGCGATCACACCGGGCGATTGCGACACCAGTCCGATCGGCTTGAAGTCGATCAGCGGCTGGTAGCTCACCTCGGGTGAGAACTTGTTCGACTGGCTCATGGCTCCATGCTCTCAGCGTTTTGAGCCTCCTCAAAAACCGTGGCGATACAGTCCACTCTCCAGCCGACGACGCGGGCCGGTAGCGGGACCGTGACCTCATGGGGTTTCCGTTTCCGCTTCAGCGGGATCGCAATGCAGCCTGGAAGTGACACGGAAGGAGGGCACGCTCAAGGTCTCCAAGGGCGCTCTGTAAGGCATGCTGGCCACGCATGCAGACGTCATCAACCCCGACCTGCTCGCGTTCTTCAAGCGCTGAGCGGCAGCCGCAGCCTGAACACGGAGCCGGCCTCGGACGTTGCAACGAGCTCGACGTCGCCGCCGTGGAGCCGGGCGATGTCGCGCGACAGGTGCAAGCCGAGTCCGGTGCCCGGAACTCTGGACGCGCTCTCGGCGCGGAAGTACTTCTCGAAGATGCGCGGCGCATCATGCGGCGCAATGCCCTCGCCCTGATCCATCACGTCGATGTATACGCTGCCGGCGACCGTCTTCAGCGCGACGATGACCGGCCGATCGGCGGCGGAGTACTTCAGCGCGTTGTGGACCAGGTTGCGTAGCGCGATGTCGAGCAATGCGCGATCCGCACGGACCCAGACCTCGGCCGCAACGTGCAATTCCAGCCTGATGCGTGAAGGGCTCCGGAAGTGGAAGCTGTCGCACAGGCCTTGCGTCAATTCGACGATGTCGAGGGTGCCCAGCCGCATCGAGTGGCTGGCCGACTGCAGGCGGTCCGCGAGCATGACGTTCTCGATCAGCATCGTCAGGCGCTGCACGGCGCGCCGGATCCGCTCGGTGCGCGACCGCACGGCAGGCTGTGCGCCCAACCGCGAAATCTCGAGCGACTGGGCTGCGGCGTCGATGGCGGTCAGCGGCGTGCGGAACTCGTGCGAGACCATGGCCACGAACTCCCGCTGCTGCGCGATCGCCTCGCGCTCGACCTGCAGCGCCTGCGTCAGCTGGTTCTCCAGGCGCGCCCGCACCGCGATCTCCTCGTGCAGCATGGCATTGGCGCTGGCCAGTTCGGCCGTGCGCCGCACGACGGTCGATTCGAGCTGACGCTCGGCCTCCAGCCGCACCGACAGCACCTTGTCGCGCTCGACGCGCACGTCGATCTCCGCGCGTCGGGTGCGGTTGGCCACGGCGGCGTTCAACAGCACGAGATGCATCATGCTTCCGACCACGTACAACCGTTCGGGTTGCGCGCCCGGCAGCCAGTCGCCAAGCCACAGCTTCAGCAGGCCATAGATGCCGAGGATGGTGCCGACGGCGAACGCCGAAGCGGGCAACAGGTACTGCCACTGGCGGCGCACGATCAGCAGGTAGGCCACGAACACGCCGCCGAAGCTGGTGGACAACACGCTGCCTGCGCTCACCCAGGGTGCGGCGGCCGGGTGGTGGCTCGTCAGCGCGACGAAGCACGCCAGCAGGTTGAACGCAGCCACGACATCGAAGAAGATGGCCGCGGGTTTCCAGTGCTGCCGGAATCCGAAGATGCGCGCCATGAAGGTGGTCGCGACCACGTTGAAGAGGCAATTGACGACGAGAAGCGTCTGCGCCACCCGTTCCGGATGCGCATCGAGCAGCCACTGCGCCACGAAGCCCTGGCGGTTGAGCGTGAGCGCTGCAACCCCGACCACGTACAGTGCATAGTGGCCATAGAGCGAGTCCCTGAGCCACGCCATGAAGATCAGGTTCATGCACACGGACAGGATCGCCGCCCCCACCAGAAGGCCCACCACGGCGTAGTCCGTCGTGCGATGCTGCGCGAAACCAGTGGCCTGCCAGAGGTCGAGTTCGGCGCGCAGGGCAGGGCCGTCACTGCGCAGTTTCAGAAAGTAGTCCACCGGCTCGGTCGACAACTGCAGCGGGTAGACGAAGTTGTGGTCCGGAATCTCGCGCTGCGCGAACGGTTGGCGGTCGCCGATGTCGACCTGCGTGAAGCCCCCATGACCATCCGGCAAATACAGGACCGCTTCGCTGATCCGCGGTGGGCGCAGCCGCAGCAGCCAGCGCGAAGGCGCTTCGGGCGTGCGCGAAAGCGACAGCCGCAGCCACACGGTGTCGCGGGTGAAGCCTTCTTCGACCGCGCCGTTCAGGGGCGCGAACCCGCCGTGCCGCGCGCCTCCAGCTGCCACGTCGGCGATGGTCCATTGACCCGACGGGTCACGCTGTATTCCCACCCCGCTCGACAGTGCGCGAGGGCCCTGCGCGCCGTCCGACGCCGACACGACGAGCGCCTGGGCTTGCAGCGCGAGAGATCCCAGCGCGAGGCACAGCCACAGCCTCAGCAATTGCGTGAAAGTCAAAATTCGATGGGTACGACGGTTGCTCGAAAACGGGATGCCCATGGTCGCGCTGGGTGCCGGGTGCTGGGTGCAGAGAAGGAGCCGGGTGCGGGAGGCATGCGATCGGCGACTTTATACTTTGGCGCGCATGCCACCCCAGAGCGATACGCCCCAGCTTCGCGTCCATGTGATCGAGGACGATGACGACATCCGCGAAGAAGCGGTCTTCGCCCTGGGCGAACTGGGGTTCGCGGCCGCCGGCTTTGCCGATGCCCCCGCGTTCTACAGAAGCTTTGCCGTGGCGCCCTGCGACATCGCCGTGGTCGACATCGGCCTGCCCGGCGAGAGCGGGTTGTCCATCGTGGCGCACCTGCGCACCGTGCCGAGCGTGGGCGTGGTGCTCGTGACGGCCCGCAGCGCACTCGAAGACCGCCTGCTGGGTTTGCGCGAGGGCGCGGACGCCTACCTCGTGAAGCCGGTCAACATGCTGGAGTTGGCCGAGACGCTCAGGGCCGTGGGACGTCGACTGCAGCGCCCGCCGATCGACAACGCGGCAGTGCCTGAACGGCCGCAGCAGACCTCCTCCACGTGGACGCTGCTTGATGGCGGCTGGGTGCTCGGCGATCCGCAAGGCCGGCGCATGACGCTCACCAGCACGGAGCGCCTGTTCCTCGGTTGTCTGATCGAGCGCCGCAGCCTCACCGTGAGCCGCGACGAGCTGATCGTGGCGCTCGGAGGCGACGTGTTCGACTTCGACCAGCATCGCATCGACGCGATGGCCAGCCGGCTGCGCCGCAAGGCCGAAAAGCTCGGCATGCGCCTGCCGGTACGTTCTGTGCGCGGCACCGGCTACGTCTTCGCGACCTGACGCCGACCGCGTATCAGCTGCTGCCGCTCGCCTTCGCGTGCCGTCGCCCCCCGACGGTGAGGATCGGTGAGGAAGCGTCAGAAAACTGCAATGCTTCGAACGGGCACCCTGGGCACCATGCGGGTCAGCCAAGACCGACCCGACTGCCCCGCCTTGATGTTCCCGAGTTCACAGCATCGCCTCGCCGACGGATGGAGGCTCGCGCCTCACTTTCCTTCCAGGCGAAAGCCGCGCGCCTCGTCGCCCTCGCTGGCGGACCATCTGGAATGGCCCGGCGGCCCCGCCCAGATTCTGGTCGCGGTCGAAGACGCGCAGCAGGAGCCGATCCGGTCGGCACTGCGTTCGGCCGGGCACCGCGTGAGCATCTGCGAAGCCGACGCCCAGGCCTATCGCTGGGCGACGGCGCTCAAACCCGAGCTGATGCTTCTCGAGGTGGCACTCGGTACGCCGAACGGCCTGTCGACGGCGCGATTGCTGAAGGCCGATCCCTTGACCGCGCACATCCCGATGATCTTCGTCACGGTCGGCGCGACGCTTTCCGAGCAGCTCATGAGCCTGCGTGAAGGCGCCGTGGACTGCCTGCAGGCGCCGTTGGAGCACGAGGATGTGTTGATGCGGGTGGCAGTGCACCTGGCGCTCGCGCGCAGGGAGCGCGCAGTGCAGCACAACGTGGTCGAGTCCGCAGCCCGGGTCGAAGCGAACGACGAGACGCAGAGCACGGTAGCCGGCGCGGACGACGTGCTGGCGCAGGCCGTGCTCAAGATCGTCGAGGCCGATCTCTCGAACATACCGAATCTTCCAGCCCTGGCGGCGCAGGTGGGCACCCACGAGAAGCGGCTTTCGCGTGCGTTCCGCGCCTATACGGGAAAGGCGGTCTTCGAATTCGTGCGTGATGCGAGGCTTGCGCATGCGCGCCGGCTGCTGCTCGAGTCCGCATTGACGGTCTCGGAAGTGGCAATGGCCGTCGGCTATTCGAACGCCGCCAACTTCGCCACCTCGTTTCGCGCCCGCTTCGGGGCCACCCCCACTTCGCTGCGCGGCAAAGGCCGTGCGGACACAGACCCAAGCTGATGGCATGCGTGCCACGTGACGTGGCAACATCCGGCTGACACAACACAAGCGAGTGCTTCTCATGTTCGATCATGTCGGGATACGCGCCAGCAACGTCGAAGCCAGCGAACGCTTCTTCCTGCAGGCTCTGGCGCCGTTGGGCGTAGGCATCGCGATGAAGGGCCCCCACGGCGCGAGCCTGGGCAAGCACGGCAAACCTTCGCTGTGGATCTATCAGGCTGAAGGCGAAGGCGCGTCACCTACACCACTGCATTTGGCGTTTGCCGCGGACAGCCGCAGCCAGGTCGATGCGTTTCATCGTGCGGCGATCGAGGCAGGCGGCCAGGACAATGGGGCCCCGGGGCTGCGCGCGCACTACCATCCGCACTACTACGCGGCCTTCGTCATCGCCCCCGATGGCCACAACGTCGAGGCGGTGTGCCATCTGCCCCACGAGCAGAAGTCCTGAATGCATTGGCGCACCGCAATCTCCCTCGGACGCCCGTGAAGTCTCACTCTTCTAGGCGAAGCCGTGCACCAGACGCTCGAACACATCCTGCGCGCCCATCTGGCCGCCCTTGAGCATGATCTCCAGGCCGTCCAGCGCGGCGTCGTCGCTGTGCACGCGGCACAGCGAGGTGCCGGCGCCCATGTCGGCGACATAGGACAGTCCCCACGCGTCGAGCGCCTGCACGCCGTGGCTGGAGGTGTCGCCGCCGGCCACGCCGATGCGTCTGAGCGGCACGGCCGCCAGCACTTTGGCCAGCATGTCGCCGCCCGCGCGCGCCAGTGCCTGCGCGTCCAGGCTACCGTTCGATGGCGTTGCGCCGGGCGCGCGCGTGCAGGCCAGTACGTGGCGACCGCGCGCCAGGCTGCCGATGACCAGGTCGGCCTGCTCGGCCACGGCGGCTTCGCTGCGTTGCGCCAGTTTGTGCGCGTCAAGCCACACGATGTCGAACGATGTCGCGGCTGCCACCTGCCGCGCGGTGACGGGCGAGAGGCTGCCTGCAAGCACCAGCACCGGGCCTTGGGCGGGTGGCACGCCGGTACGCGCCATCGGTGGACTGCCGCTGTCCCGGCGTGGCGCGCCCATCGCCGTCGCCAGCGCATCCACCACGCTGCTCGGCCCCGCAGCCAGCAGCGTGGCGGCTTGCGCCCTAGCCCACAGCACTTGCCCGATGGCGCGCAACTGCACCGCATCGGCCACGTCGAACAGCACCGCGTCCGCCGGTGGCGAGTGCAGCGCCTGGCGCAAGGCGGCATCCAGCGCATCGCTGCCGCGCGACGCCGCGGTGAACGGCATGGAACGCACGTCCGCGAGCCCCTGTTTTGCCAGATGCAGCCGCAGATCCGGCTCGTCCATCGGCGTGACCGGATGGCGGCTCATCGTCGGATGCCGGTCGATGCGGTGCACCTGCGCGCCGCTTCCCGCGGCTGCGAACAGGTTGGCGAACAGGCAATAGCGCCCCAGATTCGGCTGCCCGCCGATGATGGCGCTCCATGGCTGCTCCACCGCCGCGCGCAACGCGCGCACGGCCGCGCCGATCGAGCCGATGTGCGGCGCGCTGTCGAAGGTGGAGCAGGTCTTGTAGTGCAGCACGCGCGCGTTCAGCGAGCGGAACAGGGCGGCCACCGGGCGAAGCTCCGTGCGCATTTCCTCGGGCGTCATGGCGCGCGCCGCGCCCGCGATGCCCAGGACGTCGAGCGGCCCCGTGCGGTCGAGGCGCGCCGCGTCGGGCACCTGGAGGAACAGCAGCGCGCGCAGCCCCGCGCGCGCCGCGGTGCCGAGCGTGTCGGTCGCGCCGGTGAAATCGTCGCCGTAGTAGACGATCGACGGACGCGGCCTCATGGCTTGCCGAAGAAGGCGAGGGCGCGGGCGAGCTCGGGCAGCTCCTTGGCGGCGTCCGCCAGCGGCACGCCTGCGCGCGCGGCCGACCATGCCTGGCGGATGCTCGTCACACCGGCCGCCGCGCCGTCGGGGTGCGCGAGGATGCCGCCGCCGGCCATGAAGAGAATGTCGTCACTGCCGATGGCCTTCCACGTCGCCGGTACGGTACCGGCCCATTGGCCCGAGGAAAAGGCCGGCATCACGCGATCGTCCGCCGCATGGGTCAGCGGGGTGAAGCAGTCCTGCGCCGAGGCGATGACTTCGCTGTCAGGCTGCGAGAACTTGCCCTGCAGCCCATGCACGTGCATGTGGTCCACCCCCGCCAGGCGCCACAGCGTCTGGTACGCCTGGAACGACATGCCCAGCAGCGGATGCCGCGACAGTGCGCCGTAGCCGTTGCGATGCCCATGCAGCGCGAGCCCCGTGTGACGCCGCAGCGTCTGGATGCCCGAGTGCCCGCACCAGTTCAGGCTGGCCATCACGCACGAGCCGCCTTCGCGTTCGACGAGGTCGGCATGCCGTTTCATCGCGTCGGTTTCGTCGGTGATGTTGAACGCCACCATCACATGCTTGCCGGTGCGCGCCTGATGCGCGCGCACGACGGCCATCACGGCCGGCACGCGCTCGGCCAGCGGCGCATGCGCGGGATCGGCGCACACCTCGTCATCCTTGATGAAATCGACGCCTGCGGCGCACAGACGGGCGACGAGCTCAGCCGTCTGCGCCGCGGAAAGGCCGACGTTCGGCTTGATGATGGTGCCGACCAGCGCGCCGCTGGCCACGCCGGTCGCACGCCGCGTGCCGGCGATGCCGGCGCGCGGCATCTCGAACCGTGCGCGGTAGCCCGTGGGTATCTGCAGCGATTCGAGCCGCAGCCCCGTCACCTCGCCCAGGTCATACAGGTTGCCCGCCACCGTCGCGGCCAGAGTGGGCAGGTTGGCGCCGATGTTGGCCACCGGAAATGAAAGGTCGACGTGCGCTCGCCGCCACGGCCCCCGCGCGCCGTGGCGCTCGAGCAGGGCGTTCGGCAGGCTCGGGGCCTCGGCCGGCGCCAGCTCGGTGATCGCCTCGACCGTGGCGCGTGCGCGCTCGCGCAGCGCGTCGGTCTCGCCTTCGACACGCGTGAAGGTGCCGCACGATTGTTCGCCCGCCATCACCTGCGCCACGGCCGCGACGTCGTGCGGCGTCTCGACCAGGTACCGCGCACGCACGCGCTCGGGTGCCATCACGCTCACAGCTTGCTCAGGTCGGGAAAGGGCCGCACCGGCTCGCTGCCGTCCCAGCCCTGCGACGCGCTGCGGATCAGCTCGAACATCTTGCCCTTCGGGCCCGCGACTTCCGACAGCTCGATGACGGTGCCCGGGTGGTACTCGGTGTCGAAGTAGATGAAGCGTCCGCGCTCGCCCACTTCCCCGCTCATCACGGGTTTGAACCCCTGCGCCGTCAGGCGCGCGAGGTCGGCGTCGTAGTCGGCGGTCCAGTAGGCCACGTGCTGCAGCCCCGTGCGGCCGGCCCGCAGGAAGTCGCGGTACATCGATGGCACGTCGTTTCGCGTCTGGATGAGCTCCACCTGGACGTCACCCGAGTTGGCGAGTGCCACCGAGTTGTGCGGCTCGTGCACCTCGCCGTTGTAGCGGTAGTTCCTGATGGGCACGCGGGGGTTGTAGAACCAGGGGCCGACGCCCAGCTTCGTGCTCCAGTAGTCCATGGCGGCTTCGATGTCGTGCACGACATAGCCCAGTTGGCGGATCTCGCCGAGGAATCGACTCATTGCGTTTGGCTCCGTGGATGTGAGTGTGTTGTTGTGGTGTGCATCAGAATTTCAGGAAGCCGGTCGAGAACCACGGGAAAATGGCCACGATCACCAGGCCGACCAGCATCGCGCCGATGTAGCCCCAGATGTAGCGGATGCCGTCGTCGGGGTTGACCTTGCTGACGGCGCACGCGCCGTAGTAGCCCACGCCGAAGGGCGGCGCGAACAGGCCGATGCCCATGGAGAAGATGACGACCATGGCGTAGTGCACCTCGTGCACGCCAGCCGCCTTGGCGATGGGAAACAGCAGCGGACCGAACAGCACGATGGCCGGAATGCCCTCGAGCACGCTGCCCAGCACGATGAAAGCAATGATCGACACGGCCAGGAAGCCGTAGGCCCCGCCGGGCAGCGTGCCCATGACCCGCGCCAGGTCCTGCGAGAAACCCGACTGCGTGAGCCCCCAGGCCATGGCCGTGGCGCAGCCGACGATGAAGATGATCGCGCCCGAGAGCGAGGCCGTGTCGACGAGCATCGGCTTGAGCCGCTTCCAGTCGAACTGGCGGTACACCACCAGCCCCACGATGGCCGCGTAGACGATGCCGATGGTCGACACTTCGGTGGCCGTGGCCACGCCCTCGACCACGGCGGCGCGGATTACGAAGGGCAGCAGCACGGCCGGCAGCGCCACCAGCAGCAGCTTGCCGATCTCGCGCTTGCTGTGGCGCTGCACGCCGCTGAGGTCTTCGCGGCGGTAGCGCCACCACACCACCGCGCACAGGGCAGCACCCAGCACCACGGCCGGCAGCAGGCCGCCCGTGAACAGCGCCGCGATCGAGATGCCGGTGACCGAGCCGATGGTGATCAGCACGATCGACGGCGGAATGGTCTCGGTCTGCGCGCCGGTGGCCGACAGCAGCGCCACCAGGTCGCCGGGCTTGGCGCCGCGCTTGGTCATCTCGGGGAAGAGCACCGGCGCGATGGCCGCCATGTCGGCGATCTTGGAGCCCGAGATGCCCGACACCAGGTACATCGCGCCGATCAGCACGTACGAGAGACCGCCGCGCACATGGCCCAGCAGGCTGGCGAGGAACTGGATCATGGCGCGCGCCATGCCGGTCATCTCGATGAGCGCGCCGAGGAAGATGAACAGCGGCACCGCCAGCAGGATCAGGTGCGACATGCCCTCGTCGAGGCGGCCCACCATCACCAGCAGCGGCGTGCGCGTGGTGAGCGCCAGGTAGCCGAAGGTCGCCAGCGCGAACGAGAACGCGATGGGCACGCCGGAGAGCACGGTGGCCGCCACGATGACCACGAAGAAGATCACCAGGTTGAACTTGCCGAGGGTGGCGAACACTGGCGCGGCAAGCCAGAAGGCGCCCACCAGCGCGGCCGTGCCGACAAGCGCGAGCGCGATCTGCCTGCCGGTGCACACGCGCAACAGGCGCAGCAGTGCCATCGCCAGCATGATGCCGAGGCCCGCGGGGATGGCCGCGGCGCGCCATGCGTTGCTGACCTCCAGCGCCGGCGTGACGATGAACGACTCTTCGTGGGCGTAGTCGATCGACGGCCAGATGATCAGCACCAAGAAAGCGACCGAGGCCGCGATCGCGAACGCATCGAGGATGGCGCGCGTCGGCGGGCGCACCTTCTGCACCAGCGCCGTCATGCGCATGTGCTCGCCGCGGCGCAGCGCCACCACGGCGCCGAGCATCGAAAGCCAGAGGAAAAGGATGGACGCGAGCTCGTCGGACCACACCAGCGGCGCGTGGAACAGGTAGCGCGACACCACGCCGGCGAACAGCACGCAGATCTCGGCGAGCACCAGCAGCGCGGCCACGGCCTCGACTGCCGCGCCGAGCACGCGGTCGATGCGCGACGCCATGCCGCTAAGCGGGTTGGCCGAAGCGCCGGCAAAGGCGGCCGCCTCGAAAGTGGATTCATGCGCCATGGGTGATCAGGCCAGCTTGCCGACCGCGCCCTCAAGCAGCGCCCAGGCCTCGGGACCGAAGCGGCCTTTCCATTCGCCGTAGAAGCCCGACTCGCGCAGCTTCGCGCGAAAGCTCTCGGCGGCGGGACGGTTGATGCTCAGGCCCTTGGCCTGCAGGTCGCCCACCATCGATTCGTTGAGCTTGCGGATGTCGTCGCGCTGCTGCATGCCGGCATCGTTGATGGCGCGGGCGACGATGGTCTTCAGGTCTTCGGGCAGTGCTTCCCAGGCGCGGCCATTGGCGATGAACCAGTAGCCGTCCCAGATGTGGCTGGTGAGCGAGCAGAATTTCTGCACCTCGAACAGCTTGGCGACCTGAATGATGGGCAGCGGGTTCTCCTGCGCATCGACGATCTTCGTCTGCAGCGCCGAGTAGACCTCGCTGAATTGCAGGCTGGCCGGCGCGGCGCCCAGGCCCTTGAACATCGAGATCGACAGCGGGCTCACGGGCACGCGGATCTTCAGCCCGTCCATGTCCTTGGCGGAGGCTACCGCCGCCTTGCTGCTGGTGGTCTGGCGAAAGCCGTTGTCCCACATCTTCTCGAAGGCGTACAGGCGCGACTTGGCAATGGCGCCCCGCACGTGTGCGCCGAGCTTGCCATCCATCGCGGCCCACACCTGGGCGTAGTCGTTGAAGGCAAAGCCCACGGCATTGATGGCCGCCACCGGCACCAGCGTGGCAATGACCAGCGCCGAGGGCGTGAAGAACTCGATGCCGCCCGAGCGCACCTGCGCCAGCATGTCGGTGTCGCCGCCGAGCTGGTTGTTGGGGAAGATCTTGATCTCGACCCGGCCCTTCGTCTCCTTGGCGATGCGCTCGGCCGCCTCCTGGGCGCGGATGTTCAGCGGGTGCGTCAGCGGCAGGTTGTTGCCGTACTTGTACGAGAACTCGGCAGCGCGCGCGATGCGCGGCAGCGCCGTGACGATGCCGGCGGCGGGAAGGGCGGAAAGCGTGCGCAGGGCGCGCCTGCGGGTCAGCGAGGTCATGATTTTGTCTCCGTGATCGTCGAGTTCTTGCGGACTGCGGCTGATGCGATTTGATGCATCTTTGAATTCAGCCCACAGGGAAGATAAAAGCATGCATGATCCCGGTCAAACTTGGTTTTGATGGTTTTTGATGTATGAGGGATAACCCTTCACCCCTTCCGGGCTCGTCTGCTTCACCCGTGGAAACCCGCCGTGCACGCGTGGTCGACATCGCCCGCGCGGCGCAGGTGTCCACCGCCACCGTCGACCGCGTGCTCAACCGGCGCCCGGGCGTGCGCGATGCGACGGTGCAGCGCGTGCTCAAGGCTGCGGGCGAGCTCGACTATCTGCCCGGGCCGGCGCTGTATGCGGCGCTGACGCCGCCGCCGCTGCGGCTGGTGTTCCTGCTGCCGGCGGGCACCAACCGGTTCATCCGCATGCTGGGCGACATGGTGGGCTACGCGCAGGAGCACTGGGCGCCGTTCAACGTGCAGTGCCGCACCGTGTTCATCGAGAGCTTCAATCCGCATGAGCTGGCGGACGCGCTGCACCGGCACGGCCAGCGCTGCGACGGCATCGCGATGATGGCCCTCGAGCATCCGGCCGTGCGCGAGGCGGTGGCCGCGCTCGCCGCACGCGGGCTGCCGGTGGTGACGCTGATCTCGGACCTGTCGAACTCGGAACGCGCCGCGTTCGTGGGACTCGACAACCGGGCCGCAGGGCGCACGGCGGGCTACCTCATCGGCCGCTTCATCGGCACGCGCGCGGCGAAGGTCGCGCTCATCGCGGGCAGCCTGAGCTACAAGGCGCACGAGGAACGCGAGGCGGGCTTCCTGCATGTCATCGACGAGATGTTCCCGCGGCTCGAAGTGGTGGGCCTGCGCGAAGGGCAGGACGACGCGGACAAGAACTACCGCCAGACGCGCGCGCTGCTGGAGCAGCACCCGAACATGGGCGGCATCTACAACATCGGCGGAGCGTCCGACGGTGTGGCGCGCGCCCTGAAGGAAGCGGGGCGCGAGCAGAAGGTGATCTTCATCGGCCACGGCCTGACGCCCGATACGCGCGCCTTGCTGATCGACGGCAGCATGGACGCAGTGATCACGCAGAGCCCGCACACCACGCTGATGAGCTGCGTGCGCATCTTCACCAACCTGCGCGACAAGCGCGAGGCGCTGAGCGGCGTGGAGACGACGCGCAGCCAGGTGATTTTTCGGGAGAACCTTCCTTAGCAGGTGCGCCTGGTGGAGCGCCCCCTTTGCTGCGTTCTCGTGAGCACGCGGAAGACTGGCGCTGCAGCCGCGGTCTGGCCAGATACGGCGTAGTGCAGCTTGTTCTGAATGATCTGGAAGAAAGTCTTGACATCCGGCAAGGTGGGAACGTGGTCGCCTGCCAATACGAAGATCTCACGCACGCGGAGGTACGTGCGGCGCTGGCCGGCGCGTTGAGCCCATACCTCGCCTACTCCTGCGGGCCGCGGGCTTCGAGGTCATCTGTGGATCAGCACCGGCTAGCTCAGCGTCGCCATGCCTCGGCGGCTCGGATGCGCAGACTATGGCGGCTACAAGGCGCTGTGGGAGCAATGGATCGTAGGGGTGTATGGCCCACGCGCGCCGGTACTTCGTCGAACTCGAAAAGGTGGGCAAGAGCGTCATCGCCGCGACGGCTGTCGAGTTTATCGGGCAGTCGTACGGCATCGAGCGAGAGGTCAAGGGCATGACGCCCGAACCGCGTCTGCAGATGCGGCAGGAACGTGCCCGGCCGATCACGCTGGCCCTGCATACCTGGCTCATCGCACAGCGAAGCAGGGTCGTGGACGGCGGCGCCACTGGCACTGCGCTCGCCCCGGTCCTTGGGTAAACCTGGGCGCCTGGCGGGTATTCCGGGGCATCGTGACCGCCCGTTCCGGTCTTTCGTGACCGGGCATTCCGCGCGAACGTGACCGATGATCCCGGTCTCAACGTGCCACTTCTACAATCGGAACGCGCAACTCAACACGCATGACGACCCGTCACGATAGAGCGGAATCGTCGGTCACGTTCGTCGGAATACGCAATAGGCGAGAAGAACCTGTGTAAGCGAGCGGCTGCCGCAGCGACCACGTGTCTAATGGAAGCGTGGCGCCTCGCCAGATTCGTTCGATTTGTTCGATCTGCATCTGCCTAAAGCGACGGGTACAGTGGAGCCACAGCTTGCGACCGAAGGTCACTCAGGGCCGACCGCCTTGTGCAGCTTTGCCAGCTGCTGGCAGCGCCCGAGTATTTCGCGAGACAAGTTGGAGCACTGCGCAAGGGTGGTCGCTGCTGCCCAATAGATGGCGGGCGGTCTCCTGTGGTACGACGACACTGTGGCCGGATGCGGCCATGAGCTGATGTCGCATCCTCACCTCATCTCTTCGCGGCATGCGTGACTGCAGGTGAAGGCGGTGGTCCCTTCGCGCCCGTTTCGAGCCAAGCGATTTTGCGTTCGAGGAAGGCGAGCATCGCTTGCATTTCCACAGCCTTGCCACGCAATTTGTCGCGCTGAGCGGTCAAGGTCTTGAGCATCCGCGCGTGGCCACTTCCTGAACGCCGCTCGCCGATGAGCTGCTTGATTTCATCGAGTGACAGGCCCAGAGCCTGGCCCGCCTGTATCGCCGAGAGCAGGCGCAGGTCGCGTTCGGTGAACTCCAGGTAAGGCCGCGACCCGCCGGCGGGCCCCGTGCGCGGCGACAGCAGGCCTTCCCGAAGGTAATGTCTGACTGTCGTCTGCTTCACCCCCGCGCGGCGCGCGAATTCAGCGATCCACATCTGTCATGTACCCCGTCTTGACTATGCATCCAACTGCATAGTTATAACCTCGGTCATGAACCACGCGACACCCCTTCTTCTGCTTCCCGGTCTGATGAACGATGCCCGCATCTGGAATCCGCTTACGACTGCCATCGCGGGAGCGCGCATGTTGCATGTCGCTCCCACCCATCTGCATGACAGCGTCGTCGAGTCGGCCCGCGATGCGATAGCAGCGATGCCAGCCGGCGTCTTCGCGGTCGCGGGGTTTTCGCTGGGTGGGTACGTCGCCCAGGAGGTGTGCCGCCAGGCGGGCGATCGCGTTGCCGGGTTGGGCCTCCTGGATACAGGCGCCCGAGCCGATACCGAGGAAGTGAAGCAGGCTCGAGAGAGGATGATCCAAGCCGTGGACGGCGCAAAAGGCGCGGGCACCGCTACCTTCGTCCAGGTCGCTCAAGGGTTTGCCGCGCGGATCGTTCACGCATCGAGGCTTCAGGACCGGGACCTGTTGCACCTGCTGTTCGACATGGCTTCCACCGTGGGGAGCAAGGGCTTTGTCCGGCAGCAACGGGCCGCGATGAACCGGGTCGACACTCGTGACCTGCTATCGCGCATGCACGTTCCTGGCGTAGTGGTATGTGGGCGTGAGGACCAGATCACTCCCTTGAGCCTAAGCCAGGAGATGGCGTCATTTCTGCCGGACGCCGAGCTCGTGGCAGTAGCCGAGACGGGACACATGTCGATCCTAGAGCAGCCTGCAACGGTCGTTGCGGCTTTGATGCGTTGGCTTATGCGTGTCGACGATGCAACCGCGCGCCACGGCCAAAGGCAGGTGCCGGGCTGAGGACGGCTGCTTTGGGCTCCTTCGCGAGGGTAAAGCCATCGGCTAGGTTTGGCCAGAACCTGTCATTTGCTACCGGGTCCGACCACGCCCATAGCGCATCGCGTTCGATCAAAACGCCGCGCGTCCGAGAGATGCACCACCATCGACATGCAGGGTCTGACCGGTCATGAATGCAGCTTCGTCCGACAGCAGGAAAGCGATGGTTGCGGCAATCTCGTCCGGCTTGCCGAAGCGCCTCATCGGAACCCCTGACAGATAGCGCTGCTCACCCTGGCTGCCCGGTGGATTGTTGGCACGGAACAGTTCGGTTTCGGTCGGGCCGGGTGCGACGGCATTGACCGTGATTCCGGTATCGGCCAACTCCAGTCCCCAGCTGCGCGTGAAACTCACCAATGCGGCCTTCGCCGCTGCATAGGCCGTGCGTTGCGGCATACCAAGGATGGTCAGGCTGGAGATGTTGACGATGCGGCCCCAGCCAGCTGCCTTCATGCCGGGCAATGCTGCTTGGGCAGCCATCAGCGAAGGATGCAGGTTGACGCGCATGACCTCATCGAGTGCCGGCAGCGACACGTCGGCGAGCAAAGCAGGACGGACGAGGCCGACATTGTTGACCACACCGTCCAGGGGGAAGCGATGTGCGACGCTGTCCAGCGCAGCATGCGTTGCATCGTCATCACCCAGGTCAACCGGAATGAAAGTGCCAGGAAAATCTTCCGGCGCGGTACGCGCCAGACCGACCACCTGATGGCCCGCGGCGGCGAGCCGCCTTGAAAGAGCAAGGCCGATGCCCTTGCTGGCGCCTGTGATGAGAAAAGTTCGGGACATGCTTGCTCCTTCTGCGTTCGCCATAGGCGAACGCTGTTCAGTTGGTTCCGGCAGCAGCCTTGCGGATGGCCGGCAGCATCTCAGACGGGTCGGGGCGATGCGTGTAGTCGGGATTGACCTCGGCGTAGACGATGGTGCCGTCCTGCGCGATCACGTAGCGCGCCGGCATCGGCAGCGTCCAGCTCGGATCTCCGTTGAACGCGGGGAGGTCGTTCTTCAATGACTTGTAGAGTTCGACCAAGTAGTCCTGCAGCTCGAAGCGCAGACCGAATGCCGCCGCCACATCGTTTTGCACGTCCGACAGGATCGGAAACTCCAGTTCGTTCTGGCGCGCCGATTTGCGACTGTTGGCAGCCAGCTGGGGCGAGATGGCCACCACGTTGGCACCGGCGCCCCGGATCTCCGGCAGCGCGGCTTGCAGTGCCTGCAACTCCATATTGCAGTAGGGACACCAGACGCCGCGGTAGAACGTCACCACCAACGGGCCTTGACGCAGAAGGTCGGCGGAGGACACCGGCTTGCCGTTCGCGTCGTTGAGCGTGAAGGCCGGGGCCTTGTCGCCGGCTTTCAAGGCCTTCTGCGCAGCGCCGGAGGCGATCAATTCGGCGGTGGCGCGGCGCATGGTTTCGATGACTGACGGCGGCACGTTGTAAGGCGGCTTTCCGGCTTGGAAGTCGGCCTTGAAAGCATCGAGCTTTTCTTGCAATGACATGGGGAGGTTCTCCAGAAAAAAAGACCGGAGGGATCAAGGAGGAACAAGCAGTCCGCAGCACGGACCTGCCTGCCATGAACATCAGGCGGGCCGATTCATCGAGCGCGCCACTTCGGCGGCGCTGATGCCTTCGAGCGCCAAACCGTAGCCCGCGCCTTCTTCGACGATCCGACGCAGCTTCTGCGTCAGCGCGATGCGGGTGTACCGACCGGTGAGCGGCGGCAACTTCGCCAACTCGTCGGCGATCTCATGGGCGCGCGCCAGCAGGCAGTCGGCGGACACGACTTCGTTGACGGCCCCCCATTCCTTGGCGGTGTGCGCATCGAGCTGCTGGCGGGTCAGAATGAAATAGCGGCCGCGCACGCTGCCGATGACTTCGGGCCACAGCAGGTTGACGCCATCGCCGGGCACGATGCCGAAGTCGAAATGCGGCTTGTCCTGGAATACCGTTTCCGGCGTGGCCAGCACAATGTCGGCCAGCAGCGCGTATTCGGAGTGCAGCAGCACCGGGCCGTTGAGCGCGGCGATCAGTGGCACCTCGATGTCGAGGATATTCATCAACACCTTCTTGCCTTCGCGGTAGATCTTGTCGTAACCACGGGGGGTGAAGAAGTCGAAGCCTTCCGGGCTGATCGCATCCATGAAGGCATCGCCAGTGCCGGTGAGGATCACCACACGATTGTCGGGATCGCTTCCGACGTCATGGAACAGATCGACGAACTGCTCGTGCGTGTGGCCGTTGAAGACCAGCTTGCCGCCGTCGGTATGCAAGGTGATTTCGAGCACGCCTTCAGGCGAGCGAGTCAGGCGAGCGTTGGGGTACGCGTTTTGGTAGTCGTTGAAGCGGGACATGATGGTTCCTTCGAGTTGGGGGTGTTTCAGGCCGCGGCCATCGCGTCCACGCGCGCGATGGCGCGTTGCACGGCCGGTCGTTGTTCGACGCTGGCGAACCAGCGGGAGAGGTTCGGGTAGGCATCCAGCGCGATACCTGCGAAGGCACGCCGCCAGAACCAGCCGAAATTCGCGATATCGGCGATGCTGTATTCGTCGCCGGCAACGAAGGTGCGCTCGGTAAGCAGCCCATCGAGCAACGCCGTCACGCGTTCGGCTTCGGCAGTAAAGCGCTGTTGCGCCAGCGGTTGCGGCTCGGCAGCCAGCTTGGTGAAGAAGCCTGCGTTGCCGAAGCTCGGGCTGACAGCCGAGGCGTGGAAGAAAAGCTGCTCGAACACGCGGGCGCGTTCTGGGCCGGAGGCGGGCAACAACCCCTCATGGCGCTCGGCGAGGTACACCAGGATGGCGGCCGATTCGCTCAATACCAGCCGTTCGCCGGTCGTCGGGTGGGTGTCGACGAGCACGGGCACCTTCGCGTTCGGATTCAGCGCGCGAAAGCTCTCCAGCTTCTGCGCGCCCTGCGTCACGTTGACGGGATGCAGCGTGTAGCCCAAGCCCAGTTCTTCCAATGCGATAGGCACCTTGACGCTGTTGGGTGTCGCATACGCGTAAATCTCGATCATGTTGGTCCTTCTGAAGTGGGCGTCTTGCCTGGAAGACGTTGATCGAGATTTTGGATATCCACTGGTTGGAATGGCAGATATGATCTGGCGATAATCTCTATTCCTGAAAGGAATAAATGGATCGTTTTCTGGTGATGAACACGTTTGTGCGGGTCGTCGAGGCCAGTTCCTTCTCCCGTGCTGCCCGGGTGCTGGAAGTCGGGCAACCGGCTGTATCGAAGACCGTCGCACAGCTGGAACAACGGCTGGGCGTCAAGCTGCTCCTACGCTCAACCCACGGACTGGCGCCCACTGAAGCGGGTCTGCGCTTCTACGAGAGAGCACTCGTCGCCCTTCAAGAGGCGGACGAAGCCGAACTGGCCGCACGCGGCGCGGGTACGGGCCTTTCCGGCCGCCTGCGCGTCTCTGCGGCCCCAACGTTTGCGCGCTTGCACGTCATCCCGCATCTGCCGCGATTCCTCGCAGAGCATCCTGGCCTCGAGGTGGACGTGGTGCTGGACGACCGCACGATCGACCTCATTGCCGAAGGCATCGACGTCTCGTTGAGGATGGGGACATTGGCCGATACGGGCGTCGTGGCGCGCAAGCTGGCCTCTTCGCCGCGCTCTGTCCTCGCGACCAAGGAATACCTGGCGCGTGCCGGCGTGCCGCTCGTACCCGCAGACCTGGCCGATCACGAAACGATCGTGTTCAGCCAGAGCAATGTGTGGAACTTCAGCCGCGACGGTACGGAGGTGTCGGTGCTGGTGCGTGGCAGGGCGCGTTTCAGCGCCGCCGAAGGCATCCGCGCCGCCGTGCTTGCTGACATGGGGCTGGCCATAGCCTCGGACTGGATGTTCTCGCCCGAGCTAGCCGATGGCAGGGTACGTCGTCTGCTTGAGAACTGGTCGCTTCCCGATATCGACCTGTGGGCGGTCTTCCCGACCGGGCGCCTGGCCACGGCCAAGGCGCGCGCGTTTGCCAGATTCGTTGAAGACGTGATGCGACCTGGGCTCACTCCTGAACACCCAAGTCCAGTCCTTTAGGCGATGCTTCTACGCGCTGGAGTTGCAGCCACTTCTTGATCGGCCGCTTCTTGTCTCTTTCGGAAATCGCCTTCGGGCCGAGGCTGTGTGAAAACGCTTCTTCAAACGCCGATCCAAAAATAAAATGAGGCGCCCGTTCCCAGCGAGGTGGCCCGTGAAGCGATTCATCGAAGGCGCAGACCGACATCAGGGCATGTTGTTGCCGGAATGCCTGGATGACTATATCGGCGAAGACAACCCGGTGCGCATCGTCGATGCATTCGTCAACGAACTGAATCTGGGTGTTCTCGGCTTCGAAGGCGCCGATCCTGCAATAACTGGTCGCCCTGGATACCATCCGTCGGTTCTGCTCAAGCTCTACACCTACGGCTATCTGAACCGCATTCAACCGAGCCGGCGCTTGGAGCGCGAAGCGCAGCGCAACGGAGCTGATGTGGCTCACCGGCCGGCTCGCGCCGGACTTCAAGACCATCGCCGACTTCCGCCGCGACAACGGCAAGGGCAGCCGCAACGCATGCCGCAGCTTCATTGTGCTGTGCCGGCATATGAAGCTCTTCTCGCAAGCCGTCGTGGCCATCGACGGCAGCAAGTTCAAGGCCGTCAACAGCCTCGACCGCAATTTCTCACCGGGCAAGATCGATGCACGCAAAGAGTAGATCGAGCAGTGCATCCAGCTTTACCTCGATGCATTGGAGGCTGCTGATCGCATCCAGTCCGCCGACTTCGAAGCCAAGACGGATCGCCTGCAGGAGAAGCTAGCCAAGCTGCGCGAACAGATGCGGCAGCTCGACGAGACAAAGGAACAACTCAAGAGCGAGCCAGGGCAGCAGCGCTCATTGACGGATCCAGATGCGCGCTCGATGCTCTAGTCCGGTAAGAGCCCAGGCATCGTTGGCTACAACGTCCAGACAGCGGTCGACGGCAAGCACCACCTCATCGTCGCTCACGAGGTCACGAACATCGGCAATGACCGAACGCAGCTAACCAAGAGGGCAGTGGCCGCACGCGAGGCAATGGGCAAGACCAAGCTGCAGGCCTTTGCCGACCGCGGCTACTTCAACAGCCTGGAGATCAACGCTTGTGAGGATGCGGGAATCAGTGCCTTTGTTCCCAAGCCGATGACTTCCAACGCGAAGGCTACATCGCGAAAGACGATGAATACCCCTGCCCCGCCGGTCAGCGAGCCATCTTCCGGTTCAGCAGGTTGGAGGACAACCTGGAATTGCGTCTCTACTGGCCCAGTGCCTGTCCAAACTGTGCCCCTGAGAGATCAGTGCACCACCTCATCTGTTCGACGCATCCGGCGCTGGGAGCACGAAGCAGTGATCGACCGAATGCAGCAGTGCTTGGACCGCAAGCCCAATGCGATGACATTGAGACGATCAACCATCGAGCATGTGTTCGGAACACTGAAGCACTGGATGGGCTCAACGCACTTCATGATGAAGACGATGGCACGTGTTGGGACGGAGATGAGTCTGCATGTGCTTGCGTACAACCTCAAGCGGGCGATGAGCGTGTTGGGGATTGCGAAAATGATGAAGGGGATGCGGCTGGCGGGGCGTAAGTCTCTTCAGACTCTGGTTCACGCTTCGATAAGGCGCCTTGAGACCTTCATAGTCGGTCTCGGACGCATATCGGCACCGAAGAAGTCCGCTGATCTCAGCACGTCTTCGTTCACATGACGGCGTCGTGCGTTTCTACACAGCCTCGGCCGCATCCCGTCACGTAAGCAGCGTCGCGTTTGGGTCATAGCCTTCCTGATCACCACCAACCTGAGCTTCATCGAGTGGGCCAGCGTCTTCGGCGACGCGAAGATGACGACGGCGCTGCTGGACCGGCTCACGCATCACTGCCATATTCTGGAGACCGGAAACGACGGCTTCCGCTTCGAGCACAGCTCGGCTCAACTCGTTCAGGCAGTCCAACCAAAGAAGGAGAAACTCAGAAACTTATCCAGACCGTGAGCCGGCTGGCTCGCAAATAGGGTGGGTCAATATCGATGGAATCGGGGGTCAGGGTCGCATGGAAATCAACATCGTGGGCCAAATGGACAGGGTGAACTCGGCGAGACGGAAGTAGGCGTGTTCGATGCGCTCACAGACGTCAATTTCAACGACGTGTACGTCCTGATGCAGCAGCTGCTTCCGCAGATTGCGGGCGTAGGGGCGATCGTGCGCGTGTCCTCAACGATACCGGGGTACGGTCCGCATGCGGAGGTGAAATCGGCCGTGCCGATGACTTGAGCCGCCTGCAACCTGTTCTTGCACAGAGTTCAGTTCCATCCCGTGCCTTGGCCGCGGATGATGACGCCATCGCGGTGCCGGGCGACCACTTCGGTGAGTTGCAACGGCAACGACGTCCACTGCGACCGTTACCCTCCGTCGAGGAAAGTCATGACTCCGAGAGAAGTTTCCGGAATACGCATCCCAGACAGTCAGCTCGCTCGCGAGCTGACAGAGTTCGTTCGCGACACCGAGAGCGACCTGCTCTACAACCATTCCTTGCGCTGCTACTGCTGGGGCTGCCTGGCGGGCCGCCGCAAAGCGCTGAAGTACGACGCCGAACTGCTCTACGCCGCCTCGATGTTCCACGACATCGGCCTGACGGCCAAGTACGAGAACAGTGAGCTTCGCTTCGAAGTGGACGGCGCGAATGCGGCGGGTGATTTCCTCCGCAGCCATGGCATTTCCGAGGCGGACATCGAAACGGTCTGGAACGCCGTGGCCTTGCACAGCACCCCCGGCATCCCGCAGTTCATGCAAGCGGAGATCGCCCTGGTCCAAACAGGTGCGGGCATGGACGTTGCCGGGCGGGGATACGATGAGTTCACGGACGCGGAACGCCAGGCAGTGCTCGCGGCCTTTCCCCGCGAGGACGACTTCAAGAGCAGGATCATCGATGCCTTCTACCAAGGCATGAAGCACCGCCCCGCCAGCACCACCGGCACCTTCAATGACGACTTCCTCGCGCACAAGGACCCGCGCTTCCAGCGGGTAGACATGTGCGCAGTCATCTACGCGTCGAAGTGGCAGGGATGATGCGGCTGAAGGCTCAGGAGCGTCCCAATCGCGGTGAGAAGAAGGCGCGCAACGACGCGGGCCGCCGCTGGCGACAGACGTTGGCGACGCGAACGTGGAGGCCTTGCGCCGCGCCTTCAGCCGGCGGCTCAGCGCAAGTCCGCGCAAGAACCGGCAGCAGTTCGTGGAGTGAGTCCGGTCGCCGCGAGGGCAGGCGCGGCAGGCTCGAAGCCGACGAACTGCGCGAACTCGCGCGCACCCTGGCGCGGCATGCGGACCTGGTTCACCGCCGCCGCCGTTTCGGCCAAGCCCATGGACATGCCGCAAGCGGTCAGGTGGTCCGGGGACATGCCCAGGTAGGGAGCGATCACGGGATGGAAGCGTGCGAACGAGACCTGCGGGCACGTGGCGATGCCGCGTGCTCCGGCAGCGATCATCACGTTCTGCAGGAACAGACCCAGGTCGAGCCAGCTGTGAGCCGTCAGGCGTCGGTCAATGCTGAAGAGCAGGCCGACCGGCGCACCGAAGAAGTGGAAGTTCTTCTCGGTCTGTGCGGCGCGCGCGGCGGCGTCCTGCCGGTCGATTCCGAGACAGCTGTAATAGCGCGTCGCGAAGTCGGCCTGTCGCTCGCTGAATTCCTGCGGCAGCGAATCCGGAAAATGGGGCGACGGGGGCAGACTTCCTTCTCTGAAGCTCGCGACCAGCGCGTCGCCCAGTTCGCGCAGAGCGGCGCCCGCCAGCACGTGCACGCGCCATGGCTGCGTATTCGAATTGCTGGGCGCCGTCGCGGCGGCATCGAGGATCTCGAGCACCGTCTCTGCCGCGATCGGGTCCGGTCGGTATGCGCGCGTGGACCGGCGTGACTGCAGCACCCGGTCGATACAGCGCGCAATCTCCGCCTGCGTGCAGTTCACCGTGTCCATGTCAGTCCTCGGAGCGGAAACCGGAAGCCTGCACGATGGGACGCCAGAACTCCCGCTGGGACGCCAGCTGCTTCGCATACTCGCCGGGCGAAAGCGTCAGCGTTTCCAGGCCGATCTGCTCCAATGCCGAGCGCAGCGCCGGATCCTTGGTCGCGGCAACGATGGATGCGTGCACCGCCTGCACGGTCGACTCGGAGGTCCCCGGTGGCGCGAAGATCCCATAGTTCTCCACGCCGACGACCTTTGGGTATCCCTGCTCGATGAAGGTGGGTACCTTTGGCAGGAAGGCGGAGCGCTTCTCGCCGGAGACACCCAGGATCCTGATCTTGCCCTGTTGCAGGTAAGGCAGGAAGTCGGCAACGAACCCGAAGTACGCGGGGATCTGCCCGCCGATCAGGTCCTGAATCGCCGGAGCGGAACCGCGATAGCCCACGTGTTGCAGCTTCAGGCCCGCAGTGTCGGAGAGCTGGTATCCAAGAAAATGCGCGAAGGAGCCGGCAGCGGGCGACGCAAAGGTGGCAGCGCTCGGCGTGCGACGCACCCATTCGACATACGTCTGCAGGTCGTGAACGCTGGCCGGCGAAGCGTTGCTCACGGCAAACGCACAGGTCGCCGTGACCACTGGCGACACCGGCACCAAGTCTGCCGCTGGATCGTAGGCGAGCTTTGCATAGACGTGTGGGTAGATCGTGAGCGCGGATGCGTGCGTGCACAGCAGCACACTGCCGTCGGCTCGCTCGCGCTTCAACTGTCCATTGGCAATACGGCCGGCGGCCCCCGCCCGGTTGTCAACGATGTACTGGCGCCCCTGCCTGCGCCAGCCCTCCGTCAGGTGACGTGCTGTCGTATCGAGGGTTCCCCCCGGGGGATAGCCGACGAGCAGCTTGCCCACGCCCGTCTGGGACAACGCCGGCAGAAGCCAGCCCGCGGCCGGCACGGCCAGTGTCATGCGCACAAAAGCGCGCCGATTGATTGCGTCCATTCCGCGTCTCGCTTCACTCAATGATTGGTATGACCGAATCATGGTCGGACGGCGCGAGCGCTGGAACTGAAGACTTTGCAAGGGCAAATTGCATACCGTGCAACTTGCCTTTTGCGATGCTAGTCGAGCGCCTCCTCGGCAAGACGTGCTGTTGCCGCCACCACGTCGCGCAGCCACACATGGCCTTCGTCGTGATCGTCGCGGCGGTGCCAGACCGCGCGGATCGTCGACGTTCCTGCCTGATAAGGGGGTTGCCGTCGCAGCAGGTCGCTGCTCTTGGCCAGCGCTATGGCGAGCGAGGCGGGCACAATGGACAGCATGTCGGTCTCGCGCAGCAGGGCGGGAATCGCCAGCGAGTGCGGCACTGTCACGCGCGCGCGCGGGGCCTCCTGCACCGCAAGCAGCGCCTCCTCCAACGCGTGGCGGTCGAACATCTCGGATTGCCGCGCTAGGCCGCGCTCCAGAATGAAGCCGCCCACCGCGCCTTCTTCCTCGCCTCCGACGGAAAGCGTCACGAGAGGAAATTTCGCCATGTCCCGCAGCGTGAGCTTGCGACGCGAAGCGGGATGCCCCTTGCGCATCAGGATCGCTTCACCCTGCGACATGAGCGTGCGGGAGTTCAACCGGCCAGGCACCTGCGAGAAGATGCCGACGGCCATGTCGATGCGGCCCAGGTCGATCTGCTCGGCGAGGTCGAGCCGAGTGAAAGGACGGATGACGAGGTCCACGCCCGGCGCCGAGCGCTGCAGCTCGCGCGAGAGCGGCGCCACGATGACTGCGGTGAGGTGGTCATTCGCGGCGATGACGAATCGCCGCGTGGACTGCTGCGCAGAGAAGGGCTCGACGCCCAATGTGGCCTCGATCCGCCGCAGGGAGTCGCGCAGGGCAGGGGCCATGGCTGCGGCACGGCCGGTGGGGATCATGCCTTTTCCTGTGCGCATGAAGAGCTCGTCCCCCACCAGTTCACGAAGCCTGGCGAGCGCGTGACTCACCGCCGACTGCGACAGGTGCAGCCGCTTGCCCGCGAGGACCAGGTTGCGTTCCTCGTACACCGCATCGAAGACCTTGAGCAGGTTGAGGTCGGTCCGGCCAATGCTCATGTTCGTCCTCCAGCCAATGAACGCCGTGCATTATGGGCTTGCAGAGAGATCAGTTTCGTTTCCAGAGAGGGTCGCCCATCATCGGAACCAGCCAATCAGGAACTCACCCCATGATCAACGAAACACTCATCCAGGACCGCGAGGCCTTGATCGACCGCTGCATTCCCTTCCTCGAAGAAGTCAAGCACATGACGGCGAGTACCGAAGTCGAGCGCTGGCTGAACCAGAAGTACGGCCCCGACAGCGAGCTCTACCAGACGCTCGCGCGCCTGGTGCAGAAGGGTATTGAAGACGGCTGGGCGGCGAACGTGGAGATCGACGGCCCGCACTACCGTCGCAGCCGCATCGCCGAACCTTCGGACAGGACCCTGCACTTCAGCATCACCGCGGTGTACATGGACAGCACTGGGAACGAGCAGGGCCATCCCGATCGCCGGTTCCGCGGCCAATACCATGGCCACCCCTACGGCGAATTCAACATGGTTGTGCCCGTCACGCCCGGTGCAGCCCTGAACGGTCCGAACGGCTGGTGCTTCGGCGGGTGGACCGCGCCCTCGCCCGGCAGCCAGCACTATCCCGAAGCCAAGGAGGGTGCCGTCATCGCGCTTTTCTTCCTGCCCTCGGGACGGATTTCCTATCACGCCGCGCCGCAGGACTAAGCCATGACCACGAACACACGTGAATGGGCCCAGGAGGCCGTCGCGCAATGTGTGGCGAGTGTCGTGCGTTCCCGCCGCGCCGTGCGTGCCTTCAAGCAGAAGCCGCTCGATCGCAAGCTGGTGGGCGAGATCCTGGCGGATGCGGCCACCGCACCGAGCGGCGCCAATGTCCAACCTTGGCGGGTGTATGTCGTGACCGGATCGGCCAAGGAGCATTTGGCTGCGGCGCTGGTCGCGGCGTCGCGATCCGGGACGGCTCCCGCGCCCGCGCACTTCCCCGAGCCGCTGCCCGAGGTGTTTCGCGCCAGGCTGCAGGACTTCGGCGCACGGTACTACGCATCCCTGGGTATTGAACGCAGCGACGCGGAAGCACGCGCCCGCCAGTCCGAGCGGAACTTCTCGTTCTTCGGCGCACCGGTCGGCCTTCTTTTCAGCATCGACCGCCGCCTGAAGCCGCACAGCTGGATTGATCTCGGCCTCTTCGCGCAAAACCTGATGATCTCTGCCAAAGCGCGGGGCATCGACACCTGCCCGCAGGTGTCCTTCGCCCCATTCCATGACGTGATTGCCTCGCATCTTGGCATGGCACCAGAGGAAGTGACGGCTTTCGGCATGTCCATGGGCTACGGCGATCCAGATGCACCCGTCAACCAGACGGCCATGCCGCGCGAGCGCGTGCAGGATTTCGCTCGCATGGTCGGCTTTCCCGAATGAACCCAGGAGCACTCACTTGAAGAACACACTGCTCGCCTGCGTCGCGGCGGCCACGATCGGCGCAGTCGCGTCCGCTTCCGCTTCCGCACCGGCCCATGAAACGACCGAGAAGGTCACCCCCGCGTTCCGGCAAGCCATCCCCAACATTCCCGGGAAGTCGCTCATCTCGGTCGTGGTGGACTACGCGCCGGGCGCCGCGTCGCGTCCGCACCTGCATGCGAAGTCCGCATTCATCTACGCGTACGTCGTTTCTGGCGCAATCGAATCTCGGATCGACGACGGCCCGGTGCAGGTCCTGCATGCGGGGGAAAGCTTTTATGAGCCCCCGGGCGCAAGACATGTCGTCAGCCGCAACGCGAGCAAGAGCGAGCCTGCCAAGCTGCTCGCCGTCTTCGTGCTGGACACCGGGGACACCCCCCTCACGACTCCCACCACCTCAACCGAATCTTCAGAGAGCAAACCATGACCATGCGTCTCGACTACAACCAACTCGCTCCCGCTGGCGCCAAGGCGCTGGGCACCCTCTATGGTTACGTATCGCAGAGCGGCCTCTCGCCGGCACTCGTGGACCTCGTCTACCTGCGCGTGTCCCAGATCAACAACTGCGCGTTCTGCCTGGACATGCACACGCGCGACTTGCTGAAGAAGGGCTTGCCGATCGAGAAACTCGCGCTGCTGCAGGCATGGCGGGAGGCCGGCGATCTCTTCGACCCGCGGGAGCGGGCCGCACTCGCCTGGGCAGAGTCGGTGACGCGCGTCGCCGACACCGGCGTGCCGGATGAAGACTACGAAGCCGCGCGCGACGTCTTCGCCGAGAAGGAATTGGTGGACCTCACCCTGGCAATCGGTCTGATGAACACCTACAACCGCATGGCGATCAGCTTCCGCAACACGCCCCAGGCCGCGCTGAAGAAGTAGAGCTTCGGGCTCGCGCCGCGCCAATTCACCCGCATTTCTTTGTCGCACCGTTGCCGATCCGGCCACGTTGCCGCCGGGTTGCGGCCAATGCTTTGGCGGCCTTTCCCAACGAATCACCGAATATCTGAAATCAAGATGGCAAAAGTCCTCGTCCTTTACCACAGCTTCTACGGCCACATCGAGGCCATGGCGGCAGCCGTCGCCCGCGGCGCGCGTAGCGTTCCCGACGCCGTCGTGGACTTGAAGCGGGTGCCCGAAACGATGTCCCCGGAGGTGTTCCGCGGAGCGGGTGGCAAGGCCGACCAGACCGCTGCGCTCGCTGAGCCGGAAGAACTCGCCAACTACGACGCGATCGTCTTCGGCGCTCCCACCCGCTTCGGCAACGTCAGCGCACAGATGCGCACCTTCATCGACCAGACGGGACCGCTCTGGATGAAGGGTGCACTCGTTGGAAAGGTGGGATCCGTGTTCACCTCCTCGGCAACCCAGCACGGCGGCCAGGAGAGCACCATCCTCACGTTCCTCCCGACCCTGCTGCACCATGGCATGGTCGTGGTCGGCCTGCCTTATGCCGAGAGGCGCCAGATGGGCATCGATGAGATCAAAGGCGGCAGCCCGTACGGAGCGGCAACTCTCGTCGGTGGCCGGGGCGAGCGCCTGCCTGGCGAGCAGGAGCTGGGCATGGCGGAGTTCCAGGGCCGCCACGTCGCGACCATCGCGACGAAGCTCCACGGCTGAGGCACGCGGCGATATCGCGCGCTGGTCGGTGTATTCCTAGAGACCCGTACCAGTCCAGTCATGCGGCCGCCAGGCTGCGCGGACTTCGTGAAAAAGTTCCTGCGCGTTGCGCGCGCAGCGCTCCAGTTGCTCGTCGTGTCCGACCACAAGGGGCGCGCCGCCGTCCCCTTCACACGCCTCGTAGCGCGGCGCGACGTCGACGAAGAAGATGCCGTTCTCCTTCAGAACCACGCCTGGCGCGGAATGCAGGTGAGATCGTCTCCACCATCTCGCTCCCAAGCTTGGCTCAACTTGAGCGCGAACTTCGATCTCCACTGGTGTGCTACCTCCAAGGGGGAGCTTTTCGAATCGGACGGGGCAGCATATCGCCCGATTTCACCGAGGGATCGCCGATCCAGGATCGCGACATCGCAACGCAATACCTTGGGAATCTCCTCGGCGTTATCGGCATCGAGGACGCCACTGTGGTGGCAGGCGGACGGGCGAAGGCCGTCGACCTGGATGAGCAGACGATGGATGGATTCTTCGCCGCGCTGCAGCCGCGGATCGACCGCGCTGCGCAAGTTGAAATCACTCGCCAATCCTGAGCCTGGCTTGGCGGCAGGCCCTGGCACGCGTTCTGGGCGCCGCTGATGTGGTGATCGCTTGTGAGCGCGCGACTCGGCAGTACTGGCGTCGGATTCGGCTATGCAGCAACGCCATGCGCCAGTAAAAGCTGCGATTGCATGCTCGTAGCTATTAGATATACATTACATGCTTATTGCAATGTAACCTCCGGTCGACGCACACCCACGGTCTTAGGGTACCGGGGCCGCATTGCGGGGCCTACTCAGGAATTCGGCATGTCGATTCGCATTGGGCGCTTGCCCGCAGAAGATCAAAGCAATGGATGGAGCGCATTGCTGCCGCCGCGAAGGGCGAGCGCCGCGGTACAGGGCGAGCTGGACTTTGACTGGTTGGTGGTCGGGGCAGGGTATGCGGGCGTCGCTGCAGCCCGGCAACTTGCTCGGCTCCAGCCCAACGCATCTATCGCGCTTGTCGAAGCCGGCGTGGTCGGGGAAAACGCTTCCGGCCGGAACTCTGGCTTTGCGATCGATCTTCCGCATGCACCAGGGACGTCGGAACATGGGACAGAGCAAGGCCGCCGCGCGATCCGCGTGGGACGCTTTGCCCTCGACGAACTGGATCGCCTGGTCAAGGCGCACGGCATCGATTGCGGCTGGGAGAAGCGTGGGCGATACCACGTTGCGGTGACGGATGAGGTTGCAAAGCACTCCCTTGCGACGTATGAGGCCAATCTCAGGGCTTGGCAAGAGCCGTACCGATGGGTCGATCGAAACGAGTTGCGAGAAGCGCTGGGCACCGCCTACTACGGCGCGGCCATTCACACCCCGGGCACCTACCTCGTCAATCCTGCGAGTCTTGTCCGCGGGCTTGCCGACAGCCTTCCTCCCCAGGTCAGGCTCTTCGAAAACTCACCAGTGATCGAGGCAGACATCTGCGGCCGGACGCCCGGCGTGCGGACCCCGTCCGGCCGGATTCGCGCGAGCGCCCTCATCCTCACGGTCAACGCCTTCTCGCAGTCCTTCGGCGTCTATAGGGCGCGTCAGATTCCGATATTGCTGTTCGCGAGCTTGACGCCCGCGTTGACCGATACACAACTCGGCCAACTCGGCAGCGAGTCGACCTGGGGCGTGACGCCGGCGCATGGCATGACCGGATCGACGATGAGACTGACGCGAGAGGGTCGGCTGATGATTCGCCAGGGATTCGAGTACTCGCCTTCATTGCGCACCACTGACGCCCGTCGCGCGAAGGCCCGAGAGACCCATCTGGCGCTCCTGCGTCGGCGATTTCCTCAGCTCGGCCCGATCGAGCTGGAGCACTCGTGGGCTGGCTGGCTTGCCGTGTCGCACAACCACGCGCCCGCATTCGGTCGCGTAGGACCGCGTTCGTTTGCCGCCTCGTGCTGCAACGGGTCCGGCATTGTGCGGCACACCGCGGCGGGTATGTTCATCGCGGACCTCGCCGTTGGCCAGGATCATTCTCTGATGGCGGATTTTCTCTCTCAAGGAACGGCCGGCTACATCCCTCCGCGCCCGCTGCGCGACATCGGCGTCAGCTTGGCCCTTTCCTATGGCGCGTGGACCGGGCGAGGCGAACGATGACGTCATCGCTATCGTCGACGTGTCAGGGGCTGCACGATTCCTCACTTTTCTCACACGGAGCACCTGAATGACTTCTCTTCGCCTCATCCCGGGACACACCATCACCTGCGAGGCGCGCGGGGGCGCATCCGATGGCGTGGCCGAAATCTCTTGGGCGGTTGCGGACAGCGAAAGCGCTGCGCTTCCCTGCGGCTTTGGTCGCTGGCACGAGGCAACCTGTGAGCCGAAGACGCTCGCCTATGACGAAATCATCCTGGTGCTGGAGGGCGTCTTCGGCGTCGAGACCGGCGACGGAGAACGCGTCGAAGGTCGCCCCGGCGATGTGATCGAAATCGGCAGGGGGACCACGGTCAGATACTTCGGGCGCCAAGCCCGGCTCTTCTTCGTGACGAATTAGGACTGGGCGCGCGCCGGGAAGGCTACGACTTGCCCGTCTTCGGCGGCCTCTCCTGGCCTGCGGCAACGATCATCCCGGCAAGGCATTCGAGTTGGGGGGCGATGGATTTTTCCGGCACCGGAAACAACTTGAACACTGCGATCCCGCGAAGCGTGGAGAACACCATTTCGGCGAACCCTTCGGGGTCGCGATGGTTCGCGGAGATCTCAGGGAAGAGCGCCAGGAAATGCGCGAACGATACCGGGTCCTCCGCCTGTCGTTTCGCATCGATGCGCTTGAAAAGCGAGGGAATGGACTTACAGCCGAAGAACACTCCCCAGGCAGCCACATAAGAGTCTGCTCCGTAGATGTGCTGCCATGCGCGTTCCACGAACTCTGCGGCGCGCTCATTGAGCGGGATCGCTGAATCCGGCCACACAGGCCCCTTGTCAGAGAGTGGTGCCATCACCTCTTCCACAACCTGCTCTAGCAGCGCCTGCCGCGTTCCGAACTGATGCTGCAACGCACCGAGCGTGACTTTCGCGCCGGACGCAATGTTCTGCAGGTTGGCTTTCTGAAAGCCTTGCCGCCGAATCAGCGATATCGCTGAATTCAGGATGCGGCGCCGGGTCGTTTCGCTGCGCTCCGCCTGGGTTCTGACGACGCGCCGGGATTTGTTTGGGGAAGTGGCCATCTTCCGCGCATTGTATTCACAGCGTCGCGGGGGCACGTAAACCCTATACATGTTGCGTTAAATGCTTATTGTTTTATGCAAGATTGAAACGTACCATGCAGCCTCTGCAAGTCGACCATCAAGCGCCGAGCCTGCCCACAGCGACAGTTCGACTGTTCGGGGGAAAAGCGCGTGGTCCCCATCTCAGGAATGCGATCTGCTGTCATGAAATCTGTGGATATAGAAGACATTGCCCCGCTGCAAGTGCGAGTGCAGGGATCGGAAGAGTCCGCTCAAGCGACCCACAAGAAAAGGGCGCTCATCGCCGCCATCATCGGCAACGCGCTGGAGTGGTACGACTTCATCGTCTACGGGTTTCTGGCGGTTTTCATTGCCAAGCAGTTCTTCCCAGCCGGCGATGACGCAGCAGCACTCCTTTCGACCTTCGCGACATTCGCCCTCTCCTTCGTCGTGAGGCCTCTCGGTGGTGTGTTGATCGGTCTGTATGCCGACCGCTTTGGGCGACGTCCTGCGCTGAGCTTCATCATGGCGTCGATGACCGTGTCGATGCTCATCATGGTCTTCGTCCCTTCCTACGCTTCCATCGGGGTGACGGCCACCGTGTTGATGGTCATCGCGCGCATACTCCAGGCGCTCTCTGCGGGCGGCGAGTTCGCCAGCGCCGCGACCTACCTTCTGGAGTCCGTTCCGGCAAAGAAACGAGGCCTCTACAGTGGCCTCTACAGCAGCGGCCCGTTGCTTGCAACCGTCATGGCAGCGCTTGTCGGACTGCTCATGACGCAGGTGATGTCACCGGAATCCAGAGACAGCTGGGGATGGCGCGTTCCCTTCGCATTTGGCCTGCTGATTGCACCGGTCGGCTACTACATCAGGAGATACCTGCCGGAATCAGAAGTGTTCGAAAGAAACGCTGGCGACCGGGGAACCATGGAGATGCTTCGAGTCGTTCTCAGAGAGCACCGCCGTGCACTCATGGTCGCGCTGTCTCTGGCGGCGATCGGCACGTCGGTTCAATACGTTCTTCTTGTGTATGCGCCCACCTACGCCGTGCGCGAACTCAGGCTGCCGGCCGATGTTCCGTTTCTGGCCCTGTTGGTCTGTGGCGCCATCGGGACGGTCCTCACACCGCTGCTGGGAATGGTTGCTGACAGGCTGGGCGCGAAAAGGCAGTTGTACATCAGCCTTGCCGTACTGATCGTGATGATCGTACCGCTCTATATCTGGATGACCTCCGGGCCAACGACGGCGAAGTTCATCATCTGCTCGGCTATCTTCACCACTGTGACGTCGGCCTCCAATGCGGTCTATCCAAAGTTAATGGCCTATCTCTTTCCGCCTGAACTTCGCTCCACAGGCATGGCGATCTCATACAACTTGAGCGCAACCATCTTTGGGGGGTTCTCCTTGTATGCGATCACCGTCATGCTGAATGCGTTCCGAACCCCTCTCGTGCCTGCCTTCTACGTGGTTGCTGTGACGGCCGTGTTCTGGATCTTTCTGGTTGTGCTGCATCGACCCGGCTCGGACTTCAAGGTCTGAGGATCAGCGTGGGCAGGACACCGATGCCCCATCCCTTCACCTCCCAAAGAAAAATCATGCCCAATTCATCCAGCGCAATGAAACCTGCTGCTTCGGACCAAGCGCGAGAACTGTATTCCCGCCTGCTCGTGTGCGACATGACGTCACCCTTCTGCGCTCCCGCGGACCAGCGGCTCAAGGACGCATTCGTTTCACGGCTCATTGACGAGGGCTTTACCTTCGTGTCCTTCACGCTGGTGGCCGACAACAGCGACACGATCGGTGCGATCCAGGCCATCGCGGCGTACCGGAAGTTCTTCCTTGACCAAAGCGATCTCTGCTTGCTCGTCAACACGGTGGACGACATCCATCGGGCCAGGAACGAGCGCAAGCTTGCCGTGGGCTTTCACTTTCAAGGATCTGTTCCGGTCGGTCGGGACCTTTCGATGGTGGAAGTCTTCTACAAGCTCGGGATCCGCCACATGCTGCTGGCTTACAACCAGAAGAACTTCGTGGCGGATGGATGCCACGAACTGGGTGAGGGTGGGCTCAGCCGATTCGGGCGAACGTTGATCACTGAGATGAACCGAGTCGGGATGCTGGTGGACGTTGCCCATGCCGGCTATCGCTCGTGCATGGAGGCCATTGAGTACTCCGATCGCCCGGTGATCTGCAGCCACGGCAACATATGGAACATCCACCAACATCCGCGTTGCTACCGAGACGATCAGATCAAGGCTGTGGCAGCCAGCGGCGGCGTGTTCGGGCTGACGGGCCTTTCGATCTTCACCGGAGACGATGACGCGTCGCCTTCGAAGTTCGCCGAACAGATCGACTACATCGCTCAGTTGGTCGGGCCTGAACATGTCGGTCTGGGACTTGACTACATCGTCGATTTGCCTGCGATCACAGCCGACGCTGCGGCCCACGCAGACAAGCTGCCGCCAGAGGGCGGCTACACGCGCAGCGATATGAAGCAGGTGGAGTTGGACGCCATGCCGGAAGTGGTGGATGCGCTCTTGAGCAAGGGCTATTCCGACTCGGATATTGGTCTGGTCATGGGCGAAAACTGGCTGCGTGTGATGAAGCAGGTCTGGAAGGCGCCGATGTAGGGTTCATTGGCGGAAAAGGGAAACGCCCGGATGCGCCACATACAGCGGCTGCGCGGAGCGCGAAAAGCAGTCCCTGTGCGCGATCGCAATGAAGTACTGGAATGGACCCGGCTCCATCCAAAGCGACTCCGGGGCAGATCCCGCAAACGGTAAGAGTCATACGGTCCGCCGGTGTCCAGGCGCCCAGAGGCTGTTGAGCCTTCTTGGGATGGGTGCTTTCCCGACTCCGGATCTTTCCACCGATCAACGATTCCGCCACGAGTCGTCGCGTCGAAAGACAGGCGCGATGGTCGTTGCTTTCTCATTTCACACCTTGTTCAGGAGAAAAAAGATGAGCTCTCGGTCGTCAAAGAAACCGTCTTCGCATTCCCTGTTCCTCAAGTTCAGAACTCTCCAGAAGATCCAGTGCCCGTCGCCTTGCCGCAAGGTCTGGATGTTGCTGGCCTTCGTCGCTGTCGTGGGCGGATGTGGTGGTTCTGGTTCAACGCCAGGCTACGCGCTGCCCGTTGCTTCAGAGCCGTCCTCCCCAGAAGGCCGAGCGCCTCAAGTCGAGCTTCTGTCGTCGCGCCGGGATACGGTCAGCGGAGGCGATGTCATCATTGCGGTGAGCAATGATCCGGCTTCTGCATCCGCTTCGGCGACGGATCTGAAAGTCAGCCTCAATGGCGTTGATGTCAGCTCGTCGCTGGAGCATGACCCGGCAGGCAACCGCCTCGTCGGTCGTATTGCAGGCCTTCATTTGGGGGAGAACACGATTTCTGCGCGGGGCAAGTCTGGACCTGCAACGTCGCTGACGGTCAAGAACCATTCCTCATCCGGCCCCATCATCTCAGGTCCCCACCAAGTCCCTTGGATTTGCGAAACCGAGAGCTCCGGGCTCGGCGCAGCATCGGATGCAAGCTGTACCGTTTCGAGTCGATTGGACTGGTACTACGTCACCACCTCCAACGCCTTCAAACCGCTGACCAGCGTGGGTGCTCCGTATCCCGCAGATCTTGCTACGACAGAGACCATCGATGGAAACAAGGTGAACTTCATAGTGCGGGTCGAATCGGGCACGATCGATCAATCGATATACCGAATCGCCATCCTCGATGACCCCGCCCATCCGATCTCAAATCCGTGGACGAAAGACGGCAAAAGGCCCGGTGCGGGCTGGAATGGAAAACTCAATCTCGTGTATGGCGGAGGATGCTCCCCTGGTTATCGATCCGGTTCGAACACCTTGCCGGACGCTCTCGCCATGCTGCCTCTTAGCGTGGATAACGCCATAGACCCGCTAGGTCTTGGCTTCGCCGTTGCATTCGCTTCGCGCATGGCGATGGACAACGGTTGTGATCCCGTGATGGCCGCGGAAAATTCGATGATGCTCAAAGAGCACTTCATCAAGTCATACGGAATGCCAAGATTCACCGTCGGGACAGGGCCCTCCGGCGGCGCGATGATTCAGCACTTCATCGCCCAAAACTATCCTGGTGTACTTGACGCGATCACGCCCGGCCTGTCTTTTCCCGATACGCCGTCGGTCATACTCGACGTTGTCGACTGCGCTCTGCTTAATCGATATTTCGATGAGATGGGATCGGACGCCTGGCCTGTGTCATTGCAGGCCAAGGTGGCCGGCTATCCGGTGAGTGGCACATCGACCACTTGCCGCAGCTGGGATGCTGCGGGTCACGCTTTTGTGACGCCCACGCAAGGCTTCTCGCCGGTCGTACCGCCGACGGCAATCTACGATCCACTTACCAACCCTACCGGCGTGCGCGGCGGATACGTGGACGGATTGGTCAACGTCTTCGGGGTGGATGCAGCCACAGGCTTTGCCCGCTCAATCTATGACAACGTCGGCGTGCAATACGGGTTTCAGGCGCTGAACAGCGGGGCCATTACCGTCGAACAGTTCCTCGATCTCAACAGGCGAGTCGGCGGGTTCGATGTGAATGGAGCCTATACAAGCGTTCGGGCGACCGCGAACATTCGAGGGGTGGAGAACGCCTACAAGTCAGGACTCGTGAACGCGGGCGAGGGCATCGTTTTGCCTGTCATCGATACGCGCCTCTATACCGAGGGCCTGAATACGCACACGAGGGTTCGCACCTTTGCAACTCGTTCCAGGCTGCAGGCCGCACACGGAACCGATGCCAATCACGTGAGTTGGTTGTCCGCGAGCACGGGAGGGTATCAGGGGGTGGTCAATCTCACGAAGATGGCGCTCGTGGCTCAGAACGAATGGCTTGAAAGAATCGCCTCAGATACGTCGACAGACGATTTTGCGAGAAAGGTCATCAGAAACAAGCCTTCTTCGCTTGTCGATACCTGCTGGGATGTGAGCGGAGTTGCCCATGCAGAGCCCGCGACCCTGGATCCCGGTGGTGTCTGCAATACCCTCTTTCCGATCTATTCGACGCCTCGGATTGCGGCGGGCGAGAGCGTTGCGCAAGACGTCATGAAATGCGTGCTCAAGTCACCCGAGGTTTCTGACTACGGGGTGGTCTTTTCATCGGTGCAGTGGGCCGAACTCCAGACCATTTTTCCGAAGGGTGTGTGCGACTGGACAAAGCCGAGCGTGGGAAGAGTTGCTGCTGTCCCATGGCAGCGGTATTGAAGCGGTCCGCGGAGGCTGCAACTACCGGCGTGTCAGGCGAAGACAAGATGGTCTGAGTTCCTGAGAACGTACAGCTTTTCACTAATTCGGGAACAGTTCGTGACTTCATTTGGGTGTGCGCAAGACGGAAGAACGTTGATAATTGCTAAGAACTTTCGTAGCCCACCTGGGCGCTCGCCTGGGCGGCGGTGACCTGGTGCTGACCATGAGCAGCCTTGCCGGATGCAGGCGGGTCGTCTTCCGCTACTGGATCGGCGACGTCGAGGTGATGTCCTTGAAGTGCGCGTGGAACGAGGTGGGACCATGCCCGCCTCATCGGAGAAGCACCTGAGACGCAGTGCCAGGAGATCCGGCGGCAGTTGCGCGACGCCTTCTATTGCGACAACTGAATGCAAGGGCATGGTGCTCGCGCAGACCTGCGTGGTAGTGCTGCAGATGCTGCAAGGTTTGCGCGGGGGCTTGAGCCGTCTCGCGCTCAGTCTGTGAACCCTAGGCCATCGGGACGCCGTGGGCCGCGGTGATCGCGAGCCATCGCAAGTTGCCCGCCTGACGTTTCTCTTTCGCAGGCCGGTCCAGCATGCCCGCTGACGGACGGGGATCCAAGCTCCATGGCAGAGGAGCCCTGACCGGATCTTCGGAAGGCGATCGGCCTCGCCGTCGAATGACGCTTCGGTGCGCACCGTCCATGTGCTTGAGTGACTCTCTCTGGAGTGTCAAGCCTGCGGCGCGACGGACTGTCCATCACCGCCTGACCTGGACTCGCCGCATAATTCGTAACATAATAAGTTGCATGAAATTCGCCAGCCGTCTCCTCCACCGGCCTCCACGTGCTGCTGCACATGGCTGAGCCCCACGGCCCTGTCAGCGCCGGGACCCGGAGCCGCTGCCTGGGTTGCCGGCCCTTCGCGCGGGATTCTCGGTCCGGATGGCGACCTCCCTGGCGCGTTGATGCGAAGGCACGCCGCCCGCTCGGCGCCTGTCCGGCCGTGAGCGGGCCTGTGGGGCGGATCGTGCCCCTCACCGGGCACCCCGTTCGGTACCGCTGGCTTGGGGCGACGGCGCGATGGCGGTAGCCCAGGTCCTGCCCTTGCTGCCTTGGCCCCGGGACATCGCTTTCATTCGGGCGAAGGGTCGCCTTTGATGACGCCGTTCTCCGATCCAGCGGCCGTATCAGGCTATGCACAGAGAACAGCGAGGATCGTGCCGGGTCTGCGGGATCTGCACAGGATGGCAGCCGTGCTGCTGGCCGAACGCGCGACTGGCGACGCGCGCATCCTGGTGCTCGGCGCCGGCGGTGGGCTGGAGCTGAAGGCTCTGGGCGACATGCAGCCGGGCTGGCACTTCGACGGCGTCGATCCTTCGTCGGAGATGCTCGAGCTCGCCCGCACGACGCTCGGCCCGATGGCGGACCGTGTGCGCTGGCACGAAGGCTATATCGACGACGCTCCGGCGGGTCCGTTCGATGGCGCGACCTGCCTGCTGACGCTGCACTTCCTGCCACCGGCCGAGCGCCTGAAGACGTTGGCGGAGCTGCATATGCGGCTCAGGCCCGGCGCATCCCTGGTCGTCGCGCATCACAGTTTCCCTATGGAGGATCCGTTCGGGGACAGATGGCTCGCGCGCAATGCGGCGTTCGCTGCTGCTTCGGGCGTCCCTGGGGTCCAGGCGAAAGCCAGCATCGCAGCGATCAAGGAGCGGCTGCCCGTGCTGTCGCCCGAGCAGGACGTCGATCTGCTTCGCGCGGCGGGATTCGCGGACATCGAACTTTTCTATGGCGCGTTCACCTTCAAGGGCTGGGTCGCTCACCGACCCTGAGGGACCGCGTCCGCGCGGCCTCATGGGCGATCGGTAAGGGGCGCGCGCAAGCCACGAAGGCGACTTTCCTGGGCTGGCCTGCCGCGACCGGCCGTGTCGCAGGCGCGGATCGCGGCTTGTGCGGCATGGCCGTGGCCGACACGCAGAGACTGACCCTGCCTCGATTTCACGTACTGCAAGAAGTTGCCAACGTCGGCGATACGGAGAATCGAGATGAGAGAAGGCAAGCGGCCCACGAGGCAGCACACGCAAGAATCAAGGCTGAGGCTGTGAGGCTGGCCGCATCGGGGTGGGCATGATGCTGATTTCCATGAAATCCTGCCCCCGGGGGAGTGCGCGCGAAAACTTGGACTACCTGGAGGTAGTTCATGTATTCCTACGAAGATCGGATTCGAGCGGTCGAGCTTTACATCAAGCTGGGCAGACGCGTCAGACCGACCATCCGGCAGCTTGGTTATCCAACCAAGAATTCTCTGAAGGGCTGGTACAACGAGTACCAGCAGAAGCTCGACTTGCCAGCGGGTTATGCGGGGCGGCCAGCCAAGTTCTCGAAGGAACAGAAGGCGGCAGCGATCGAGCCTACCTCACTCACGACCGCTGCATTGCGGCCACCATGAGGTCATTGGGCTACCCCTGCAGAGGGACGCTCACTGCGTGGGTTCGGGAGGCCCTTCCTGATGCCGGAAGGCCTGTCGTCGGCAGTACGGGGCGACGAAGGCATTCCGGGGAGCTGATGCAAGCGGGAGTCATGGCGCTTTGCACCCGCGAGGAAAGTGGCCAGGCTATCGCCGACAAGTTCGGCGTGTGCCGGCCAACCCTGTACATATATGGACTCCCGGTTTGAAACAAGCCGCCAGGCGGCGCTGATCGTGAACTGATCTGCATACGAGTCGATTGCGTACATATATCCGGCGTCACGACGAAGTCGGCGCCTCGATGGAATCCGCGCACCCAGGCCTCAACAACTGGCAGGCCTGAACAGGGCCGGCGTACAACTCAGGTTCCCTGGATGCCGGATCGACCGATATGCCATCAATGAACTGCAGCGCACTTGACAGAACTTGATCAGACTGCGGGGCGATAGTCCTCCTTCTTGGCCAGCAAGACCCAGATCACTCGGGCCATCTTGTTGGCAATCGCGACGATCGCTTTGGGCGCCCCTCGTCGTGCGGCGAGCTCCAACGCCCATGCATGCTTGGCATCGGTCTTCTTGGGAGCGGTTCTGAGAACAGCTCGAGCGCCGTGCACAAGCAAGGTTCGCAGGTACTTGTCTCCGCGTTTGGTGATACCCATGAGTTGTTGCCGGTCGCCGCTGGAATGCTGGCGGGGGACCAAGCCCAGCCAAGCCGCGAAGTGCCTGCCATTCTTGAACTCATGAGGATCCCCAACGGCAGCAACAAACGCGGTGGCGGTCTTGGGGCCGACGCCTTCAATATGGGCAATGCGCTGGCAGGCCTCGTTGCTTTGGAAGACTGCATCGATATGGCGATCAAACGCCTTGATGCGCGCGTCAAGTGCGCTGAGCTCGTCCATGAGCTCAACGAGCATCGTTCGCAGGATAGGCGTCAGCGGGTTGTTCAAGTCCTGCGCGATCCCCGGAACCTCTCTGCGCACTCGGGTCAGGGCTTTGGCGAACACGATGCCGCGCTCGGCCAGGATGCCTCGGATCTGACAGACCAGTGCCGTGCGTTCGCTGACCAGCCGTGATCGAACTCGATGCAGACCCTGTATGTCTTGTTGCTCAATAGTCTTTATCGGAACGAACCGCATGCTGGGGCGCTGCATGGCTTCGCAGATTGCCTCTGCATCATTTCCATCGTTCTTGCTGCCCTTAACGAAGGGGCGAACAAACTGGGGGCTGATCAGGCGAACCTCGTGCCCGAAGCGCATGAATTGGCGTGCCCAATGGTGAGCTGAAGCACATGCCTCCATCGCGATTACACACGGAGCCAGGTTGACAACGAATTCACTGAGTTGGGCCCGCATCAGTCGTCGCCGGAACAACATCGAACCGTCGGAAGCGGCTCCGTGAAGCTGAAAGACGTTCTTGGCTATGTCAATCGCAAGGAAGCGGCAAGCGGTCATGGCGATCTCCTTCGAAGAAGGTTGGGGTTCTCAGTCCAGGGCACATCGTGCGCGCCGGCACGCAGGGAGTCCATCCCATTAACTGGAAGAACCAACTTCTGGGACGTGAGGCATCCGCATCCATGAAACGCACCAATCCATCTCCGTCCTCACAAGAGCGCGACGAACTCGAGCGCCAGGTTGAGTCGCTGCGCCGCGAAGTCAGGCAACTGCGGCTCGAGCAGGACCTCTTGAAAAAGGCCAACGAACTGTTAAGAAAAGGCCTGGGCGTCGACCTGCAGCTCCTGTCCAACCGGGAGAAGACACTGCTGATTGACGCCCTCAGGGAGCACTATGGCCTGCCAGAGCTCCTTATACAGTTGGATCTTGCGCGTAGCTCATACATCTATCACCGGGCCCGTGCAGCGGTGGGCGATAAGTACCTGCAGGTGCGGCAGTCCATCACCGACATCTTTGAGTCGAACCACCGCTGCTATGGCTACCGCAGGCTGCAGGCTTCGCTCACGAGGCAGGACGTCAAGATCTCCGAGAAAGTCGTGCAGCGGTTGATGAAGCAGCAAAGCCTGGTGGTTCCAAAGCCCAGGAAGCGCAGGTATGCGTTATACCTTGGCGAACTCAGCCCAGCGCCGGAGAACCTCATCAACCGCGACTTCCAGGCCGCGGTCCCCAACGAGAAGTGGCTCACGGATATCACGGAGTTCCAGATCCCGGCTGGCAAGGTGTACCTCTCGCCCATCATCGACTGCTTCGACGGAATGGTCGTCAGCTGGACCACGGGGACCAATCCGGACGCGGAGTTGGTCAACACGATGCTGGACGCAGCCATCGAGACAGTGGCCGAGACGAATGATCGGCCTGTGGTCCACTCCGATCGGGGCGGCCATTACCGTTGGCCAGGTTGGCTATCAAGAATGAGCGACGCGAAGTTAACCCGCTCGATGTCTCGCAAGGCATGCTCACCCGATAACGCAGCTTGCGAAGGCTTCTTCGGTCGGCTGAAGAACGAGCTGTTCTATCCTCGGAATTGGAACAACGCCACCATCGAGCAGTTCGTTGAGGCGCTCGACGCGTACATCCGCTGGTACAACGAAAAGCGGATCAAGATCTCGCTCGGCTCCCTCAGCCCAATCGAATACCGGGTGAGCCTTGGACTTGCGGCATAAAACCAGTCCAAGTTTTTATCCGCACCCCCCAAATCAACAGTTACCCTCAGCAGCCACCGGCCGCGCGATTTCCGCAGAATCGAGGAGGCTGCCGAGAAGTACGAGGAGATCGTCGAGTGCTACAACGTCAGCGGCGGCTACGACTACCTGCTGAAGATCGTGGCGCCCAGCGTCGGCCATTTCCAGGCGCTGATGGAGAAGATGCTGAAAGACGACATCGGCATCGAGCGCTTCGCCAGCCGGATCGTCCTGCGCCAGTCGCCGAACCGGCGCGGATATCCGCTGCGCATCATCGCGCACCAGAAGCGGTGAAAGTGGCGCTGGTGTGGTCGCGGCGATCTGACCTGCTCGGGTCAGCCGGGAAAGTTCGGGTCGTCAAGGTGTTTGGTGAGGCACGCTCACACGCTGCCTTCCTGTACGCCAATCGCAGGTCGAGCCGGATGAAGGCGCTGGTGCACGACGTGATCGGCGTGTGGCCTGCTGCTCGCGGAATGCCTACGCACCGCGCTCGAAGAACGCCTGGTATTCGTTCTCCGGCACGAAAAGGCCGCCCGTTGTCCAGATCAGGTGTGTCGCCTTCGGAAGACTTCCAGTGAGTCCGTTACGTGCGAGGTACGCATTTCCAGGACCGGATGAAGTCAGCCATAGAGGGCCTTCAAAAGCAGCTGTAGCCGAAGGCTCGACACGGATCCCCTGCGTGATCGCCGCAGCGTGCAAGTTCTTGAAGAGCGCTTCGTCTTCCACCGTGAAAACGCCCCCAATTCCTGATCTCATCACTTCCACTGCGCGTGCTGACGCGCGCGGCACGGCGAGACCGTCAGCTTCCGTGGCGTTGTCCAGGCCGATGTCGTAGACGCTCGGGTTCGAGCCGCTTTCGTCGAGCAGCGAGAGAAGAAAGCAGGGCGAGGCCGTTGGCTCTGCAAAGAAGCAATGCACATGCGGGCCGAATACATGGGAAAGACCGAACGCAATCCCCCCCGGTGCTCCCCCGACGCCACAGGGAAGATAGACAAAAAGCGGGTGGTCTGCGTCGATCTGAATCCCAAGTTCACTCAGCTGAGTCCGGAGCTCGCTCGCGGCGGTGCTGTAGCCCATGAACAAAGAGAGCGATCCCTCGTCATCGACAAAATGACAATTGGGATCGGCCGCGGCCGCCGTACGGCCAGCCTCTACAGCGGCGCCATAGTCGCCTTCGTGCTCTACGACTTGAACACCTCGCTTGCGCAGTCGATCCTTCTTCCAGCGCTTTGCATCCGCAGACATGTGAACAGTGGCCCCCAGGCCCAAGGCCGATGCGATCACACCAATGCTGAGGCCGAGGTTGCCCGTGGAACCAACTGCGACCTGATACTTGCCGAGCGTCTCGCGAATCGTCTCTAACGAAAGGTCGCCAATGCCGGCGAGGGTTCCTGCTGAACTTTTTAGCAACTGCTTCTCAGCGAATTCCAGCACCTCGTGAATGCCGCCTCGGGCCTTGATGGAGCCCGCGACGGGCAGCGCATGGTCCGCCTTGATGAGTACGCGTCCTGATTCCAAGGGGATGCCCAAGTGGCTTTGAAGAGCCGGAACCGGAAGTACGGCGGACTCAATTGCACCGCGCGTGTCCCGCAACTCCGGAAACATGTCCGTCAGAACGCGACTGAACCTTCGGAATCGGTCTTCTGCTGCGCGTACGTCTTCACAGCCAATTGGCCGGTCATCCCAAGTACTTCCCATGCGTCCGTCTTCTGATCGGGCAGGGTTCGTCCAGAACACTGGCTTGCGCGTTCGAATGTTTTCGGCCAATTCAGAATCGCGCTGCTTGTCATTGAATTTCATGATTGCTTGAACGGCTCCAGGTCCTGAAGAGGAAGGCTTATTTGTCGTGGCGACTTGCTAGAACCCATCATCCTCAAAGTGGTGATGGTGAAGGTGGAGTCGAGCAATCTACTCACTCTCAACCCAACCACATCGCTGCCGCCTTGGCAGCGAGCATCACGACGGGAATGTTGGGGTTGGCGGAGATGAGGTTTGGCATGACCGATGCATCCGCCACGTTCAGTCCATAGATGCCCCGGACACTCAGGTCTGGGTTGAGAACAGAGTCCGTTTCGTCCTTGCCCATCTTGCAGGTGCACGCAGGATGATATTGTTGGAACGCATGAGACCGGATGTATGCGTCGACCTCGGCGTTATTCCGGAAAGGACGATCGGGCATAAGGGGGTTGCCTCGGAACGGAGAGAGTTCCGCTGACTCGAGCATTGCTTGAGCGCGCATCACGCCTTCCCGCAAGGTTTCAATGTCTCTCGGCTCGGACAGCGAGTTGTAGACGATGCGAGGCCGCTCGGTCGGATCTGTGGAACGAAGCAGGATTTCACCTCTGCTTTGCTGGCTCAGCAAATTCATCTTCACGCTGAGCGTGTCTTGATAGGGGCGCTTCAGCCCTGGGAACCAGACGTCGGCATAGGGCGGAGGTGTCTGCAGGTAGTACTGCAAGTCAGGCTGCGGCAAAGTCGAGTTTGATTTTGCGAAACCGAGTATGACGCCTGGCAGACGCGAAGCGGGGCCGCTGCGAAGCGCCAGCCCCCGAAACATGCTGAAGACCGCCTGGTCAAGTCTGAGCGTCTGATGAAACGTCCCGGGCTTCTTCCGCTCCCACATGACTTCGACACCCAGATGGTCTTCGAGGCCTTGCCCCACAGGAAGGTTCACCAAGGGTGAAATTCCCATCGAGCGCAGGTGCGCTGCAGGTCCGATGCCCGAGAGCATCAGAAGGTGTGGCGTATTGATCGCTCCCAGGCTCAGCACAACCCGGCCGGCGCGCGCCGCTTGTTTTTGGCCCTTGGTAACGTATTCGACGCCGACTGCCCTCGTTTTGTCGAAGAGGATCTTTGTCGCCATCGATTCGACTTGGACGGTCAGGTTGGGGCGCTGCAGTGCAGGGTGAAGAAACTCCCGCGCGGCCGAAGAGCGGCGCCCGTTTCTGATGGAGTACTGCACCGCACCAAAGCCTTCGGGGTGAGATGCGTTGTAGTCGTCAGTCCTATCGTAGCCGAGGGCACGAAGCGCATCGAACCATGCGGCGAAGACGGGATCATCAAGTCGTCCCTGTTGAGCGCCGATCTCTCCGACGCCGCCCCGGGTGGCGCTCTCCCCGCGCTCCCAAGCCTCGCATTCCTTGAAGAAGGGGGCAACGTCCTCGAATCCCCAGCCATCAGCGCCAGCCGTGACCCAGCGTTCGTAGTCGCGCGGATGGCCGCGTGTATGCGCCATGTAGTTGATCGATGAGCCTCCCCCGATCACCTTGCCGTGGAGCACTTCATTGATACGACCGTTCAGACCTTCGTCGGGGTCTGAGGTGTCCACCCATCGGTACTGCTTCTTGGCGGTCATCGGTTTGATGCCGACGGGAAGGCCGATCATGGGATCCTTATCCCATCCGCCGGCCTCCAGAAGCAGGACACGCACGCTGGGGTCTCTAGACAGTCGATTTGCAAGCACACAGCCGGCGGAGCCAGCACCCACGATGACGAAGTCGAACGTTTGATTCATGACTCTTTCCGATTCGAGACCATTCGGTAGAGCTGTTGCCGTGCAGAAGGCGCAGCATGCCAAGAGCGGCCGCTCGAGTTCCTTCGAGACATCGGCGCGTGCCCCGCGCATAGCCGCCCCTGATTGCACAGCAGAGCCGCCTAAAAAGCTGTTGTTAGTCTACTATTAAAAATCCGAAACTGGATCGGCGGCGGCGGTGCGTGAGGGGCGATGCGCAGAGAAGTATGGGGAATTCCCTATTGGAGGCCCATTGCATCACCATCGGCAAGAGGCTATTATTAGATTAACAACGGATTTATGATGCGATAGCGTGCGCTGTGGCGGAACCCGCGCACTACTTTGGAGTATTGCTATGGCGAATGCTGGAGTCGGCGCGATCATGCAGGTTGCTTACCTGGTGGAGGACATCGACAAGGCCATGGCGCGCTGGGCCGCCATGGGCGTAGGGCCCTTCTTTGTCGGCCGGCATCTGAAGTACGCGGTGCAAACGCATCGCGGCGAAGACATCTCCGCCGACATCAGCGCTGCGTTCGCATACGTCGGAGATCTCCAGATCGAACTCATGCAGCAGCACAACGATGCGCCTTCCTCGCTCACGGAGTTCAAGTCGGTACATGGCTTTGGATCGCATCACCTCGGCATCCTGTCGAAAGACATCGACGCAGATGCGGCTGCACTCGTCGAACGCGGTTTGAAGCCGATCAGTCGTTGGGTTTCAGCAATCGGTGTCGAAACGAGATTCTTCGAGGCGGAGTTGGATGGAGGCAGCGTCATCGAGTTGATCCAGTCCTCGCCGGCTGTGGAAGACGGTTTCGCCCAGATGAAAGCTGCCAGTGCGGCCTGGGATCGCTCAGGGCCCGCGTACTTCGAATTCTGAGACATCGGACTCTGCGCGACTTATCGGATTCGGCAACTTACCTTGGAGCAGAGATGGAATTGAAAATTGGTGATACCGCCTACCCCTCATTGAAAGGAAAGGTCTCGGATGACGAGTGGGAAATCAGAGTCCAAACCGCGGCGCTCTTTCGTCTCATTCCGTTGATGGGATGGGATGATCTTTCGATGCAGTTGATCTCTGCGCGGGTGGGCGAGCACTATCTCGTCGGCCCCAACGGCCTATTGTTCGAAGAGGTTACGGCGTCGAGCCTGGTGAAGATCACAGTCGATGAGCGGTTGGTTTCCGAAACGCCTTTTGGCGTTGTCCCTTGCTCTTGGCATCCCATGCGCGCGGTGCACGAAGCTCGGCCCGATGCCAACTTCGTGATCCACACTCACGATGACATCATCGCCGCGGTGGCTTGCAATTCCCAGGGGCTTCTTCCTATCTCCCAGTCCGCTGCCTTCGCTCTCGCCGACGGGATCGGCTACCACGCCTACGAAGGGGTGGAGACTCATCCGGAATGCGCTGTTGGCCTGCAGGCCAGTCTGGGGTGGCACAACAACGCCTTGCTGTTGCGCAATCATGGGCTGATCACGATCGGCTACTTTGCAAAGCACGCCTTCCTTCGGCACTACAACATCCGCAAGGCTTGCAGGATCCAGATGATGGCGACGTCGACCAAGGGTGGCGAGCTCATTCAGTTTGGACCGCCGTTGCTGAAGATGTTCAAGGCCGAGCTGCAGCGCGTGGCCAACGGCGAGGGCACGAGTGATCCATGGGATGGCCTGGTGCGCAAGCTCGTGAAGCTGGACCCCAGTTTCATGGACTGAGGGCCGTCTTCCGAGGCTCGCTTCTGCGCCGAGGTGGTGATCGGAGGAGCGGGAAGATCGGCCGGCCTAGCACTCACTTCCCGTCGTTCACATCTCCTTGCCAAGGACTCCACCATGAAAAGCAAGCTCGTCGGCCTTGAGAAATGCGCGGTGCTGTATCTCGCGACCCTCGGCTGGTTGCCCAACTACCTGCTTCCCTACGATGTGATGACGGCGATGAAGCGTTTCAGCCTGACCGAAGATCATGTCGGCTGGCTTGCTTCCGCCCAGCTGCTGGTCTTATCGCTCACAGCGCTATTGATGAGCAGGTGGATCTCTCGGCTAAGCAAAAGAACATGGTCGATGGGGGCCTGTTTCCTGGGCTTTGGGGCCACGGCAGCCATGATCTTTGCTCATGACCTGTATATCTACGCGGCACTGAAGATCGTTTTCGGCGTCGCTGCCGGCGTTCTCGTGGCGTGTGTCTACGGCCTCGCCTCGTACTACGAGCATCCGGAGAAATGGTTCGCACAAGCTGCGATCGTGATCGCCGTGGTTTACGGTATTGCCATGTATGTCGCGCCTCTCCTTATCGGAAGGTACGGGCCCACGGGCGCGGAGATCGTTCAACTCGCGATGATGGCATTGGGGCTTGTTCTCTCGCCGAAGATGCCTGCAGCCAGCCTGTCTTGGACCACGAACATGACTCAGAAGTCCAGGACGCGAAGCATCGGCATCGTTTGGATGTTGGCCGCAGTGTTTGCCCTGTTCATTTCCCAGTCCGTGACCATCAGTTTTGCAGGGCCGTCGAGCCACTCTTTGATGATCGACGATGAGAAGCTCGGCCTGACCTTCACGATCGCGGCGTTGATTCAGATTCCTGCCGCTGTTCTCACGAACTGGATGGGTAATCGCGCGGGAGCATTCAAGCCGATCTATTGGGGGCTTGCGATCCTCATCGGCACCGCTCTGGGAATGTACGAGGGCTGGAGCCGCTGGGGCTTCTTTGTTGCTCTGAGTCTTATCAATGCGGGTGTGGTCATTGCCAATCCCTACCTCCTGAGCGTTCTTGCCGAACTGGACGAAACGGGAGAAAGCGCCGCCTTGGCGGGATCCATCACAAATTTCGGCTTGGCAGTGGGCCCGGCACTCGCCAGTGTCGTGTTCGGATTCGGTGGCGTGCGGCCGGTGGGTTGGACGGCGGCCGGCCTCCTCGTGTTGGCCATCCTCATGGTGTTGGCCGCTTCCCGCTCGATCACGCAGTATGGTCGCACGCCCCCGTTTGCCGAGCGGGCCTAACCTCACCAGCTCCGGGTGATGTGGAGCGACGGTGAGGCGGCCGTGGCGTGTGCTTACAGCTGGCTTGGCTGCAAACCTGCGGCTGCGTTTTGAGCGGCTTGCGTTCCATCAGTGGCGGCCATCGACATCAGCGTTTTCGTCCAACAGGCTCTTTTGCGTGGCCGTGCTGTTCGCCGCAAGCCGGAAACGTCCAGCGCGTGGACGCCGCGATGTGGTTGGGGGGGCTTGGTCAATGCTCGCATCGCTTGAGGGCGAGCCCGTGATTCCTCATGAGGCTCGCTAACCCACGGGTCGCGCAATTGCGCTTTCGCGCGAAGTGCCGATAGTTTTGCACGGCCGAGCAGCCTGCTGTCTCGCCTGCGGTCGATTCGCGAAGCCTCTCTGTTCACTCGGGCAGTTCCGTTTAGTAACGGGTTTTAAGCAGCTTGCCATCTCTATCGCGAGCTTGGCGCTAAATGCTCGGGTATCTTGGTGTTGAGCAGATTTGTGGCCTCCTTGGTGCAGCCCGCACTAGGAATGTGCGTCCACAACTCCGAGGCGTACCTGCTGGGAATGACTGACGTACGCAGTGAGGTTAACCCTATTGTCTTGATTAGGGGCAAATAGAAAAATCGGCATTAGTCAGATATATAGCCGGGTACGCGACATCGGGTTCGCCGGAGGATGGCGGGCATGACTCCTGCTTACGGAGCTTGTCCGTCTACAAACTCGTTGTTAGTCAAGTATCTGGCTGACAAGCGATCCATGCAAGCAGCGGTTGGTGCGAACCGCAGAGAACGTCAACTTACCAACTGGAGATATCTCATGAGGTCCAAATCCATTCTTCCTTCTCGCACCGCGAGGGTCGCCAGGCTATCAGGAGCCATGATGTTGACCCTTGTCTTCACGGGTGTGGCGACCATGGCGGACGCCCAGAGCGGTGACGCAGGCAAGCTCGGCTCGGAGCTCACGCCCCTCGGGGCGGAAAGGGCGGGCACCGCCAGCGGAATCCCTGAATGGACGCCGCCCGGTGCCGTGGGTCAAGGTTGGACCTTCGGCACATTGCGCTCCGACTTCTTCAAATACAAGTCGGACAAGCCTCTCTACACCATCGATGCCACCAATGTCGACAAGTATGCGGACAAGCTGAACGCAGGCCAGGTGGCCCTGATCAAGTCCACGAAGGGCTACAGCATGGATGTCTATCCCAGCCGCCGCACATGCGGGGCGCCGGGTGTCGTGGCGGAAAACACAAAGAAGAACGTCGGCTTCGCGAAGTTGAATCCGGATGGCCTGAGTCTCTCGGATGCATTCGTTCCCGGCATTCCATTTCCGATGCCGAAGAGCGGGGCGGAGGTGATGATCAACGCAAAGATGCACTACCGCGGCGCGGGCATCGAGATGGTGAACCAGATCGTGTATGTTTCTCCTCGCAAAGGCAGCAGCGAGTGGATCAAGGTGACTGCCGACAGCTTCACCTACATGCCATGGGCGGACAAGAACAGTACGACCTTCGCCAAGGCCGAGCAGATCGAGTCGTACTACACCATGAGCTATCAGTCGCCGACGGCGTTGGCGGGCCAGGGCGCCGTGTTCGTGGCGCCGTCCAACAAAGCTTCGGAAACCTTCTACTATTTTCCTGGGCAGCGACGCACGCGCCGGATGCCGGCCTATGCTTACGACGCCCCTCAGATCGGCTACGAGAATCAGTACAACATCGATGAAGCCTATGTGTTCAACGGCGCACTAGACCGCTTCGACTGGAAGCTCGTTGGAAAGAAGGAAATGGTGATTCCATACAACGCCTTCGGTCCATACGACTTCAAGGCCAAGGCCGACGACGTGTTGAAGCCGGACTTCATCTCCCCCACGCATCGTCGGTACGAGATGCACCGCGTCTGGGTTGTGGAGGCCACCGTCAAACCAGGATTACGCCACTCCGCGCCGAAGCGGGAGTTCTACATCGACGAGGACAGCTGGACCTTCGTGGGCGCAGTCGACTATGACGCGCAAGGCAAAGCCTGGAAGGTTCGAGAAGGGTTTGTCATTCCTGTCTACGAAACCGGGTCGTGCGACTCGGTAGCTTTCGTCCAGCACAACTTGGCGGAAGGCCGCTACCTCATTGACGGCGCCGCCCTCGCCAACGGCACCGACATGAAATGGGTCGTCGACGGCACGGGCAACGCCCGGTTGAAGCCTGACTATTACTCTGCCGAGAGTCTGCGCGCGCGCAGTGAGCGTTGATTCGAGCGGAGTAAAAGCAATGAACAACATCATCCTTCGCACCTCGATCCGCTCGACGCGAGTCGTTCGCTATCAGTTGGCGGCGTTTGCCCTGGCAACGGGTGCCGCGCAGGCGGCAACCTTCAAAAACGCCGACGGATCCATCCAGGGCAGCTTTGATTCGACCGTCTCGATCGGAACCGGGATCCGGACCGAATCCCCGAGCAACTCTCTGGTCTCTCCCGCGTACGACAGCACGACCTTCGCGCGCACGGGCGGAGGCATCATGGGGCAATTCAGCGGGCTGAGCGACCAGGGGAACATCAACTACAAGGAGGGCAGGCCGTTCACAACGTACCTCAAGGGCACCCATGAGCTTTTGCTCAAGATGCCTTCGGAGGGCTTGTCTTTCATGGCGCGTGCCGCATGGGCCCGAGATTTCTCCGCGACCCACACGACGGGCGCGGTGAGCGGTCAGGACTTTGTGTCTGCTGTGCCGCCCAACATCCAGGATGGTCTCTCCGCAGATGCGCGCAGAGACCTGCGGTTCAAGGCGCGCCTCCTTGACTTCTGGGTCAGCAAGACCTTCGACGTGGCGGGGCAGCAGATCCGGGTTCGTGCAGGCAACCAAGTCATCAGTTGGGGCGAGAGTCTCTACGAGATCGGTGGCATCAATGCCACCAACGCAATCGACGTCAACCGGGCCGCTCAGCCAGGGGCGCAGGTCAAAGAGTTCGTGCTGCCAGCCCCCATGGTAAGCGTCGCTGCTGGCCTGGGTGGGGGGGTGAACGTGGAGGGCTATGTGCAGGTGGGCTGGAACAAGAGCTACTTGCCGCCTGTGGGCAGCTACTTCTCAACCTCCGTCGTCGGCGTCGGAAGCAACGCCTACGGCGTGACGACCACCCGGGCAAAAGATTCCGGTCAATGGGGACTCGCGCTGCGCTACCAGCCAAAAGGGACCGATCTCAATCTCGGCGCCTACGTGATGAACTATCACGACAAACTGCCCCAGACATCTCTGAGTCCTGAAGGCGCGACCATCTATCGCTACCCGGAGAATCGCCGCATGTTCGGCCTGAGTGCGAACTTTCCGGTGGGAGACTGGGCCATCGGCACCGAGCTGTCGTACCGGCCGAAAGATGCGGTGCCTCTGAATCCCGCAAGCGGGTGTGTGGCCCAGGGGGGGAAATGCTGGGCGGATACCGAGCGCTATCAGTGGCACCTGACATCGCTGCTCGCACTTCAGCCCGGCAACGCCGGCCCGATTCTCAGCCTTCTCAAGGCGGACACCGCCACGCTGACGACCGAGACGGTGGTCATCGGCTATCCGAATCTCAAGTCCAGCTACGCAGGCTCTCCGATTGCATCGGGAGGGCTGCTGTGGGGCAATGAACTGAACGATGTGGTTCAGACCGGTGCTCTGGTCACCCCCGGCTCGTCCGTAGGTACCAAGTACTCGGGCGGGATCAACGTGGATTTCAACTGGGTGTACGACGGCTCCCTGATCAAGGGTTGGCAGGTCAATCCGGGTATCTACGTTCGAAGAGGCCTGTTCGGTCGAACCCCCGGGATTTCTTCCCAGTTCATGAAGGGTGTCACAGCGGTGAACTACTACGTTAACTTCATTCAGAATCCCGCGACCTGGCAGGTCAGCGCCAACTACACGCGCTTCATGGGCGGCCGCACCTTGCTCGACAACCCCGTACGCGATCGTGATTTCTTCGGCATCGTTGTGTCCCGCAACTTCTAGGTCCGATGTGAAAGAGACAAGTGCAATGGCTCCCGGCGGAGCCTCCGCGTCGCAGCGGTTCCTTGCAAGGATCGAAGCCATCCTGTTCGCTCGCCGCCGCGCCGTCCTGATCGGACTGGCCGTCTTTACAGTAATCATGGGCTTCTTCGCCCTCAAGTTGAGGATGGATGCGGGCTTTGAGAAGCAGTTGCCGGTGGGACATGAATATGTCCAAACCTTCAACACCTACCGCAACGACTTCCTGGGAGCGAACCGCCTGACCATTGTGGTCAAGGCAAGAGCGGGATCCATCTGGACGCCCGAAGGGCTGAAGAAGCTCAGCGACGTCACTCAGGCTCTCACGTTCTTGCCGTACGTCTCTCGAGCCAGCGTGCAATCGCTGTGGACGCCAAATTCGTTCGTCAACGAGATTACCGAGGACGGGTTCCGGGCCGACCCTATCATTCCAGGTACCGTCACGCCGGATCGTCTTGATGCCGGTGCCGTCGAGGCGATCAAACGGTCGGCCGCCCAGGGCGGCTACGTCGGCAGCCTCGTGTCGCGCGACCAGACCAGCGCGATGATTACCGCCGACCTCAACGAGTTCGATGCCCAAGGCCAGCGGATCGACTATGTTTCATTCGGCCGTCTGCTTGAATCCGAGCTTCGCTCCAAGTTCGAAGATCGGAACTATGAGATCCAGATCATCGGCTTCGCCAAGCAGATCGGTGACATCGCAGAGGGAGCGTCATCTGTCCTTGAGTTTTGCGGGTTGGCTCTCCTTCTGACCGCGGCAGCGGTGTACTGGTACTGCCGCTCGATGAAGCTCACACTGCTGCCGATCGCATGTTCACTGACCTCTCTGGTCTGGCAGTTTGCGACGCTGCATCTTCTGGGCTATGGCCTCGACCCACTCGGCGTCCTAGTGCCGTTCCTCGTGTTTGCGATCGGCGTATCGCACGGTGTTCAGCAGATCAACTTCATCGTTCGCGAGATATCGCAAGGCAAGACAACCGAACAGGCGGCGAGGTCAAGTTTTCGAGGCTTGCTCGTACCTGGGACGCTCGCCCTGGTGACGGCATTCGTATCATTCATCACGCTGCTAATGGTCCCCATTCCGATGGTGCGCGAACTCGCGGTGACGGCATCGCTTGGCGTCGCCTACAAGATCATCACGAACTTGGTGATGCTGCCCGTCGCCGCATCCCTGGTTCAGGTAGACCAGGCGTATGCCGCTGGAGCTGAACGCAAGGGCGCGGAGCGGGCCCGCTGGCTTCGGTTTATCACCCGCGTGGCCGAGCCTCGGGTTGCCCTGGTGGTTCTGCTCTCGGCCGCGGTCGTTCTCGTGGCCTCAGCCTGGCAGAGCAGGGACCGCGTCATAGGAACGCTGCAAGCGGGCGCACCGGAACTGCGCCCGGACGCACGCTTCAATCGTGATGCGCAATCGATCGGCGCGAGCTACGACGTCGGGTTGGACTGGCTCAGCGTCGCTTTCGAAGCCCCGCCGGATTCTTGCGACAACGTCGCCATCGGGGCTTATCAGGAACGGTTTGCCTGGTGGATGCAGCCGGTGCCGGGTGTCCTCTCGGTCGTTTCGTTTTCTTCCCTTCTGCGGCAATACAACGAGGGATACAACGAAGGGAACCCGAAGATGTCCGTGGTGCCGATCGATTCCGGTAACTACTCTGCACTCGCTGTAGAGATAAGCCGGATTCCCGGAACCATGCGCAAGGACTGCAGCATGACCGCGGCTCACATCTACTTGGCCGACCACAAAGCGACCACTATCAATGGAGTCATCGCAGCGGTAAAGAATTTCCGCGCGAGATACCCGATGGATGGCGTAAAGATCCGTCTCGCGTCCGGCAATGCAGGGGTGTTGGCGGCGATCAATGACGAGATCGAGCACAGCGAACTGCCGATGATGCTGTATGTCTACGCGACGATCGTGTTGCTCGTGTTCGCTGCCTATCGGGATCTTCGTGCGGTACTCGCGTGCTGCCTTCCTCTGACGATCGGCACCTTTATCGGCTACTGGTTCATGAAGGAGCTCGATATCGGATTGACCGTCGCGACGCTCCCCGTGATGGTGCTGGCCGTCGGTATAGGCGTGGATTACGCGTTCTATATCTACAACCGCCTGCAGTTGCATCTTGCGAAAGGACTCGGAATCGTCGAAGCGTTCGAGCACGCAATTCTGGAGGTCGGTACTGCCACGATCTTCACCGCGATCACCTTGGCTGTTGGTGTCGTGACGTGGTCGTTCTCTTCTCTGAAGTTCCAGGCCGACATGGGCAAACTGCTGGCTTTCATGTTCATCGTCAACATGGTGATGGCGATCACGGTGCTGCCGGCGTTTGCAGTCTGGCTGGAACGGATTTTTCCCCGACGCAGGCCCGTGCGCACGGTTGGAGCGCCGGCACATTGAGCAAAGAGTCAGATATGAAATGTATTTTGCGTGCCGCTGCAGCAATCAGCCTTGCGACCGGCGTTGTGGTGGTGCAAGCTACCGAGACTCCCGCACTCCGCCCTGTGGCGGCGGTGCAGACGCCGATCGCCACCCAGGCGATGATGCTGGGGGCCGCCTGGAGCGGAAAGCGTGCCGTGTCGGTCGGTGCCAACGGCGTTGTGCTCCTGTCCGATGATCAGGGATCTACCTTTCGCCAGGCGCACCAGGTACCGGTCAGCTCGACGCTCACCAGCGTGAGCTTTGTCGACGCGGCTCACGGCTGGGCTGTGGGTCACTGGGGCGTTGTGCTCTCCAGCGGCGACGGCGGCGAGAACTGGAAGATCCAGAGGCTCTCGACCGACGAAGATCGGCCCCTTTTCGCCGTCCACTTCTTTGACTCCACGCATGGCGTTGCTGTCGGCTTGTGGTCTCTCGTGCTGACAACGGACGACGGGGGCGAGACGTGGGCGCCCCAGAACATCGCGCCGCCCCCGGGAGGCAAGAAAGCCGATCTGAATCTACTCGGCCTGTTTGCGGACAAGCAGGGGGCCATCTATGCAACTGCAGAGCGAGGCCAAGTCCTGCGGTCGTCCGACCAGGGGCATACGTGGACTTACCTTGATACCGGCTACAAAGGGTCGCTTTGGGCAGGCGCTGCGCTGTCTGACGGCACGTTGCTCGTGGGAGGCCAGCGCGGCACCTTGCTGCGCCGCAATGAAACCACGCAACAGTGGCAGTCGATCGATCTTCAAAGCAAAAGCTCGGTGACTGCCATATCGGTCCATGGCGACGACGTCCTGGTTGTTGGCCTCGATGGCTTGGAAGCTCAGAGCCGCGACGGTGGACGGACGTTCTCGGTCGCTATTCGCCCGTCGGGCGATTCGCTGACTGCGGCTTTGGCCAGCGATGAGCGGCGGTGGATCCTGCTTTCGAAGCGTGGTGTCGTGGGAGACGCGAAGTAGATGTGCCCGAAAGCCAGACCCAACGGGAGACTCGCATTACCCCCGGTACGAAGCTTCAGATATTCGCCTTACATCGAATTTTCCGGTTTATCAAGCCTCGAACGGGGGCTGCGGTTTCGAGGTTCGAAGGTGCAAGGTCTCGGGTAGGAAGCACCGGAGGTATGCAACTGTTGCCCTGACCGACTCGGCGAATGTCTCATCGTCGATTCGTCCGTGCGCCGAGTAGGCACCCGACCACAATGCATCGCTGAACTCGGCGGCATAGCCGTAGTAGCGATCAAGATGCGGGATGTCGGGCATTATGAAAACAGCGTGCATGTATTCGACGGCCTTTTGCCCCAGCGAGAAGTTGGTTTTAAGGTTCGTCAAACGAGTTTGCCTGTGCATGGTCGGCCCGAGCATGACTTCCGACATGGGCCGGCTGCTGTTCAGCGCGTCGCGAGCCTCCTTCATGCTCGCGTATATCCATTCCTGCCAGCTGGGATTCCTTTGAGCAATTAAAGGAGCCGAGCTCTCGATCACCCGCTCCGTGAGCTTGTCGTTATGCAGTCGATGCAACTCGAGATGCACTGCCGTGATCGTGCTGAAAAGATAATGCACGGACGCTGGTGCGATGCCGGATTGCTTCGCAATATCGTAGAGACTGAGATCCTCGATATTGGATCTTTCCAGTAGCTCCTCTGCAGCCTTGATGATCGCCAGGTAGCGCGCCTTGCTCCGCTCCTGCGTTGGAACGCGAGGCGTTCTGCTGGTTTCAGGGGTACGACCTTTGCGGTGGGACGCCTTCGGGCGCACAGATGGCGTCGTGCTTGTGTCCGGAATTTCGTCGGTCATTTCGTTGGAACCTTATTTTTCGCGTGACTCGAAGAGATAGTGGTCGACGCGCTAGGCGGTGGGGCTAATTGTGCTTCAGAGCACGTTGCGCTGCACGTAAGCCTCCTCGTACGCCGGACTCCATATGAACGCCGTCGTAATCGTTGCCTGCGAACGAAATCCCGCTCAGTGCTTCGACATTTCTCTTGAATTCGAGGATCTTACCGTGCTGGCCGGGGGAGAGGCGCGCTATTCCCCAATGGTGCCGCTGGACGCGAGCCTCCTCTACCCATCCGGAAATCCCTGGAAAGAAGACTTCGATCTCGTTCAATGCCTGCTGGATAACTTCACTGTCAGGCTTACCAATCAGTTCCGCCGACCTGGGGAAGCTGGACCATGCAGAGATGATCGCCTTGCCGCTCGTCACCAAGTGAGGGGTCTTCACCGTATGGTTGAGTGCCATGTTGAAGGCAACATCGCGAAATGCATGTCCGACGTAAACGAACGCCTCGGTCGGGAGGGGGCGGTCAAGAAAGAAATAGACCAGAACAAAAGGGGAGTTCGGGAATTCAGAGAAAAATCTTTGTTCCGCGGCCAGATCATCCGGAATTATTTCTGCTGCGCGATTCATCGGGGTAGTCAAAATCACATGGCCTGCCTTTAGCGCTTTCCCATCTTCCAGAAGTACCCCTTCAGTGTTGCCCTTGTTCGTCAGGATTTTTTTTGCGCCAACGCCATATCGAACATCGAGTTTTCTTGCCAGATGTTCTGCAATGGAAACGTTGCCGTGGCGTAGCGTCATTACCTTCGTGGTGGCGACCAGCTTCATCAAATTCAGCAAAAAATAGAAATTCGTGAATTCTGGTGTCGTGTTTGACATAGCGTGTGCCGAAGGGCGCAAAACATAGTCTCGAAATTCGTCGCCCGCCCAACTGAATGCTTCGGCAGCGGTCGCGTTGTCATAGGCCGGGATATCGACCGACGATTCGAACAGGTCGAACTTCTTCGACAACATGAGATATCGTGTGACGAACCAAGCTAGGTCTCGTGTGCCTCGTGGACCCATCAATTTGGCCAGGCCCAGATTCCCCTGGGGATAGCAAAGAGCACCTTGTCGATTCAAATGGCCGGCCTGATGGTTCAACTGCGGCATGAGATCACCAGCGAGGCCTTCGGCGCGGATGAGCCCGAGCATGTCCCGGTAGTTCGAATGAATTCCTTGGCCGCCTGCCTCCGCTGCGTCGCCGTTTCGTTCGATTCTCACCAGCCTGCCACCTGGCCGCTCTGACGCTTCGACGACGATGACCTTCTTGCCTGCATTCTGAAGGGTGATGGCTGCAGTCAGACCCGTGATGCCGGCGCCAATGACGATGTTCGTGTTGCTCATGTCTTTGCTTGCTTGGTGAATGGAGCGCGCCCGCGCGCAACATCAGTCTAACCTAAACTTGATTAACATCGAATAAATGCTACAGTGACGCCATTCGAGGATCACTCGATGGTGGCGCCGGTCGCGCCCTACTTTTCACTCACAGGAGTTCTCTGATGGCCAAGAATGAGATCCGGCTCACTGAGGATCGGTTTGCCTCGCCCTCTGGGGCGAGCATCTTCTACAGGGACTTCGTGCCTCTCACTTGCGCTTTGGCCGTTCCGCTCTTGTGCCTGCACGGTTTCATGCGCAATTCACGCGATTTCGAGGAGTTGGGGCCCGCGCTTGCTGAATCGGGCGTGCGAGTGATCGCTCCGGACCTGCGGGGCAGGGGGTTTTCCACGCGCTACGCAGACGTCAAGGAGTACCACTTTGACCTTCTCGTGCAGGACGTCTGGAGTCTCCTTGACCACCTCGGCGTCCACCGTGTCGCGGTTCTCGGCACTGCTTTGGGGGGGCTCATAGGTCTGAACATGGCGGGAGAGGCTCCTGCGCGAGTGCGCGGGCTTGTCCTCAATGACATCGGCGCAGAGATCGGTTCGGCATCTGTGAAAAGATCCGCCGGACACGCGGAAGATGCAGACTACAGCTTCGATGTCGCATTGGCGCGGGTGAAGGACCACTTCAGTGCCCAGTACCCGGATCTGGAAGGAGAACAATGGGTCAAGCTGATGCTTCGAGCCTATCGCGAGATGACGCCCGGGAGGTACGCCCGTGACTTCGATCTGCTCGTTCTCGCAGACGCTGCACGGATGGGTCGGGAGAGTCCAGATGCATGGGACGCGTACCTCGCAACGCGCGGGGTGCCCATCGCGCTGCTGCGCGGCGAGCATTCCGACTTTCTGACGGCCGACACGGTCGAGCGCATGCTCAAAAGCCACCCCGACACGGTGCTCACGACAGTGAAGGGGCGCGGCCACCCGCCGCTTCTCGACGAACCCGAATCTCTCGAAGCCATTCGTGCGCTGCTTCGGAAGGCATCCACGGACGTGTGATGCCTCTGGGACATGGGTTGACGGCTTCCTCCAATCCGTAAACCGGGGCAAGCCCGCACCGCTCTCGATCCGGGACCTCCTCCGGTGCGGCTTCCCGCGGGTGGCCTACCGCTCCAAACACCTATCAGTGCCTCAAGAAAAAGGAAGATCCATGAACGAGTCTGTTCAATCTGACGTGCAACGTCTCGTTTCCGCCGAAGAGTGGCAACTTCGAGTCGATCTCGCGGCTTGCTATCGTCTGGTCGCTCTGCATGGCTGGAGCGATCTGGTCTTTACCCACATCAGCGTACGCATTCCAGGACCGGGGCATCATTTCCTGATCAACCCCTACGGACTGATGTTCGAGGAGATCACGGCGTCGAACCTGATCAAGGTGGACCAGAACTGTAAGAAGATCATCGACTCGCCGTATCCGGTGAATCCCGCCGGCTTCGTGATTCACAGCGCGGTGCACGCCGTGCGTGAGGACATCCGGTGCGTCCTTCACACACATACGCGCTCGGGCATTGCTGTCAGTGCGCAGAAGAACGGCATCTTGCCCATCAGCCAGCAGGCGACCTTCGTGCTCTCGTCCCTCGCCTATCACGAATACGAAGGCGTCGCGATTCACGACGACGAGAAGACACGTCTGCAAGCGGACCTGGGAAACGCGAACTTTCTCGTGTTGCGCAACCATGGTCTTTTGACCTGTGGAAGGACCATCGCCGATGCCTTCCTCGCGATTTACACGTTCGAGACGACCTGCCAGATCCAGATCGCGGCTCAATCGGGAGGAAGTGAACTCGTCCACGTAGACCCCAAGATCATCGCGGGAGTGGCTCACGCAACCAAGGTGCAAACCGGAGGGAAGGCGGGGGAGTTCGTTTGGCCATCGCTCCTGCGTAAGCTCGATCGGCTTGATCCAAGCTACTCTGCCTGAAGGAGTGCGATCTTGGCATCGACTGTCACCGTTCTTGGCGCGGGCTCGATCGGCGCCTTTGTCGGCGGAGCATTGCTAAGCGCCGGCGCCGACGTTCATCTCATCGGTCGCAGCGCCATGGGGCAACGGATCTCGAAGCATGGCTTGCATGTCTCCGATCTCCACGGCTGGGACGTTTCCATTCCTGCCGACGCCGTTCGATTCTCAGTTCGCGTCGAAGGCCTCCCGCCGAGCGATTTCTTGATCGTCGCGGTGAAGAGCGCCGACACGGAAGGCGTGCTGCCGGACATCCGGCGTCTCGCGAAGCCAGGCTCGATCGTGGCGAGCTTCCAGAACGGAGTCGACAATGTTCAGAAGCTTCGAAGCGCGCTGCCAAACCACATCGTGCTGGGAGCAATGGTTCCCTTCAATGTCGTGCAGCTTCCTGACGGCCGCTTTCATCGCGCGACACTTGGCGAACTGATGGCGGAAGGCCACGAGGCATGGCATCCCTGGCTTTCGCTGTTCTCGGATGCGCGGCTCCCGTTAGCGCTCAGAACCGATTTTGACGAGGTCCAATGGGGAAAGCTCCTCCTCAATCTCAACAACCCGATCAACGCTTTGTCGGGCGAGCCGCTGCGCGTGCAGCTTTCGACCCGTGGCTACCGACGCGTGTTGGCCGTACTCGTCGAGGAGGCATTGATGGCGCTCGATGCTGCTTCGATCGAGCCAGCGGCGGTCGGCGGACTTCCGTGCGACCAAATCCCAGCCCTGCTCCGCCTGGAAGATCAGGAGTATCTGTCCATGGTCCCGGCGATCTCTGCCATGGACCCCCAGGCGAGGTCGTCGATGTGGGAGGACCTGGAAGCAGGTAGGCCGACTGAAGTCGACCATCTGAATGGCGCAGTGGTTCGCCTCGCGGCGCGGCACGGAGGCACAGCGGAAACGAACATGGCGATATGCGAACTGATACACGCCGCTGAAAAGGGAGGTGATCGGCGTATGTCGCCCGACGCCTTGCTCCGGGCCCTCAGCCTGGAATAGTCCTCCACGTCTTTGCTGGGGCAGCGCTCCCTGACCGCCATCCGGATGGAACCACCCAACCCGACTCCACCGAGGACACACTTGCTACATCGAAGCCGATCCCACTGGTTCCATTCCGCAGAGCCCTACGCGCCCAGTGCACCCTTGGAGGGTGTTCTCGAGGTGGATGTTTGCGTGGTGGGTGGTGGCGTTACCGGCGTCTCGACGGCATATCACCTGAAAGAGATGGATCCGCACGTCTCTGTCGCTTTGCTCGAGAGCGAGGTGGTGGGATTCGGTGCGAGCGGACGCAATGCGGGACAGTTGATCGTCGCGTTCGGCGAGAGCGACTTCAAGGCGCAGATGAGACGCCACGGCGCAGCGAAATTGCGAGAGGCCTATACCTACATCCATGAAGGTATATCGACGATCGAAGCTCTGATCGATGAGCACGACATCGACTGCGACTATGAGCAGACAGGCTACTTCGAGATGGGACTCAGAGCCGACGACAGTACAACGCTTGACGAGTACCTGGCGTTTTGCCGAGAGATCGGCCAGGAATCGTTTCTCGAGCAGATCTCGGAGGCCCAGGTGGCGCGTTCCTTTCAAAGCCCACACTTTGGCCGAGCCGTTTTCGATCGGCGCGGTGGTCAGTTCAATCCACTGAAGTACCTGAGAGCGCTAAAGCTCGTCGCCCAGAGGTTGGGGGTGCAGGTTCACGAGAACAGTCCTGTGGTGTGCATCGAGCGCGAACCAAGCTGCATCCGCCTGCAGACCGGAAGCGGCACCTTGCGCTGCCAGAAGCTCGTCGTCGCCACGAACGCATATTCCCACCTTCTTCCCGGGCTTGAAGATCTGGGAATGGTTCGATCTCAGTCGCCGGTATTTGTCTACGCCAACGTGACCGAACCCCTGTCAGAGCCGCACTGGAGGGCCCTGAACTGGCCGCGCAGAGCGGGCGTCAACCTCATGTCGAAGCTGTTCTATTCTTTTGCCCCGACCCGCGACGGTCGGCTGCTTTACGTTGGCGGCTACTACGCGAGGGTTCCGCAGGGCAATGACATGTCGCTGGACATCAGCAGCAACTTCCTCAGAGAGGGGCCTCGTCATCTGACATCCTTTTTCCCCGCCCTCTCTGACCTCAGGACTGCTCAGAGCTGGGGAGGGCCGATCTCGACAACGCGGGACTTTGTTCCACATGTGGGCTTGCTTGCCGATGGTCGGATCGGGTACGCAAATGGATGTTGGGGTCACGGGATGCCACTGGGCACCAGGAATGGAAGGACTCTTGCCCGGCTCATGCTCGATCGCCAGGCACCGGATGCGGAGTCCTGGCTCGTGACGCGCAACAAGATCGATTGGCCCAGTCGGATGATTGTGTCGCCGTTGGTTCGCAGCCTGAGTGCCGCCGTGCGCCGCGATATCCGAAAGATCGGACGGAAGATGCAGCCGCGACTCATCTTCGAAAAGTAGGTGTGCGTATGAATGCCGATGCAATGTCGACCTGTTGAACGAAAAGTTCGAGTGAACCTTTATGCCTGGATCGCTGGGAATCAGATCCAAGAAGGCTGGGGTCAAGAACCTGTCTCGCAGCACCTGCGGCAACGTCCCAGACCCTGATCGCGCGCAGCCGCGCGAACCATCGGATGAGGCGCTACCGCGCGCCATCGAAAACGTCGTGATCGGAGAGGATGTGCGCGCCGGCCGACTGGTCGAGGTCATGCCGTGTTATCACATACCGCCCGTCGACATCCTGGCGATCTATGCTAGCCGTCGGCATCTCAGCGCGAAGGTGCGGGTGATGGTCGACTTCCTGGTCGATGCTCTTCAGGATTCGCCGCTGGTGAAGGGCGAGGCGGCGGTGGTGGACAAAGAGCCGGTCGGAAAGCCCTCGGCGCTTGCGCCTTCAAGTGGCGGATAGCGCAGTCCACACAACAGCCAGCTCACCCGAACCTCGGCTCCTGCAGCGCGAGCTCGCGGCGCACGGCCTGCGCCAGGCCGAGCAGCGACGGTCCGAGGTCCTGCGCGATGGTGTGGATCGACTCCTGCGTCGAAAGGCTGACGTTCAACGCGTAGATGGTGCCTTCCACCTCCAGCGGTGTGGCCAGCGCAACCACCTCTGGCTGCCAGGCCGCGGCGCAGAAGCCTCGCGTGCGGACGTCGGCGCACGCTTTCCTGATCTCGGACTCGATGGCTTTCCACTTGAGGCGCCGTCGTGAAAGAAGCTGCATGAGCTGGGTCCGGTGCCGCGGCGTGAGCGCGGCCAGGTATGCGCGTCCCAGCGAGGTGAGCTCCATCGGCACCCGCTGGCCGGAGACCACATGCCGAAGCGCAGCGCGCTTCGCATAGCGGATGGATTCGAGGTAGACCATCTCGTCGCGGTCGGGCGCCGCCAGTCCCACGTTGATACGTTGCCGCCGCGCCAGTTCAAGCATGTGCGGGGCCGCGGCCTGCAGGATGCGCGACGCGGTTCGCATCGCATGAGAAAGACTAAGGACCCCGGGAGCCAACCGGTAGGCGCGCTCGGCCTTGTCGAGTTGCAGCATGCCGCTGCCGACTAGCGTCTGTGCGAGCCTGCTCACTGTGGCTTTGGAGAGGCCCGTTCGCTCTGCCAGTTCGCCATTGCCCAACAACTCCGACCCGGGACGAAATGCGCGAAGGATCTCTATACCCCGTTCCAGCGAACGATTGGCAGGGGATCGACCGGGCTTGTGGTCGAGGAAAAAGCGGGCTTGATCGGGCATGGGCATGGGTGCGGAGGTCTTGCGGGTGATGAATCATCATAGGCAAATTCCATTCAATGGAATTGGTATCCCCTGATTCGATCACTTTCTCCTAAAGTTGATGCGCCCCTATGCGATGTAGCCAAGAACGTTCGCGATCGCGGGGATTCATTACTTGGTTCTGGAGACAAACAGATCATGGCTGCTCAAGGCTTGCGCGGGATGCGCGCGCTCTTCCTTTTCTTTCTCGGTTTCATGGCCTTCGGGGCGGTGTTCGCCGCCTACCCCGACAAGCCCATCCGCTTCGTCGTGCCGTTCGCTCCGGGCGGGGGCACCGACATCATCGCCCGCACTTTGGGCGTCGAAATGTCCAAGGATCTCGGACAGCCGGTGATCGTCGACAACAAGCCCGGCGCCGGCACGCTGATCGGCACCGACAACGTGGCCAAGAGCGCGCCCGACGGCTACAGCGTGGTGGTCGCCTCGTTCGCCCATGCCGTCAATCCGGCGCTGCAGCCCAAGCTTCCGTACGGCAGCAACAAGGCCTTCGCGCCGGTCATCCTCATTGGGCGCGGCCCCAACGTGCTGGTGGTGCGTCCCGACAGCCCCTACAAGTCGGTGGCCGACCTGGTCGCCGCGGCCAAGGCCAACCCCGGCAAGCTGACCTTCGCGTCGCAGGGCGCGGGCACCTCCGCCCACCTGGCCGGCGAGATGTTTGCCAACCTCGCGAAGGTCAAGCTCTCGCACATTCCCTACCGCGGTGCCGGTCCGGCGTTGACCGACCTGCTCGGCGGCCAGGTCGACATGATGTTCGCCACCGCCGCGGCGGTCTCCACCTTCGTCGACAGCGGCAAGCTGCGCGCGCTCGGCGTGACCACGGCCGAGCCCTCCCCGGCGCTCAAGGGCGTGCCGGCCATCGCCGCCAGCGTGCCGGGCTATGTGGTGGAAAGCTGGTATGGCCTGTACGTGCCTGCCGGCACGCCCGCGCCCGTCATCGAGCGGCTCAACGCCGCGGCCCGCAAGGCGGCGCGCGCGCCCGACTTCGTTCGCAAGATCGAGCACGAAGGCCTCGTGATCAATGCCGGCCCGCCGGCCGAGCTCGACACCTACGTGCGGGCCGAGGAAGAGCGCTGGGCACGCGTCATCAAGGAAAACGGCATCAAGGCCGATTGAACGGCGGCCACCGGCCAGCCCCAGGAAGAAGAACATGACCTACACCCTCATCGACTATCAGGTGACGGACGCCATCGCGACCGTGACATTCAACCGCCCGGACAAGCGCAACGCCATGAGCGATGAGATGCGCACCGAATTCATCGACGTGCTGGAGCGCGTGACCGCCGACAAGGGCATCCAGGCGATGGTGCTCACCGGCGCGGGCAAGGGCTTCTGCGCGGGCGGCGACATCAGCGGCATGCAGAAGCGCATGAATGCACCGGCGGGAGAGGTCGGCTTCAACGGCTGGCACCGCCAGCAGCGTGTGCACCACGTGCAGGCCCTGTTGCACACCATGCCCAAGCCGGTGATCGCGGCCGTCAACGGCGCCGCCTCGGGACTGGGTGCGGACACCGCGATGGCGTGCGATTTCGTCATTGCCAGCGAGTGGGCCAGCTTCACCTGGAGCTATGTGCTGCGCGGCATCATTCCCGACGGCGGCGGCATGTACTTCCTTCCGCGCCGCGTGGGCCTTCCCAAGGCCAAGGAACTGATCTTCACCGGCCGCCAGGTCAAGGTGGAAGAGGCCCTCGCGCTGGGCATCGTCGATCGCAAGACCAGTGCCGAAACGCTGGTGGCCGACGCGCAGGCATGGGCGCGCGAGCTGTCGTCCGCGTCCTCCACCGCGCTGGCGCTGACGAAGACCATCCTCAACCAGAGCTTCGAGCTCTCCTCGCACGACGTGTTCGCGCAGGGCAGCCAGGCACAGGGCATCTGCTACACCAGCAGCGAGCACCGCGCGTCAGTGGAGGCCTTCCTGGCCAAGACGGCTTCGAAGGAGTGAGGCCATGAACGAAGCCATCTCTAGGCTGCTTTCCCCGCGCAGCGTCGCCGTCATCGGCGCCTCGGCCGATCCCAAGAAGACCACAGGCCGGCCGGTGGCCTACCTGCAGAAGCACGGCTTCGCGGGGCGCATCATGCCGGTGAACCCGAAGGTCGAGCGCATCGGCGAACTGCCGTGCTACCCCGACATCGCGTCGCTGCCCGAAGTGCCCGACGTCGCCGTCGTTCTGTTGGGCGCGGAGCGTGCCCACCTGGCCGTGAAGGAGCTCTCGCAGCGCGGGTGCGCCGCCGCCATCGTGCTGGCCAGCGGCTACACCGAGACCGGCGAGGAGGGCGCGCGGCGCCAGCAGCAGCTGGTGGAGGCGGCCGGCGCGATGCGCATCCTGGGGCCGAACACCATCGGGCTGGTCAATCTCACGGACAACATCGTCCTGTCGCCGTCCGGTGCGCTGGAGATGGACGAGTTCCAGGCCGGCGGCATCGGCGTGGTCTCGCAGAGCGGGGGCATCCTGGGCTCGCTGCTGTCGCGCGCCGCGGCGCGCGGCATCGGCTTGTCGAAGCTGATCTCCACCAGCAACGAGGTCGACCTGGAGCTGGCCGATTTCGTCGACCACCTCGCCGAAGATCCGGCCACCCAGGTGATCGCGCTCTACGTCGAGACCGTGCGCAACCCCGCCAGGTTCCGCGCTGCCTGTCTGAAGGCCGCGCGCATGGGCAAGCCGGTGGTGGCCTTCAAGATCGGCCGCTCGGAGGCGGGCGCGAAGGCCGCCGTGTCCCACACCGGCGCTATGGCGGGCGCCGACAGCATGTACGACGCGCTGTTCAGGCAGGTCGGCGTGATCCGCGCGCAGAGCTTTTCCGACCTGCTCGACATTCCTGCCGCGCTGGCCACGGGCCGCAAGCTGCGCGGCGCGCGCGTCGCGATCCTCACCTCCACCGGCGGTGCCGGCACGCTGGTGTCGGACGACCTGGGCGTGGCGGGCTTCGACACGCCTGCGCCCGACGAGGCCACTGCCGATGCGCTGCGCGCACTGCAGACCGGCAGCGAGGCCGTGCTGGACCGCAACCCCATCGACGTGACGCTCGCGGGCCTGCGCCCCGATTTGCTGCGCGGCGCCATCAATGCGCTGCTGGCGAGCCCGAGCTACGACGCGCTGGTGATCATCGTCGGCTCCTCCAGCCTGGCGATGCCCGAGCTGCTGGCCGGCGCCATCCAGGAATGCCTGCCCAATTCCGACAAGCCGGTGATGGCGTACGTGAGCCCGCACGCGCCCGAAGTGGGCGCACTGCTCACGCGGCGCGGCGTGCCGGCCTTCACCGCCGCCGAGAGCTGCACGGCCGCGCTGGCCGGCATGCTGCGCGTGCAGCGCTTCATGGCGCCTGCACAAGACGACGCGGCGCTGCCGCCGGTTGAGGCCGGCGACTTTCCCTCCGGCTCGCTCGACGAGGCACAGGCCAAGCATCTGTTCGCGCGCTTCGGCGTGCCCTGCGCCTCGGAACGCGTGGTCGCTTCGCCGGCCGAGGCCGAAGCCGCCGCGCGCGAGTTGGGCGGGCGCGTCGTGCTCAAGATCCTGTCGTCGCAGATCACGCACAAGAGCGACGTCGGCGGCGTCGCGGTCGGACTGGGTGCCGACACCATCGGCGAGCGCATCGGCCGCATGGCGAGCGAGGTGAAGAGCCGCACCGGCACGGATGTGCAGCGCTTCCTGGTGCAGGAGATGGTGGCGGGCGGCACGGAGCTGATCCTGGGCATGCACCGCGACGCACTGGGCACGGCCATCCTGCTGGGCATGGGCGGCGTGACGGCGGAGCTCTTCAAGGACACCACCATGCGACTGCTCGCGCAGGACGCACAGGGCCTGAAGCCGCTGAGCCGGGCCGAGGGGCTCTCCATGGCGCATGACCTGAAGACCTGGCCGCTGCTCGACGGCTTCCGTGGCCGGCCGAAGGCCGACGTCGAGGCGCTGGTCGACGCGATCGTCGCGTTCTCGGGTATGGCCGCCCGGCTCGGCGAGCGCCTGGTCGAGGCCGAGATCAACCCCGTCTTCGTGCTGCCGCAGGGGCAGGGCGTGCGCGCCGCCGATGGGGTGGTCGTGCTGGCCTGAGCGGCGCCCTCGATTGCACAACCGGCAAGGCAGGCGCCTTGCCGTTCCCCAGGCCGGAGCAGACGGCGCTCCGCATCTGAACCCAGACTGCCCGGCTCGAACAGAGGCAGCGAACAACAGGAGACATTCATGCATCTGCCTTCCGGGCACGATCCTTCACGCCGTGCGTTGCTGCGCTGGCTGCCCGTCGGTACGGCCTGCGCGGCCCTTCCATCGTGGGCCCAGGGCCAGGGCGCCGGGGGCGAGCTGGCCGCGCCGGCCTTGTCGAGCTACCGGTTCATCGTCGGCTTCGGCGCGGGCGGCGTACCCGATGCGGCCGCGCGCCTGATCGCCGCGACCATGTCAGAGCGCTGGAAGCTGCCGGCCATCGTCGAGAACAAGACCGGCGTGGGCGGCACGCTGGCGGCCAAGGCCGTGCTGGCGGCGCCGGCCGACGGCAGCACGCTGCTGAGCGTGTCGCCGGCCCACGCCACGGCGCCGGCCGTCTTCGCCAACCCCGGCTACGACACGCTGCGCGACTTCGCACCCGTCACCATGATCGGCGACGGGCCGGCGCTCGTCGTCGCGCCGAAGAACCTGCCGGCCGCGAACCTCGCCGAAATGCTCGCGCAGGCCAGGTCTCGCCCCGGCTCGATGAGCTATTCCTCGGCAGGCGTCGGCAGCAGCTCGCACTTCGCGGCCGCACTGCTGTGCCAGCAGGCCGGCATCGAGGGCGTGAACATCCCGTACAAGAGCGTGGGCGAAGCCATGACCGAAACCATCGCCGGACGCGTGCAGTTCCACATCGCGCCGTACCTCTCGGCGATGGGCATGGTGAGGGAGGGCAGGGTGCGCGCGCTCGCCGTGACGAGCCCTCGGCGCATCGCTGAGATGCCCGACGTGCCCACCACGGCCGAGGCCGGCGTTCCAGGCTACGAATGGAGCTTCTGGTACGGCCTGCTGGCTTCCGCCAGGACGCCGGCTGCGGTCGTGGCGCAGCTCAATAACGACATCACCGGCGTCCTGCGCCTGCCCCAGATCAAGAAGCAGCTTGGGGCCATGGGAGTCAACGTGTCGGCGGGCACTTCCGCCGAGTTCGGGAAGCTGATCGAGGCCGAGGTGGCCAAGTACAGGCGCATCGCCAAGGCCGCAGGCATGGCGCCGCTGTGAGAGACACCATGAACCTTCTCGAACGCGCCGGGGGCCGCGCCATCCACTACGCCATCGACGGCACGCAGGGGCCCTGGCTCGTGATGTCGCACTCGCTGGGCTGCGACATCTCGATGTGGGACGCGCAGATGCCGGCACTGGTCGAGCGCTACCGCGTCCTGCGCTACGACACGCGCGGACACGGCCGCAGCGGCGCTGGCGACGGACCTTTCACCCTGGACACGCTGGCCGACGACGCGGCCGAGTTGATGGATAACCTGGGCATCGCGCAGGCTACCTGGATCGGTTTCTCCATGGGCGGAATGATCGGCCAGACCTTCGCGCCGAAGTACCCGCAGCGGGTGCAGGCGCTCGTGCTGGCCGACACCACCAGCGAGCACGGTGCCACGCCGCAGTCGGTGTGGGATGAACGCATCCGCATCGCGCGGGAGCAGGGCGTGCAGCCGCTGGTGCAGCCGGCCATCGATCGCTGGTTCACGGCGGACTTCAGGGCGAAGCGTCCCGACGTCGTCGAAGGCGTCGCCCGGGTCATCGCCTCCACCAGCGTCGATGGATGGACCGGCTGCTGCGCGGCCATCGCCGCCGTGCACACCACGAACGAACTGCACCGCATCGGTTGCCCGGCACTGGTGATCGTGGGTGAGCACGACATCGGCACGCCGCTGGCGGCGTCGCTCGAGATGCACCGGCACCTGCCCGAGTCGACGCTGGCGGTGATCGCCGATGCGGCGCACATGACCTGCATTGAGCAGCCCGGGCGCTTCAACCGCGTGCTGCGCATGTTCTTGGACAGTACTGTCGGTGCGGCGCCGGCGGCACAGGCGTAAGCCCTGATGCACAGCGCTTCGGATCAACCAGGAGACACACCATGAAGCGACGAGGTATTTCGACGGCAGCCAGTGCTGCCGCGCTGCTGCTGGCCGGCTGCACACCACTGGCTCCTCAAGCCTCGCGGGTGCCTGTGCCGGTGCACGACCAATCCGCGGTTGGCAGCCGCGGCTACTTCTACGTCGGAGGGCGCTACACGGGTGCCCCCGACGAGCAGGTGATGTCGGGCCAGATCTATGTCGAGGTCGCGGTGCCCAAGCGTGTGCAGCGGCCGTACCCGCTGGTGCTCATCCACGGTGCGGCGCAGACGGCCACCAACTGGATGGGCACGCCCGACGGGCGCAAGGGTTGGGCCGACTACTTCGTTGAGCAGGGCTATGTGGTGTATATGATTGACCAGCCCATGCGCGGACGCTCGACCTGGCATCCCTCGGACGGTGGGACCCGGATGTTCACTGCCCCGGTGCTGGAGAAGCAGTTCACCGCGCTCGCTCAGCAGGGCAACTGGCCGCAGGCCAAGAGGCACACTCAGTGGCCCGGAGAAGGGCCGCTCGCAGGGCGGCGCGGCGACCCGGTGTTCGACGCGTTCTACGCGACGCAGGTGGAAAGCCTTGCGTCGAACGCCGACACACAACGCCACAACCAGGCCGCCGGCGCGGCACTGCTGGACCGCATCGGCCCTGCGATCTTGCTGACCCACTCGCAGGCGGGCCCCTTCGGATGGCTGATCGCTGATGCTCGCCCGGACCTCGTCAAGGGCATCGTGGCCGTGGAGCCCTCAGGACCGCCTTTCGAGAACTCCATCAATGCTACCGGCAAAGCCCGGCCATGGGGCCTGACGGACATACCAATCACCTATGCACCGGCCGTTTCCCGGCCGGAGGAGCTCGAGGTCGAGCGCCAAGCAGCTCCAAAACCCGAGCTGTTCGCCTGCTGGATGCAGAAGGGGGCTGCCCGCCAACTGCCACACCTGCGCCAGATCCCCGTGATGGTCATGGCCGCCGAAGCGTCTTATCACGCGGTATACGACCACTGCACCGCGCAGTACCTCCAGCAAGCCGGAGTTCCGACCGATTTCATCCGGCTGGAGGAGCAGGGCCTGCGCGGCAACGGCCACATGGTCATGCTGGAGAAGAACAACCTGGCCGTCGCACAGCTCATCGACCAGTGGCTGCAGCGAAAGCTGCGCTGAGCCTGCACCAGAGAGATCCGCGATGCAACGAAGACTTCTGGGCCGATGGACGGCCGCCGCCGGCCTGGCGACGTTGGGCCTGTGTGCTGCCGCGTGCGCGCAGCAGGGCTTTCCGAACAGGCCGCTCAAGCTGGTGGTGCCCTTTCCGGCGGGTGGCGGCACCGACGTGCTAGCGCGGGCGCTCGGCGAAGGCCTGTCGCACGAACTCGGCCAGCCGGTGATCGTCGACAACAAGGCGGGCGCAGGAACAGTGATCGGCAACGACGTGGTTGCCAAGAGCGCGCCGGACGGCCACACGCTGCTCTTGACAACGAGCGCCATCGCGATCGTGCCGAGCCTGTATCCCAAGCTGCCTTATGCGGCGGAGACAGCACTGGTCCCAGTGCTGCTGCTGGGCGTGGCGCCCAACGTGGCGGTGGTGCGCGCCGAAAGCCCGCTGCGCTCCGCCAGCGATCTGCTGCAGCGGCTGCGCGCCGAGCCAGGGCGCCTGAGCTATGCCTCCGCCGGCAACGGCACCACCACGCACCTGGCGGCCGAGCTGCTCAAGAGCAGCACTGGCCTGTCGATGACGCACGTGCCGTATCGGGGCGCGACGCCGGCGATCACCGATGTGCTCGCGGGGCAGGTCGACCTCATGTTCGGCACGCTGCCGAGCGTGGCGCCCTTCATCAAGAGCGGCAAGGTCCGCGCGCTTGGCGTGACTGGCGCGAAGCGCTCGCCGCTGTTCCCCGATGTGCCCACCTTCGCCGAGTCGGGGGCGCCGGGCTACTCGGCCGATGTGCTGTACGGCGTGTTTGTCACGGGCGGCACGCCCGACTCGGCCATCGAAAGGCTGGGCGCTGCCGTGCGCAAGGCCAGCCGCACAGAGAGTTTCCAGCGCAGGGCCGAAGCCGAAGGCCTGGTACTCACGCTGAACGGCGCCGCCGAGGCATTGCGCATCCAGCGCGCCGAAGAAGCGAAGTGGCGCCAGCTGATCAAGGCCAACGGCATCGTCGCCGAGTAGTCCGCTACCCAGCTTCATGAAAAGGCCCACGCACGCATCCGTGCTTCTCTCATCTTGCTGTTTTCTCATCATCGATCGGACACCTCATGCACGCGACCGAAGTATTCGCCCGTTACGCCACCGAATTTCGCCAAACCCGGCTCGACGACGAGGTGCTTCACCACGCCAAGCGCGCAGTGATCGACTGGCATGCTGCGCTGTTTCCAGGGCTTGACGTCGCGCCCATGCCGCAGTTGCGCGCGCTGCTGGCCGACGACCTCGAACGCGGCGGCGCGCGCCTGCCCGATGGGCGCCCTGCACCTGCACGCGCAGCTGCACTGCTCAACGGCACCGCGGCCCACGCCGCCGAGGTGGACGACAGCTTCCGCGATGCCATGTACCACCCGGGCGCTGCCACAGTGGCGGCCTCGCTGGCCATCGCGCAGGACCGCGAGGCCGGCGGGCTCGAGTTCCTGCGCGGCGTGGTGCTCGGTTATGAGGTCTCCACGCGCATCGGCGTGGCGATGGGGAGGGCCCACTATCGCCACTGGCACAACACGGGGACCGTGGGCACCTTCGGCGCCGCCGCTTCCGCCGCCGGCCTGCTCGGGCTGCACGGCGCGCCCTTTGCCCATGCGCTCGCCACGGCCGCGACCTTCGCGGCAGGGCTGCAGCAGGCCTTTCGCATGGATTCGATGTCCAAGCCCCTGCATGCGGGCCGGGCCGCCGAAGGCGGTGTGCTCGCCGCGCAGCTGGCCGCGCAGGGCGTGACGGGTTCGCTCGACGTACTCGACGGCGAGGCCGGCTTCGGCCGGGCGATGAGCGACGGCCCCGACTGGTCCATCGTGGGCGACACGCTTGGGCGCGACTTCCACATCAAGCGGCTGACCTTCAAGAACCACATCGGCTGCGGCCACACCTTCGCCGCCATCGATGGGGCCCTGGAACTGGCGCGCCTGCACAACCTGCGAGCCGCGGACATCCGCCGCGTCCACGTGGCCACCTACGGCCCGGCGCTGGACATCGCCTGCTACGAAGACCCGCGCACCGAGAACGAGGCCCGCTTCAGCATGCGCTTCGTGGTGGCGACCGCGCTGGTGCACGGCAGCGTGCGCCTTGCGGCGTATACGCCCGAGCGGCTGGCGGATGCGGACACGCGCGCGATGATGGCGCGCATCACGGCGGTGGTCGATCCGGAGATCGATGCGGCCTTCCCGGGCCGGCGCTCGGCCCGCGTCGAGATCGAGACGAACGACGGCCAGCGCCACGTCTGGCTGCAGCCAGACCGCAAGGGCGACCCCGAGCTGCCGCTATCAGACGCGGAGCTCGACGACAAATTCCTGGAACTCGCGGCGCCGGTGATCGGGGCCGAGCGTGCGTGTGTGCTGCTGCGCAACATCTGGTCGCTGGACAAGGCCGAAGGGCTGCAGGGGCTGGTGGCCTGAGCGTCCGCGGCCGCCATGGCCATAGGGCTGCCGCTTCGTCGCCACCACTGAGGCCAATAGCCGAAAAACATATCTGCTATAGGAGCCATGTGCTTACCCTTGACCGGCTTGCCTGAAAGACTGCGGGCATGGAGACAAAAGATTCAACCGCACAAGCCGCGCCGCACGCCCCCGTATCGCGCAAGCTGATCACCTATCCCTCGGCGCGTGACGGCACGCCGATCCATATTGAGTACGCCGACGAGGGCGATGGACCCGCGATCTGCATTCTTCCGTCGCTCGCGCGCTCCGGGCGGGACTACGACGTAGTCGCCGCCATGCTGGTGCGCGAGGGCTTTAGGGTGGTACGGCCCGAGCCGCGCGGCATCGGCCGCAGCAAGGGGCCGATGCAGGCGCTGGACATGCACGACTTCGCCGCCGACGTGGCTGCCGTGCTGGACCAGGAACGTATTGGGCCGCTGGTCGTCGTGGGTCATGCCTGGGGCAGCCAGCCCGCGCGGACCTTGGCGGCCGATCGGCCAGACCTTGTGTGCGGAGTCGTCATGGCGGCCGCGTCAGCGGGCAAGCTGCCGCCGGGGTCGCAGGAGCAGCCCTACAGCCGCCTGCGCGACGCGATCGACGGTGCAAGCGACCCCGGTCTCTCGGAAGACGAGCGCATCGACTGCCTGCGGCGCGCCTTCTTCGCACCGGGCCATGACCCGCGCGTTTGGCTGGACGGCTGGAGCATCGAGGCGCATGAGGCACAGAGCCATGCTCGGCGCGCGACGCCGGTCGATGACTACTTCTCCGCGGGCCAGCACGTGCCCATCCTCGATCTGCAGGCCGAGCACGACGCGGTGGTGATTCCCGGCGTGATGAAGCCCTACCTGGGCGACCGGGTCACGGTGCAGGTGATCCGCGACGCGGGCCACGCGATGGCACCTGAGCAGCCTCGTGCGATGGCCGATGCGATCGCAGCATTCGCGCGTCGCGTCTACCGCTCGCGCACTGGCGCATAGCGCAACGGACCGGCGTGCGGCGTCGGTCTCGCGCGCACGGGTCGGGCCGCCGCCAGAGGCGTTGCGGCGGAGATGGAGTCACATGAACACACCAGGAGACAACATGACCAAGAAGTACAGCCTTTCCACCCTGAAGTTGGCGTTTGCCGGCGCGGCGCTGCTCGTGGGCGCCTTCGCTCACGCGCAGGGCTATCCGAACAAGCCGATACGCATGGTCATTCCTTACACACCGGGCGGGTCGATCGACACTGTGGGGCGCCTCGTGGCCGACCAACTGCAGCGCCAGCTCGGGCAGCCCATCGTGATCGACAACGCGCCGGGCGCATCGGGCTTCGTTGGCGCGATGCACGTCAAGAAAGCGAAGCCCGACGGCTACACGCTGCTGTTCAACGCGTCGAGCCAGGCCTACCTGCCGCTGGTCGTCGCGAAGAAGACCTACGACGCGCAGCGCGACTTCACGCCCGTGGGGCAGATCGGGTACGTTCCGCTGATCGTCGCCGTCAACAACGACGTGCCTGCCAAGACCATGGGCGAGTTCGTGCAGCTGGCCAAGGCCAATCCGAACAAGTACACCTGGGCGACCTCGGGCCTCGGTACCACGAGCCATCTGAGCGAGGAGATGGTCAACCGCGCACTGGGTCTGCAGATGGAGATCGTTGCCTACAAGGGCGCCGTGCCTCAGCTGACCGACGTGATCGGGGGCCACGTCTCGGCCGCGATTTCGCCGATGCCCGGCGTCGCGCCCTTCGTTCAGGGCGGACGCCTGCGTCCGCTCGCGGTGACCAGCAAGGTGCGTGTTCCGTCCATGCCCGATGTGCCCACGCTGTCGGAGACCGGCATGCCCGGCTTCGAGCTGCTGTCGTGGTACGGCATCTGGGGTCCCGCGGACCTTCCCGCGGACATCACGAACCGGCTCAACAGCGAGATTGCCAAGGCCGTCGATGCGCCTTCGCTGAAGGCCAAGTTCGCCGAGTTGTCATTCGTACCTGTGAAGTCCAACCCCGCACAGTTCAAGCAGCTGATCGCGGACGACCTCGCCAAGATCGGCAAGGCGGTGAAGGACGCGGGCATCCGCATCGACTTCTGATATTCATTCTTCGGCGGCCGGCATCGGCGCTGCCGGCCGATAGGCGCGGAAGTCCAGCGCCCGCAGCAGCTTCGCCGTCTCCTGGATGAGGCGGCTGGCCGGCCGCGCGGTCGGCATCGCCAGCACCAGGCTGTTCCACATGGCCGGCGGCCCGATGGGGGCAGCCCGCACCTTGGCGCGGCGCGTGCTGAGGTTGAGCGCACTCTCGGGCAGGATGGAGCAGGCCATTCCCTCCTCGACCACCGTCAGCGCCGTGTGCACGGCCCCAACTTCGGCCACGATGTTCAGGTTGATCTTGCGCGGCAGCATCACCGCGTCGACCAGGCTTCGGATGGGGTTCGGCACGGCGGGCAGGATCAGAGGGAAATCGGCAAGGGATGCCAGCGAGACGCGCTCGGGCAGCCGATAACCTTCGGGCGCAACGAGCAGCAGCCGCTCGCGCATCAGGGGCTCGTAGCTCAGCAGCGGCGTCGGCGGGGGGTCGAAGAGCACGCCGACGTCGATGCGGCCGGCCAGCAGCCCCTCCCGAAGCGAAAGGCTCAGCCCTTCCACTACCGACAGCATCGCATTGGGCAGCCGTTCGCGGAACTCCCGCACGAGCGGCACGCACAGCCCGCTGGCCACCCGATTGGGTAGCCCCACCACCACCTTGCCGGCGGGCTCGTCGCTCATCTCCTTGATGTCGAAAAGGGCTTGCGCGGCCGCGTTGAGCATGACGCGCGCATGAGCCTGCAGCGCATGGCCCGCCTGCGTCGGCGTGACACCGCGCCCCGTGCGCTCCAGCAGGCGCTGGCCGAGCTCCTGCTCGAGCAATGCGACCTGCCGGCTGATGCTGGGCTGCGCGAGGTTCAGGGCGGCCGCGGCGCGGCTGAAGCTGCCTTTCTCGACCACGACGACGAAGTACTCGAGCTGTTTGAGATCCATAGCGCAAAGACATATCTGATATAGGCCTCATTCGATTTAACTTTGCTTGCGATCGGCCCAGACTCAAGGTTTTCCCGGGGAAGCCGGGCTCGAGGAGCAACGATGAAGAGATTCGAATCGAAGGTGGCGATCGTGACCGGCGCGGGCTGCGTGGGCGCGGGCTGGGGCAACGGCCGCGCGATGGCCGTGCGGCTCGCGGAAGAGGGCGCCAGGGTGCTGGCTGTCGACCGCGACGCCGAGCGCCTGGCCGAGACCTTGTCGCTCGCCGGCAGCGCCGCGGCATCCATCACCACCTGCATCTGCGACGTGACCAGCTCCGCGAGCGTGAAGGCGATGGTCGACGCCTGCATCGAGGCCTACGGCGCACCCGACATTCTGATCAACAACGTGGGTGGCTCGGCCGCAGGCGGCCCGGTGCAGCTCAGCGAGGAGGCCTGGGACACGCAGATCGACGTCAACCTCAAGAGCGTGTTCCTCACCTGCAAGCACGTGCTGCCGCACATGATCGAGCGCAAGCGTGGTGCCATCGTCAACGTGGCCTCGACCTCGGGCCTGCGCTGGACCGGCAGCGCGCAGGTGGCCTATGCGGCCAGCAAGGCCGGCGTGATCCATCTGTCGCGCGTGGTGGCGGTCCAGCATGCACCCGACGGCGTGCGCGTCAACACCGTGGTGCCGGGACAGCTGCACACCCCGATGGTCGAAGTGCGCCTGGCGAAGCAGCGCACCGGCGGCGACATCGAAGCGCTGCTGGCCTCGCGCGTCAAGCGCATCCCGCTGGGCTTCATGGGCGACGGCCGCGACACGGCGAGCGCCGCGCTCTACCTCGCGAGCGACGAGGCCCGCTTCGTGACCGGCACCGAACTGGTCGTGGACGGCGGCATGACGGCGCGCTGCGACTGATCGGCCGGAGTTCAAAGCAAGCAAGGAGACAAGCGATGAAAAGAAGACACATCCTGGCCGCGGCCGCGGCCGCGGCGCTTTCGCTGGCATCGACCGCATTCGCGCAGGCCGGCGGCAAGCCCGTTCGCATCGTGACCTCGTTCAGCCCGGGCGGGCCGGTCGACTTCGTGGCGCGGACGCTGGCCGAACAGCTCGGGCGCGAGCTCAAGCGCACGGTCATCGTCGACAACAGGCCCGGCGCCAACGGCGCGCTCGGTGCATTGGAGACCCTGCGCGCCGAAGCGGATGGCAGCGCGATCTGGATCACCAGCGTGGGCGCGGCCGCCGTCAATCCTTCGCTGGTCGAGAAGTCGCCCTACGACACCCAGCGCGATTTCGCGCCGGTCTCGCTCGTGGCGAACAACTTGGAAGTGCTGGTGGTCGGCGCGAAGGACCCTGCAGCGGATGCCGCGGAGTTCGTGAAGACCGCCAAGGCCAGCAAGGAGTCCACGCCGATGGCCTCTTCGGGCTCCGGCAGCATTCCCCATCTGGCGCTGATTCAGCTCGAAGAGGCCACCGGCGCGCACTTCCTGCATGTGCCCTACAAGGGCATGGCGCCGGCATTCACCGACCTGATGGGCGGGCAGGTGAAAGGCGTGTTCGCCGACGTCGCGGCGATCATGCCGCACGTGCAGGGCGGCCGGCTCAAGGCGATCGGCATCGCGGCGAGCAAGCGCCATCCGTCGCTGCCGCAGGTCAAGACCTTCGACGAGCAGGGCATCAAGGCCGTGGACACGAACAACTGGTATGCGCTCTTCGTCTCGGCGAAGACGGCGCCGGCGGTGGTGCAGGAGCTCAACAAGGCTGTGCGCAGCGCGATCGCCAACCCCGACGTCAGCGCCCGGCTGCTGCGTGGCGGCGCCGAGCCGAAGACATCCACGCCGCAGGAGCTGGCAGCGCTGCTGAAGGCGGACACGGCCAAGTGGGCCGCATTGATCAAGTCACGCAACATCAAGGCCGAATGATGAGCACGAGCCACATACGCGTTCCATTGGTGGTGCCGGGCACCGTGCCCGAACTCGCCGAGGTCGAGGCCCGCATCCTTTCAGAGCGCGGCAGGATCTCGCTGCTCTACCAGGTGCTGCTCAATAGCCCGAGCATCGCCAGCGGCTGGGAGTCGATGCTGACGGCCGTGCGCAACCGCACCTCGGTGCCGGCGGACCTGCGCGAGATGATCATCCTGCGCGTCGCCGTGCTCAACGAGGCGGCGTTCGAGTTCGACGCGCACGTACCACATGCGCTGAAGGCCGGATTCGCACAGAAGAAGATCGATGCGCTGCGCGCCGGGGACCCCGCAGGCGCCCTCGATGGCCGGTTCACGCAGGACGAGTTGCTGCTGCTGGAACTGACCGACCGGATGACGCGCGATGTGAAGGTGCCAGTGGAGCTGACGGACCGCCTGAACGCGCGCTTCGAGCCTTCGGCCGTGGTCGAAGTGGTCGCCACCGTGGCGGCCTACAACATGGTGTCGCGGTTCCTCGTGGCGCTGAACATCTCGCACTAGGCACCGCCATGACCGATGCAACCACCGAGTCCGGCGTTCCCGTGCGGACCTATCTGGAGCACCCCTCGCGGCCGAGCCTTCGCCTGCCGCCCGGCGCATGCGACAGCCATGTGCACGTCTTCGGGCCGACCGCGCGCTTCCCTTATGCGCCAGACCGCCGTGTAACTCCGCTGGAGGCACCCAAGGAGACGCTGTTCGCGCTGCATCGCGCCGTGGGCATCGAGCGCTGCGTGATCGTGCAGTCGATCACGCACGGCACCGACAACCGCGTGGTCGAGGACGCCATCGCGGCGGGGCAGGGCCGCTATCTCGGGATCGCCCTCGTCGAAACCGGCGTACCCGATGCCGAGCTCGAGCGTCTGGCGCTAGCGGGCTTCCGCGGCGTGCGCTTCAACTTCATGCGGCACATCGCGAGCGCCGCGGGCGTCGATGCGGTGCTCGCATTGACGCCGCGCCTGGCTGCCGTCGGCATGCATCTGCAGGTGCACTTCGAGAGCGAGCTGGTCCACGAACTCTCCGCGCCGCTTCAGCGCAGCCAGGTTCCGGTGGTGATCGACCACATGGGGCGCGTGGATGCCACTCGCGGGCCGGATGCTTCCGACTTCCAGGCGCTGCTGAAACTGCTGGAGAACCCGCGCTTTCGCGTGAAGGTCAGCGGCATCGATCGCATCGACGCGCATGCACCGCCTGGCGAGCGCTATGTGGATGGCGAGGCGCTGGCGCGCATCCTGGTCGAGCGCTTTCCCGAGCGCTGCGTATGGGGCACCGACTGGCCGCATCCCAACCACACCCACATTCCCGACGACGGTGTGCTCGTGGATGCGCTGGGGCGTATCGCGCCTGATGCGGGGCACCTTGAGCAGTTGCTCGTGCACAACCCCCAGGCGCTGTACCGCTTCCCGACCTGAGCCGCGGCTGCGTTGCCGCGCGGTTCCATCCGAGGTGCACATGTCAACAACTGGCCGGATTCCAACCGACGTCGTGCTCCTGCGATGCCATGGTCCGCTCCCGACGCCGGCTGTGTTCGGCGAGGCGGTGGCAAGCTTGCCTTGCTGGCGGGAAATCGGCGGCCGCATGGTTCGGCATGTTCATTCGCAGGCACTGAAGCTCTCGTATGTCTATCTGGAATTGCCTCAACGCACGGCGCTGTCGAGGCACTGCCTGATCGAGCTTGCCAGTGAGGCGGGCAGCGCCTGGCCCGGCACACGGGTCGCGGCCTCCCGCCTGACGCTGATGCACGACATCGCCGGCGCCAGCGCGGACTCGCTGGCACGCTCCCACTACGTCGTCGAGATGAAACCCGAACCCGGCTGGGGCATCGAGCTGCAGCGCTGGTACGACCAGGAGCACCTGCCCGCGCTGGCTGCGGTGCCGGGATGCATACGCGCCCAGCGCTTCTGGAACAGCGACGACGAACAGGAGTCGCTGGCGTGCTACGACCTCGTCTCGGACCGGACCACGGCCTCCGCCGAATGGCTGGCGGTTCGCGAAACGAGCTGGAGCTCCCGCGTGCGGCCCCATTTCTTGAAGCCCGTGCGGACCATGTTCGCGCTGGCCGACGCCTCTGTACCTTAGGTGACCGACCGGCGCGCCGGCGGATGCCTCACGACACGCCGCCAGATGCCGCACCGATCGAAGCAACGACCTCCATCCGAGGTGGCAAGCCGTGATTCCTTGCGGTGCCACCTTGGCGCCTCGATGCAGTGCGCATGTCGCCTGCGAGGCAGGCGCATCGATCGCACACGAGCGCCCCGTTCGCCCCGCTTCCAAGCCTGGCCATCGCACAGGGAAGCTCCTTATTCGCAAGCGAGATGACAGTTTGATGAATACGGTATTGGACCGGGTGGACATACGTTCCTAAAGTCCATCGCCAATCGACCAGCCCGCCGCAACCAGGCGGGCACCACCTGGAGATGTGTTCATGAAGCGTTGGGTTTCCAAGCTCCTTGCATCGCTGCAACCTGCAGTGGTGCAGGCATCGGGCTCCGGGGGCGCGCAGGAGCCGGCGCCGGCATTGCAGTCGCTGCCCAGCGAGCGCGTCGGCATCTCGGGAACCGTCATTGCCAAGGTCGAGCTGCCGGGCGGCTTCGGCGCGTCCAGGGAACTCCTTCTGCGCATGCGAGAGGTCACCATTGCGCCCGGAGGCTTCCTGCCGATGCATTCGCATGCGGACCGCCCGGCAGTGGCCTATGTGCTGCAGGGGCGCATGACCGAGTACCTCGAGGGCCAGGACGACCCAGTCGTCGTCGAGGCCGGGCAGGCGTATTCAACCCATCGCCGGCCTCACGCGCTGCTCAACCGCGACAGCGTACCCGTCGTGTTCCTCGAGGTCGATCTGTTCTGAACTCGTTTACGCATACCGAATTTGCCCGTTTCCGCGTTCCGCATTTCATAGCCTCGGAGTCCAGATGTTCCGCCTGACTTTCAGCCTCGCCTGCGCCGCGGCGACCCTCATTACTTCCTTCGTCCACGCCGCAGAGACCGTCGAGGTCATCCACTGGTGGACCAGTTCCAGCGAGACGGCGGCCGTCGGCAAGTTCAAGGAGGCCGCGAGCAAGCGCGGACTGGCCTGGAAAGACCTGGCCGTCGGCGGCGGCGACAACCAGCGCATCCTGCTGAAGGCGCGCGTGGGCAAGGGCACACCGCCGGATGCCGCGCAGATCAACGCCGACGTGCGCAGCTATGCCGCCAACCGCGACAACCTCGCCAATCTCGACGAAGTGGCGGTCAAGGGAAAGTGGGACGAGGTGCTGCCCGAGCCGTTGCGGCGCTTTGCGCGCCAGGGCGGCAAGAGCTATGTCGCGGTGCCGGTGAATGTTCATCGCCAGAACGTCATGTGGATCAACGCCGAGGCCCTGAAAAAGCTCGGTGCGACCTCCGCGCCGAAGACCTGGGACGAGTTCTTCGCGCTGGCCGACAAGGCCAAAGCCGCGGGCATGGTGCCGCTGGCGATGGGCGATGACATCTGGGTGAACTTCACCTTCATGCAGGTGGCCTTCACGACGATGAAGCCCGACGAGTTCCGCCGGGCCTTCTACGACCTCGACGACGCCCAGCTCAAGGGCCCGGGCGTGGTGAAGGCCTTCGAAGTGATGCGCAGGCTGCGCGGCTACGTGGACCGCAGCGCGCCGACGCGCAAATGGAACGAGGCGACACAGATGGTCATCCAGGGGCGGGCGCTGGCGCAGGTGATGGGTGATTTCGCCAAGGGCGAATTCAACATCGCCGGCAAGAAGCCCGGCGTGGACTACCTCTGCGCGGTCGTACCGGGCAGCGGCCGCAACCATCTGTTCACCTCGGACGCGTTTCTCTTCTTCAAGCAGCAGAAGTCCTCGAAGGCGCAGCTGGACCTTGCCGAAGTGTTCATGGACCGCGACGCCCAGGTTGCGTTCAGCCAGGCCAAGGGCTCGGTGCCGGCCCGAACGGATGCGGACGTGTCTGGCTTCGACGAATGCGCCCGCCAGAGCTATGCCGATTTCGTTGCCGGCGCCAAGGACGGAACGGTTGCAGCATCGCCCAACCTGATGCAGACGCCCGCCCGGCTGGGAGCCTGGCGCGACGTGGTGCTCGGCTTCTGGAACGACCCCGACATGACGGCCCAGCAGGCCGCCGCGAAGATGGCTTCGGCCGCCAGGTCGAACTGAGGCCGCCCACGGGAACGCAACGTGACCACATCCTCTTCGACGGGCGCGTCCGTCCATCCTGAAGTGCGCCGCCTCGCCGACCGGTTCGAACGATGGCTGCCGCAACTGGCCATCTCTCCAGCCCTGGCCGTGAGCCTGCTCTTCTTCTACGGCCTGACCGCCTGGGTCGCGGCAGTCTCGTTCACCGATTCCGCGGGCGCGATTAGCTGGAATTGGGTGGGCCTGGACCAGTACCGGCGGCTCTTCACCGACGACAACTGGTGGCGCGCCCTGTGGAACCTGGCCCTCTACCTGCCGCTGGTCGTGGGCCTGCCGCTGGTGCTGGGCTGCTTCCTCGCGATCCTGCTCGACCAGAAGGTGCGACTGGAGAACGGCATCCGCACCGTCATCCTGTATCCGCTGGCGCTGAGCTGGATCGTCGCGGGCACGATCTGGCGCTGGCTGCTGTCGCCCGACACCGGCATCGAAAAGTGGCTGCACGGCATAGGCTTCGAGAACGCGCTGTTCGACTGGATCGTCCAGCCCAGGTACTCGATCTTCGCGCTGGTGATCGTTGCCGTGTGGCACAGCACCGGCTTCGTGATGTCGATGTTCATCGCCGGCCTGCGCAGCATCGACGAGTCGGTCTTCAAGGCCGCGATGATCGACGGCGCCAGCCTGCCGCGCATCTACTGGCGCGTGGTGCTGCCGGCGCTGAGGCCCACGGTGTTCAGCGCCGCGCTGATCCTGCTGCCCGCGGCGCTGCGCACCTTCGACCTAGTGGTCGTGCTGACGCAAGGCGGACCCGGCCAGAGCAGCGTGCTGCCGGCCTTCTACGTGTTCGACCGCTTCTTCCGGCGCGACCAGATGGGCCTGGGGTCCGCCTCGGCCATGGTGCTGCTGTTCACCTGCGCGATGGTGGCCGTGCCCTACATCCTGAGCGAGCTGAAGAAGCATCGCGGAGACTGACCATGGCTATTCCTTCATTCCTGCGCCGTCCTGCGCAGCGGGATCGCATGCCGGGCGAACGGCTCGGGGCGGGCCGCGTGCTCGTCTACCTGGGATTGCTTCTCGCGGTTGCGTTCTATGCGCTGCCCGCGTGGTTCGCCGTGGTCAATTCGCTCAAGCCGCTGGCCGAGCTGCAGGCCGGCAACGTACTGGGGCTGCCCCAGCGCTGGACCATCGAGCCGTGGATCGAGGCCTGGGCCACGGCTTGCACCGGTGCCGAGCAGTGCACTGGCCTGTCGCGCTATTTCTTCGACTCGCTGATCGTGGTGGTCCCCTCCACGGTGATCTCCACGCTGTGGGGCTGCTTCAACGGCTACGTGCTGGCCAAGTGGCGCTTCCGCGGCGCCGAGGGCGCGCTGTTCCTGCTGATGTTCGGCGTGTTCATGCCCGCGGCGCTGTTCGTCTTCCCGCTGTCGATGGTGTTCGCGAGGCTTCACCTGTCGCAGTCGCTGTTCGGCCTGGTGGTGGTGCACACGATCTACAGCGTGCCGGTTGCGCTGTACTTCCGCAACTACTTCGTGGGCTTCCCCGGAGAATTGATCAAGGCCGCGCGCATCGACGGCGCGGGCCTGTGGACGATCTTCCGGCGCGTGGTGCTGCCCACGGCCAAGCCGATCCTGGTGGTGGTGGGCATCATGCAGTTCACCGCGATCTGGAACGACTTCATCTTCGCGCTAGTGCTCGCGCCGAGCGACCAGCAGCTCGTGACCGTGGGGCTCAACAACCTGACCAACGTGCAGGAAGACGTGCCCCGCTACAACGCCTACATGGCCGCTGCGATCATCGCCGGCGCGCCGACCATGGTGCTGTACATGCTGGCCGGCAAGTACTTCGTGCGCGGGCTGACCGCGGGCGCGGTCAAGGGCTGACCGATCCAAACCTGAAGAAAAAGAAGGAGCCAAATCCATGGCCAGCGTGAGCATTCGCAATGTGCGCAGACGCTACGGTTCGGTGACCGTGCTGCACGGCATCGACATCGAAGTCGCCGATGGCGAGTTCCTGATCCTGGTGGGACCGTCCGGCTGCGGCAAGAGCACGCTGCTGTCGATGATCGCCGGGCTGGACGGCATCAGCGAGGGCGAGATCGCGATCGATGGCCGTGTGGTCAACGACGTGGGGCCGAAGGACCGCGACATTGCCATGGTGTTCCAGAGCTATGCGCTGTACCCGAGCATGACCGTCGGCGAGAACATTGCCTTCGCGATGGAGATGCGCAAGGTGCACAAGGCCGAGCGGGACGCCGTGGTCGAGCGCGTGGCCGGGACCCTTCAGATTGGCCACCTGCTCGATCGCCGGCCCGCGCAGCTCTCCGGCGGCCAGCGCCAGCGCGTGGCGATGGGGCGGGCCCTGGCACGCAATCCCAAGGTGTTTCTCTTCGACGAGCCGCTGTCCAACCTGGACGCCAAGCTGCGCGTCGAGATGCGCGCCGAGATCAAGGCGCTGCACCAGCGGCTGAAGAGCACCATCGTCTATGTGACCCACGACCAGGTCGAGGCGATGACCCTGGGCGACCGCATCGCGGTGATGAAGGATGGCCGCGTGCAGCAGCTGGGCACGCCGCAGGACATCTACGAGCGGCCCGCGAACCTGTACGTGGCCGCGTTCATAGGCTCGCCGACGATGAACCTGCTGCCGGTCAGGCTGCGCGCCGAATCGGGACATTGGATGGCGGAGCTGCGCAGTGGCGATTCGTCCGTGCGACTGCCTCTGGCACCGGCTGGGCATGCGGCCACAGGGGAACGCGAGGCGGTGCTCGGGCTGCGGCCGGAGCATTGGCGGCTCACGGAGGAAAGCGAGTCTGGCGCACTGGCGGTCACGCTCCAGCTGGTGGAGCCGACCGGTGCCGACACCTTCGGCTTCGCCGAAATGAACGGCCAGCGCATCGGCATCCGCCTGCCGCCCAAGCCGATGCGCCACGCGGGCGAGCAGATCCGTGTGCGCCCGGACCTGGCGAGCGCCTCGCTCTTCGATCCATCGACCGAACAGCGCATCGAGCTCTAGGTCCCGCTTCCATCCAACTGAAGTCGATTCAGCGGCTCGCACAGCGCGCCGCTTGGATCGTTGCGCCCCGAAATCCTGCAACGAGAGGCACCCATGAACCGCGACGGCATCGCGAGCGCACCGGGGATTTACAGGTGCCGGACTAATCCAGATCCGATTCCAAACCACTACACCAGGAGACATCCTTGAACCCCCATCGAATCGCCCTCTGCATCGCCCTCGCGGCGACGGCCAACTGCGCCAATGCGCAGTCCACCGCCACGGTGTTCGGCGTCGCGGACCTGAGCGTGCGCCGCGTCACCAACGGCCCCGGGACGGTCACCAGCCTGTCAAGCGGCGGTGCGGCGGCAAGCCGCCTCGGCTTTCGCGTCGTGGAGGATCTGGGCGGCGGCTACGCAGCCAGCGCATGGCTGGAGAGCACCGTGAACTTCGACGACGGTACGACCAACGCCGCGCGTTTCTTCAATCGCCGCTCGACGGTAAGCCTCTCGGGTCCGTTCGGCGAGGTGCGGCTGGGCCACGACCTCACGCCCTCGTACACGGGCTTCGGCGAGTTCGATACCTTCGGCGTCAGCGGGCTCGCCGACCAGGGCAAGTTCTATTCGACGGCGACCGGCGTCTTCGGCAGCGGCATCGACGCGACCGGTGTCTGGGCGCGCGCCGACAACATGGTCGAGTACCTCACGCCGAACACGCTCGGCGGCTTCTACGGGCAGCTCGCGGTCGCGGTGGGCGAGGGCGCGCCGTCCAAGAAGTACCGCGGTGGTCGCATCGGCTACGCGCAGGGGCTGGTGCACGTGACGGCGGCCTATGGCCTGTTCGACGGCATCGGCGGCAACACGCTCAGGCGCAGTTCCATGGCCGGTAGCTATGAATGGGGCCCGGCGAAGTTCTACGGCTCGGTGGTACGCAATGCCTACCTCGGCGCCTCGCGGCTGGTGACGCAGGTCGGCACGGTGGTCACGGTGGCCGGGCTTCACAAGATCAAGCTCAACTACACCAGGGCCGACACCTCAGGCGTCCTCGGCAAGGCATTGCTGGACCGCAACGATGCCACCCAGGTGGCGATCGGCTACGCATACGACCTGTCCAAACGGACGACGCTCTATGCGACGTACGCGGCCATCTCGAACAAGGGCGACGCCAACTTCGCGGTCGGCACGCCGCCCGCCGCGTCGCCGGGCAAGAGGTCGCGCGGCACGGAATTCGGCATCAGCCACAAGTTCTGAGGTGTGCGTGCAGCCGATGCGTTCTCTGTCTTTTCATGCATTCGTCCAGGTGATGCGATGAGGAAGGAGCCAGCGCCCCATGCAGCCTGAACTTTGCGCGCGCAGCATCGGGCAGCTTCGGGTCGACGGACTTCTCTTCAAGGACCACAACGGCGATGGCCGGCTCGATCCCTACGAGGACTGGCGGCTAACGCCGCAGGAAAGAGCCGTCGATCTTCTCGGCCGAATGACCCTCCAGGAGAAGGTCGGCGCGATGCTCCATGCGAATCCGCCGACGACGCAGGCAGCGGCGATTCCCGGTGCCGGCTCGGCCTGGGACTTCGCCTCGATGCGCGAGCTGGTCCTGCAGCGGCATGTGGGAGCTTTCCTCAACCGCCTGCAGGCACCGCCCGCGGAGCTCGCGCGTCAGGCCAACACGCTGCAGGCGCTGGCCGAAGAGGGCCGGCTCGGCATTCCGGTGATTCTTTCCTCCGATCCGCGCAGCCATTTCAGCCATTCGCAGGGCGTGAGCGTCGCGGCCGGCGGATTCACACAATGGCCCGATGCGCCGGGCTTCGGCGCGGCGGGCAACGCGGAGCTGGTGCGCGCGTTTGCCGACGGCGTGCGCGAGGAGTATCGCGCGGTCGGCGTACGCATGGCTTTGTCGCCGATGGCGGACCTCGCGCTGCAGCCGCGCTGGCACCGCTGCAACGGCTGCTTCGGCAGTTCGCCCGAAGACGTGCGATCGCTCGTGCAGGCCTACGTGGCCGGCATGCAGGGCGGCATGGACGGGCTCGGTCCGCAGAGCGTGGTTTCCGTGGTCAAACATTGGGTGGGCTACGGTGCGACCAGCCCCGAGGGCTTCGACGCGCACAACCACTACGGTCGGCTGCTGGATCTGCGCAGCGACGGCATCGAGAACCATATCCGCGCCTTCGCCGGCGCCTTCGAGGTGGGGGTCGGAGGCGTGATGCCTTCCTACGGCATGCCGCCCCCCGGGCTCCGGGTGCCGGATGTCGCGGGCGACATCGAACAGGTGGGCATGAGCTTCAACCGGCAGATGGTCACCGACGTGCTGCGCGGACGCTTCGGCTTCGACGGTGTCGTGATCTCCGACTGGCACGTCACCGACGACTGCACGCGCGCGTGCATCGAGGGCGCCCAGGATGGCCTGCGCCCCGGCCCCGCCGACATCGCCATGCCATGGGGCGTGGAGCACCTGGACAGGCCCGGGCGCTTCGCCAAGGCGGTCCAGGCCGGTGTCGACCAGTTCGGCGGCGCGGACGATCCGCGCTGGATCGTCTCCGCGGTGCGCGACGGGCTGCTGGCGCAGTCGCTGATCGACCAGGCCGTCCGGCGCATCTTGGTGCAGAAATTCAGCCTGGGTCTTTTCGAGAACCCCTACGTCGATGAGGACGCGGCGGCTCGCGTCGTCGGCCGGCCCGGACTGAAGGCGATGGCGCTTGATGCGCAACGCAGCTCACTGGTCGTCGCGAAGAACGCAGGCTGCGTGCCGCTCGCGCGCGGGAAGAAGCTGTTCCTCGAAGGCATCGATGCCCAGGCGGCCTGGGCTGCCGGCTTCACGGTGGCTGAGCGTCCGGGCGACGCCGATCTCGCCATCGTCGGCCTGCGCACGCCCCACGAACTGCTGCATCCGCGGCATTTTTTCGGCAGCCGCTACCGCGAGGGGCGCACGGGCTGGCTCGCCGGCGATGCCGATCTGGAGCGCGTGCGTGTGATCGCGGCGCAGGTGCCCACGGTGGCCAGCGTCTACATGGATCGCCCTGCGGACCTTGGCGCCCTCGAGCCGCTGGTCGCCGGCATCGTCCTGCATTTCGGCGTGCAGGAGCAGGCTCTTTTCGACTTGCTCTCCGGCCGGCACACGCCCACCGGACGCCTGCCGTTCGACCTGCCATGGCTGCAGTCGAAGTCGCCTCCCACCGGGCTGGCGCTGCGGCGCGGAGAGGGTCTTTCGTTCTGATTCCCTCGTCCGGCGCATGTCGCGCCGGCGTCTACCCACAGGAGAACTCGTCTTGAACACATCCCTTCAACCCTTCGTACTCGTTGCCGGCTCCGGGCATGGCGGCTGGGCTTGGCAGAAGCTCGCGGCCTTGCTCACGCGGCGCGGCCACCGTGTCTATGCGCCGTCGCTCACCGGGCTGGCCGACCGCTCGCACCTGATGAGCGCCGACATCACGCTGCAGACCCATGTGCGCGACGTCGTCAATCTTTTCCGCTGGGAGGACCTGCGCAGCGCCGTGCTGGTCGCGCACTCGTATGCGGGCTGGGTTGCCTCGGCGGCGGCCGAGTCGCTGGAGGATCGTCTCTCGGCCATCGCCTTCGTCGACGCCTTCCTGCCCGAGAACGGCCAGCGAGGCTTCGACCTGCTCAACGATGCTCAGAAGGCTGCGGTGCTGGAGGCGCAGGCGCGCGGCGAACTCTCCCGTCCGGGGCCTACGAGCACCGCGCTGAGGATCCAGAGCGCCGAGGACGCGCGCTGGCTCGATTCGAAGATCACGCCGCAGCCGATCGGCGTGTCGATGCAACCCGTCGAACTGACGGGCGCGCGGGAGCGTATCGCGCGCAAGCTCTATGTGCGCACGCCGTTGTTCCCGCAGCCACTGTTCGACGCCGCGCTCGAGCGCTGCCGCGCCGATGCAGGCTGGCAGACCGCCGTGATGGCCGACTGCGGCCACGATCCGATGATCGACGCGCCGCAGGCCCTGGCCGACATGCTGCTCGGGCTGCTCGAGCCGCGGTGAGCGCTGCCGGGCCGCCGCAGACTTATTCGCGATCGCGATGACAGTGTTTCGCCCAAGGTATTGGACGCATCCCGGCAGCCTGCCTAGATTTCTCCTTGGGCCGGATACGGCACGGACGCCCGAAGGATCACGACAACATGAAACCGGCCCCTGCGCTCATGTCGCCCTGCGACCGCAGATCCATGCTCAGGATGCTGCTCGCCCCCACGGCAATGCCCCTGCTGTGGCCGCGTGGCGCGCTCGCGGCAGAGGCCTATCCCTCGCAGCCGATCAAGCTGGTCGTGCCCTTCGCACCCGGCGGCCCGAACGACGTGGCCGCGCGGCTGATTGCGACCGCGCTCTCGGTGAGCCTCGGGCAGCCCGTGGTCGTGACCAACATCGGCGGCGCGGGCGGCCGCATCGGCTCGAAGGCCGTGGCTTCCTCGCAGGCGAACGGCTACACGCTGATGATGGGCGGCACCAACCTCAACGTGGTGGTGCCGGCGGTCTACCCGAAGCTGGACTACGACCCAGTGGCCGGCTTCGAGGCGGTCGGCGCGCTCGCCAGCGATCCGATGATCATGGCCGACCATCCGGGCGTGCCCGCCGGCAGCGTTCAGGAACTGGTGCGCTACAGCAGGCGCAATCCCGGCAGGCTCAGCGCGGGCTCCGCACCCGGTATCGGGCCGCACTTCGTGATCGAGATGTTCAAGCGGCGCACCGGCGCAGACATCACTTTCGTGCCCTACAAGGGCGCCACCCCGGCTATCCAGGATGCACTTGGCGGCCACCTTTCGATGGTCGTGACCAACAGGGCGGTGTTGTTGCCGCTGGTGCGCAAGAACATGCTTCGCGCGCTCGCGGTGACCGGCAAGACGCGGCTGGCCGAGTTTCCGGAGGTGCCCACCCTCGAGGAAAGCGGTGTCCAGGGCGTGCCGTCGCTCAACTGGTACGGGCTCATGGCCCCGGCGCATACACCCGCACCTGTGCTGAAGGTATTGCGCGCCGCGCTTGCCCAGGCGATCGCCAGCCCCCAGATGGCCGGATCCATCCGCACGGCCGGCATGGATCCCGCCCCCGCCGGCATCGACTTCGCGGCCGTGCTTGCCGGGCAGCGCCGGGAATGGGCGGCCATTACGCAGGAAACAGGCATCACGCTGGAATGAACGGGGCGCGCGTGGCGACGGGCCTTGCTCCTTGCCGCCTGCTCGAAACGACCTGTCCGCGCACAAGCGGACGAACCGGGGAACTCCCATGAACGTCGCGATCCGTGTACTGGCCCCGCAGGCCTTCCAGGCTCCTCTCTATGCGGTGGGTGCTTTGTTCGAGCAGGCCGCCCATGTCCGCGTGGAGTGGTGCTGGGGGCCGGCGGGTGGCCCATCGCCCCAGGCGCTGGTGCAGCGGCTGGAGCGGGGCGAAGCGGCGGACGTCGTGCTGCTTCCCGCGGCACTGCTGGCACAACAGGTGCAGGCCGGCCGTGTGGAAGAGGGTTCTCGCACGGACGTGATGCGCTCGCGCGTCGGCGCCTGCGTGGCGCAGGACCAGCCGCCCGTGGACATCGGCAGCGCGCAGGCGCTGCGCCGTGCGATAGTGCAGGCGCGCGGTGTTGCCTATTCGCAGGCAGGTAGCGGCATCTATATTTCTCAGGAGCTGTTCGGCAAGCTCGGCATCGAGCCGGCGCAGGTGCGCGTGCTGCAGGTGCGCGACGAACCAGTCGCCGCCGCCGTGGCGCGGGGCGACGCGGAGTTGGGCTTCCAGCAGATCAGCGAGATCCTTGGTCAGCCGGGTGTGCGCTTCGCAGGTGCGCTGCCCGATGATCTGCAGCATGTCACTGTGATCGGCGCGGGCATGCCGGCTGGAGCGGCCGAACCCGAGGCCGCGCGCCGCTTCATGCAGTTCCTTCGTTCGCACGAGGCTGCCGGTCCGCTTGCGGATGCGGGCCTGGACCCTTGCCGCGGGTGAGATCCCGGAGTCTGTTTAGAGGCCGGGCCGGACGGCCGGTTCGCCGACGCTCCAGTTCGACAGCACCTCGTTGTGCACACACTCCAGCAGTTCGCTTTCGTTGTTCTCGCGCCAGACCACATCGATCTGCAGCGTGCCGGCCGACGGCGGCAGCGCCAGCACCCGCAGCCCCTCTCCGCTCGTCTCTGCATACGAGGCGGGCACGAGGGCCACGCCGAGGCCGTGGCGCACCATCTGGAACATGCTCATCGGATGGCGAGCCACGTGAAGCAGCCTGGGGCTGAAACCGGCCTGCATGCAGGCGGCGACGAGCGAGTCGAACAAGGCGGACTTGTGCTCGCGCGAGAAGCTGATCATCGGCTCCTCGGCGAAGTCCCGGAGCGCCAGCGACTCGCGCGCGGCCAGCGGGTGGGCCAGCGGCATCACGAGCGCGAAGCCCTCGGTGTAGAGAAGCTGGCGGGCCAGGCCGCGCGTGCTCGTGCGTGCGTGCACGAAGCCCAGGTCCAGCTTGTCGGCAGCGACGGCGCGCACCTGTTCCTGCGAGCCCATGTCGGTCACCAGCAACTGGACCGTCGGCAGGCAGGATCGAAGCCTGTGGATGAAGTCCGGCATCACATGGTCGATGGCCGAGGTGGCCATGCCCACGCGCAGTGTCCCGCCATCGCCCTGCGCCGCGAGCTTGGCCCTCTGCGTTGCTGCCTGCGCCTGGTCAAGCAGCTGGCGCGCGTCGCGCAGGAACGCGCGTCCGGCATCGGTGAGCCGCACCTCGCGGCGGTTGCGAAAAAGCAGGAGCACGCCGAGCTCTTCCTCCAGCGCCTTGATCTGATGGGACAAGGGCGGCTGGCTCATGTGCAGGCGCACGGCCGCGCGGCTGAAGTTCAGCTCTTCGGCGACGGTGACGAAATAGCGAAGCTGGCGCAGATCCATGGCGTCAACCATACAGGCTCGGGCATGACTCGCAAAGGCGGCCGCGACGCACGCGGCTCACTCGGCGACGATCTTGTTGGCCTTGATCAGTTGTGCCCAGCTCCGGGACTCGCCGGCGATGAAGGTGGCGAATTCGGCTGGCGAGCCACCCACCGGGTCGGCACCCAGCGCGACCAGCCGTGCGCGCGTCTGAGGGTCTCGCACGGCGGCCTGGACTTCGGCGGAGAGGCGCTCGACGATCGGCCGGGGCGTGCCCTTGGGGACGAAGAAGCCGTTCCACTCGAGGACTTCGAAGTTCGGAATGCCGCTTTCCGCGATGGTGGGCACCTGTGGCAGCGCGGCCATGCGCCGGGTGGAGGTGACCGCCAACGCGCGCAGCTGCCCTGACTGCAGGTAGCCCAGGGCCGAGCCGGCGTTGGCGAAGTAGGCATCCACGTGGCCGCCCATGACATCGGCGATCGCCGGTGCGCCTCCCTTGTAAGGCACGTGCAGCCCGCCGGTGCGCGCCTCCCGGTTGAGCAACTCGCTCGCGAGGTGGGCCGGGCTGCCGGCGCCGTACGACGCGAACGAGACCTTGCCAGGTTGGGCGCGTGCACGCGCAACGAAGGCCTTGAAGTCGGCGTCGGGCGAATTGGGTGGCACCACCAGGACGTTGGGGACGGTCAGTGCGAGCGACACCGGCACCAGATCTGTCGCCGCATCGAAAGGCATCTTGCGCAACAGCGGATTCACCGCGAACGTCGACGCGTCGTACAGCACGGTATAGCCGTCGGGATCGGCCTTCGCGACTGCCTGCGCGCCGATGATGCCGCTGGCGCCCGGCCGGTTGTCGACGACGACCTGCGTGCGCAGCGCGGCACCGAGGCGCTGGGCAAGGATCCGCGCCGCGTTGTCGGCGCCGCCGCCTGCGGAGTAGGGAACGATCAGGCGGATCGGCTTCGCGGGCCATTGCTCGGCTGCGGCCGCGAGCGGGAGGAGCGCGGCGCCTGCCGTTGAGAGGGCCAGCGAGGCCAGAACACGGCGTGTGAAAGTGCGATGGAAAGTCATGGCTTGAATCTTCTTCAGGCTTCGGCCGCGGCCGTTGGCGCGCGATTGATCTCGGTGCCTTCGGCGGCGAGTTCCGCAAGGACCGCCGACAGCTGGTGATAGGCCGTGTTGGCCGCCGGAATGCCGCAATAGATTGCCTGCTGCAGCAGCACCTCCTTGATGTCGCACAGCGACATCTGGCTCTGCAGCGCCGCGCGCAGATGCAGCCGCAGTTCGTCCCAGCGTCCGAGCGCGATCATCGTGCCCATGACGAGGATGCGGCGCTCCCGAAGGCCCAGGTCGGGCCTCGTCCAGACCTCGCCCCAGCCGTAGCGCACGATCAGGTCCTGGAAGTCGCGCGTCACGTCGGTCGTTGCCGCGCCGGCCCGGTCCACGTGCGCGTCGCCCAGGACGAGGCGCCTGCGCTTCGTTCCCTTTTCGTAAAGCTCGTTGTTCGTCATGTGATGTTCCCGAAGAGGTGAATCGAAGAATCTCTGCGCACGAAGGCCGTGCGTTGCCGCCGCCGATGCGGTCACTTGAAAGAGGCCTGGCCCGGGCCGGCGGCGGGAAGTTGTGCTTCCAGGATCGCGCCAGTGGACGACTCCGTCATCACCAGCGTGTTGCTCCCGGGCCGGAAGACCAGGTTGGTGACGGTCTTGCCGCCCGGGCTGCGCACGAGATGGGTGACTTCGCCGGCTGCATTCAGCACGAACGCGGCGCCGAGGCTCGCGTGCGCCACCACGAGCCCGCCTTGCGCGGTGGCGGCGAGGCCGTCGGGCCCGCTGGTGCCGAAGAAGTTCTGGAAGGCGGCCACCTTCGTGAGGCTGCCGTCGCGCATGATCGGCGCGCGCCAGACCTGGTTGCCGCGCGTGACCGCGACGAACAACACATGGCCCGAGGAGTCGAGCGCAATGCCGTTGGGGCTGGGAACGTTCGCGAGCAGGAGGTCGAGCCGGCCGTCCTGGCCCAGGCGGTAGACCCGGCCGGTGGGATCGTGCAGGCCCGTCTGGCCCTGGTCCGTGAAATAGAGGCTGCCCTTCGCATCGAAGACGAGGTCGTTGACGCCCTTGAAGGATTCGCTATTGCGGTGGGCCAGCACGGGTTCGACACGGCCGGCGGCGGGGTCGAGCCTGAGGATGCCGCGCCTGTAGTCGGCGATCCAGAGGCTCCCGTCCGCATGCATCGCCATACCGTTGGGCCAGCCGTCGTACTCGGCCACCACGCGCCAATCGAGCCGGGGTGTGATGCACAGGATCCTGCCCGAGGGAATGTCCGTCACGTACAGGTTGCCCAGCGAATCGAACACCGGTCCTTCGAGGAAGCTGTCGACCGGCTGCCCCGGCTTGTTCGCTTCGCCCCAAGCGTTCGGCCCGGCGCGGCGAAGGTCCGCCGGCATCGTCGTGAGCACTTTCGCTTCGATGATTTCCGGAGGCGTGAAGCTGAGGTTCCACATGGGCCTGGTTCCTGATGCGGCGTTATTCCGGCTGGACGCCCGCAGCCTTGACGACGCGGCCCCAGGCCTGCGTCTGGCTGCGCACGAAATCCTGGAAAGCGGCCGGCGTCATGCCGCCGACCGTCGCGCCTTGCTCGCCGAAGCGCGCGCGCAATTCGGGCGACTGCAGTGCACGCTTGATCTCGGCCTGCATCTTCTCGATGACCGGCTGGGGCGTGCCCTTCGGTGCGGCGACGCCGAACCAGTTGGTCGCGGTGAAGTCCTTCAGGCCCGCTTCGGCGCTGGTGGGCGTATCCGGAAGCGCGGCGATTCTCTGCGGCGCCGTCACCAGCAGCGCCCGCACCTTCGCGCCCTTGACCTGCGCGATCGCGGTCGGCGATGCGGTCACCAGCACATCGACCTGGCCGGACACCACGCCGAGCAGCGCTTCGCCCGCGCCCTTGTAAGGGACGTGCGTCAGCGTGAGCTGCGCGTTCTGTTTGAGCAGTTCTCCGCCGAGGTGTGTGGAGCTTCCCATCCCGCCGGAGCCGAAGGTCAGCTGGCCGGGGTTGCGGCGTGCAGCGTCGATGAGGTCCTTGATGGTCTTGTACGGCGAGACCGTGCCTACCAGCACGACCAGCGGCGTATCGACGATGTTCGTGACAGGCACCAGGCCGTTCGCGTGGTCCCACGGCAGCTTCCTGAACAGATGCGGAAGCATGGCGTAGGTGGTGTCGTTGATGAGGAAGGTATTGCCGTCGGGCGCCGACTTGGCCACCAGGTCCGAGCCGATCGTGCCGCTGGCTCCGGCCTTGTTCTCGACGTAGAAGGTCTTGCCCGTCTGCACCGTGAGGGCCTGTGCGATCTGGCGCGCCGCGTAGTCGGTGGTGCCGCCGGGCGGGTAGGGAACGACCAGCCTGACGGTGCGGCTCGGCCAGCTTTCCGTTTGGGCATGGGCGATGGCCGTGCAGAGTGTCAGGGCCGCCAGGAGTGCGGTGGATATGCGTCGCATGGGCTTGTCTCGTTGTCTGTATGGAGCGTCGAAGATAGGCGAGCACCGCGCCGCGAGACAAATGACAAATTTCGGTCGTTATGATCGACGGCATCGATTCGTGCGACCGCCAGGTTGAGACGCATGGAACTCCGACATCTACGCTATTTCCTTGCACTGGCCGAGCGCCTCAGTTTCACGCAGGCCGCCGTGCAGCTCCACGTCACCCAGTCGACGCTGTCGCACCAGATCAGCCAGCTCGAGAGCGAACTGGGCCAGCAGCTCTTCGATCGCAGCGCGCGCCGTGTCACGCTCACGGCCGCCGGCGAACTGTTCCTGCCGCAGGCGGCGAAGGCGCTCGCGGAGATTGACGTCGGCATTGCCCTGATCGGCGCGCCCGAGAAGGCGTTCGAGGGAACGCTCTCGCTCGGCACGACCATGACGCTGAACATGGGCCTGGTGCCGAAGTGCCTCGCGCTCTTTTCCCATGCACATCCTTCGATGCGGCTGGTGGTCGAAGAAAACACGGTCGACAGCCTGATCGTCGACATGAGTGCGGGGCGCCTGGACCTGATCCTCGCGTACAGGCCGTTCGAACTCGAAGGCCTCCTGTTCGAGCCGCTCTATTCGGAAGAAATGGTGGTCGCAGTGAACCAACAACATCCGTTCGCCAGGCGCAGGCGTCTTCGCATGATCGAACTGCACGGACGCGATCTAGCCCTGCCGGCGCGCAAGTACACGACCCGCATGCAAATCGATGAGGCACTTCGCGCGGCCGGTGCACAGCCGCACGTCGTGGTGGAGACATCCTCCATTGCAGGAATGCTTGCGCTCGTGCAGGAGGCGCCCATGGCGACGATCGTCTCGCGCAGCGCCTTGGCAGATCACCTCGGCCTGGTCGCCGTCCCGCTGGAAGGCCCTTCGCTGCAGCGCACACCGGGCCTGCTATGGCCCGAAGGTCAGGTGCGCACACCAACGACCGCCGCTTTCGCAGCCATCGTGCGGCGTGCGGCGAAGTCGATGGAGTAAGCCTGAGGCCGCTGGCGGATTCGGCACGCACATCGCCTCATATCGACGGGTCGCAGCCGAAGCACTCGCGCACCGGCGCTTCCTATCATTTTGACGCTGGATTCAGCCGGTGACGTGCGAGCCCAACGAGTGTCGGCTTCCGAGCGAACTGGGCCTCGCGGTCGAGCGGCAGCTTCTGGCCGACCTTCGCCTGTCGACTACCAGGCGCTTCAAGCCCGCTGCTGTCGTTCCCGGCGTTGAATCCGACGCTCTCAAGCAGACGTTCCCTCAGGTCGGCAAACCTGCCGGCGGAGCTCCGGGCATTCGGCTGCGCATCGCTCGTCCGCTCGGATTTGGCGCTGAAGGTAATAACGGCCTCTTCGGACTCTGACCCCGCCATTTTGCTCACGACCAGCCAGTCAGTGAGAGTAGGCGTACCCCAGATCTCTACCAACCCACCGCCTCGTCGTCACCCCCAAAAGCAGCCGGCACGTCCTTGAAGTGCGGTAGATCATCCTTCACCGGCATTACCGCATGCTGGCAGCGGATGTGGAAGGTCGGCTTGAAGAGGTCGGCCGGCAGCAGGAAGCCGCACACACCGCGCATATTCATGCCCGGGGATCCGCCGAACAGCAGCGTGCCGCAGTGGGCGCAACGGGTCCGCGGCATGGTCCGATACGTCCAGGTCGTGGTGTTGCCGCCGGCGAGCTTGACGCTGGCGGCCGGGAAAAGCGCCAGTGGTGAATACCCGCCACCTGTCACGGCGCGGCAATCGCCGCAGTGGCAGTAGAACTGCGCGATCGGTGCCTCGCTCAAGTGCAGTTGCACCTGGCCACAGCGGCATTGCAGGATGGTTGGTTGCATGGTGGTCTCCTCAGGCGGCAAACGTCTCGTGCCAGAACTCGAAATCGGCCTTGCCGTCAAGGAAGGTCTCGGCCGTTTTCATGAAGGCCCGCATGTGCGGCTGCTGCATGTGCGGACCGCTGAATACCTCCTCGTTGTCCCACTGCTCGACGATCAGCCAGCGGTGTGGGGCATCCGTCGCCTCGAGCACGCGGATGCCCTTGCAGGCGGGCTCGAGCGCCATGACCTGCCGAATGACGGCCTTCAGCTCCTGCCGGGCTACCTCCAGCTTGTCGGGTCGGATGGCACAGGTGATGACCACGGTGACGGGATGACTGCCGGTGTTGCTCATGTTCTGTCCTTGATCTGCACTCATGAATGAAGGACATTCTGTGCAGTGCCACCCCCAGTGACAAACCATACTTTAGCAACGACTTGTGAGAAATATTCAACCATGCCCGACGTGACCGCTTCGCCCGGCAAGCTGCCGCCGCTCACCGCCCTGCCATGTTTTGAGGCCGCGGCCCGGCTGCGGAGCTTCACCAAGGCGGCCGAGGAGCTGCACCTCACGCCAGGCGCCATCAGCCGCGCGGTGAAGCACCTGGAAGAGCAAATCGGCGTGCAACTCTTCGAACGGGTCACGCGCTCCGTGCGCCTCACCGAGACGGGCGAGCCCTACGCCAAGGCCGTGCGCGAAATGCTGGGTCAACTCGCTGCCGCCACAGCGGCCGCCACGGCGCGCCAGTCCGGCAGCACTCTCAATGTCAGCACCTCAGACGGCTTCGCGGGCCGCTGGCTGGTGCCGCGCCTGTACAGGTTCCACCGGGCCAACGTGGACGTCGACGTGCGCGTTTCCACCACGGGCCGCCTGGCGAATTTTCATAGCGACGGCATCGACGTTGCCATCCGTTATGGCCAAGGCAACTACCCGGGCCTGACGACCGAGTGGCTCGCCGACGAAGAGGTCTTCCCCGTCTGTAGCCCCGGTTTGCTCAAAGGCCCGCGTGCGCTACGCAACCCCGCCGATCTGCGCCACCACACGCTCATCCGCGACGGCTACCCGATCGCCTGGGCCGACTGGCTCTCAGCCGTCGGCATCGAAGGCGTCAACCCTCGCGCTGGCCTGACGTTCGACTCCTATACCTTTGCGGTGCAGGCCGCCGTGCAGGGCGAAGGCGTTGCCCTGGGCCGCACCATGCTCGTTGCTGATGACCTCGCCGCAGGCCGTCTGGTGAGGCCATTCAAGCAGACGCTGAAGGCCTATTCCAGCTTCTACCTGGTGTATCCAACGGAGGCGATCCATCAGCGGAAGGTGAAGGCGTTCAGGGATTGGCTGCTGGCGGAAATGAGGGATAGCGATAGCGGCTCCGCCGAAGATCTCTAGCTCCGCGTCCTTGCGTTTTAGACGACAGGCAGGCGTATCAGGCAGGGGATGTCCCCTTAGCAATCAGCGCCTCCATGCGGGCCAGCAGTTCGACCACGGGACGCGCATCCGGCCTGGCTGCCCGGCCATGCTGGCGTGGTGCAGCTCTACCCGATGCCGATCCACCGCAAGGTGCCATCGCCTTCGCGTTCTGGAACATCTGCGGCCACAAGCAATTGATCCACGACGGCAAGAGGCTGACGCTGATCGCGCGCACTCCGGACCATTGCCAGCGCTACGCGCTGGCAAAGTTGCCTTCGACCATGCAACGAAAGAATGTGCAGCGCTTTACAGTGACAGCGGATTCCGGAGGATGTCCCGGCCCCATGACCAACTGAGGCAACCGGGCATTCATCAGGTTCAGGTCGACCAGCGTGCGCGCCTCGGAAAAGAGTCCATTTAATCTCGGAAGAAACTGGAACTTGTCCATGCGGCTCGCGGTTTCGTTCTTGCGGACTGTCCGCTCTTAGGCGAATTTGTGACGTGGCGTCGACCGACTGCTCTTGGCCGGTAGCGGTCTCTCGCCGTCATCAGTCAATAGAGGAACTCTATGTCTACTTCGCATCAGTCGGAGGAGGTCTGCCCTCGGTGCCATAGTGACGCACGGGTCGTGGAAAAGCTTCTTCTCATCGGAAAGGCAAGCCCGAGCATTCTGTTTACGGAGGAGCGAGCGGGCTATCGGCGACGTGACCAGGTGGCCACCGACGAGTGCAAACAGGAAGAACTGCAGAAGACCCCGCTAGAGCAGTTTGTGCACGGGTTCTACTGTCGCGCTTGTGGCGGTGGCTTCGTTGCCGACCGCTTGCTGAAATGAAGTCGTGGTCCATCTCCATCGGCACAATGCGGCCAGAACCGGACATTCGATATGACATCTCGTTTTTCAGTCGATTTCAACGAATTGCTTGAGCGC